>CAYZGG010000036.1:0-37015 GCA_964477955.1 uncultured Opitutaceae bacterium
GTTTTTTGAGGAATTTGTTCGGCGCGTGCTTGCTGGCGACCTTTGGGGGGGGGGGCCCCCCGCCCGGTGAGCTTGGGCACGGGGGGGGGGCCACCCGGGCCACGTCCTGATGGTCGCCTGTAAGCAGGCTCCTACAAAGAAAGACACTTCAGTTGCCGGAGCGAAGCGGATGGACCTCTATTCTTTCAAAGCGGGGCCGCGGTCCGTCGGGAGACGGACCCTCCATCTAACCAAAGTCCGAGCGGGCTTTGATTGTAGCGCAGGGGCGCAGTCTTGCAGCGCCCGCTCGAGCTCGTCTGGTTGTTGTGGGCGGGGTGCCCTCACCCCGCGAGGCACGCGCTGCGATAGCTGAAAGCAGCGGGGTGGGGGCACCCAGCCCACATTTCTAACTCGCCTGCGGATAGAAGGCCGATTTCGCCATTACGCCGCCCCGCCGAAGGTCACGTAGTCGTCCATGTCCAACCGGTCGAAAATCGTTCGGATGTCTTCGCGCGCGGGGCAGAGCTGCTTGATCTCTTCGGCGAAGACGCCGTGCCTTCGGGCGTCGCCGGGGGCGAGGTTTTCAAGCCAGTGACTCCACGCGGCGATTTCCCACGCCTGTCGGGCAGGTTTGGCATGGGCTTCGACCCAGGCGAGCATATCCGAGTCGCTCTTCCCGCTTTGCACGGCGGCGAGAAACGCCTCGGCCGTCACGCCCAGAAAGGTGAACAGACGCTGATCGATCGGGTTGTTCCATTTGTATTCTCCGGTTTTGCCGGCGAGATGGGCCCGGGCCTTGTCGAGGATGCGCGGGAGCACGATATAGCCGCCGAGGCGGATGCGCGGGCTGCGGGGTGGATGCTGCGTGAGATCGGGGGTTTTGTAGGTGACCATGCGGCCAGTCTAGCTGGCTTTGGTTCGCATCGCAACTTCGGCCGACCACAGCGGCCCTCACGGCCGGGCGGCACACTCACTCCCGTTCGAATCCGTCGAGGTCCTCGTCATCTCCCGTGCGTCCGCCGGCGACACCTTCAAAAAACCCCTCTTCCTCCAAAATGCGCATGGACTGTTCGATGACCGCCTTCTTGTCGGCGGGCGGCAGCTTCAGGTGGTGCATTGTGAGCCATTCCGCGATGCCCGCCTTGGCCTCGTCACGCTTGCGAACGTCAGGCAGGAATTCATCCGCCTGGTCGCAGATATCGTTGACGATGGAGCGCAGGTCCATGGCCCGAAAACTAGCAATTTCCGCGAATTTATCCAGTCCCGAAATGCAAAGTTATTCACCGCCGCCGCAGGTCGGGTGGATATGGCAGATCGTGTAGGAGCGGCTTGACGCCGCGATCTTGTCGGTGCCGGCGCCCAGGCGATTCTTTGTGGCACGGGTCTCCTGACCCGTGATGGATGGCATGCGCTGATGGGAAAATGCAGAACCGATGCAAAATCCCAAAGAGGGTTTGAACCACTAATGGATTCATCGATGGATGAATCCTTTAAGGTGCGTGACGACTGATCGTCGCCGCTGATTTACTTTGGGGTCTGCTGATCGCAGACACATGCCCCGCAGGGGCGGTAGGTTGCGCGCTTGCCGCGCAACGATCGTGGCGAGACGGGCTCGCCACCTACGATCCGATCGCTGCCCGACCTCCCGGTCTGCGATCAGCAGACCCCGCAACTAGTCCCGGAGACGATCAGTCGGAGGGGTGTCTCAAAGTTTCGTCTTTGGCGAAACTAATTAGTGGTTACCTCTGTTCCTACAGGGGCGGTGGGTGGCGCGCCGGTCGCGCTGCGTTGCGAGGCGAGCTCGCAACCTACTTCAGCGCCAGCGCTTCCGCCAATTTGCCGGGCTCTTTCCCGCCGCCCATGGCGAAGTCGGGCTTGCCGCCACCCTTGCCGCCGAGCTTGGCCGTGAGCTCACCCACGAGCTTGCCGGCCTGCACGCCGGCCTTGATGGCCGCGGGCGAGCAGAAGGCGACGACGCTGACCTTGTCGGGACCGAACGCGGCACCGAGCGTGACCACGCCTTCGCCGAGCTTGTTCAACACCTGGCTGCCGAGCGAGCGGAGCGAATCCGGCGATTCGGTGGTGACGACTGCGGAGACCCATTTGTGACCGTCCTTGGTGGAAGCCTGGGCCACGAGCTCGTCGGCGAGTCCAGCGGAGGCCTTGGCTTCGAAGGCCTTCAATTTCTTTTCCAGCTCCTTTTGGTGCACGAGAACAGTCTCGAGTTTTTGCAAGACGTCGGACGTTCCGGCATTCAGCTTTAAGCTCACCGCTTTCAGCGCGACATCGTTGTGGGCCACGAAGTCGAAAGCCGCCTGCCCGGCCACGGCCTCGATACGGCGGGTGCCGGCGGCGATGGCCATTTCGGAGACAACTTTGATCAACCCGATCTCGCCGGTGGAGCTGACGTGGGTGCCACCGCAGAGCTCCTTGGAGAAGCCGCCGATGTCGACCAGGCGGACATACTTGCCGTACTTATCGCCGAAGAAGGCGAGGACGTCGTCGGGCTTCTTGGCGTATTCGATCTCGGCGGTGATGACGCGGGAATTTTCCAGGATCTTTTCGTTGATGAGCTGTTCGCACTCCTTGATCTGGGCGGAGGTCAGGGCCTCGAAATGGGTGAAGTCGAAGCGCATCCGGTCGGCGGTCTTGTGCGTGCCGAACTGGCGGACGTGCGTGCCAAGCATTTTGCGCAGGGCCCAGTGGATGAGGTGCGCGGAGGAGTGGTGGCGGCTGATAGCGCGGCGGCGCTGCACATCCACCTGAAGAATTGCGGCTGCCCCAATTTTTGGCGTCTGGCTATCGGCGTTTGGAGTTTCCGCCGAAGTAACCTTGTGCAAGTGCCGTCCTGATTTGTCCTTCACGCAGTCGAAGATTTTGAACTCCACACCGTCGATCAAGGCGGCGCCTGAATCACCGATTTGGCCGCCCATTTCGGCGTAGAAGGGAGTCTGGTCGAACACGAGGAAGGTGTCCTTTTCGGTCTTCACGACGTCGACGAGCCTGGCGTGGACAGAATGAACAGAATCGACGGTATAGCCAACGAACTTGGTCGCTTCGGCGGCGGTCTCGCCCTCGGTGGCGCCGACGATGACGTCGGTCTTGCGAGCGGCGCGGCCGCGCTCGCGCTGTTTTTCCATTTCAACATCAAACGCTGCCGTGTCGACCGTTAGGCCGCGCTCTGCAGCGAGGAGCTGGGTCATGTCCAAAGGGAAGCCGTAGGTATCGTAGAGCTCAAAAGTTTCCAAACCGTCAAAGATTTTAAGGTTAGCGACAAGTAACTCGACACCCTGCGGAACTTTGCTCGGCGAAACGCTCACTCCTGTATTTTGCATCACGTCGGCAACAGCAGCTGATGTAATCTTGCCAGTCGGCAGGCTTACGAGAGCTGCATAAACTTTCCATAGGATAGCGCGATTCTGCGTGATCGAATTCACCGCTTCACGGGAGATGCCACCATCTTGAAAGGCGTGGAGGAAATTCACGGCCCGAAGAGCGAGCTTCTGTTCGAAGCGACCTAGTCCAGTGTCAAGAGTGCTCCCAAACGATTGTTCTTCCGCGCGGATCGCGCGTTCGATCATCACTCGCTGGGTCTTGAGCTCGGGGAAGACATCGCCGAGGGATTCGATCACGGGGGCGACTAGTTGCTCGAAGAAGCCGCCGTGCAGGCCGAGGTTTTTGCGGCCGTACATGATACCGCGACGGAGAATGCGGCGGATGACGTAGTTGCGGTCGGCGTTACCGGGGAGAATGCCGTCGGCGATCGCGCACGACACGCAGCGGGCGTGGTCGGCGAGGACCCGGAAGGTAATGTCGATCTGCTGCTGCTCGCTGAGGCCGGTGCGCTCGGTCGGGACGGTGCCGGTGTAAGTCTTGCCGGAGAGCGCGGCGACCTTGTCGAACGTCGGCTTGAAGACGTCGGCATTGTAGTTCGAGGGGTCTTTCGTGAAATCCTTGAAACCGTTCGTCGTGGCGTGGATGCCGGCGACGCGTTCGAAGCCCATGCCGGTGTCGATGTGCTTGGCCGCGAGCGGGACAACGGTGCCGTCAGCGTTCGCGTTGAACTGGATGAAAACGTGGTTCCAGATTTCGATGCAGCGCGGGCTGGAGGAGTTGACCAGCTTGCGCCCGGCGGACTCGTCATCGGAGGGCAGCAGGTTGAAATGGATTTCGGAGCACGGGCCGCAGGGGCCGGTGTCGCCCATCATCCAGAAATTGTCCTTCTTGTTGCCGTTGACGATGTGCAGGGCCGGATCGAGACCGGCGGTCCGGAAGATGCCGGCCCAGATGTCGTAGGCCTCCTGGTCGAAGTCGGACGGATCGCCCTTGGATTTGTCGGGCGAGTAGACCGTGGCGAAAAGACGCTTGGGCGGCATGCCCCAGACCTTGGTCAGCAATTCCCAGCCCCAGGTCAGCGATTCCTTTTTGAAGTAGTCGCCGAAGGACCAGTTGCCCAGCATCTCGAACATCGTGTGGTGGTAGGTATCGAAACCGACGTCTTCGAGATCGTTGTGTTTGCCGCCGGCGCGGATGCATTTCTGGGTGTCGGCCACGCGCTTCCACGGGGCGGGCTGGTCGCCGAGGAAGTAGGGCACGAACTGGTTCATGCCGGCGTTCGTGAACAGCAGGTTGGGGGCCGTCGGCATGAGGGACGACGACGGAACGATCGCGTGCTGTTTCGACGCGAAGAAATCGAGGAACGACTGGCGGATCTGGGCGGAGGTCATTGCAGAAAACGGAGAACAGAAAACAAAGGACAGCGGGCTTGGCGGCGAGAGCAAAGTTTCGGGGCGTTCGACGGCGGCCGGATTGGGGTGGCCCGCCAAAGTGTTTGCAAAATCAGGGCTTAGGGCTAGCATCACGGGTGAGTTGCGACTGCTGTTCATCGGGCTCTCAAACCGGTGAGCGTGGTCGGAATTCGGTATTTTCAACCATTGATTAGGGGGATTTCCACGTTCCCTCTGCGAATATGCAGACCGACTCCAGTCGTCGGATTGCCCTCATCTCCGGAATCTGCTTCAAAGGCGGGACCGGTCGGAAGGTATTAGCCTGTGGCAGAGAGGATTTGAGCAGGGATGCCCAGATAATAGAATGGTTGTATTATGAGGTATTTCGTGTACAAAAACTAGACACTGAACGGGCGGAATGTCACTGCTAGTCTGTTGATGTAACTGATAATCATGATAAACTGATGAAAGTGACTTCCAAATCCGACTCCACTGGCGGACCCTTATCAATACAGGGCAGGCTGGCGTCCGCAATCCGGATGCAGAGGTCCCGACTCGGAGTCACTCAAGAGGAGCTGGCTTGGCGGGCCGACATGCATCGCACTTACATCGCCGACATTGAGCGAGGCTCGCGGAATATCACTCTGCGGAGCATTGTAAATCTGGCCAAGGCGCTTGAAGTTTCGGTGGCGAGCCTGCTTTCCGTGGCCAGTGAAGAGAGCTCTTTCCCGCCTTTGGAGGCCGGCCCGGGCGCGACGCTTGAGATCCCGTTGGGGGAGATTTTGCTCGTGGAGGACAATGCCACCGACGAAGAACTGACTCTTCGGGCCTTCAAGCGGGTGAAATTTGCCAATCCGGTCAAGGTCGTCCGGGATGGCGAGGAAGCGCTCGACTATCTTTTCCGCCGCGGCCGCTACGAGAAGGTGGCGTCCAACCGGCCGCATTTGGTTTTGCTCGACCTGAAACTGCCGGGAATTTCCGGCATTGAAGTGCTGCGCCAGATGAAGGAGGACAAGCTCTTGGAAGCGATTCCCGTGGTCATGCTGACGGGTTCCCAGGAAGATCGCGACGTCATCGAATGCGGCCGCTTGGGGGCGAAAAACTACATTATCAAGCCGGTCGATTTCGAAGCTTTCAGCCGAATTACTCCCAAACTGAACTTTCATTGGGTCTTGTCCCAACCGGCGTCTGGACGCCCGAAGACCCAAACGGGATAGCCTGCCCCAGTCCGGATCGGCCCTCGGCTCCGGAACTTACTCCTTTTACTCCGTTACTTCACGCTGACTGAGCCGCCGCCGAGCGACGGCTCGGTCCAGCTTGGCGTTTCTGTGCACCTCGTGCCTCACCACTGCCTCGCCAACCAAAATGGAGCTGAAAAATGTCCTTCGCGAATTTTTCCGATAGCAGCCCGTTCATGCCGCACGGGCATTGCTATCTCTGGACGCCCAGCCTGATCACGCTGCACGCCGTCTCGGATGCGCTCATCGTCCTGGCCTACTATTCGATCCCCTTCACCCTGCTGTATTTCGTCCGCCGGCGGAAGGACCTGAAGTTTCACTGGCTGTTTGTGTGTTTCGCCGTGTTCATTCTGGCGTGTGGCACGACGCACCTGCTGGAGATCTGGAACATCTGGCATGCGAACTACTGGCTGTCCGGGAGTGTCAAAGGCCTGACGGCCCTGGCTTCGGTGCCGACGGCGGTTTTGCTGATCCGGCTGGTGCCGCGGGCGCTGACCCTGCCCAGCGCCGCGCAATTGAACGAGGCGAATGCGGCCTTGCAGACGGAGATCACCGAGCGCAAGCAAGCCGAAACCCGGCTGCGCGAAATGAACGAAAGCCTGGAAATGCGGGTCCGGGAAAGAACGGTGGAGCTGGCCCGGATCAACGAGTCGCTGCAGAAGAGCGAACAGATTTTCTCGGAAGCCTTCCGGCTGAGCCCGGATTGCCTGGCGATCGTCCGGGTGTCCGACCGCACGGTCATTCGCGCCAACGAGGCCCTCTGCCGCGTGTGGGGCCGGTCGCCGGGCGAAGTCGTGGGCACGCGGACCCGGGAGTATTCCGACTGGCTCAGCGAAGAGGACCGGCTCAAGTTTATGCAGGTGCTCGAGCGGCAAGGTGAATGTCTGGACTACGAGACAACCCTGCGATTGAGCGAAGGCCAGCAAGTGCCGTTCAGCCTGTCGACGCGAACGGTCACCCTGGCGGGCGAGTCTTGCTATCTGAGCGTCATGCGCGATCTGACGGAGCGCCGCCGGGCCGAGGCGGCGGTCAGGACCGTCGCGGCGATCGTGGCTTCGTCGGACGATGCGATCATCGGCAAGAACCTGGAGGGCAATATCACGAGCTGGAATCCGGCGGCGGAAAATATTTTCGGGTACACCGCCGCGGAAATGGTCGGCACCCCGATCGTTCGCCTCATCCCGCCGGACCGCGTGGCCGAGGAGGCGGACATCATCGCGCAGGTTTCGCAGGGTGTGCCGGTGCGGCATCTTGAAACGGTCCGGCTGAGGAAGGATGGACGGCCCGTTGACATATCGGTGACGGTCTCGCCGATCAAGGACGCCGAAGGACGGGTGGTGGGCGCATCCAAGATCGCCCGCGACATCACCGAGCGGAAGCGGGCGGCGGTGGCCCTGCGTGCGAGCGAGGCGCGCTACCGGACACTCTTCGACTATGCGCCGGATGGCATCCTGATCGCCGATCCGGAGGCCCGCTATGTTGATGCCAATGCCAGCATGTGCCGGATGCTTGGTTACACCTACCGGGAGCTGGTCGGAATGCACTCCTCGGAAATCGTGGCCGAGGCGGAGATCACGCACATCGGGCCGGCCCTGAGCGTGATCAAGGCCGGATCCGACTATAATCGGGAATGGCAGTTCCGTCGCCGGGACGGTTCTGTTTTCCCGGCGGAAGTCATCGCGACGATGATGCCCGACGGCAATCTGCTGGGGATGATCCGCGATATCACCGAACGCAGGCGGGTGGACGAAGAGTTGCGGGCGTCGCTCAAGGAGGTGACTGATCTGCGGGCCGCGCTGGACGAGCACGCGATCGTGGCGATCACCGATCCCCAGGGGAAGATCAGTTACGTGAACGACAAGTTCTGTGCGATCTCGAAGTACACGCGCGAAGAGCTCATCGGCCAGGACCACCGCCTCATCAACTCCGGACACCACCCGAAGGAATTCATCCGGGACCTGTGGGCCACGATCGGGCAGGGCCGGGTCTGGCAGGGGGAGATCAAGAACAAGGCCAAGGACGGCTCGGTCTACTGGGTGGACACAACGATCGTGCCGTTTCTCAACGCCCAGGGCCGGCCCCGTCAATATGTCGCCATCCGCGCCGACATCACCGAACGGAAAAGGACGGAGGAGGCGGTCCGGTTGCTCAACGCCCAGCTGGAACAGCGGGTCGCCGAGCGCACCGCCCAATTGGAAGCGGCCAACGCGGAACTCGAGGCATTTTCCTACTCCGTTTCGCACGACCTGCGCGGCCCGTTGCGGGCGATGAACGGTTTCTCCCAGGCCGTGATCGAGGATTTCGGTCCGCAACTGCCGGAGGAAGCCCGGCGTTATCTGCTGACGATCCGCAGCGGGGCGGAACGCATGGGCACCTTGATCGATGACCTGCTGACCTTTTCCCGCCTGAGCCGCCAGCCGCTGAAAAAACGGATGATTAACACACAGGAACTGGTGGAGGACGTCCTCCGGGAATTGGATTCCCAGCGACAAGGGCGGATAGTTGAGATCAAGGTCGGCGACGTGCCCGCGTGCAAGGGTGACGAGGTCCTGCTCCGGCAGGTTTGGATCAACCTGCTCTCGAATGCACTCAAATACACCCGCCGGCGCGAACGGGCGGAGATCGAGATCGGCTGTCGCCATCAGGACGGCGCCGACGTCTTTTTTGTCCGCGACAACGGCACGGGCTTCGACATGGCCTATGCGGACAAACTGTTCGGTGTTTTCCAGCGGCTCCACCGGGCGGAGGAGTTCGAGGGCACCGGCGTCGGACTCGCCATCGTGCAGCGGGTCGTCCACCGTCACGGCGGGCGCGTTTGGGCCGAGGCGGTCGTGGATCGCGGCGCCACGTTTCATTTCACCCTCGGAGGAGAACCATCCTTATGATCGAAACCAATGCCGTTGAACTGTTGCTGGTGGAAGACGACCCGCAGGATCTGGAGCTGACGCTCCGGGCGTTGCGCAAGGCCAGCGTCGTGAATCATGTCCAGGTCGCCCGGGACGGAGCGGAGGCCCTGGACTATGTTTTTCGCACCGGACCCCACGCCGACCGGAACCCAGACCGGCCGCCCACGGTGATCCTGCTCGACCTCAAGCTGCCCAAGGTCGACGGCCTGGAGGTGTTGCGCCGGATCAAGAGCGATCCCCGGACGAGGATGATTCCCGTGGTGGTGATGACTTCCTCGAAGGAGCAGCGGGATGTGGTGGAGAGCTACCAGCTGGGGGTCAACAGCTACATCGTGAAGCCCGTGAACTTCGAGCAATTCAACGAAACGGTGCACCAGCTGGGGCTCTACTGGCTGGTTATGAACCAGCCACCCAAGCCGCCGGCCTGATCCCATGACCCAGCCCCTCAACGTCCTGTTGGCCGAGGATGATCCGATCGATGCGGAGCTGATCCTGCGGGCGTTGCGCCGGGCCGGGTTTGAACCGAATTGGAAACGCGTCGATACGGATCTGGCGTACCTGGCCGCCCTCCACCCCGGGCTCGATGTGGTTCTGTGCGATTTTCACATGCCGCAATTCAACTGGATGCGAGCCCTGGAGCTGATCAGCCTGAGCGAGCTGGAAATCCCGCTGATCATCGTGTCGGGGACGATCGGGGAAGAGGCCGCGGTGGAGGCCATGAAGCACGGAGCGGCGGATTATCTGCTGAAGGACCGGTTGACACGGCTGGGCATGGCGGTGAACCGGGTCATCCTGCAGAGCCGGTTGCGGCGCGAACGGGCCCAGACCAAGCAGGCGCTGGCCGACGCCGAGGCTCGGTACCGGGGCATCTTCGAGAACGCCATCGAGGGCATCTACCAAGCCGCGCCCGACTGGGGACTGGTGGCGGCCAATCCGTCCCTCGCCCGCCTGGCGGGATACGACTCGGCGGAGGAAATGATCGCGAAGGTCCGCGACATCACCGAACTGCTCTATTCCGATCCCGAGCGGAGAGCCCAGCTGAAAGCCCTCCTGGCCGAACAGGGGGCGGTCACGGGCTTCGAGGCGCAGATGAGCCGGAAGGACGGCAGCCTGATCTGGATCTCCTCCAACGCCAAGCTGGTTCGTCACACCATCGGTCCGGTGCACTGCGAAGGGACGGTGATGGAAATCACCGAGCGCAAGGAACTGGAGACAAAGTTCCTCCGTGCCCAGCGGCTGGAGGCCATCGGCACGCTGGCCAGCGGCATTTCGCACGATTTGAACAACATCCTGACGCCAGTGCTGATCGCGGCCGGTTTGCTCAAGGAGAACATGAAGGACGCCCAGGACCGAAAGATGCTAGGGCTGATCGAGCAAAGCGCCAAGCGCGGCTCCAGCATCATCAGCCAGCTTCTGACCTTCAGTCGCGGCATCGACGGCCGGCGGGTCGCGGTCCAGTGCCGTCACCTGATCAAGGAGATGTTGCACCTGATCCAGGAAACGTTTCCCCGCGATATCAAGATCGTCGAGAACACCCCGGCCGATCTGTGGTGCGTCACCGCGGATGCGACGCAGATTCATCAGGTGATCATGAACCTTTGCGTCAATGCCCGGGATGCCATGCCCGAGGGTGGCGAACTGACGCTGAGTGCCGGCAACGTGTGGCTGACCGAACCGGAGCTGGTCAGTTATCCGCAATCGAAACCCGGGCCGTATGTCGTCCTTTCCGTGGTCGACTCCGGGCAGGGAATCGCCTCGGAAAATCTTACGCGTATCTTCGAGCCTTTTTTCACGACCAAGGAAATCGGTAAAGGCTCCGGTCTGGGCCTGCCTACGGTCCTCGGCATCGTCAAAAGCCATGGCGGCTTTGTGACCGTCGACAGTTTGCTCGGCAAAGGGACGACTTTCAAAATCCATCTGCCGGCCATTGTCGAAAGCCAGGCCGGCGCGGTGGCCGAAGAAGAGCCTCCGGTGCCGGACGGACATGGCGAGTTGATTTTGGTGGTCGACGACGAGGCGCCCATCCGGGAAACGACCAAGACGGTGTTGGAGAGCCATGGCTACCGGGTGCTGGCCGCCAGTGGCGGCGAGGACGCGATCCGGATCTACATCGAAAACAACAGTGCCGCCCGACTCCTTTTGACGGACGTCATGATGCCGGGCATGGGCGGGGTGGAGCTGGTGCGGACGCTGCGCATTCTCGACCCGCAAATCCCGGTGATCGCGACCAGTGGGCTGGGATCGGAGCACAAGGCGAAGGAGTTTGCGGCACTCGGGGTTTCCTTGTTCCTGACCAAGCCCTATCCTGCGGCGGTTTTGTTGCAGACCATCGAGCGCGCGTTCGCCGCCAAGAGCTGACTCCGGCGCGCGTACGCCGCGCGGTTGGTGGCCCGGTCTCTGGGGAACCTTCGGCTTGTTTGAGATGTGGGAGCCTGCTTGCAGGCGATTCACAGTGCGCTGTGGCACGGGTCTCCCGACCCGTGGCTCTGGCAACTCACGGGTCGGGAGACCCGTGCCAAGCGAATCGCCTGCAAGCAGGCTCCTACCAAAAGGCGAAGAAATGGCCAACATGGAGAGTCGGTGTTGGTTTGGTCAAACGGCTCGCAGCTTGCTCTGTGGATCTTTACCGCGCTGATGAAACCCAGAATGGGCGGACGCCGGCGCCGATGGGCTGGCTGCGTGTCCTGCAATCGGAGCTCATCGAATCATGCAATTGAAACGAGGTGGAACCGGACCTCCGTGGCCGGTTTTCCCTGCGTGACCGCACCAGCCCGCCCGGAGGTCGGGCTCCACCTTCCTTTGAAGTTGCACGCCGACGCGGGAGTGCACGAAAATGGGGTGTGAACATACACGCCCTGCCTTCCGGCCCGATCCAGACGGTCGGTTACCTGCTGACTGAGGCGCGGCTGGGCGAGGCGGTGCTGATCGACGCGCCCGGCGATATCCTGGCGAAAATCGAGCCGGTGCTGGCGCGGGAGGGCTGCGTGCTGCGGGAGCTCTGGCTGACCCACGGTCACTGGGATCATATGCAGGACGCCGCTCGCGTGAAGCGGGCCACCGGGGCGCACGTGCGCGCGCACGCGGCCGACCGGGCCCTGATCGAAACCCCGGAAATCATGGAAGGATATATGGGACAAAAACTCGGTCTCGAAGGCGTGACGGTCGATACCTGGCTGCAGCCGGGCACCCGGTTGATAGCGCTCGGCACCGAGTTTGAAGTGCGCCATGTGCCCGGGCATTGTCCGGGCAACGTGCTCTTTTACGCCGCCGCCGCCGGGTCGGCCTTCGTCGGCGATGCGCTGTTCAACGGCGGTGTGGGCCGGTGGGATTTTCCGGGCGGTGATTTCGAGGTTCTCGCGCGGTCCATCCGCACGCAAATCTACACGCTGCCGGACGCGACCGTGGTCTTTCCCGGGCACGGTCCGAGAACGACGGTAGGCGACGAGAAAGAGGGCAACCCATACGTCCCGGCCGACTCGTCGCGCCTTTCCGAATAAACGACCCGAGGACAAGCCCCGAGGCACTCGACCAAAACCAACTCTTCATGTCCGCTGTTTCTTCGTCTTTTTGTAGGAGCCTGCTGGCAGGCGATTCGTGTGGCACGGGTCTCCCGACCCGTGAGTTGACAGAACCACGGGTCGGGAGACCCGTGCCACGGGGCGCTCTGAATCGCCTGCAAGCAGGCTCCTCCATCTCAAGCAAGCCGAAGCGAGCTTCGAGGTGTTGGACCCCTTCCGCATGAACTCCGGCGAAAAGCACGAACATTTCATGCGGCGCGCGCTCGAGGTGGCGCGGCGCGGCTGGGGCGACACCCATCCCAATCCGCTGGTCGGAGCGCTGATCGTCGAGGGGGGCGAGATCGTCGCCGAGGGACACCATGCCCGCGCCGGAGAGCCGCACGCGGAGGTCAGCGCGCTGCGGGCGCTGGGACGGAAGCCGAAGCCGGGCGCGACGCTTTATGTGACGTTGGAACCATGCTGCACGCACGGGCGCACTCGGCCCTGCACCGAGGCGATCGTGGCGGCGGGATTGACGCGCGTGGTCGTGGGCACCGCGGATCCGAATCCCGCGCATTCCGGCCGGGGCTTCGAAGTGTTGCGGGCGGACGGCGTGACGGTGACCAGCGGCGTGCTGGCGGAGGAGTGCACCGACCTGAACCTGATTTTCAACCACTGCATCACCACAGGCCGGCCGCTCTTCGCCGCCAAGTCCGGTGTCACGCTGGACGGCAAGGTGGCGACCCGCACCGGCGACTCGAAATGGATCACCGGCGAACTGGCCCGGGCCAACGGCCACCACTGGCGCCGGTATTTTCCCGCGATCGCGGTCGGCGCCGGCACGGTGCGGGCGGACAATCCCCGGCTGACGGCGCGCACGGCCGGGACGGAATGGTGTCCGTGGCGTTTCGTGTTCGACGGCCTGTTGCGCACCGTTTTGGACAAATCCATGCCCGCGGTGTATACGGACGAGTTTCGCGACCGCACCATCGTGGTCACCACCTCGCACGGTGGGCTGGGCTACGTGCGCAAGCTGAACGCGCTCGGCGTGAAGACGTGGGTGCTGGGCGGGCCGACGCCCAAGGTCAATTTCCCGGAATTCCGCCAGCGCTGCATGCAGGAGGGCATCACGGGGGTTTTCTTCGAGGGCGGCGCGCAGCTCCTGAGCGAATTGCTGCAGGCGCGGGAACTGGATTATCTTTTCACCTACCACGCGCCGGTGCTGCTGGCCGACGACAAGGGCAAGAGCCTGTTGCGCGGGCTGCGCACGGAGACGCTGGCCACCGCCATCCGGCTGGAACGGGTGCGGCACGAAATCCACGGCGACGACTCGCTCATGCGCGGTTTCCTGAAATATCCGGAGAAATTCGCGGTGGACGAAGCCGCGGTCAACCGGAGGGTCCCGGGGGAGTGATGATTACCGCGTCAGCCCCGCGTCTTCATTCCGAAACCTGTGAGCAGGGGGTGCTCACTCCCGCGTCGGGCCGGCGTCTTCATTCTGAAAACTGTGGGCGGGGTGCCCTCACCCCGCGAGGCATGCTCCCGAAGCAATCGTCATTTATTTTGTCGGCACCACCGCTTCGTTGTAGGGCGGGGTCGCCGACCCCGCCGCGAACGTCGCCACGATCAACGAGGGAAAGGCGGGGTCAGCGACCCCGCCCTACACATGCATATCGTTTCTTAACATGAAAATCCACCTGGCCACGGGCAATGCCCACAAGGCGCGCGAATTCCAGGACCTGGCGAACGCCTCGGGGCTGGCGATCGAAATCGTCCCGGCCAGAATGCCCGCGGTGGAGGAGGACACGGGGACTTTTTCGGGCAATGCGCGCAAGAAGGCCGTGGCCTTGCAGGCGATACTGCCGCCCGGGTCCTGGGTGCTGGCGGACGACAGCGGAGTATGCGTCGACGCGCTCGGCGGCGGTCCCGGCGTGGAGTCGGCCTATTTTGCCGGGCCGCAGCACGACAGCGCGGCGAATCTGCGGAAGCTGATCGAGGTCATGCGCGACGTGCCCGCGGGCTGGCGCGGGGCGCGTTTTGTGTGCGTGCTGGTGCTGCTCGGTCCCGACGGGCGGGAGCAAAATTTTGAAGGCCGGTGCGAGGGGACGCTGGCCTTGGCTCCGGCGGGCGGCGCCGGTTTTGGCTACGATCCGATCTTCGTCCCGGCGGGATTTAACCGGACCTACGCGCAGCTCACGGAGGCGGAGAAAAACCAAATCAGCCACCGCGCCCGGGCCTGGGAACAACTGTCGAAGGATCTGGCTCTCTGAATTCCGGCCACACAGCGCAGCTCAGGGATAGATCCCCGTGCCCCAGAGGGTATTAACGGCCGTTGCATACTGGCTTGAGGTGGTGGTGATGCCGGATTGCATGCGGCGGAAGGTCAGCGTCCGGGAGGTTAGGGGCGGGAAATTGCCATTCTGAAAAAGTTTGTCATAGCCCCAGACACGGGTCGGGGGGCTGTAATAGTTGGTGGACCAGGGTCCGATGGCCGTTTTGCTATTGTACATCGCGATCATCGAGCCACGGATGGCCACGGTGTTGCCACCCCAGTTTTCCAAGAAACGGGGGAGATTGTGCACGCCACCGCTGGAAGCCCCGCTTGTGGTCGGGACCAGCCCTGTCACCATGGCGGCTGCGACTTCAATGTCGCCCGAGGCGCTGGGCGTGGAGGAAGAGGAAACGACGGTGCGGGCGGACGAGGATCCGAGGTTGGCACTGGGGACTGTATTGGAGCCAGTACCCCCTGAGCCAGTGCCGAAATAATTGTCCGACAGCAAGGTGATGGAGTCTGCGTAGATTGCGGCGGGCACCTCCGCGCTGGTCGAGGAGATGTTGCCATTGTCCGGAGTGGTCGCGCTCCCGGTCGCGCCGGTGGCGATCGTTCCGTCGGCGTTGAAATTGCCGAGCACGTAAACCGGGGCATTGGTGGCGACGGTCAGGCCGTGGACACTATTCGTGGTCGGAAGGAGGCTGTTGCCGCTGGCCACCGTTCCATTGGACAGAATAACCGCCGTCTGCGTGACGCCAGCGCCGGGAGAGGCCGGCTCGGGGACGTCGACGTAGATGCCGCCGTTCCAGCCGGAGGCTCCGTTGCCCCAGGTATTGTTGGAAGCGTCTTTGATGGCGTTGGACGCGACGGCGCCCGAAGTTCCGGCCGGAACGTCCAAGGCGGCTTTCAGCTTGCCCATGTCGATCTGCACCAGGTTCACGCCGGCACTTTGCCGGCGGTCATAGATTCCGGAAGTGACCGTGCTGCCCGAGGCGGAATAAGGAATATACGTGACCAGGTTGGCGGGCAGGGTACCGAGGAGCGCTCCGCCGTTGGGGGTGCCGGTGACTCCCGCCGGCGGACCGTAGGCTGTGATCGTGCCAGCCGAGTTGACTTTGATATAGAGACTAGCCTGGGTGGACATTTTCTGGGTCTCCACCTGCTGCAAGGCGCTCTGGTAAGTGCCAGCCGGAGGCGGGGCGGGTGGCTCGATCATCGTATGGGGATCGGGCAGGTCGCCGGCCGCATCGATCGGTGTGTTGTAAGAAACCGGACTTGTCGGCATGATGCCCATCGACCCAGTCTGCACATTCCCATTCCAAGTATTGTGGGCATAGACATCGAAGGCCGCCTGGTTGGAGGTGGTGCTTCCACTGCTAACGGCGGCCAAGGCTTTGGTCTGGAGCTGGCTCAGTGCCGCAGTAACCCGATCGACATAGAGGCCCGAACTAAAAAGACTGCTGTCGGTGCCATTCGTGCTGTCTTCCCAGATATGGGAGATGGCATCCTGCATTGGTTTCTGCGTATTGCCGCTCACGCTGGTGGCAAAACTGACCGGGGCACTGCCCAAGGCTTCAGAGCCGGTGCCGTCGGCGGCCGGGTTTTGGTTGGACCAAGCGTGATAGAGTTCCCCGGAAATGGCGACGGTGTCGTGAAAGGTCAGCGACGTGCCCTGGGAAGAGGCGAACATGTTGCCGTTGACCCGCACCGGTCCGTAGATGTCGAACGCCGGTCCAGGAAAGATCTCGAGGTCGTTGGCAAAATAGAAAATGGCATTCGTGAAAATGGGGGTCGAACGAACGGAAACGGTCTGCCGGACGAAACAGGTGATGGGAGAGGATCCATCGGTTGGTACGCAGGTCGCCTTGGCCAGGACCTGGACGTTTTGAATCCGGGTCGTTGATCCGGCGAGCGAGTCACCGGCGCTGTTTGCCGGGTCGAAGCGGTTGATCAGGACGTCCGCGCTGCCCGAGCTGTACTGGCCGGTGGTGCCGGCGAGCAGTTGCCAGCCCGTGGTATGGGCGCTGGAGTAGGCGGTGGTGTCGATGTTGGTGCCCGTAAAAGCGGTGGCCGGAGGCAAAGCCAGGGCCGAGGTGGAGATCGCGGGATTGAACGACGGGGGAGTGGAAATGTTTTGGTACCGGGTTGCGACCTGGGAAAATCCGTACTCGGCGAGGGCCTCAGCCGCGTTCCGGGCCTCCAGCCAATAGGCATTGCGTTTGTTCAGCTTCCGCTCGGTGAGGGAAAGCCGGAGCAGCACCGACATGATCAAAAGCAGGATCGCAGTGAACATCATCACAGAGATAAAGGCGGAGCCGCGAATCCCTTGCGGGCGGGTCGGTCGGTGTTTCACGTTCATTGTGGCGGTTGGGTTGAAGGTTTTCAGCCTCGGGGGGCGACGGTGAAGGTGTAGGTGTTGACAGCGTTCTTGAGGTTGCCGTTTTCCTGGATCTGGGCGCGCACCAAGGCGGCGACTTGCCCGTAGTTGTAAAACAGCGTGCCGGCGGCCAGGCCTTGTGCCAGCTGGACGACGATGGGGTTCGAGCTCTGGGCGCTCGTCGGCAGGAAGCTGTTCAAAAGGGTTGAAATAGGCGCGGGCTGGTTGGCCGCGGCGGTCGGATCGGCCGGAGTCGCGAAATCGTATTGGACCCGCCGGACCGGTCCTGTGGGAGGAGTCGTGGTACTGCCGGTCGTATCCCGGTAGTAGGCAACCATCCGATAGATGTAGTTCGTGCCCACGGTCAGGCCGGCGTAAGCAGTGCCGTTGACCGATGGATTGCCGCTCGCGTCCAGCACGCAATAAGCGTTGGATACCAGCAAGAGAAAATCGCCGGAACCACCATTGGCAAGATTACCATCCTTGGTCCCGCTAATCCTGGTGGAGTAGTCCGGGAAAATCATGAAATAACTGGCGCTGTCCACATCCCGGGCCAGATCCTGGGTGAATTTCCGGATGTCGTGATTCACCGAGAGACGGTTGCTGTCGTAGTAATAAACGCGCAGCTCCTGGGCAAGGAACAGCACAATTCCGCCGAGGGCCAGCAACATGATGCCCATGGCGATGAGGGTCTCGACCAAGGTGAAACCAAGCTGGCGGGAACAACGAAGGGGGGGGCGCAACATGTCAGGCTCCTTGCAAAGGTGATTCGGCGCTCGGCACACTTGAGCGAATCGTGGTGAGTTCGCCCATCTGATAGCGTCGCCGGCCGCCATCGACGAATTGGTAGGTGTAGATCAGCGTGATCCGATAGACGTTGCTGGCCGTGCCCGCTATGCTGAGGTCCTCCACCCACACCCAGATGTTCAAGTGCAGATCGTTGTTGTCCGGGTGACGGGTGGAATAATCATAGGGCGGGCCGGCGGGAGTGCCTCCAACAGCGACTGCGTTGGAGTCCATGGCGGCAAGATAGGTCGAGTTGGCTCCGGGCCAGATGGTGGTCCAATTTGAAGGGCTGGATCCGTTCGTGAAGGCAGCCGTGCCAAGCACGGTGGTGGTCGTGGTGGAAGTCGACATGTCAAACGACCGGAGATTGTCGACAAAACCCGCACCAGAGGGGGTGACGCCCGGGGCATAGTAGGTTCCGGAAACAGTAATACCCATAGGGGACGAACTAAAGGTCGGCGGTGTCCCGGTGGAGGTCCAAAGGTTGTCGTTGGTAAGATTGTCGAAGGAAGCCAGAATCGGAAAGGAGGTGCCCAGGTTGGCGACGCCGCTGCTGGAATTCCTGATCGAGTTGATGGAAGTGGTTTTCAATTGCTCCATGTAGCCGATCGCAATTGTCTGGGCGGTGCTCTGATAGACGCTTCCTTCAGTCAATCGCCGGGTTTGCAGAAAGGCGCGGAGAATCCCGAGCGCTAACAGGCTGAAGATCCCCAGCGCAAACATCACTTCGATCAGTGTCATGGCCCGGCGGTGACACGTACGTCGTTGGGACCGCAGCGAGGGAGGCGAGTTTGGGTCGGGAGAATACATCTGGGTTTTTAAAGGGCGACGGGAAGCTGAAGGCCGAACCCTAGCAGATCTGGTCTCATCCGGCGATAGGCTGGAGACTACTAATTGGCCTCTAGCCGGGACGGAGGCTTTCGGCCCTACTCCGGTAAAGCTTTTGTTAAGTCCGGTCGCCCTGCGCTTGCAGGTACAGCGCCGCCGCTTGCGTGCGGCGCTCAACCTCCAGCTTGCTGAACACGGTCGAAAGATAATTCTTCACGGTCTTCTCGGTCAGATTCAGCCGCAGGCCGATTTCCTTGTTCGTCAGTCCTTCCGCCAGCAACGCCAGCACGCGCTGCTCCTGGGCCGACAGCAGCGCCAGCTTCCCCGCCGGCCGCGCGCCGGGCGGATTCTTCATCAGGTTGAGCACATGGTCGGTCAGCGTCGGATCCAGCACGGAATGACCTGCGGCCACGCGGAGGATGGCGCGGGCCAGCGCGTCGCTGTCGCTTTCCTTGAGCAGATAACCCTTGGCGCCGGCGCCGATCGCCTCGTGCACGTTCCGCTCCTCGGTGGAGGAGGTGAGAAACAGCACCTTCGCATCGCTCCGGTGTTTGAGGATTTCCCTGCAGACCTCCAGTCCCGACCGGTCGGGGAGCCGGAGATCGAGCAAAATCACATCAGGCTTGAACTGCGCCGCCGCGGCAATGCCGTCCTTCGCGGTGCCCGCCTCGCCGACGATGGAGATTTCGTGACGGTCCTCGAGTGCCGCGCGCAAGCCGAGCCGGATGATCGAACTGTCGTCGATCATCAGAATTCGGACGGGTTTGCTGGCCGCGGCTGCGTTCATGTCGCGGAGACCACCGGCAGCAGCAGCAGTACGCGCGTGCCCTTGCCGGTCGCCGACTCGACGCGCAACGTGCCGCCGAGCGCCGCGGCGCGGGCCCGCATGTTGGCGAGGCCGTGTCCCGGCGCCCGGGCCGAGCCTTCCAGACCGGTGCCGTCGTCCTGAACCGCGACCGCGATCGTGGATTTGTCGCATTCGGCGCGGAGGGTGATGTGACGGGCGTGGCCGTGCCGGGCGGCGTTGCTGACGGCCTCGCGGAGAATGCTGACCACCTCCACCGCCTGCACCGGCCGGATCAGCGCCACCGCCTCCTCGTCGAACTGCTGGGTGATGGCCAGTTCCCCACCGCCGGGGAGGACGTTCAGCATTTGTTGGACGGCCTCGGTAAAGGACTGCCGATGGATCTCGTGGGGCTCGAGCTCGCGCAAATAGCTGCGCACCTCCTGGTTCAGCCGGCGCAATTCCGCGATCGACTGGTCCAGCCGCTGCCAGACTTCCGGGGTCGCGGAAATTTTTTTGCGCACGCTTTCGAGGGTCAGGCTCACGGCGTAGAGCGTCTGGCAGATGTTGTCGTGCAGATCGCGGCCGAGCCGCGCGCGCTCCTCCTGCGACCGGTTCAGGAGCGATCGGCTCAGGTCCAAATCCTCCTCGGCCCTTTGCCGGGCGCCCGATTCGCGCTGCAGCTCGTGACCGCGCTCGACCGAAATGCGCGCCAGATGCTCCATCCCGCCCATTTCCGCCGACGCCTGCCGCCAGGGGGTTCGGGTGTGGCCTTCCGCCGGCTCGCGCCGCGTCAATCCGAGCAGCACGGACAGCGTTAGAAGAAACACGGCGCAGAGGACGGTGGCGGCCAGGATGCGCGCCTGCAGCGCCGTCTGCCGTTGGGCGGCGAGCGGGGTGAAGGTCAAGCGGACGGTGAATTCGGGATGGCCGGGGAGCGGACACTCCACAATGGCGGCGTCCGGCGGCGCGGCGGGTTTTTCCCCGGCGGGGCCGGTCCTGGCCAACCAGGCTTGTCCGCCGAGGGCGTCGCCGAGTCTTTCTTGAAACCCCGGGTCCCATTTTTCCGGCGCCGGGGGGAGAAGGTTCAGCAATGCGGCCAGTTGTTGCTGTTTGGCCGAGGCTGTCTCGTGTTGCAACCGCGTCGATTCACGCCGGAGCCACCACTGCATGGCCAGGGCGGTGCTCAGGAAGATGGCGAGCATCAGGAGCGCCAGGCTGAGCGAGCGGGAAAGGGAGTTCATGGAGGCCGCAATCAGGCTGACGGGTGAATCCGGCGATGTCGCGTCAAAATCTTCGACAAACGCCTCGGATGCGGTAGTTTCTCACCCCTTTTATGAAGTCCTTCTACATCACGACCGCCATCGATTACGTGAACGGTTCGCCGCACCTGGGCCACGCCTACGAAAAGGTGCTGACGGACGTCATTGCGCGTTTCCGGCGGCAGATGGGCGACCACGTGCATTTTCTCACCGGCGTGGACGAGCACGGGCAGAAGGTCCAGGCTAGCGCCAAAAAACGGGGTATCCCGCCGCAGCAGTTTTGCGACGAGGTCAGTGCGGAGTTCCGCGCGCTGCTCCCGCGCCTGAACATTTCCAACGACGATTTCATCCGGACCACCGAGGAACGGCACAAAAAGGTCGTGCGCGCCGTGCTGCAGCAACTCTTCGACAAGGGCGAGATCTACCAAGCCGAGTACAAAGGCTTTTATTCAACCCGGCAGGAACAGTTTCTTCAGGACAAGGACCGCAACCCCGACGGCACCTGGCCGGAAATTTTCGGCGAGGTGACCGAGATCGCTGAAACGAATTATTTCTTCAAACTCCGGCAGTATCAGGACTGGTTGGTGGAGTTTCTGTCGAAGAACGAGAACTTCATCTTCCCGGCCTACCGGCAGAAGCAGGTGCTCGAGTTCCTCAAGGAACCGCTCAACGACCTCTGCATCTCCCGGCCGCGCGAACGCCTGGAGTGGGGCATCCCGCTGCCGTTCGACGAAAACTACGTCACCTTCGTCTGGTTCGACGCGCTGATCAATTACTACTCCGCCGTCGCGGACCAGCCCGGCGTCTGGCCGGCGACATGGCATGTCATCGGCAAGGACATCCTCGTGCCGCCGCACGCCGTGTACTGGCCGATCATGCTGCACGCAGCCGGACTGCCGCTGCCGGGCGGGATCATCGCGCACGGTTGGTGGCTGCAACGCGGCGCCAAAATGTCCAAGAGCACAGGCAATGCCCTCAACCCGCTCGACCTCGTCGCCGAGTTCGGTGCCGATGCCTTCCGCTATTTTCTCATCCGCGAGATGAATGTCGGCCAGGACAGCGACTTCACCCGCGAGCAGTTCCTCGTCCGTTACAACAGCGAACTGGCCAACAATCTCGGCAACCTCGTGAACCGCACCTTGAACATGACGACGCGCTTCGCCGGCGGAGCCGTGCCGGCGGCCGGCGCCGGCGAGGAGCTGGAGGCGAGCCTGCAGGCGTTGTGGAACAAGACCCGCGACGAGTTCATCCCGCTCTGCGAGGGCTTTCAGTTCCACACCGCGCTCGAGCGGGCCATGCTTTTCCTGACCGAGACCAACGCCTACATCGAGAAGCGCGCGCCGTGGAAGCTGGGCAAATCCGTCGACCCGAAGGATCAGGCGCTGCTCCGCACCTCGCTCGCAACCATGGCGGAGGCGTTGCGCCTCGCCGTGGCGCTCATCCAGCACGTGACCCCGTCGACCACGGAAAAGATCAACGCCGTGCTCGGCTACACCCCGGGCGCCGACTGGCGGAGCGAACTGGAGTGGGGGACGAAGCTGGCCGGTTCCAAGGTTGCCGAGGCACTCGTGCTCTTCCCGCGTCCGCTGCCGCCGGCGGGGGAAAAGAAAGGGTGACCGACGGTCGGGGCCGTTGCCCGCAACGGCCCAAGGCGCTTGGGGGCAAGCGCCCCTACCGATTTCCGAACCGATGATAATCTCCCCCGTCAATCCAACCGAAAACGCCTCGCCCGAGGGCTTGCGCACCTTTTTGGGGGAATGCGCGGCGGTGGCGCAGGGTGCGGGCCGGCCGCAACTGGTCAGCATCAGCGTGGCCGTGGACAGTCTCGATCCGCTGGCGGTGCTTGAATCCATTTTTGAGCCGACGCAGCTCCATTTTTATACCGAGCGTCCGGCGCACGGTTTTGCCGTGGCGGGGGCCGAGGCGGTGCTCGAATTCAGCGCCGCGGGCTCCGGGCGTTTCGCGGCGGCCCGGGAATTCATCGCGCGGACCCTTGAGCACACGATCGCCGTCGGCCCGGTGGAGGAGAATTTTGCCGGTCCCCATTTCTTCGTGGCCGCCGCTTTTGCCGAACAGAGCGCCGCGAATGCGGCCTTCCCGCCCTTGCGGCTGTTTGTGCCGCGCTGGCAGGTGTCGCGGATGGGCGACGGCTCGGTGGCGGTGGCCAATCTCGTGATCGCGCCGGGCGCGCCGCTCGACCTGATTACCGCCAAAGTATGGAAGGCCCATGCGAAGTTCCGCGCCTTCGACTATTCCGCCGCGCGGCGCAACGAGCGGCCGTCCGCGCCCCGGCAGCGCGAGGAGATCGGGGGAGCTGGCCGCTATCAGCGCTTGGTGACGGAGGCGCTGGCGGAGATCGCCCGCGGCGACTACGCAAAGATCGTGCTCGCCCGCGCGCAAAGGCTGACCACGGCGGAGGCGTTTCATCCGCTCGGGGTCCTGAATCATCTCCGCCAGCGGTATCCCGACTGCTACGCCTTTTCGTTGGCGAACGGGCGGGGACAGAGTTTCATCGGCGCCAGTCCGGAGCGGCTCGTGCGGGTGGCCGGCGGGCGGATGCACACGGCGGCACTGGCCGGTTCCGCGCCGCGCGGGCTTTCCGCCAGCGAGGACGCGGCCCTGGCGCGCGGCCTGCAGCACAACGAAAAGGAGCTGCGCGAGCACCGCCTCGTGCTCGAGGCGATCGCGCGCCGGCTTGCCGATCTCGGCCTCCGGCTCGAACACCCGGCCCAGCCGCGCATCCTCGGTCTCGCCAATGTCCAGCACCTGCACACCCCGATCAGTGCCACGCTCCCGGCCGGCACGCACATTCTCGATCTCGTGGAGCGCCTGCACCCGACGCCGGCGGTGGGCGGCTCGCCGCGCGCGCCGGCCGTGGCCGCCATCGGACGGCTGGAACAGTTTGATCGCGGTCTCTACGCCGGTCCGGTCGGCTGGATCGACCACCGCGGCGGCGGGGAGTTTTTCGTCGGCCTGCGGTCGGCGCTGATCGACGGTCACACGGCCACGGCGTACGCGGGGGCG
Source organism: uncultured Opitutaceae bacterium (assembly GCA_964477955.1). Lineage (GTDB taxonomy): Bacteria > Verrucomicrobiota > Verrucomicrobiia > Opitutales > Opitutaceae > Didemnitutus. The sequence continues at coordinate 23,681 of CAYZGG010000036.1, forward strand.
GGAATTGTCGCGGGGTCGGAGCCGGAGAAGGAGTTTGCGGAGACCGAGCTGAAATTCCAGGCTTTGATCGAAGCCCTGACGAGTCCATGAGCGCCACTCCCGAAGCATCGCTGGATTTTTGCAACACGAACAGCCTGTGGTGCAGCGTGCTCGTGGAGTCGCTCGTGCAACTCGGTCTGCGGCAGGTGGTGATTTCGCCCGGATCGCGCTCCGCACCGCTCACGTTTGCGTTTGCGCGGCATGCACGGATCGAGGCAATTCCCGTGCTCGACGAGCGTTCGGCGGGTTTTTATGCGCTGGGGCTGGCGAAGCAGCGCCATCGCCCGGTGGCATTGGTCTGCACCAGCGGCACGGCGGCCGCGAATTTCCTGCCCGCGATCGTCGAGGCACACGAGAGCGGCGTGCCGCTGCTGGTGCTGACGGCCGACCGGCCGCCGGAGCTGCGCGACTGCCATTCCGGCCAGACGATCGACCAGCAGAAGCTCTACGGCGGCTACGTGAATTTCCATCACGAGCTGGCGGTGCCGGAGGCGAGCCTGTCGCTGTTGCGCTACCTGCGGCAGACGCTCAGCCATGCCTACTGCATGACGGTCCGGCCGGTGTCCGGGGCTGTCCATTTAAATTGTCCGTTCCGTGATCCTTTGCCGCCGGTGACGCAGACGCTGACCGCGGACATGGCTGGTGCTGCTTTCGAAGGTTTCTTTGCCGGAATGGAAGATTCCTCGCCGACCGGTGGGATGCTGCAGCTGCCGCTGGGCGGGCCGCTCTGGCCCAAGCTCACCGGAGAGAGGGAGGGCGTCATCGTGGTCGGTCCCTGTGATCCGGCGGGGGCGCCGCAGCGCTTTGCGCAGAACATCGGGAGCGTTTCCCGGGCGCTCGGCTGGCCGGTGCTGGCGGATGCGTTGTCGCCGGTGCGGAATTATGCCGCCGAGTCCGGCCATGTGGTGGCTCACTACGATGCGATTCTCCGTTCCGAGCTGCGCGCGCAGGCGCTTCGTCCGAAGCAGGTAATCTGCGTCGGTGGCTGGCCGACGAGCAAGGTGCTACGGACATGGCTGCAAAAGTGGGATCCGGAAACGGTCATCATCACCGAGGGTGCGAACAATCACGATGCGTTGCACCTGCGCACCGGGTCCATTCGCAGCGGATTGGGGGGATGGAGCGTGGGGTTCAACGGCAAGAGACAGCTGACCCTTTATGCCAAACTCTGGCTGGAGGCGGAGCGCCGGGTGCGGCGTTCACTCGCCGCCGCATTGGCGCAGGAGAAAGGACTCGTCGAACCGGCGTGCGTGCCATTGTTGGCGAAGCATCTACCTCGGGACACGGTGTTGTTCGTGGCGAATTCCATGCCGGTGCGCGATCTCGAATATTTCTGGCCGGCCGGCGGCGGCGGCCGGCGGATAAAGTTCAACCGCGGGGCCAACGGCATCGACGGCACGCTTTCGACCGCGCTCGGCGTGGCGCACGGCCAGGAGCGGCCGGCGGTGCTGCTGACGGGCGATCTGGCACTGCTCCACGACACGAACGGTTTTCTCACGGTGCCGAAGTTCAAGGGCAGCCTGACCATCGTCCTCATCAACAACAACGGCGGAGGGATCTTCGAGCATCTGCCCGTGGCGAAGTTTGAACCGCCATTCGAGGAATTTTTTGCGACGCCGCAAAACATCGATTTCAAGAAGCTTTGTGCGACCTATGGCGTCGGGCACACGCTCGTGACGGATTGGAAGCATTTTGCGAAGCTGGTCGCGAAGCTTCCGCCGCGGGGCGTGCGCGTGCTGGAGGTCCGCACCGACCGCAAACGCGATGCGGCGTTCCGACAGGCGTTGTTTGCAAAACTGGCAGCCACGAAAATTTAACGGGCCGGGCCGCCGGTTTGGCGCGGTCAGCTGGACGCAGGCAGATCAAGCCGATTTGTCGGTCAATTTATTCTCCTGGAAGGTGGAGCCCGACCTCCGGGCGGGCGGTTGGGGGCACGCACGAAAAACCGGCCGAGGAGGTCCGGTTCCACCTTGTCTCACCTGCCTGATCCCGGCTCAGGCCAGCAGCGGCAGCTGGATCAGGAACGTGGTGCCGGCGCGGGAGGTTCGATAGCTGAGGGAGCCGTGATGGGCCTCGACGACCGACCGGGCGATGGCGAGGCCGAGGCCGGTGCCGCCGGACTTGCCGTGGGTGACGAAGGGTTCGAAGAGCGTGTCGCGGATCTCGCGGGGAATCCCGGGACCGTTGTCGGCGACGGTCAGCACGCACACGTTTTTCAGGCGCCGGGCGGCAACGGTGATCCGCACCGGTTTGTCGGGCTTCCGGGCCTCCCAGGCGTTGGCCACCAGATTTTGCAGCACGCGTTGCATGCGCTCGGGATCGATCGACAGGCAGAGCGGGCTGTCCTTGAGCACGAGCTTGAAGTTGGCGCGGGCGAAGGTGGCGAAATTATTTTCCCGGAGCTGGGAGAAGAGCTCGCGCAACCGCGTGGTCTTGAGGTTCAGCCGGGTTTCGCCCCGGGCGAATTCCAACACCTCCTCGACCATGCCGCCCATCCGCACGACCTGCCGCAGGATCATGGCGCAGAGCTCCTGCGTCTTGCGGTCGGCGTTGTGCCGCGCCAGCATCTCCGTGGCGAGCGTGATGGTGGTGAACGGGCCGCGAAAATCATGAATCATCGCGTTGGCCATTTCGCCGACCACGGTGAGCTTTTCCTTCCGGACCACTTCCGTGACGTAGCGGTTGTTCGTGGCGCGAAGATCCTCGCTGACGTGGCTGATCAGGCGCAGGACCGTGTGCCAGGGCGATTGCGCGAGCAGGGCGAGAAAGGTTTTCTTGTTGATGCGGCCGAGCTGCACGGGACCGTCGGCGGTGGCGGCGGTGCTGCGCCGGGAACCGTCGAGCACGCCGAGCTCGCCAAAATAATCGTCGGGGCCCTTGTACGCGATGATCTGCGGGGCGCCGCCCGGGTTGTGCTTGGTGAGGGCCACGCGGCCGGTCAGGACGAGGTAAATGCTATCGGAGACGTCGCCCTCGCCGAAGATGACGGCTTTGTGGGGGAAACGGACGAAGCGGACCTGCTTCGCGAGTTTCACGCCCTGGGTGGCGGGAAAATGGCTGATGAACCGGTGCGAGCGGGCCTCCATCCCGGGAGTCTGGCCGGCCTGGAGCCGCCGCGCAAGCCACTACAACTGGATCGGCAGGCCGATTTCGATGATCTGCATGTGGGGCAGGCGGTAATAATCGCGCACCGGCCGGGCGTTGCGGCTGAGGAGCGAATAGAAGCGTTTTTCCCAGTTCCACATCGGGGAGTCGCCGTCGGTGAGAATCATTTCCCGGTTGAAATAGTAGGTGGCCTCGTTGGGCTTGATGGGCACGCCCGCCGCCTGGATCAGCTCGATGAGTCCGGCGACGTCGGGCGATTCCATGTAGCCGTACCGTCCGATCGCGCGCCAGACGCCATGGCCGATGTCGCGCACCTCGAGGCGGGCCGTCGCGGGCACGTTGGGCACGTCCTCGGTCAGGATGCTGAGGAGGATGACGGTTTCCTGCAGAACCTTGTTCGCCTTCACGTGGTGGAGCAGCACGAGCGGCGTGCCCCGGGGGTTGCCGGCGAGAAAGACGCCGGTGCCGCGCACGCGCACCACACGGCCGCTGCAGGCGATCCGGCTGAGCTCGTCCTCGGTGATTTCGTTGGCATAGACGCGGTGGAAAATCTCCTCCTTGCCGATCTTCCAGGTATGCATGACGGCGAGCAGCCCGAGGGCGATCAGGATGGGCAGCCAGCCGCCGTCGGCGAATTTGTGGAGATTGGCCAGGAAGAAGCCCGCTTCGACGGTGATGAAGACCAGGCAGAGGGGCGCCACCTGCCACAGCGACCAGCGCCAGCGCGCACGCGCGACCTTCCAATACGCCAAGGTCGTCACCAGCATCGTGCCGGTGACCGCCACCCCATAGGCCGAGGCCAGGTTGTCGCTCGAGCGGAAAGTCACGACGACGTAGAGTGCCCCGAAGGCCAGCGCGCCGTTGACGAGGGGCAGGTAGATCTGGCCGGCCTGCTCGCGGTTGGTGTATTGAATCTTCAGCCGCGGGAAATAACCCAGCTGGATGGCCTGCCGGGTGAGCGAGTACGTGCCGGAAATGAGCGCCTGGCTGGCGATGATGGCGGCGAGGATCGACAGCGTCGTGTAGAGCAGACGCGGCAGGCCGATCGGGACCAGGGCAAAGAAGAGGTTGTCGATGTCGTGCGGGTGCCGCAGCGCATACGCTCCCTGGCCGAAATAATTCAGGATCAGGCCGGGGAAAGCCACGCCGTACCAGGCCCTCGAGATGTGTTTGCGGCCGAAGTGCCCCATGTCGGCATAGAGGGCTTCGGCCCCGGTGATCGCGAGGACCACCGCCCCCAGGATGGCGCCCGCATAGAGTGGATGCGCCAGGATCAGTCCGAGGCCCAGCAGAGGATTCAGCGCCACGAGCACCCCGGGCGCCTTGAGCGTGTGCCAGAGTCCGACCAGTCCGATGGTCAGAAACCAGATGAGCATCACGGGTCCGAAGACCAGTCCGATGGTTTTCGTCCCCTTGCTCTGGAAAATAAAAAGCAGGATCAGAATGCCGCACGAGATGAACACGATGTGCCCCTCGTGGTAGTGGTCGTTGAAACTCTTCAGGCCCTCCGCCGCGCCGAGCACGGAGATGGCCGGGGTGATCACGCCGTCGCCGTAGAGCAGGGCGGCGCCGAACAGGATCAAAATGGTGAACGCGCCGAGTTTCGTGCGGCTCCGCGAAGAGCTTTCGTTGTGCGCCAGCGCCAGCAGGGCGAAGATTCCGCCCTCGCCCTGGTTGTCGGCCTTCATGACGAAGGCGATGTATTTCACGCAGACCACCAGGACCAGTCCCCAGAAAACCAGGGACAGCGATCCGAGGATGCCGGCGTCGCGGGCGTCCAGGGGCAGGGCGTTGATGCATTCGCGCAGCGCGTAGAGCGGACTGGTGCCGATGTCGCCGAACACGACACCCAAGGCGCCCACAGTCAGGGCCAGGTTCGCGCCGGAGCCCTGGGCGTGCGGATGGGGTTGGGTGGTCAAGCAGGCCGAGTCTCAGCGGCAATCGCGCCAATCCAAGCAGTTTTCGGGCAATAACCAAAAGTAGCTTGACCGGTTTTGGTAAAACTGACGGGCGCGCAAAAACGGTTGCGAGACGGATCGCTTCCGGCGACGTTGTCTCATGCCCACTGTTTGGAAATCCGCCCGAACCTACCGGGACATCCTCTACGACAAGACCGCCGGCGTCGCCCGGATCACCCTCAACCGCCCCGAGAAGCGCAACGCCTTCCGTCCGCAGACGGTGGCCGAGATGCACGATGCGCTGCTCGATGCGCGCGAGGACCAGAAGATCGGAGTGGTTTTGCTGACCGGGGCCGGCCCGGCGAAGGATGGCAAATATGCGTTTTGCGCCGGGGGCGACCAGGCGGTGCGCGGACATGGCGGCTATATCGACGAGGCCGGCGTGCCGCGCCTGAACGTCCTCGATGTCCAGAAACTCATCCGCTCGATGCCGAAGGTGGTGATCGCCCTCGTGGCCGGTTATGCGATCGGGGGCGGGCATGTGCTCCACGTGATCTGCGATCTGACGATCGCCGCCGACAATGCGATCTTCGGTCAGGTCGGCCCCAAGATGGGCAGTTTCGACGGCGGGTTCGGTTCCAGCTATCTGGCGCGGCTCGTCGGCCAGAAAAAGGCGCGGGAGATCTGGTTTCTCTGCCGGCAGTACAGCGCGACGGAGGCGCTCGAAATGGGACTGGTGAACAAAGTCGTGCCGGTGGCCCAGCTCGAGAACGAGGGCGTGGCTTGGGCGCGGGAGATTTTGCAACGCAGCCCGCTGGCCATCCGTTGCCTCAAGGCGGCGTTCAACGCGGAGCTCGACGGGCAGAGCGGCATCCAGGAGCTCGCCGGCAACGCGACGATGCTTTATTACATGACCGAGGAGGCGAAGGAATTCGCGACCGCGCAGAAGGAGAAGCGGGCGCCCGACGCCAAGCGATTCCCCTGGCTGCCGTGAGGCTTCGGCTCCTCGGGGGATCAGGCAGTTGAACCAAGGTGGAACCGGACCTCCGTGGCCGGTTTTCCCCCCGCGTGCCCGCCTCAGCCCGCCCGGAGGTCGGGCTCCACCTTCCAGGAGAACCGGTTTCCAGGAAAATCATTCTCAACCATGTGATCGCGGCTCCGGCGCAAGTTCAGGCCGGCGAAAACGTCACCTCGGCCTCGAGCGGCAGGTCGACATGAATCAGGCTGCGGTTGAGGGAAAAAGGGAAGAACGACTGGTTGCAGAACGGATAGGACTCGCCGAGGGCGATGTGGTTGGAGGAATTCTCGTCGAGCAGCGTGTGGTAGAAAAGGCGGTGGCGGGCCCAGGCGTTGGCCTCCGGAGGTTCGGCGGGAGCGTCGGAATTCGTGAACTGTCGCAGTGCCTCGCCGACCAGGGCGACCTCCCCCAACCGGTGGGCTCCGCCGTCCGTGGCGAGCAGGCGACGGAGCAGGTCTTCGCCCACCCGGGCCTTCGCGGAGCGGACACAGCCGTCGGCGAACCTGAGCTCGACGCCGTCGATCACCGCGCCCCCGTAGTTGATGGGCCGGGACACCCGCGCGGTGCCCTCGGCCGAGCTCAGGTGCGGGGCGGTGAAAACCTCCTCGGTGGGAAGATTGGCGACAAAGGATATTCCCGCCTTGGTGGTCATCCGGGCGGTGCACCAGGTGTGTCCGCCCGGCAGCGAGACGGTGAGGTCCGTGCCGGCGCCATGGTAGCGCAATTTTTTCAGGCGCCGTCGGTTTAGTCCGTCGCGACCGGCGGCGAGGCGCGCCAGCTGTTTTTCCCAAGCCGGCACCGGCTCGGCGGTGTCGCACCGGCAGGCGGAGAAAATTGCGCTCCACAGCGCCGGTTCGCGTTCCGCCTGGGGCAACTGGGCGAAGGCGGCTTCGGCCCACTCGGGCGAAGGGGCCGGGGCGAGGACCCACTGGCTGGCGCCCCGGGTCAGTTTCTGCACGATCGGCCCGAAATGCTGCCAGGCAATCCGGTTGAGCAGGCCGGTGCGCTCGGCCCCGATGCCATCGAGCAGGCGCGGCTGGCTGCCGACGAGAAAGAGAAAGGCGCCACGTTCGGCGAGGTGTTTTTTCATCCGGCGCGCATTGGCCTCCACCAACCGCTCGAATCCGTTCCAGTCGGCGCGCTCCGCGAAATCGCGCAGCCGGGCCTCGTCGCCCCAGATGACGTCGATCTCCCGGCCGGCGGCGACCTGCACGGCCTCGACCAGCCCCCGGGCGCTGCGGGCGACGCCCTGGAGTTCGTAAGGCTCGGCGATCAGCAGTTTTTGCCCCGGTTGCAGATTCAGGCCCACCCGGACGATCACTGTGGCGAAGGCGTGCAGCCGGGAGGGAAATTCGGCCAGCATGGACTGTCACAAATCACAGATCGGGAAAATACTGAAGAACGAATCGTCGCTCGCACCCGTTGTTCCACCCAAAAACGGACTGGTCTGGAGCGACTTTCAGTTGTCCCGGTGCACGTCCATCACGACCGCTTCCCGCAAATTCTTCAGCAGGTAATAATAGGTCGCAGTGCCATACCCATCCTGGCCCCACTTGGGACCGTAGGAATTCTTGAAAATGAAATAGGATCCGGGGCCGTCGATCTGGCCGTCAACCGCTTTATAGCCGACGACGGTCACGCCATGTCCGGGGCCGTCCATGGGTGTCTGATTGACCAGAAAGCCGGTGCGCATCGAGCGATAGTTCGGCCAGCCGATGCCGATGGTCACCGGAATTCCGACGTTCAGGGCTTGGATGAGATTATTCATCCGCGTGGTCTGATCGCGGCCGGGCAGGGCCACCGCCACGATTTGTTGATGGTGGCGGGCTTCGTCGATGACGGCGTCGGTCGGACGTTCGATGTCGCTGATTTTCCGCCCGAAGGTGTTGGGCAGGCTGGACTGCAAGGGAATGCCGTAGGCGTGCAAGGCTCCGAGCACGTCTTGCAGCGAGAACCCCTCGTCGGAGTCGTCCGCCGGGGGTTCCTCACTGCCGGCGTTGGGCGGAGGGACGCGTTGGGTGGATTGGCGCGTGGCCCAGATCAGATATTCCTCGGAAAGCTTTTCGGCGTGACCGATCAGCTGGGCGTTTTGGAATTCCAAGGCGCTGACGACGGCGAAGATCGCGCAGCTGGGGCGGCGCCCCTGGTTCTTGGCGAAGAGTTCAAGCTGGAAAAAGAGCGGGCGCAGATCGACCTCGGTTTTGATTTCGGCGGGCTGGCCGAACTGCTTGAGCAGGTAGTCGAATTTCGACCCGGCGTGCCGAACGCCCGACGCATGCACCGGGGGGTGAGGGGCTGGCGGGGACGGCACTGGAGCGGCCGACTCGGCGACCGCCTCTGCCGCCGGGTCGTAACCGAAACGGGCCTGCCACTCGGGGGAGAGATCCCGCAATCGGATGGAGGCCATTCCGCCGGCGTGCTTGATCATGACGCTGTGAGCGCTGATCGAAAGGACCTGAACCTGTTGGTAGGTGGTGATGCCGACCGTCAGACTCTCGAGGTGGGCTCCCCGTTTGACCGGCTCGTCGGCCCGCGCCATGGTCAGACCGGCGAGGAGCACGCCCAGCGCGAGCAGGAGGGCATCAAAGCGGCGGGTTTTCATGGTCGGGGTTGGCGCGGCAGAGCCGGCGGCTCCATCCGCCCAAAAAAAAGTGCGGCCAGCAAGGCCGCACTTTGCAAAAAAAGGTTAATGAGAAGTCTTACTTCCCGAGGCTCTTGCGCAGATCATCGAGCTGGTTGGCCGAGCCGAGCAGCACATTGCGGCTGGCGATGAACTTCGCATATTCCTCGATGAAGACCTTGCCCGGAGGGCGGAAGTCAAACTCCTTGGGATTGTCGCGGAAGAACTCGCGGTGGACGCGGGTCCAGACAAGCCGGCCGTCAGTGTCGATGTTGATCTTGGTGACGCCCAGCTTGGCGGCGGGAAGGTATTCGTTCACATCGACGCCCATCGAGCCGGCGATGGTGCCGCCGGCGGCGTTGATCCTGGCCACCTCGTCCTGCGGGACCGAGGAGGAGCCGTGCATGACGAGCGGATAGCCCGGCAGGCGGGCCTTGATCTTCGTGAGCACATCAAAATGGAGGGACTGCTTGCCCTTGAACTTGAAGGCGCCGTGCGAAGTTCCAATCGCGGCCGCGAGGCTGTCGCAACCGGTTTTCTTGACGAAGTCCTCCGCTTCGGCCGGATCGGTCAGGCAGGCGTTGCCTTCCTCGACCTTGATGTCCTCCTCGACCCCGCCGAGCATGCCGAGTTCGGCCTCGACGGAGATGCCTTTTTTGTGGGCGGCATCGACGACGCGCTTGGTGATGGCGACGTTTTTCTCGAAGGGATCGTGCGAGGCATCGATCATGACCGAGCTGAAGAAGCCGGAGTTGATGCAGTCATAGCAGGTCTCTTCGTCGCCATGGTCCAGGTGAACGGCGAAGATGGCCTCGGGGAAAATCTCCGCAGCGGCGCGGATGATGGCCTCGAGCATGCGCTTGTCCGTGTACTTGCGGGCGCCCTTGGAAATCTGGATGATGAAGGGAGCCTTGGACTGGATGCAGCCCTTGAAGAGGCCCATGGCCTGCTCGGCATTGTTGATGTTGTACGCACCGACGGCATACTTGCCGTAGGCGTGCTTGAAGAGTTGGGCGGTCGTGACAATCATGGCAGCTTCCAGTTAGCCCCGGCGCAAATCCCCTCACAAGCCTATTCCCGGCCAAAGCGTGTCAAAACGCGGCGCAGCCCGCGGCGACGGATTGCCAAGCGATGCGGAGACCAAATCCGATCCGGTCAGGGTCGGGACGCAACGGGGGCGGCGGCTCCCGGGGCGGGGCCGGCCTGGCGCGCGGCGCGCATTTGGGCGGCCAGCTGCGCCTGCGCCTGCTGCTCTTGTTGCAACTGGGTGAGCGCGGCAATCTGCGTGTCGTTCAGGATCCCCTGGGTGGCGGCAATCACCGTATCGGTGATGGGGGCCTGTCCGCCGCCGTTGCGGAAGCCACCGAAGCCGCCGGGTCCGGCGTTGCCGGCGCCGGAAGGAGCGGCGCCGTTCGTGGCGGCGGTGGTACTGGAAGCGGAAGAGGTGCTGGAAGCCGGGGAGCTGCCAGAGGAGCCGGTGCCCGCCACGCGTTCGGGTGCGTTGGCCGCCATGATCGCGATGATCTGCGTGGCCTGGTCGTCTGTCAGCGGTGTCTGCGAATAGCTGAGGCGTTGTTGGAGTTGGGTGACCGTGTTGCGTTCCGGCGCGGTTTGCTCGTAGGTCTGGTACTGCGCATAGGCGGCGTCGCCCAGCGCGGTCTTGATGTTATCTTCGACCTCAGAATTGGCCGAGGCGATCACTTGCTGAAGGGCGCTGCGATTCTCGGGGCCACTCAGGCCTTGCGCGCGCGCAGCCGAGACCGCGTCCATCACCGCCGTTTGCCTTTCCACGAGCAGGTTCTTGAACTTGTCGAGATCGGCGGGACTGAGATTGAGTTCGCGGAACAGCGCGGCGTAACGGGAATCCAAGGCCGCCTTCTGCTGGATGCTGAGAAGCTTTTGCATCGCCGGATTGTCGAACATGGCGGAGAAGCGGCCGGGAAAGCCGCCCGGTCCGTCGCGGAAGGGTTGCGGAACCGGGCCTTCCCCGAAAAATCTCTGCGCTCGCGGGCCAGCGGCCGGGTCGCCCGGCAACGGAGCGGCGGCGACGGCCGCCCGGGCTTTCGCGGCCTTTTCCAAGTCGGCGATGCGGGCTTGCAGGGCGTTCCGATCGGTCCGCAAGGCGTCGGCATCGTTGCGGGCCCCGACCAGGGCCTCGTGTTCGAAATAGGCGTAGGCCGCCAGGGCTAGAACGGCGACGCCGAGCAGTATTTCAGTCGATCGGATCGGGACAGGCATCGAGGAGGTGACGCGGGAGATCGTCCAAAGTTACGCGGAAATTCCAATCCAAATCCGCGCCCACGGACCTTATCGGGGCGGGAATTCGAACTCCGCCTTGTCCTGCTTCTGCGAGAGCACCAGGTAGGCACCGAACTTGTTGCCGCGTTTGGACACGAAATCCTCGATCAGCGCGGTCTTGCCGTCCGCCAGCAGCAGTTTGACCTCGTCGGCGGTGATGTCGTGTTCGCAAAGTTTCTTCGAGAGCTTGAAAAGCTGCCGGTTGTCCTGGTCCGGTTTGCGGACGTAATAGGCGTCGTCCAATTCCACCAGTTCGCCGCCCGGATGCTGCTTGCTGACACCGAGGACCGCGGCCTTGGAGAGGTCGACCTTCGCGCGGGCCTTGCGTTCGACCGGCTTGCCGTCCTTGCCGATTTTTGGCGCCCGCGGAGGAAATTCCCAAGCGATGCGCTCGCCCTCCTTTTTGAGAAACGCATCGAAGGGCCGGCCCTTTTTCGAAATGAAGCCCTTGATCAGCCCGGTCTTGCCATTTGCCACCAGATCAATGGCCATCTCGGTGGTGATCGGTTTCTGGCACATGATGCGACCCACACGGAAGGTCTGCTTCCAGCCCTCGCCGTCGCGCTCGCGGACGATGAAACTGCTGCCGTTCTCACAGAGCTGCGCCCCCGTCTCCGGCTGGGTCCAGAGCGGGGTGAGGGTGGCGAGGTCCGCCTTGTCGCCGAAATCGAACTCGGTCTTCCATTTCTTGACCGTCACCTCCTCCTTCGTCTTCTTGTCCTTCTTGGTCTCCTCAACGAGGGCGAGCTTCAGAACCGCGGAGAAACGGTTGCGGGTCTTGTTGGAAATGAAGCCGTCCAGCGGACCGACCTGCCGCGTCTCGACGAGCTGCTTGATCTCGGCCTCCTCCATCCGCCGGCCGCCGACGATCTTGTACACCATGATTTCGCCGTCCTGCGACTTGTAACCGCGGAGGGTCTCGCGCATCGGCTGGCCGTCGGTCGGGGAGATGATGTCGGTGACGCGGGCCACGGAGTCGTCTTCCTCGAAGCCCTTGACGCGTTCGACGATGCCCTTCGTCTCCTTGACGATTTCGGCCATGAATTTCTCGCGGGAGTACTTGCCATGCTCCATCTGGCGCAGGTGCCATTCCCATTCCCCGGTCATGGCCGGGCTCGTGATGTCGTCGGCCTTCACCGCGCCGAGGAACTGGATCAACTGCTCCGTCTTGCCCGTGGGCACGAGTTCGCGCTGGTTGCGGTCGATGTATTTCTGGTAGATCAGGCCGTCGATCGTGTCGGCGCGCGTGGCGGGAGTCCCGAGGCCGCGCTCCTTCATCGCATCGGCATGGTCCTCGTCTTCGACAAGTTTGCCGGCCGTCTCCATGGCCGAGAGCAGCGTCGCCTCGGTGTAGCGCGGGGGCGGTTTGGTGGTTTCCTCGTGAAGCAGGGTCTCGAGCGTCTGGGCGCGGTTTTTGTCCGCGGGCGAGAGCGCGGGGAGGGCCTTGGAGTCGGGGGCATCATCGTCGACGGTGCTCTTGCCGTAGACCTCGAGCCAGCCGGGGGCGGTGAGCACCTTGCCCTCGGTTTTGAAATTATTTCCGGCCACGGCGCTCAGGCGGGTCGTGATGTCGAACTCGGCCACCGGATAGAACGCGGCGACGAAGCGCCGGGCGATCATGTCGAACACCTTGGCCTCGGCCTCGTCGAGGTGCTTGGTTTCGTTGACCGTCGGGATGATGGCGAAATGGTCGCTGACCTGCGCGTTGTTGAAGATGCGCTTGTTGAACTGCACCCAGCCGCGTTCCAGGACCTTCCGCGCGAAAGGTTGCAGCGTGCCTTCGAGATTTTCCAACGTCTGCCGCACCACCGGCAGATAGTCCTCGGGCAGGGCCCGCGAGTCGGTGCGCGGGTAGGTGATCATCTTGTGCTTCTCGTAGAGGGCCTGGGCGATCTGGAGCGTGCGCTTGGCCGAGAAACCGTAACGCGAGTTCGCTTCGCGCTGGAGGGTGGTGAGGTCGTAGAGGCGCGGAGAAATCTGCGAGCTGGCTTTTTTCTCTTCCGAAACCTCGGCCACCGGTCGACCCTGGCAGGCGGCGACGACCGCATCGGCGCGGGCTTTGTCCCACAGGCGGTCGATGCGATCATGTTCGTCGTCGCTTTTCTTGAAATCGGTGCGCTGGTACACGCCCTCGTATTCGCCGGTGGCGATGCCGAACCGGGCGGTGATCCGCCAGTAGCCGCGCGGCACGAAATTGCGGATTTCCAGTTCGCGGGCGTAGACGATGGCGAGGGTGGGGGTCTGGACCCGGCCGACCGAGGCCACGTTACCGGCGCGGGAGCCGAACATGCGCTTGGTGACGGCGCGGGTGCCGTTGATGCCGATGAGCCAGTCGCTTTCGCTGCGGCAGCGGGCGG
>CAYZGG010000037.1:0-36808 GCA_964477955.1 uncultured Opitutaceae bacterium
CGCTCACCTGACAATTCTCCGTGGCGGTAGAATCTAACAAACAACCAACCCAACGGCCACGGAGGCTGACTCAGCCTGCAGGCAGTGCAAGCGCGGAGTCGGGCCGGAAGCCCGAGGGAAACACCTCAGGCCAGCCGACGGTACGATTTGGCCTTTGGCGCGGCAGCGCCGGCAGGGGCGGACCGCGAAGTCGATGGCCCCTGGCACCGCCTGGCCGTCCGCGAATGTCATCACGCTCGCGGCGCACCGGGCCGGTACGCCCGACCAGTCGATCGTGTTCGAATAGTCCAATTGATACGGGCAGTTGGCCTCGGGTGTTGCGGACAGATTGCGATTGGTCGTGCCGGGAGAGCTGGAGCGGTGCAAAGATACATTCGCCGCTCAGATATGGTGCTTTCCCAAAAAACTCCCATTGTCGGAGCCTGTTTACAGGCGAAAACTGGCCGGGTAGATTGCGAAGCCTCCGATCGCCTGTAAACAGGCTCGTGCCGCTGCTGCGAATTTGCCCGCGCCGACCCTAGCCGGCCGGAACTGGCGGCCCGCTGCGGCCGCTCAGCCATTGCTCCCGCACGGCTCCGTAAAAGACCAGGTCCTCGAACTGACCATCCTTCTGGAACGCGCCCGGACTCTCGCCTTCCTTCTGCATTCCCATCTTGAACATCGCCCGACCGGATGCCGGGTTGCGGGAAAAATGAAAGGCCCGGACCCGGTGCAAATCCATTTCGCGGAACGCAAAACCGAGCAGCGCGGTCCCGGCTTCGGTGGCAAAACCCCGGCCCCAATAAGGCACCCCGACCCAATAGCCCATTTCGCCCCGTTCGTGCGGCAGGTTGAAAACCAAGCCGATGGCCCCGATCAGTTCACCAGTTTCTTGTAGCGTGCTGGCCAGCACGAGCTCGCGCCGTTCGCGCCAAGCCGCGGGATGCGTGGAGATCCAGCTTTCGGCGACCCCGTCGGGATAGGGGTGCGGAATGACCGCGGTGGTAGTAGCGACTTGCTTGGCTCCCGCCAGTCGTTGTACGTGCGCTGCGTCGGAAAGTTGAAACATCCGAAGCCGCAAACGCGGGGTTTCGAGCTCGGGAAAACTGGCGGGAAAGCGCATCGCGCGACAAAAGAATGGAACATTTGCCGGGCGCAAAACGGGAACACAATCGTTTTTCCCTCTGAAAAAAATGATTTCTCCTCTAGAAAATCATTGCATCGCGCCCGACCACTTCTATGACGGTACCCACTATGGCTAAAAAACCCGCCCGTAAACCCAACGCCGCTTTCATGAAGCCGGTTACCCCTGATGCAGCGCTCTCCCCGATTGTCGGGTCCGCGCCGCTTCCCCGCACGGAGCTCACCAAGAAGCTCTGGGCTTACATCAAGAAGAACGGTCTCCAGGACAAGAAGAACAAGCGCAACATCAACGCGGACGCCGCGCTGAAGGTTGTGTTCGGTGGCAAGGCCACCGTCAGCATGTTCGACATGACCAAGCTGGTCAGCAAGCACGTCTCATAAGCTCGCGATCATCCGATCGATTTTGAAACCGCCGCGGAGCAATCCGCGGCGGTTTTGTTTTTGAGGCCCGTTGTAGGGCGGGGTCGCCGACCCCGCCTTCGCGATTGAAAAAAATCAGCCGCAGATTCCGGCGGGCGCGCACCCGCCGTGATTCGCACTTGGCGCGTGGCCGGCCCGGGCTACGCTCGCTCGCTTCATGTCGAATCCGCGTCCCCAACATCTGCCGGCGATCTTCGGGTTGCTGCTGGCCAATTTGTTCTGGGGCCTGAGCTTTCCCGTGATGAAGGCGCTGATCTTCGCGCATCAGCGGCTCGTGCCGGGCAGCGGCACCTGGTTCATCACGGCGATGACGGTGGCCCCGCGTTTTCTGCTCGCGGCGGCGGTCCTGCTGCTGGTCGCGCGGCGTCATCTCGTTCGAATAACCCTGTTGGAACAATGGCAGGGCCTCCTGCTGGGGCTGACGGTCGCCGGCGGCCTGCTGTTCCAGACCGACGGCCTGCAGTTCACCTCGGCCTCGGTCTCGGCTTTTCTCACGCAGTTCTACGCGCTCATGATCCCACTGGTGATCGCCGTGCGGACGCGTCGTGCGCCTTCCGCGGTGGTCTGGCTGAGCAGCGTGCTGGTGCTGGGCGGGGTCGGCATCCTCGCGCGTTTTGATCCGCGGGCGATGCACCTCGGGCGCGGCGAACTCGAGACGCTGCTCAGCTCGGTGTTTTTCATGGCTCAGATCTTCGTGCTGGGGGACAAGCGCTACGGGGCCAACCGCGTGCTGCCGGTGACGTTCGTGATGTTCTCTACGCAGGCGGGGGTCTTTTGTGTCATGGCCCTGATGTCCGCTCCACAGCCGGCCGCCGTGCTGGTGCCGTGGTCCTCGACCATGTGGTTGGGTTGCACGGTGCTGCTGGCGGTCTTCTGCACGCTGGGGGCGTTCACGCTCATGAACCGGTGGCAACCCGAAATCACCACCACGGAGGCGGGATTGATCTACTGCTTCGAACCGGTGTTCGCGTCGGTCATGGCGCTCTTTCTGCCGGGGATGTTTTCGCGCTGGGGTGGCTTCAGCTATGCGAACGAACGGGTGACCTGGCAGCTGCTCGCCGGCGGCGGCCTGATCACGCTCGCCAACATTCTCCTTCAGCTCAAGCCCCCGGCGAAACCGGCGTAGCCCGGTCGAAACGGCCGTGGCGCAGAAACGCCCGCACCTGCCGCAGGACCGGCTGCCGCCACATCAGCCAGGTGTGGCTGTAGGGCACGACAAGAAAGTCGCACATGCCGTCGAGTCGCGCTCTCTCGACACTCACCTTGCCGTCGCTGGGTCCGGTCATCCACGAGGAAAACCGCGGGTTGAACGAAAAAGTGCCCGCGACAATCCCGGTCTCTCCGGGTGCGGGTCCGAGCCGGCCCGGCAGGCCGTCCGTGCCGAGCTGCTGCCCGGCGGGTCCGTTCACAGTGCGGTAGAACCAGGTTGTTTTCAACTGGTCGGCCACCTCGCTGCCGGAGTTGGGCGGGGCCAGCATCACGATCCGCCCGAGCTGAGGCAGCGGGTGATCGCGCAGGTAGCAGCGGAGGACGATGCCGCCCATCGAGTGGGTGACAAAATGAACGGATGTCCCCGGGGCTGGAGCGAGCCGCTGGAGAGCCGGACCGAGGTGATCGTCGGCAAGTTTTTCGACCGGAAACCGCCGCGACGGATAGTCCAGATTGACCACGCGATAGCCCGCTGCGCGCAGCGTCCACTCGAGGCACTTCATCGACCAGGCGCTGCGGCCCAGGCCGTGCAAGAGCACGACCGTGTCCGGGTCCGAAGCGTGAACGGAGGAAATGGGCGCCAGGGTCATGAAGAGAAAAAACAGGAACCGGGCGGGCAGGCGTATCCGGGTTTGAGCCGCATCTTAGCCGGCGGGTGCCGGGGCCGGCGGGCGGATCGAGGCCGTCGCGCGCAGGGTGACGGCGCCGATCACCAGCGCGCCGCCGGCCAGCGCCAGCCCGCTGGGCCGTTCGCCGATGACCAGCATTACCCAGATCGGATTCAGGATCGGCTCGAGCACCGGAATCAGCACGGCTTCGAGTGCCGTGACGTGCTTGAGCGCGCGGGAATAAAGCAGGTAGGCCAGGCCCAGCTGCACCACGCCCAAGGTGGCGAGCGCGAGCCAGCCGGGAAGCGCCAGGGCGGGAGCGTGCCACAAATCGCGCAGACCGACGAGAAACCCAAGAAAGTTGCCAAGGATGATGGATTCAAGCGGGGAACCGTCCTTCTGTTTGCGCATGAGCACGGTCATGACGGCGAAGGCCAAGCCGCTGGCGAGCGCCACGGTGACGCCGAGCACATTCCGCATTTGCAGGCCGTCGTAGAAAAACAGGCTGAGACCGGCGAGCACGGCGGCGATGGTGAGCCAGTCGCGGCGGGTGGTGCGTTCCCCGAGCACCCATGCACCCAGCAGGGCGACCCAGACCGGCGCGGTGTACTGGAGCAAAATCGCGTTGGCGGCCGTGGTGAGCTTGTTGGCCGAGGCGAACAGCACCGTGCACGCGGCATAGGCGACCGCGGCGCCCAGTTGCAGGGGCGACCACGTGAAGCGCAGGGAGCGTCCTGTGACGGCCACGAGAAAAAGCGCGGCGATCAGCCCGCGTCCGCCCGCGGCGGCGAGCGGCGGCCACGGAACGTACTTGAACAGCACGCCGGCGAGGCTCCAGCAGAGCGCAGCGACGAGCAGGAGCCAGACGGAACGGGTGTGAGCGGGGTCCTTCACGAAACCGCCACGCATGACGGAAACGCCCGGCCTTGGAAACACCGAAACGATTGGTCCCGGACTGAACCCACGCACGCGAGCCGAGGATTAGGCTCAATTCTGCAGGGGATTTTGACCACCGAGAGGCGAAGAAAGTTTCCAGCCTTGTTGATCGGCAAAGGGAGAACGGAACAGCCGCGATGGTGGGAACCACTAATTGATATCGCCAAGTGGCGATATTTTGAGACGCCCCTCCGCCTGATCGGCTCCGGTGTTGGTTCAGGGTCTGCTGATCGCAGACAAAAGGAAACAGCCTGCGATCAGCAGACCTTGAGCCAATCGGCGGCGACGATCAGTCGGCGCGCTGTTTCCAGGGTTCATCCCTTGATGAATCCATTAGTGGTTCGTTCCAAGATGAGTCCGGCAGAGGCAAGGGCATGCGTTCATTGGCAACCGTGAGGGATCGGCAAATTTTAGCTTGGCCATCCCGGCGTCCCCGCACCTAGCATGCGCGGGTCGTCGGGTCCCCGTAGCTCAAATGGATAGAGCACGCGTTTCCTAAACGTGTGATCCCGGTTCAATTCCGGGCGGGGGCACCAGCTCTCCTCTGAAGCCTGCGGAAGAGCTTGGGATGGTGGCCAGCTGGGTGAAGGATTTCCAGAAGGGCTCGTTCCGGGCGGATCGGTTCAATCGGGTGTGAAATAGTTGCGCAAATTCCGGCCGGGCCTCTTTGCCCTCGTCGCTGAGCCGATGAGACGTATGGTCCGACTGC
Organism: uncultured Opitutaceae bacterium; assembly: GCA_964477955.1. Taxonomy (GTDB): domain Bacteria; phylum Verrucomicrobiota; class Verrucomicrobiia; order Opitutales; family Opitutaceae; genus Didemnitutus. The sequence goes on from CAYZGG010000037.1 coordinate 5,005, forward strand.
GCTCAGTCGCAAAACGGACTCCGCATCGCCCGCGTCCACAAATGGCAACCCCGCCCGAATCCTGAGATGAAGCCGCTCCTTTTTGCCCTCGCTCTCGCGGCCAGCCCGTTTCCCCTCATTGCCGTCCAGTCCGGCGATTCCTTGGAGGCAGTCGTCGCCGAAAAAGGCCAGCCGGCCAACCGGCTGCAGGCCGGGGCGACGACGATTCTCGTCTATCGCGACAGCTCGATAAAAATCCAGGACGGCAAGGTCGTCGCGATCAAGAGCGCCCGGGAACTGGCGGCGGCCAACGTGATGGGAACTCCACCTGCCGCGTCCCACCCTGCGCCGGCCGTCCGGTCCGCCCCGACTTCGTCCGAGGGCTGGACCACCGACTATCCGGCTGCGCTCACCCAGGCTCGGAGCGAAGGGAAACAGGTGTTCATCCTCTTCACCGGGTCCGACTGGTGTATCTGGTGCAAGCGGCTCGAAGGGGAAATCCTCTCCACCCCCGAGTTCAGGGAGTATGCCGCCGGCAAGCTGATCCTGGTGAAGCTGGATTTTCCCAAGAGCACTCCGCAATCCGATCAATTGAAGGCGCAGAACCGCCAGCTGGCGGCGCAGAACGGCATCCGCGGTTACCCCACCGTTATCATCCTCGACAGTTCAGGAAAGCGGATCGGCCAGCTCGGCTACGTGAAAGGCGGGCCGAGTGGTTTCATCCAGACACTGCAGTCACTCTGATCCTAGATTCTGCGGAAGGAATGGTCACAAACGATGGCCACAATCCGTCAGGCTCTCCGGAGCCGGCGGGACAATTGGGGTCGCATGCGGAGAAATTCCGGCCCATCCTCGAGGCATGAAAAGTACCCTCGCTCTGTTGCTTGCCTTCGGTGCGATGTCGCCCTTGTTTGCCGGCATGCCTGGACCGAATCCATTGGTCGTTCCGCTCTGGACGGGCGAGCCACCCCAGCCGCAGGCGGCCGGAGGGACGGAGGAACGCGCCCAGGAGGAGGGCATCCTCTGGGTGCGCCATGTGCAAACCCCGGCGGTCGAGGTGCGGCTGCCGGCGCGGGGCAATGCCACGGGCCGGGCCGTGGTGGTATGCCCGGGCGGCGGCTATGGCGGGCTGGCCTACGATTGGGAGGGCACCGACATGGCGGGCTGGCTGAACGGTCACGGGATTGCGGCGATCATTCTCAAATACCGGTTGCCCGCGGATGGCGACGTTGCCCGGCAGAAGTGGCTGGTGCCTCTGCTCGACGCGCAACGGGCGATCCGCTTGACGCGGGCCCATGCCGCGGAGTGGAAGATCGATCCGGCGAAAGTTGGCCTCATGGGATTTTCGGCCGGTGGGCACCTGGCGGCGACCGCGGGCACGCATTTTGATGCGGGCGATCCGGCGGCGCCCGATCCCGTGGACCGGCTCAGCTCGCGGCCCGACTTTCTGATTCTGGTCTATCCGGTGATCAGCATGCAGCCGGCGGTGACACACGGGGGCTCGCGCCAGAACCTGCTCGGGCCGAATCCGCCTGCGGAGCTGGTCGACCGGTATTCGAACGAGCTGCAGGTCACGACGGCGACGCCGCCAACCTTCCTGGTGCACGCGGAGGACGACGAGCTCGTGCCGGTGCGGAACAGCCTCCTCTTCTACGACGCGCTGCTCGCCCACCGTGTCCCGGCGGAGCTGCATGTCTACCCGCACGGCGGGCACGGGTTTTCGCTGGCGCTAAACAAAGGCCGATTGCAGGACTGGACGCAGCTCTGCGCGCGCTGGCTGGCGGAGTTGTGAGGCAGGTGCACAGTTTCGCTCAGTTGTAGGGCGGGATTTCAAAATCCCGCCTCGCTCGAACGAAGGCGGGGTTCGGAGACCCCGCCCCACATTTTAAACTGCATCGATACGGTTTAGGCGGAAATATGCAGTTGAAATGAGGTGGGCCCGGACCTCCGGGCCGGTCTTTCGTGTTTGATCACCTCAGCTCGCCCGGTCTGGCTCCACCTTCAAGAGAGCAGTTTCGAAAGCGAATTGCTTTCAACGGAATTATCGCGACAAAGCCAGCCGATCCGTCCCCTCTTTTTTTTCTGATGGTGAGAGCCGATCGAGCGCGTGCTGTCCCATCTTCGGGACGGGCGGGCGCGCTCCTCCATCTGGAAAATTCCCGGGCGTGGAATCGGGGCGTCTCGCATTTGAAAATTATTTCGGAAAATCGTTTTCAGGGCACGCGCGGTTTGTTGTTCCGCCGCAGCGGCTAGCGGCAGTCAGGGAAATTGGCACGCGCCCTGCGAAATGGTGGGCGAAACAATTTCTGAAACCAGCGGCGCTCTATTCGGGTTATCGTTCCGCAAGCTTCGTTCCACCGCTCCCTGAAACCCCCATCCGTCTCCGCTTTCCGCGGAGCATCCCACAATGAAATTCTCCACGCGTTTCTTCGTCGTCGCCCTGGCGGGCGGCCTCTGTTCCAGCAGCGTCTTCGCCCAATCCGCGGCGAAGGAAAACTTCGTCGCGCCGGCCGTCAAGCAGGTCGTCTCCCCCACCGGACTGCCGCGGAATTTCGAGGGCATGTCCGTCACGCTGGCTCTGTCGGTCGACGCCGCGGGACGCCCGACGCAGGTCCGGGTTGTTTCTCCGCGCGACGAGAGATTGGCCCAAAGCCTGATCCGCGCGGTTTCCCAGTGGGTTTTCGCCCCTGCGCGTCGCAACGGAGTGCCCGTTGCCACCGAGGTCATCCTTCCGCTTGAGCTCGTGGACGGTCCGCTGTTCCATCATACGGACGTCTCCGTTCCGGCGGTGGCGGGTTTGCAAAAGTCCGGAAACTCCGGCTCAAAGATGCTCTCGCCGATGCCGTGACCGTGACCTGACTCTCGCGGGCGGGTCCAGACCGGCCAAGTCGTGGCCTTATCTCTCGACGCTGGCAGCGGGGTGGAAATCACCTTGCCGCCGACGGGCCGTGGCCGAACGATTGGCTTTCGGGATGACGCAATTGAGATGAGGTGGAACCGGACCTCCGTGACCGGTTTTCCTCGCGCGGGCGCATTGGCGTGCCCCGAAAGTCGGGCTCCCCGTTTCAAACGATCCACCTCGCAGGGAAACCATTTCAACTGCAAAAGTCCGCAGGCTTAAGGCGGCGTGGCCGGCGCCGCCTCCGCGCTGATCACCTCGTGCAGGGTGACCACAAAAAGGAGTGGCGTGCCTTTGTCGACGCCGGGTGGCCATTCACCGTCACCGAAGGACAAGGCCGGAGGCAGGATGAACTTGGCATGGCTTTCGAGGGTCATCATCTGGAGGCCCTCCAAGAATCCCGGCAGCAGGTTCTGATTGTCCAGCTTCACCCGCAGGTGGTCGCGACTCAGTTGGGGCAATTTCGTCGTTCCGTCGGCCGCGGTGGCGACAATCGAGATGACCACGGTATCGCCCGGGCGGGGTCTCACGCCGGCCGCGCCGGGCTGGATGCTATAGACCAGGCCGCTGTCGGTCACCTCCATCTGGTAACGCTTGCGCATTACCTTCAGATATTTGGCCAGTCCATCCGGTTGGGCGAACTGGGCGGCGGTCTGCTGCTTCCGGCGCTCTTCGATCTGCTGGAGCCGCCGGGCCATCTCGGCGCTCACTGCGCGGGCCGTGTCGTCCATGGCGTAGGCCTTGCCGTGCAGGGCCGCGTTGACGCCGTCAATGAATGCCGCCATCTGGGCCTCGGTCCAGCCGAGCTCGGCGAGCTGACTGGCCTCGGCGAAGGAAGAGCCGATCGCGGCAAAAGCGGGCAGCGGCAAAGTCGACGGAGCCGACGGGGGTGAATTTGCCTCCGGAACGCCGGCGGGACCGGATGCAGTTCCCATCTGGCCGGCCGCGTTCACGAGGAGGGAAAGCAACAGAATCGCACACGCTTTGGTTTTCGCACCGGAGCAGGTCATGTTCTTCATGGCTGGGCGGGGTTGACGGCCAGCGCTGCGGCCGGCCAGGGAAAGCTTTTGAGTTTGAGCAAGGTCGGGGTGTCGACACCTTCGCGGATCTGATAGAGATGATTGATGGTCAATCCGGTCACGACCTGGGTGAGTCCGGTGACCGGCCAGAAGACCTCGACGCGCTTGATGATTTTGGCTTGGCCCAGGCCGATTTCCTGCCGCATCGGGTTGGCCCCGAAACTTCCCCCGCTGCCGACCGTCCGATAGATCGCCCGTTCGCCGGCGCCGGTGTCCAAGACCACCTTGATCCGCGCGCCGATCGCCGCGCGATTCGTTTTGACGCCTTCCAATTTCAGCTTGAGCCAATTGTTGCCGTGGCCGGGGTTCGCGAACAGCTGGCTGTGGCCCGTGTCGGCCTCGGCGGCCCCGCCGACCACGGAAAAGATGTCCTGCTCGCCGTCATTGTTGATATCGGCAAATGCGATGGCATGCCCTTTTTGCAAATTGCCGAAGCCGCCGGAGGTGGTCACCTCCTGAAAGCGTTTGCCTCCGTCATTGCGAAACATCCGGTTCGGGATGAGCGTGGAAAAATCCGGATTGCCCGTGCCCACGTAGAAATCCAGCCAGCCGTCGTTGTCGAGGTCGCCGAAATTGCAGCCCATCGTGTGCAGCACCTTGTTGAGCCCGGCCGCCTTGCTGACATCCTCGAAGGTGCCGTCGCCATTGTTGTGATAGAGGCGCGCCCGCTCGCCGGAATGCGGCAGGCCGAGATAATCGGCCGCGACGTCGCCGACATCCTGGATGGAGTAACCGGCCACAAAGATGTCGGGCAGCCCATCGTTGTCATAGTCCCAGAACCAGCAGGAGAAGCTGCAGGGCGGATCGGTCACTCCGGCATCGTCGGCGACATCGGTGAAGTGCCAGGGCGCCCGGGGCGAATGATCGGGTCCGGCCGGCCCGTCGTTGCGGAGGAGCATTTTTGGGCGGTCCTGCGAGGAGAGAAACAGGTCCGGGCGGCCGTCGTTGTTGTAGTCGGCGCTGACGACCGCCTTGAAATAGCCGATGAAATTCACCCCGCACTCGGCGGCGCATTCGGTGAAGGTGCCGTCGCCGTTGTTGCGGAAAAGTTCGCAAGGACTCGAGTCCCGGCCGGACGATTCGTTGGCGATGAAGAGATCGAGCCAGCCATCGTTGTTGTAGTCGAACCAGACGGCCGAATTCGTGGGATGAAACCGCAGCAGCCCCGCCTCCTCGGTAACGTCGGTGAAGGTGCCGTCGCCGTTGTTGCGCAGCAGGGAGACGGGGTAGTGCCCCTCGGTCCGGAGCCAGGCGCCGCGCAGCACCAGCACATCCATCCAGCCGTCGTTGTTGTAGTCGCACTGGATGAGATTGAGGCCGCCCACCTCCCCGATGAGCCCCGCCTCCTCCGTGCGCTCGGTGAAGGTGCCATCGCCGTTGTTGTGGAAGAGGCGCAGCTGGTCGTTCAGGCCCCAGCCCGACTTCATGATGTCGAGCAGTCCGTCGTTGTCGAAGTCCTCCACGATCACGCCGCCCGCGAGTTCCTCGAAATCGAGCCCGACACTCGCCGCGATGTCGGGGAAGCGCTTGATGTCATAGTCCGAGGCGAAGATCTTGGGGTCGATCAGCCACTTGGGCGGGACTTTTTGCGGATATTCGCCGACCGTCATGTAGGCGATGTTCAGCAACCAGCGAGCCTGAAGGTCGCCGGGGAATTTCTCCAGCAACTCGGTGAGGACGCGGATCGCGCCACGCGAACCCCGCTGCAACTGGTGCACTCCGCCACCTTGGATTGGAAAGAGGCACGAGTCGGCATTGTGATTGAGCAGGCAGTTTTCCTGCTCACCCATGCGCAGAAGAGCGAGGGCACTCATCGACATCAACTTCTCCACCCAGCGCGGCATGTTCTTATTGTCGGGAGGAACATACTGGCGGATGTCGGCCATGATCGCCTCGTTTTCCTTCAGTGCCTCATCGTTCTGACCTGTCTGGAGCAGGTTCAGGACCAGCTGCATCCGGGCATCAAGCAGCTGGCCGACATCGGTCGTGCGTGCAATCTTGTCCCGCAGAATCGCGAGTTTTTCCGTCGAGCGGAATGGATTGCGCATCGGGTCGGCGGAGTGGATGATTTCCTGCAAAAGCGCGGCCATGCGTTGCGTGCTCGCGGGTTCCCGGAGGAGGGCGGCCGCGATTTTGGCCTGTTGTTCCGGCGTCGGCAAAGCGCCGGGCATGCAGAATTCCGGATTCTTGGGCGGCCCGGCTGGGGCGGGGACGGAACAAATCAGCGCCGCGGCCAGTGCCCAGCCGACAGGCCAGCGCCACCGCCCATCGCGGGGGCGCAAACCGGCCGGAAACGAAGAACGAGCGTGGATCGTCATCGAGCGGTACGACTAGAGGGCGCGCCCGGGATTGAAACAGCGATGGGGCCAACGGCCGGATTCAAGCGGTGACGTGCTCACCACTTGAGGTCTTCGAAAAAAGGAATATCCGATGTTTTTCACGGGACGAGCGGGAGAAGGCGGCGTGGAACTTCGGCAGACCGAACAATTTTTCGGCCAACCCATCCCTGCCAACACCGTCCATGGCCCGATTCCCTTCAAATTCCCCTGAAACTCTCACGGAGTGGCACGTAAGGGGTGCTCTTCCGGCCGGCAGGGCTGCGGCAGGCAATGACGAAATGATTCCAGCCAGGTTTGGCCAACGGACGGGGGCTGCTCGCGGGAGAGCGGCGCGGTCTACGCGCCGTCTGCCATCATCGCGGCGGAGAGATCGGCGGGCGCGTTCCAGTTGACCAGCTGCCGTCGGTCGGCCGCCGTCGCGCGTTGCACACGCAGCCGTCGCGCGCGCACGAGCGCCAAAACAAAATGTTGCAAGGAATAGTCCCCGCGGGCGAGCTGCGCGTCGGCGTCGGCCAACGCGCACCGCGGATAGATCGCGGCCAGCGGTTCGTAGCCCCTAAAGGATCGGATCACGACGCCCCGGCCCGCGGTGCATTGTTGGGCCAGGTGGACGAACCAGGCCGGCTCAATGGCCGGCAGGTCGACGGCGACGACGGCGACAAAATCCGCTCGGCTGGCCGCGAGCGCGGCCTGCAGACCGGCGAGTGGGCCGGCGTTTTTCACAATGTCGCGGAGGACGCGCACATTCCGCTGGCGCGTGAGCGCGCGCTGGCCGAGTGCCTGCACGAGCACGACCGGTCCCGCGCCCGCGTCGCGCAGCACGCGCACCTGGCGCCGCCAGAGCGGCTCACCGTCCACCCGCAGACGGGCTTTGTCCCTTCCCATGCGGGACGATCTTCCGCCAGCGAGCACGGCTCCGCTGAAATTTATCTTGGAACCGATTGCCGGGCTTGTGGGTTTCACGCGGGCTGGCGTTGCGCGGCAAGCGCGCAACCTACATCGGACGGGTCTTTCCCCCGCCAGCGACTTTCGTGGGTTTTGGAGGCAATGGTTTCAGGGAGGGCGCTCTGCCGGCCGGCAGAGCCGGGCGCGCCGGAGAGATTCTGCTGGCCAGCAGAACGGACGGCCCGGCGGCGCGAAGTGCCATCGCCTTCGCGGTCCGTCCCCACCCACGCTGCGGCGAAAAATCTCATTTCTCTGCGCTCTCCGCGTCCTCTGCGTTTCAACCGACTCCTGCCGGTCAGGCGTCCGTCCGCAGCCAGCCGTCGGTCAGGATGCGGCAGCGCAGGCCACCGCGGCCTTTCAGCCATTGTTCCGCACCCGCCGCCACCACCCGGTCCATCCAGTGGCAGGGCCGGCATTCTTCCGTGGCCTGAAACTCGACGCCTTGCAGGGTGAACCGCTGGCCGATGAGCGCGTTGAGGTCGACGCCTTCGGTGACAATGTTGCGCCGAAACGTGTCCGGCGACAGGGCCGGCAGGCCGAATTCGCGCCGCACGGCGTCGAAGATTTCCGCGGCAAAAAACGTGACCTGGCCCACATAATCGGGCCGATAACCGAAGAAACGGTCGCCGCGCAGGCCGTGGCCCGCGACGCATTCGACCGCGGCCACCTCGACCGTGGGATTTTGCCCCGCGGGCTTGCCGTGGTTGCCGAAGAAATTGTGTCCGGCGGAAATGAAAAGGTGGCGGATGCGCATGTCAGCGGCGTCCGACCCGCTCCACCGCCACAGCGCAGGCCTTGTAGCTGGGTTGGCGCGAGTGCGGATCGAAAGCAGCATAAGTGAGCTGGTTCACCACGTCAAAGTGCATCGGCAGAAAAATCTGCCCGGTCTGGACGGTCGATGTGACCATGGCGGTGGCGCGCAGCTCGCCACGGCGCGAACGGATGCACACCATGTCGCCGGCGCGCACCTTCAACCGACCTGCGTCCGCGGGGTTCAGTTCCACGTGCAGGGTGGCCGGGGCCAGCCGGCGGAGCAGCCCGCTTTTGTTGGTGCGCGAACCGGTGTGCCACTGGGCGGAGGAGCCGCGTCCGGTGAGCAGCAAAAACGGGTACTCTTCGTCCGGCACTTCGGGCATGGGGCGCGGATGATCGAAGACAAAGCGGGCGCGCCGGCGCGGAGTGAAGAAACGTCCGTCGCCGAACAGCCGGCGTTCCCGCCGCGGTTGGCGCGAGCCCGCCAGGGCGGCATCGGTCTCCGTCCACGGCCACTGGATACCGCCCGCCGCGGCCAAATGGGCATGATCGCGGACGCCGGTGAAATCGCAGGGTTGTCCGCGCGAGAGCTTCTTCAGGACCTGGAACACGGCTTCCGGCGACGACCAGCGTTTGAACATTTCGCCGCAACCCCAGTATTCGGCGACCAACTTGAAGATCGCAAAATCGCTCAGCGCCTTCCCCGGGGCGCGCGCCACCTTGCGCACCACGCCGATCCGGCGCTCCGAGTTGATGAACGTGCCCTCCTTTTCGCCCCAGCCGGCGGCGGGCAGCACGAGGTCGGCGAGCTGGCCGGTCTTCGTCGTCGTGTACATGTCCTGCACCACGAGAAAATCCAGCCGCTCGCGCAGTTCGGTCAGGCGCCCTTGGTTGATCCAGGAATGGGCGGGATCGGTGGCGATGACCCAGAGCCCGCGGATTTTGCCCGACTCGATGCCGTCGATGATCTGGTCGTAGGCCCAGCTTTTGTCGGCCGAAATGACCGCGGGATCGAGTCCGAGGACGCGGGCGACGTGCCGGCGATGGGCTTCGTCGCCAAAGTCGTACCCGCCGAGCAGCGAGGTGGCATTCCCAAACAGGCGCGAGCCCATGGCGTTGCACTGGCCGGTGATCGAGTTCGGCCCGGTGCCGGGGCGGCCGATCTGGCCGGTCATGAGCGCAAGGTTGATGATCGCCTGCGCGGTGCGCGTGGACTCGTGGCCCTGGTTGACGCCCATCGTCCACCAGAACGAAACGCGCTTGGTCCGGTCGCCGATGGCGGAGGCGAAGGCTTCGAGTTCCTCCGGGGTGAGGCCGGTTTCGGCGCAGACGCGGGAGGGCGGGAAATCCCGGACGTGCAGCGCGAAGGCGGAATAGCCGTCCGTGTAGGCCTCGACGAAGTCCCGGTCGACGGCGTCCCGGTTGATGAGGAGGTGGGCGAGGCCGTAAAGGAGGGTGAGGTCGCTCTTCGGCTTGATCGCATAATGGCGGCCAGCCGCCATGGCGGTTTCGGTGCGGCGCGGGTCGACGGCGATGAGAAGGGGCTGGCGGCGGTTGTTCATCACGCGCTGCCACATGATCGGATGGGCGATGCAGGGATTGGCCCCGATGAACACGAGGACGTCGCTTTCCTCGAAATCCGCGTAGGTGAACGGTGGGGCGTCGAAACCGAGCGACTCCTTGTAGGCCACGTGGGTCGTGGCCATGCACTGGCGGGTATTGGAGTCGAGATGCCGCAGGCCCAGGCCGAATTTCACCAGCGCGCCGAGCAGCGCCATTTCCTCGGTCACGATCTGACCGGTGCTGAGCACGGCGACGCTGTGGGCGCCGTGCTCGGCCTGGACCGCCTTGAAACGTTCGCAGAACACGCGCAGGGCCTCGTCCCATTCGATGGGACGGAAGGTCCGGGAGGTATTGCGCAGCAGCGGGGTGGTGGCGCGATCGTCGGCGGCCAGCGGCGTGAGGGCCTCCCAGCCCTTGGGGCAGGCCATGCCGAGATTGACCGGATAGTCGGGATCGGGCGTGAGGTTGAGCGCGTGGCCTTCGGCGTCGAGGTGCACCTTGAGTGAACAACCGGTGCTGCAGAAGCCGCAGATGGTTTTGACCGTCGACGCCGGCTTCAAACGCGCGGGCACGCGTCCGAGTCCAAACTCGCCCGGGTGCAGCACCAGTTCGCTGGTCATCGGACCTTTGTCGGCGCGCAGCAGACTGCCCAGGGCGTTGGTCATGTCGCGCCCCCCGCCGGCATGCCGGGCATCTTCGGGGCGTCCACGGCGCGGAAAAACAGAGAGCGCTCCGTCACCTCTCCCGCCAGGGCGGCGAACACCGCGACGCCTTCGGCGACATGGGTGGCGAGATCGTTTCGGCCGGTCAGTCCCGGCACGACAAACAAGCCCAGGGCCAGAAAACCCAGCCCGAAGCGCAGGAGGGCGACGTTCCGGAGCGGCCCCCGCAACAGGCGGGCGGAGACCGAACCGTCGGCCTGCGCGGCGCTTTCGATCGCCAGTTTGGCGGCCAACGCAAAGAAGCCGTAGCGCGGTGCCGCGAGCGCCAGCGCCAGCACCGCCGCCGTTCCGAAGAACCGCGGGAACGTCTGGCTGAAGCGCCAGAAATTCCGGCGGGTCGAAACATAGATCATGACTGAGCATACCAGACCCAGCAGGCCGGTGAAGGCAGCCATCGGGGCGAGCAGATGCATGCTGGCGCTGAGGAAGGTGAGCCCCGCCCACGCGCCAAAAAGCACGGCCTCGCGGCTGAACCACGAACGGTTGAGTCCGAGAAACACCCGCCAGGCGCGCCACGGTTGACCAAGATGAAAGGTTGCGGCGAGGAGTCCGCCGGCCCCGGCCACGGCCGGCACCCACGACGCAAACGCGGGCAGTTCCGCGCCCAGCGGCAGCAGCCGGACGGTCTGCACGCCGATGGCGGCCGGCATGAGCGTCAGCATGACAACGAGCGGCCAGTGCGGCGGCTGGGGGCGCAGGGCGGACGCGTCCGCCGCGTGGACGTTGGCCGGCGGGACGCGCTCCGAAACATAGCGCGTGGTCGGCTGGGTGAGCTGCGGGTCGGGGGCAGAAACGAGAAACGCCGAGGTGTCAGCCTGGGGCGAGGCCGAGCGTTGCACGCTGACGGACACGATGCGGATTGCGTGCGTGGGGCAGGCCTGGACGCAGGCGGGCGCTTCGCCGGCGGAGAGCCGCTGGTGGCACATGTCGCATTTGCGCACGATGCCGAGCCGCTCGTTGTACTTCGGCACATCGTACGGGCACATCATGACGCAGTACTGGCAACCGATGCACTGGTCATCGAGGTGGCGGACGATGCCCGTGCGCGGATCCTTTTCGTAGGCGAGGACGGGACAGCCGTTGAGGCACGCCGGGTCGGCGCAATGGTGGCAGGCCGTCGTGACGGTTTGCTGGAAGGGCGCGGCCTGCGTGCCGCCGATGAGCAGGCCGACGTCGCGCCACGCTTCGTGGTCGTCGAGACCGTTGAGCGAATGGCAGGCCGAGACGCACGCCTTGCAGCCGGTGCAGGAATCGAGTTCGACTTCGAACGCGTACTGCTCGCCGGGGCCAGGCGCCGAGAGCGGGATCAGGTTGCGGTAAACGGGCTCGAGTGCCGGCGCCAAGCCGCGTTCGTGCTCCCCGGCGAACAACACAACCGGGGTCTGGAGGCGCTGTTGCTCTTCCAGATAGAGTTCGATGATGCTTTTTTCCGGGGCATGCAAGGTCAGTAGACGTCGCGGACGTAGCGTTTGGCGGCACGCAGGGCCTGCACGTAGGCGGCGGCCTTCTCGGGCGACCGGCCGCCGCCGCGTTCCACCACCTGCTGCAGGGCAACGTCTACGTCCTTGGCCATGCGGCTGGCGTCGCCGCAGACGTAGAAATGCGCCCCGGCCTCAAGCCAGGCGAAAAGTTCGCCGGCGTTTTCCAGCATGCGGTGCTGAACGTAGATTTTCACGGACTGGTCGCGCGACCACGCCAGGTCGAGCCGCGACAGGTGGCCGCTTTCCTGCCAGCCGAGGATTTCGTCCCGGTACAGAAAATCGCTGGAGGCGCTCTGGTCGCCGAAGAAAAGCCAGTTCCGACCGGGTGCGCCGGCGGCGAGGCGTTCCTCGAGAAACGCGCGGAACGGGGCGATGCCGGTCCCCGGGCCCACCATGATCACCGGCGTCTGGCCGTCGGCGGGCAGGCGGAACGCGCGGTTGGCGTGCACGAAGACGCCCACCTGGGATTCTTCCGGCACCGCGCGATCGGCGAGAAACGTCGAGCACACGCCCCGGCGCGCGCGGCCCGCGACATCATAGCGCAGCGCGCCGACGGTCAGATGCACCTCGCCCGGATGCGCGCGTGGGGAGGACGAGATGGAGTAAAGCCGGGGCTGGAGTTTGCGCAGATGGCGCGCCAAATCTTCTGCGGAGGGTTTCGGGTCGGCGACCAGGAGCGCATCGATGACATGGTGAAACACCGGCCCTTTGGTGCCGTCCGCATCGGCGGTGGACTTGGAGAGAGGCAGCCTGAGGAACTTGAGCAGGTCGTCGGAAGGTTTGCCCAGGTCGAAATTCGCGGTCAGGGCCTGGCGGAGCGGTACGCGTTCGGCGCCCACGGCGACTTTTTCCCGGCCGTCGAGATTCAGCAGGGCGAGGAGGTCGTTGACGAGCTCGGGACAATTTTGCGGCACCACCCCCAGCGCGTCGCCCGGTTCATAGACCAGCCCGGAATTTTCGAGCAAAAACTCGATGTGATGGACCTGCTTGGCCGAGCCCTCGCCGCTGAGGTTCCGGCTGGTCCGCAGGAGCGCGGGGAATGGATTGCTCTTGGAAAATCCAGTGGCGGGCGCGGCGGCCGGTAGGGTGGCGGGTGCGGGCACGGTGACTGCCGGAGCGGAGGAGAGGGCGTTGAACGCGGCCCCCAGCCAGGCGGTGAAGGGTTCCTCGAGATCGAGATCGCACTCGGTGCGCGGCAGGGCGCGGGTGGCGCCGAGCTGCTCCAAGCGCGAGTCGAAGTCCTTCGCACACTGGCAGAATTTCGTGTAGTTGGTGTCGCCGAGCCCGCAGACCGAGAAGCGCACGCCGCCCAGCCGCGGGGCGTCGCCGGCGGTGAGTGCGGTGTGCAGGGCGCGGGCGTTGTCGGGCGGCTCGCCCTCGCCGTAGGTGCTCGTGATGACGAGGACGTTCTTTTCGAGCGCAAGCTGCGGCGCCCCGAGCGCGGACATGTCGACGGCGCGGGCGGCGAAGCCGCGTTTGGCCGCCTCCTTGACCGCGCGTTTGGCGAGGCTTTCGGCCGTGCCGGTCTGGGAACCGAAGAGAATCGTGAGCGGCTCGAGGGCGGGCGCGGCGACCGGAGCCGCAGTGCGGGAGAAAATGCCGGCGAGAAAGCCGTTGAGCCACGCCCTTTGTTCGATGGAGAAAGGAGCGTTTTCGGGAATGGCCGGGATGAGGAGTTGGCTCATGGACGGTCAGCTCGTGAAAAGGGCGGTCAGCTCGGCCACCGTCTGCCGTCGGGCCCAGGTGATGAAGCTTTCGCCCGGCGCTCGGGCGGCGGTGTAGGACCGGAGGATTTTTTCCACGTGGTCGGGCACATCGGCGGCGGGGACGTTGCGCAATACCTCGCGGGCGATGCCCTGTTCGTCGCCCATGCCGCCGCCGAGCACGAGGTGGTAACCTTCGCTGCCGTCGGGCAATTTGGCGCCGAGCAGGCCGATGTCGCCGCAATAGTGCTGGGCGCAGGAATGCGGGCAGCCGGTGAAGTGAATGTTGACGGGCTGGTCGAGGACGATTTTGTCCGGCGCGAGACGGGCCGCCAGGGTCAGCGCGTGGCCCTTGGTGTCGGCGGCGGCGTATTTGCAGCCCTTGCTGCCGGTGCAGGCGACGATCCCGCCGCTGGCACTGCCGGCCTCGGTGAACAGGCCGAGAGCCTTCACTTCCGCGAGGACCGCGGCCACGGCGGCATCGGGCACGTGGGGAAGAAGCACGTTTTGCCAGACCGTGAGGCGCAATTCGTCACGGCCGTGGCGATCGGCCAGATCGGCCAGTCCGCGCAGCTGTGCGACGGTCAGGCGCCCGACCGGCGCGCCGAGGCCGAGGCAGGTCAGCCCGGCCTGGGCCTGCGGAATGACTCCGAGCCACCCATGCTTGCGGAAGGGCAGGCGCGGCTCACAGGCGCCGACGGGCACGTGTCGCAGCGGAAAGGAGGTTTTCTTCTGCGTTTCCTCGAGGAATTTTTCCACACCCCATTTCTCGAGCAGGTACTTCAACCGGGCTTTTTTGCGGTTGGTGCGGTCGCCGTTTTCATTGAAGGCCCGCAGCATGGCCGCCGCGACCGACAGGCATTCGTTCGGGTGAAGCAGCAGACCCGTGTCGCGGGCGAAGTCGCCGTGGCCGGAAATCCCGCCCAGCTGCACGCGGAAATAGACGCCGGGTTGAACGCGGGACGAGGGCACCCCGCCTCCCTGGGCGAGCGAGCGCTCGGTGACGCGCACGGCCTGGAACGCCAGGTCATTGGTGTCGGCGGCGGCCGACAGCGGGCCGCCGTTGTCGAAGGCGACGTTGAATTTCCGCGGCAGACCATAGAGATCGCGGTGGTTGAGAATATAGTGGTGCAGTGCCTTGGCGAAGGGGACGACGTCGATCAGTTCGTCGCGCGCAAAGCCGCTGTCGGGCGAGGCGGTGATGTTGCGGATGTTGTCGGCGCCGGAGCCGCGCGAGGTGAGGCCGAGTTCCTGCAGGCGGACGAGCACCCGCACGATGTCGCGCGGGCGGAGTTCGCGCACCTGCAGATTGGCGCGCGTCGTGATGTGCGCGCAGCCACCGCCCCATTCCGCGATCTCGGCGATGCCGCGCAGCTGGGCGCCGTTGACGATTCCGGCCGGCAGCCGCATCCGCAGCATGAAGCTGTCCTGAGTCGGCGCGACGTAGAAGAGCCCGTGGAATTTGAAGCGGAACGTGTCGGCCTCGTCGGGAAACTTGTCCGCGTCGGCGTGGGCGAGCAGCTTTTCCCAGATATCGAGCGGGTTTTCCTCGAATTTCCAGCGTTCCGGTTTGGTGACGTCGTCGAGGGGCGTGCCGAAAATCGTGGGAGCGGGCTTGGCCTCGGCTGCCGGTACGGCCGTCTCGCCCATGGTCGCGCGGGTGGCGACGGCGGCGAGAAAACCCTCGAGGAACTCCTTCTGTTCGGAGGAGAAGCCCGTCGAGGAACCGGCGGTCATGGAGCTCGGCATGATCATGGCCGGGTCAGGCGCGGGCCGCTTCGGCCGGAGCGGCGGATTCCGTCGAGGTGGAGGTCGCTGCGGTCGCGGCCGTCTGCCTGGCGGGAGCGTAGGTCCAGTAGAGGAAAAGACCGGTGAACAGCAGGCCGCCCGTCAGATTGCCGAGGGTCACGGGCAGCTGGTTCCAGAGCCACCAGTCGGAGAAACTGACTTTGGCGCCGAAGAGCATGCCGATCGGAATGATGAACATGTTGACAACCGAGTGCTCGAAGCCCTGCGCGAAAAAAGTGACGATCGGCAGCCACGCCGCAACGATCTTGCCGACGGTGGATTGGGAGGTCATCGCCATGACCACGCCGAGGCAGACCATCCAGTTGCACAGGACGGCTTTCACGAAAACCGTGATCATGCCGGTGGTGCCCAGGGCGGCGTAGCCGGTGGTCTTGGCTTCGGCGACGGCGGCGAGTTTGGCCGCGATGCCGGTCGGAGCCGCGCCGGTCAATCCGCCCAGGCAGATGTACAACAGATATCCATAGGCGACGCTGCCGATCAGGTTGCCCACAAAAACCCAGAAGAGATTCGCGCCCACCTGCCGCCAGGTGCGCTGGCCTTCGAGGGCGGCCAGCGGCACGAGGGCGAAGCTGCCGGTGACCAGTTCCAACCCGAGCAGGACGATCATGACAAAGCCCACGGGGAAGACGAGGGCGCCCACCAGCGGGGTGTTGGTCTGCGCGGTGGCGGTGAAGGCGAGGCTGGTCGCGAAACCCAGCAACGCGCCGGAGAGAAAGCCGCGGATCAGGAGGTCCTTGACGGACAGACCTGCTTTGGTCACGCCGACGGCGACCATCGTTTTCACGATATCAAAGGGTTTAACGTAATCCATGGAGAGGAAGGTTGGAGTGGAAGAAGGAGTTGCCTGACACGACTAAGCCGGCGGCATGCCACTGCGCCGACGAGAGGGGTGAAAAGATTTGATCCACATATGAAATGCATTCATTTCGCGCATAACCGGGCGCTTCGAAATGAACCCGGTTGATGTATTTGTCCTCAAATTCTCGCGAGGGCGAGAGTACCCCAAGTGGCTCGCCAACGGAATTTCACCCAGCCCAGACCGGCGAGAGCCGAGACACAAACCACGGCAAACAACAGGATGCCGGCGGTGTAGCCTCCGGTGTACTGCTTGGAGACGCCGAAAAGCATGCCAAGGAGGAAGCCGCCGATCCCGCCGCCGCAGCCGACGAGGCCGGTCATGATGTTGATCTCCTTGCCAAAACGCTGGGGCAGGAGCTGAAAAACCGAGCCGTTGCACATGCCAAAGGCGCCGGAGGCGACGAAGAAGCCGGCTCCGCAAAGCCAGAGATTGTTGGAAAGGGCGGCGACGGTCAGCGCGACTGCGGCGACGGAGTAGAAGAAGCCGAGTGCGCGGATGCCGCCGAGCCGGTCGGCGAGCGCGCCGCCGAAAGGCCGGCCGACGGCGCCGACCAGCGTGCAGAAAGCGGCCATTTCGCCGGCCTGTACGGCGGTGAGGTGAAACTGATCCTTGAAGAAAATGGCGAACGCCGTGGCCAGGCCGACGAAGCCGCCGAAGCTGACGGTATAAAAGAAGCAGAACCAGTGGGCGTCGCGTTCACGCAGCAGGTTGAAATAATCCGCGAGGGTTTTCCGCTTCGTCGCGCCCGGGGGCTCCTTGGCGAAAAACGAATAGAGCACGAAGACGGCGATCAGCGGGAGCGTGGCGAAGCCGAACACCGCCTGCCAGCCGAAGGCGGCGGCGATGCGGGGCGCCAGCAGATGGTCGATGACCACGCCGATGTTGCCCGCGCCCGCGAGGCCCAGAACGACGCCCTGCAGATGCGGAGGATACCAGCGGCCGGCCTGCGGCAGTGCCACGGCGAAACTGGCGCCCGCCACGCCGAGGACCACGCCGAGGGCGAGTGCACCGCCGAGAGAGGAGAGGCCGAGGCGCCAGGCCACGCAGAGACCGGCGATGACGACGAGCTGCGCCAGCAGCCCTGTGGTCTTGGTTCCAATGCGGTCGACCAACAGGCCCAGTGCGATCCGGAGGAATGCGCCGGCCAGCGTGGGCGTCGCCACCATCAGGAATTTCTGCTGAGCGTCGAGATGCAGGACCGGCGCGATCAGCGCGCCGAGCGCGCCAAGCAGCGTCCAGACCATGAAGCTCGCATCGAAGTAAAGGAAGGAGCAAAGCAACGTCGGCCAGTGCCCGCTGGCCCGGAGCTGCGAAAACACGCCCGTGTCCGCGGCCTTCGGCGACGAAGAGACGACGGACGGAACCGGAATGATCGTGGGTTTCGGTTGATAAGTGAGTTCCATAGGTGAAGGTCCAAGGTAGCCCGGTCCGTGCCAGCAGGCAGTGCGCCGGGCAGAACTGCGCGGCAAGTTTTTCATCAAGTGGATGAATCCCGTTCATCGCACCGCCGGCCTTCTGATCGCAGGGCGGAGTCGCCACCCCCGCCTCGAACGGCGTCACGTTTCCGCGACAATCCACAGTGTTCCTATTAAGAACATTGTCGGCGAAACGCAGGCCGCCTTTGCGGCTGCGCTCGCCCGGAGTGTGATCGCGGATGGTCGGAGATCGAGCCGGCGCGCGGGCTCGCTCAGGCGAGGCACGGCTCCGAGGTCTGGGCTCCGCCCGTGGCGGGGGCGATCCGGGCGGGCGGCCTGGCCGGTGCGTCCAGCGCGGCGCGGTAAAGATCTTCGCGAAACAGCCGGGCGGGAAGATCGGGGGTGACCAGTTCCCTGGGCAACAGGCCGGCGGCGATCAGCTCGGCTTGCAGGCCCGCGGCCGCAGCCGCTGCGGGCAGATTGGCCTCGCCGCGGGAAAAAATATGGAAATCGGGGATGGACTCGACCTGGCCCAGGCCGCGGTCGAACCGGCCGCTCAGCGCGGCGCGAATCGAATCGGTGGCGACGTTGAGGTAGCGCGGCTCGCCGAGCCACCGGGCCAGCTGATCACGATGGTCGGGTTCGTCGCACCAGGCGGCGGCGGCAGCGAGGGCGGCGATCAGGGCCAGGTGTTCGTCGGGCTGTTCGCGGACGAAATCGGTGCTGACCATGAGCACTTTTTCGATATGGCCCGGGGAAAGCTGGGCGCTCACGGCCGGGCACCAGCCATGACCGGCCTGAACGGCGACCGTGCCCCAGGGTTCGCCCGCGCAGTAGCCGTCGAGCGTGCCGGCGGCGAGATTGCGAAACATCTGCTCGGGAGGCACGACCACGATCCGCACATCGCGGTCGGGATCAAGGCCGGTGGTCGTCAGCCATTGGCGGAGCTGGAGGTGGTGCGTGGAAAACGGGTAGACGATCCCGAGGGTCAGCCGGTTCTCCCCGTGCCGGCGGCGGGCCTCGCTGCGAAACCCGGTGGCGTCGCGCACGCCGGCAGCATGCAGTCGCGAGGAAAGGGTGATGGCATTGCCATGCCGGTTGAGCACCAGCGCGGTCAGGACGTCGCGCGGCGGACCACCGAGGCCGAGCTGGGTCGACCAGAGCAAAGGCGCGGGCGCCTGTGCGGCGGAAAGTTCCCCGTAGAAGATCTTGTCCCGTACGGTGGCCCAGCCGACCTCGCGACACAGGTCGACGTCCAGACCGTGGCGGCTGAACAGGCCGAGCTCCTGCGCCGCCACGAGCGGGGCGGAATCGGTCAGCGCGAGAAAGCCGACGCGGAGGCGGCGCTTCGCGCGGCGCGAAGTCGAAAGATCGGTAAATGCCGGCATGGCGAGGTTTTCTAAGCCGGCTCCATGCCAACGTCTTCGCTGGCTCGTTATTTGCTACAGAATGATTTTATCAGAAACATGAATCTGGCTCATCCATGAACAACGCGTTGGAAACCCGGCATCTGCTGGCCTTCGCCGCGCTGGTTCGCCGGCAGAGCTTTACGCAGGCGGCGAAGGATCTCCACCTGACGCAAAGCGCGGTCAGCCATGCCATCCGGGCGCTCGAAGAGGAGTTGGGCTGCCGTCTCTTCGACCGCAGCGGCCGCAAGGTGAAACCGACCCAGGCGGGGGAGCAGTTCATGCGCCACGTGGACAACATTCTGCGGGAAATGGCCGCGGCCCGCGCGGGGCTGGACGCGATGTCGCGGTGGGGTCACGGGCGTCTGCGGGTGGGCGCGAGCACGACGGCGTGCCAATATATTTTGCCGACGGTGCTGCGCGAATTCCGGCAGAGTTTTCCCCAATGCGTCATTACCATCGAGCCGGGGGATTACACGAAGCAACTCGAGCTGCTGCGCAGCAACAGCATCGATCTCGCCCTGATGATCGAGCCGCAGAAGGAGCGCGATCTGGAGTTTGTGCCGCTGTTCGAGGACGAGCTGCGGCTGCTCCTGTCGCCGATGCATCCGTGGGCGCGCGCCGGCCGCGTCCCGCGCGACGGGTTCGCGCAGGAGACGCTCATCCTCTACAACAAGGCGAGCTACACCTTCCGGCTGGTCAGCCAGTACCTGCGCGACGAGGGTTCGCCCCCCGGCCAGGTGATCGAGCTGGGCAGCATGGAGGCGATCAAGGAGCTGGTGAAGATCGGCCTCGGCGCCGGCGTGCTCGCGCCTTGGGTGGCGAAGGCCGAGCTCGAGAGCGGCGCGCTGGTCGACCTTCCGTTGGGCGGAAAAAAACTGCGCCGGACATGGGGCGTGTCGTACATGCGCGGCCGCAAGCTGCCGCTGGGCGAGGAAACTTTCGTCGGCCTCTGCCAGACGGTGTCGAACGACATCGCCACCGTCCGCCGCCCCGACCCGCGTGCGCCCAAAGCGGCGCAAGCGTGAGTGCCGCCGTCGGCCGGCTGATGAATACGAATTTAGCGTAGCCGCTGAGGCTTCCGAGGTAGGGACGGACCGCCGGGCCGTCCGCGAACGTTACTTCGGCGCGCCCTATCTAAAAGTATTCCTCCTCAATTCCGGAGGATGAAGCAGCTAGTATGACGCCCAGTCTGGCGCGATTTTTCGAAAAGATTGACTGACCAAATCGATTCGCAGCTGAGCGTTGCGGGCGGTGCCGACAGACGAGTCGGACTTTATCTATCTCCACACGGCACGCATTCGGGCCTCTCCGAACCAACTTGGGGTATTTTGTTCGATCAACTTCCTGAAAATGAACCGCCTGCCCTTATTAACGATAACCAGATTTGTTCCCTCCAAGCGCATCATAACCAAATAGCCTGGAGCGTCCGGAGTAGTCCTTACTCGAAATACGTCATTGGCTTCCGGGGAAAAGCGCATGGTCATGCCCACATGCTCCGTTTTCGACAGGTGTTGTTCGAAGAACCAGACAATACGTCCGTCAGCGAAAATTTCGATCAAGTCGTCTTCGCCCGGCTCCAGATGCCTATAAGCGCGGAATTCATTTCGCCCAATCATCCAGGCGTTATTCCAAGCTCGTCTCAACCAAATTGACAGTTAGCGGAAAACGGAGTGCTAAAAGCTTTATCGATTGCCGAACCTGAGCAGAGCACGCGTCGCGCAGCCTACATCCCGCTGCGAAAAGTCTTGTGATCGATCACGCCGCTCGCGCGGACGCCATGTAGCGCCTTGGAATATTCGGCGAGCAGGCGCAGGGCGTAACCGAGGCGCGCGCGGATGAGCTGGTCTTCCTTCGCCAAATCCGCCGCGCCGTCGGGCGCGTTGAGATTTGATTCCGCGTGGTGCACGATCACGTGCTCGGGTATCCAGGCGAGCCGGTTGTTTTTCGTCCCGCTCATCCGGAGCTCCGCCACCGGATAGCTGCCGCCGCGAGTGGCCGAAACGGTCACGATCAGCCCGGGCTTGTGGCCGATCTCGCCGGCGGTGCAGTTGAGCAGAAAGTTTTTCACGCCGGGCGTCGCCATGCCGCCCCATTCCGGGGTCACGACCACCAGGGCGTCGGCCGCCTGCAGTTCGCGCGAGATCGGATCCCACAGTTCGTCGGGTGCCCCGCCGCTGGCTTCGTCCCACAGCGGCAGCGGATTGCCGGACAGGCTGTAGAGAAAATTCTCCGTGCCCGGCGTCGCCGCGAGCCGACCCTGGATGTAGCGCGCCACCTTGAGCGTCTGGGCTTCCGCCCGGTGGCTGCCGCTGAGGATGAAAGCTCTCATGGCCCCGGAGAATGCGCAGCGCGGGCTTGCTTGCAAGCGGGCTTCTCCCAACGCTTCCGTGGTGCCCAATTCCTTTGGCAAACTCTTCCAAATCTCCACCTGGGGCGAAAGCCACGGCCCGAGCGTGGGCGTGGTCATCGATGGCTGCCCGCCGCGTCTGCCGCTGACGGAGGCCGAAGTGCAGGCGGAGCTCGATCGCCGCCGCCCCGGCCAGAGCGACATCACCACGCCGCGCAAGGAGGCCGACACCATCGAGTTTCTTTCCGGCCTGTTCGAGGGCCGTACCACCGGCCAGCCGCTGGCCATGCTCGTGCGCAACCACGACGCCCGGTCCGAGGCTTACGACGAGATGCGCGAGAAATTCCGGCCCTCGCACGCCGATTTCACCTATCAGACCAAATACGGCATCCGCGATCATCGCGGGGGCGGCCGTTCGTCGGCCCGCGAAACCATCGGCCGGGTCGCGGCGGGCGCGGTGGCGAAGAAAATCCTCCACGCCGCGGGCAAGGTTGAGATCCGCGCGTTCGTCACGCGCATCCATCATCTCGCGGCGCCGGTGATCGTGCGCTTTCCCAAACTGGCCGAGGTCGAGGCCACGGCCGTCCGCTGTCCGCATCCGGCGACGGCGGCGAAGATGATCGAGCTGATCAAACAGGTACGCAGCGAGGGCGACTCGGTGGGTGGGGTCATCGAGTGCCGGGTGCGCGGCGTGCCGGCCGGTCTGGGCGAGCCCGTGTTCGACCGGCTCGAAGCCGATCTGGCCAAGGCGATGCTTTCGCTGCCCGCGACCAAGGGCTTTGAGATCGGCAGCGGTTTCACGGGAACTTTGCTCAAGGGTTCGCAGCACAACGACGCCTTCGTGAGCCGGCGCGGCAAGGTCCAGACGACCTCCAACCACTCGGGCGGCGTGCAGGGCGGCATCAGCAACGGCGAGGAGATCGTCTTTCGCGTCGCGTTCAAGCCCACCGCCACCATCATGCAGTCGCAGGCCACGGTCGATCTTGCGGGCCGGGCCACCGAGCTCAGGGGCCGTGGCCGCCACGACCCCTGCGTCGTGCCGCGCGCGGTCGTGATCGTCGAGGCGATGGCAGCCCTCGTGCTGGTCGACCACTGGATGCGCCACGCGGCGCAGAACCGGACGTTCAAGTTTTCGACAGAATGAACCGAATGGAAAAAAGGGTGGAATCGGAAGGCTCCAATCATTTTATAAATTCTGTTCATTCTGTCGAAACGCCTTGAGAGGGCCGACTTACTGGATGTGCCATTGCGCGGCGCTAAAGTTTTGGACAGAATGAAAAAAATGGGCAGGATTCTGCAGTCAGAGGTCTTCCTTTATTCCGCAATTCCGTTCATTCCGTCTCAATGTCCTCTGAAAAAACCAAGGTCTATTTTATTCTCGGCACGCCCGGTTCGGGGCGGCGCGAAATTGTGCGCGAACTGCTGGAGTTCGGCCTGGAGCCCGGCGAGCCTGCCTTGGTGCTGCTGGCCGAGAGCGAAGCGCCGGCGGCGGGCGAGGACAAGCTCGTGGCGCGGGCCGGCATCGAAGTGCGGCGGTTGAAGTGGACGCCGGCCGAGCTGCCGGCGGTTGAGCTGCCCGAGAAGGGGGCCGTTTTCCTTTTCGCCGATTCCGGCGCGGACCCGATCACGCAGATCGAGTCGCTCAAGCCGTGGCTGGAGCTCCATGGCGCCGAGCTTGCGCGGATCTTCACCGTGGTGGACTGCCAGTTTGCCGAAAAGCACCCGGCGCTGCGCCACTGGTACCAGGCGTGCATCCATTTCTCCGACGTCGTTTTCCTGACCAAGCGCGAGGGGGTGGCGAACAAGTGGGTCAGCGATTTTTTAAAGCACTACCAGGACGAATGCTTTCCATGCCTGTTTATCCAGATGAAGAAGACCGGCCTTGCCAATCCCGCGCTCGTGATGACGCCCGAGCCACGCCGGGTCTCTCAGTATTTCGACGAGGCGGAGGACCTGTCGGGCGTGGAGATCGAGACCGACGATGAGGAGGACGAGGAAGATCCGGACGGCGATCTGCCCGCGCTGGAACCGTACTTCGAGCGTCACCGCAATAATCGCCGCGTGAAGGAGCTGCCCGACATCCGCCAGTATTTGAAGAAAGCGTGACCCGCTCGGCGCGAGGCAAAAATACTGCTTCTTCCCCTTTTTTCGGATTGTTTCCAATCCGCCAAGGCGAATTTACAGGAGGCCGCAGAGCGCGCAGAGTGATGGGGGTTTATGGCCACTAGACCACAGTCAACTGGACGTCAGTCGCTTCTCCGTTCCCTCCGCGTCCTCCTGTGGAACCTGATTCTTCGAAGCTCTCGCCAGCCATCCCTCTGCCCGATCTATGGCTTCCGCAATCCCTGCGCAGACCCCATGCCCTTCGGGCCAGGTCCTGCCGTCCGCACTTTTTGGAGTGAACCTGAATTGCCCGCGAGCAGACTCCAAGCGCTCAGTCCCGAATGACTACTTCTCGGAAAATACCCTGCCCGGAAATCGGCGGATGGCTTGCGCCCAAATGTGGTAAAGTGGAGCATGATCTTCTCCGAAACCCTCGTTGCCATGCCCGTCGCCCCGACCAAGATTCTGCCCGACACCCGCACGATGTATCGCGCGTTGGGCCGCCGCGATGCGGCGTACGAAGGCGTGTTTTTCACCGGCGTGAAGACCACGGGCATCTTCTGCCGTCCCACCTGCCGCGCCAAGAAGCCCAAGCAGGAGAACGTGGAGTTTTTCCCGACGGTGACGGAGGCGTTGCACGGCGGCTACCGGCCGTGCCGCCTCTGCCGGCCGATGGATGCCACGCGGCCGGTGCCGCCGCTGGTCGAGCGGCTGCGCCGGGCGGTCGAGGCGGCGGCCGACGGCCGGGTGACGGACAAGGATCTGGCGGCTCTCGGGATCGATCCCTCGACGGCGCGGCGGCAGTTCAAAGCCTACCATGGCCTGACGTTCCATGCCTACCAGCGCGCGCGCCGCATGGGCCTCGCGCTCCGCGACGTCAAGCGCGGCCGGTCGGTGATTGAGGCCCAGCTCGACGGCGGGTACCAATCGAGCAGCGGATTCCGCGAAGCATTCGTGCGCGTGTTCGGTGCGCCACCGCGCGGCGCGCAGACGGAGGACTGCCTGTTCGCCCGCCGGATCGAGACGCCGCTCGGCACGATGCTGGCCCTGGCCGGCGATGCCGGGTTGCAACTGTTGGAGTTCGTCGACCGACGCGGACTGGAGCGCGAGCTCGGGCAGATCCGCCGCCGGCTCAAGTGCGCGATCGTCCCCGGCAACAACGCCGTGCTTGACGAGACCGCGCGACAGCTGGCCCGCTATTTCGCCGGCGAGTCGCTCAGGTTCGATCTGCCGCTCGCGCCCGTCGGCTCGGAATTTCAGCAACGCGTGTGGGCCGAACTGCAGAAGATCCCGGCGGGCCGTACGCGCGGCTATGCAGAGATGGCGGCGCGGCTGGGGAAACCCGGCGCGGCGCGGGCCATCGGCCGCGCCAACGGCTCCAACATGTTGGCGCTCGTCATCCCGTGTCACCGCGTGATCAAAGCCGACGGGTCGCTCTGCGGTTACGCCGGCGGGCTCTGGCGCAAACAACGGCTGCTCGAGCACGAACGGAAATACGGTTCTTGAAGGGCGCGCGGACCGGTGGTTCCGGATCGACCCAGGCAGAAGGTCGTCCTGGAGCCGCGGGGGCTTCGGCGAGCGCGCGTCGGCGATAACTAAAGATGGTGCCCGAGGACGGACTCGAACCGTCATGCTTTTAGGCACAGGCTTCTGAGACCTGCGTGTCTACCAATTCCACCACCCGGGCAAAGAACTGAACGGTCAGAGAAAGGCGCCCTCAAGGAGGGTGCAAGGATTTTGTTTTCGCCTCCGCAAACCCATCTTAAACTGAAGGTTTGCGCTCGTGGTCCGGTCCGGTGGGCATCGGGCCTCCGCGACCGGAGGATCGACCAGTTTCGTTGCCCGAGAAAAACCTGGCGGGCCAAAGAAGGTCCGCAACGGGATCCAAGGACTTGCGCGGTACCTCGGAACGTGGGCGCCTAGGCCCCGGAGGCCAGTGAGCGAGAGGCCGGCCGTTCCAGACGCCGGACGGCCTCGGGGCGAACGTTCAGGGAACGGTCAGCTCGAGCGGGGCAAAGCCGTCGGCGGTGACGGTAACTTTGTCGCCGGAAGCCAGATCGGAAATCGCCCAGACCGCGCCGGGCTCGACCGTGTGGGCCGGAACGGTACGATTCTTGGCGCTGGCGTGCGAGGATACGCTGGCGACGATCGCTGCACTGGCTGTGACGGCCGTCGCGGAGGTGTTCGTCAGTTTCAGCACATAGGGTCCACCCGTTTCGCTGGCCGGGCCTTTTTCAAAGGTGGCGGTCAAGGGCAGGCTGGCCGGCTTGTCGGCCAAGGTCTGCAAGGAGGCTGAGGCTGGAGCGGCGGAAAGTTGAGCGAGCGCGAGACCGAAGGCGCAGCCGAGGACGAGCAAGCCGATCCGGCGCGAGACTGGACGGGCGAAAGAGGTAGAGGCAGTTTTCATAGGTTAATGAGTGCAACCCCAACCAATCGCCTTTCCGATCACGGCGCAAGAGCGATCCCGGTTGCTGGACCCACCGTCGACGGGCCTGACCAACTTCTGTCTGACGCCGGCCTTTCTTTTCCCGCGGCGGGAAGGCATCCTGAAGGCGCGATGGGGACTCGAACCCCAGCGGGCTATCATCCGCCGGCATCCTCGCTCGGCCGCGCCTCGTCAGGAAGTACCTGTTTGCCTTCAAATCGGCCGGCGCGCAATTACCTAAAGGCCGTTCGTGGAGTCTTAAGCCCACGTATTCGACCAGATGAGGCCGTCTTACGGCTCTGACTGGGGCTGGTTACTTGGCGGCCGGCGTGCCTCCGTCCCCCAAAACCTTGAACTCGAAGGCTTGGGTCGGCGAGTTCAGGATGCTGATTGCGTAATTGCCTGGTTCCGCCGGCGCGACGCAAGTGAACAAAATGACGCCGTCGACGGGGTACTCGAGGTCGGCAGCCAAACGTTTGTCTGCGAAACCGGTGACACCTGGGGCAATTCGGAAAAGCTCGGCGCTGCGTTTGCCGTCTTCGCGGGCGCTGGTGCGAGTGACCTCGAACGCGGGGTAGTTGTGCAAATCCGGATTTTTCGCGAGCATGTCGGCTGGAAACGGCCTGGTCGGCCCCACGAAGGCGAGGACGAGCGGGTTGGCTTTGATGGCGGGCAGCGGTTCGGTCCCTTCGAAAACCAAATCGGCGCTGTGGACATTCTTGGGTGCCGAATCCTCGTCGTCTTCCTTGGTGAGCGAACTGAAAAACGCCGAGATCTGGTTGGCGACGCCCTTGATGCCCTTGACGATTTTGACCCCATTGACGGGCAGGGGGATCCATTCCCCGTCGCGCAATGCATAGGCGCCGGGTTGCGTGGGGTAGGCGGGCGATTCGTATGCGTTGTTTCTTGCCCGATGCGCGTCCTGTTCCTCCTGGCGCATGGGGGCGAGGGTGTAGTGGAAATTGTTGTCATCGCCCATCAGGTTGCCGCCCTCCAGGAAGAAGCTTGGCGCCACGTTGAGCAGGGAGCTGAACACGCTGTTGTCGGGGGCCCGCCGCAGGCGCCGGCCGGCGACGGCTTCGAAGCGGATCGGGCGTCCGCCGGACCGGTACTTGCTGACGATGAGTGTGCCGCGCAGATGTCGCCTCCAGCTGGGATCCCGGGCCGAAATCAGCACGGCGGTGACCAACCCTCCATTGTTTTCCTGGCGCAGGAAACGCAGCACGACCGGCTCGGAGCTGTAGTCTTTGCGGGAAGTCGCGGAGCCTTGGTAAAGGACGTTGGGAGCGGTGGCGTCGAGGCATTGCTGGAACGAGGTCTGCAGCTCGGCCCGCACCTTCGCGTCGTCCGCGGGAGCCACCGCGGTGAAATGATAGCTGCAACCAGCGGCCTGGCCGTCGGCCACACCCGAGTCGGCGGCGGTGGAGAGCGGGAGGTTCCAATTCAAGTTGGCGGAAAGAATCGGACCCGCCTTGGGGATGGACTCGGCGGCGGTCGAGCGCAGTTCGATGGCCATACGCTCGGCGGAGGCGTCGACGTCCCATTCGCCTTGGAATTCCCGGGCGTCGGGCCAGCCGCCGTCGTTGCGCAAAAGAGCCCGGAGTTGGCGGGAGCCAGGAGGTGGGGTGGCGAATTCCAGCGAAACCGGAACTTTCAGGCCATCGCGGGCGGTGGCCACGCCGGTGAAGAGGCGGCCGGGCTTCACCAGAAGGGCAAAACGATCGATGCGTTCCTCGCGATCCCGGCGAAGTTCGTCCCGGAATTTCTCGCGGGCTTCGGCCACTTGCGCGTCGAACGCGAACTGCTTTTCCACCAAGCCCCGCACGGCGCGGTCCGCGCCGAGTTCCGACACGACCAGAACGTCGCCGGAAAAATTCGCCCGAAGCTGCCCCTGCGGCAGCGGGCCGTCGGGGGTGCAGGTGACCGTCACATCCCAGTCTTTCTTGGACTTCAGGGAGGCCGAGTAGGACACCTTGAACGCGACCGGTTGGCCCTTGGGCGTTTGCTCCTTGAGGAAGGTGAAGTCGAGCGGATTGACCGGTAGATCCTTCAACCCGGCGAGTTCACAGAGGCGCCGGCCTTCGATTCCCGTGAGGGTGCCGCGCGACTGGCTGAGACGCCTCACGTCCAGGTCATGCTCGCGCAGATAGCCGGCGGTGTTGATTTTTTCGTAGAGGGCCTCGGGGAAGACAGCCTTGGCGACAAAGGTGCCGGTCACTTCCTGCCGGGTGGCAGACTGTTCGTGGAGGTCGGAGAGACGGTAGTTGAGTCCGGGCCAGGGTGATTTTTCGGCGACGGCGGCGAGCAGGTCGGAGGCCGCGGGTCGCTCGATCTTCCGGACGAACAGGAAGTAGGCGGCGGCGGCCACGGCGAGGCACGCGCCGATGAGGAGCCCGCGTTTGAGGCCCGGACTCAGCGGCTTGGGCGGGGTTTGCCGCACCAGCATCTTGACGGCGGCCGAGGAGGGAGCGGGCTGCGGCGTGGCCGCGGTTGCTGGGACGGGCGGGCTGCCGGCGCCCGGCTGCGGCGTGGCTGCGGCGGGGGTTCCGGGTTTGGGCTCCGGGGGCCAGACCGGGATCGGGGGAAAGGCCGGCTTGGCCGCAACCGGGACGGAAATTTGCGGCTTCGCTCTTTCGGGTGTCGTGGTGCCGGGCGACGCCACTGCGGCAGAAGGAGCCGGTGCGGGCACGGCGCCGGGAGCCGGCCCGGTGGCCGATGCCGGAGCGGCGGCAAGGGGTGGTTGGACTGGCGCACCGGGCGGCGCAGCCTTGGCGGCCGAAGTAAGAACGAGTGCAGGAGCCGACGCAGCGGCGGGTTTTGACGGCGGTGGCGGGAATGCCCCGGCGGGGGCGGGTGGCATGTCAGTCGCCGTGGGCCCGCTGGCTGCCGGTTTGGCCACTGGACCCCGTTCGACTTCGGCGGACTTAACGAGCGCGGGAGGCGGAAGCGGAATTGCCGGTTTCGGAGGAGGCGGAAGGGGCGGCGGCGCTGGTGGAGGCGGAGGCGGTGGGGGTGGAGGTGCAGGTACAACGCCGGCGGGCTTTGGCGTAGGAGATGGAAGCGGTGACGGCATGGGCGCGGCCGCTGGCGTGGGTAAGCTGCCCGTTGCCGGTTGGGTTGTGGCCGGGGCTCCCGACGTGGGCACCGGAGGCCAAACCGCGGCAGGGGGAAGGGAAGGTTTGGCGGCACCGGGGACGGAAATTTGCGGCTTGGCTCTTTCGGGCGCGATCGGCACGGGCGCAGCAGTCGGGTCGGGCGCCGGGACGGAGACCGCGGTCGGTGCCGCAGCCGGAGCAGTCGCGGACACCGGAGGTTGCACCGGCGCGTCGGGGGGCACGACCTTGGTGGCCGAGGCGATGGCAGGTGCTGGTGGCGGCGAAGCTGCAGGTTTCGACGGAGAAGGCGGAGGTGGTGGCGGCGGCGGAGGTGGTGGCGGCACCGGGTTGGCGCGCTCTGGCGGAGGAGGTGGAAGCGGTGACGACATGGGCGGGGCCACAAAAGGGCGACGGCTTATTTTTTCAGGGCATCAAGCTTGCCGGGGAGGCTGACAATGGAGCGGATAACGTCCACAGCGAGATACCCGAGCAGAAAGCCCAGGTAAGTGAAAAAGGGCAGCACGGAGGCGAAAACGAGTACCGCTATGCCGGCCAGCTCGTCGCCGAAGGCGTCCGATTGGGGCACCCACATCGCGATCGATTCCGGCAAGGGCAAGGGCATATGCCCTCCGAAGAGCGCGGCGATGAGCATGACGACCGCGGCAAAAGCCAGGGCGAAAAAGGACGCAGGCAACACCACCAGCGGCAGTTTCAGGAGGAATGAGACGACGCCCATGGCCTCTTCGCCGGCGCTGGCGGGCTTGATGTCAATATTGGCGATGCGCGGATTCAGGCTGACGCCACCCGTCAGTGCGCAGGCGAGGCTGCCGAGCAGGCCTTGGACAAAATACGCGAATTGATTGATTTGAATGGCGAGTATGATTCCGCGGAGAAGCAGGCAGATGGCGGCGATGAGTTGGATCAGCGCAAAGCAGTCCAGCACCGCCGGCGAAGCCATCGAGCTCGGCGTGACTTTGACGAGGGTGAAGCAGCCTTGGAGGAAGCGCTTGGCGACATACTGCAGAACGGCGATGGCGAACACGCCGCCGAGGCCGAAGAGGAAGAGGCGAAATTCATTGTGCTTGATGGCGAGAACGAGAGCGCAGACGAGCCCCAGCACCGCGCCCAGCACCACCAAGGCCTGGCCCCAGATGGTGAGAAACCAAAGCGCTTTTTGCAGGAAGGTCAGGGAGAGCAACTCGCGCGCCTTTTCCAGAATCTTGCCGATCCGATCGGCGAGGACGGTGGGGATTTGCGCGAGCAGTCCGCTCCCCTCCGGGGGCGTGTCGAGGTCCACCACACCCGACCGGGAGAGCGCGAGCACGGAGGCCAACGGCACCCAAACGGTGGAGCCTTCCGGAATCACGTTTGTCTGCTCGGCGATGAGGCCGGTGGCCAGCAGACGTTTCAACTCATCGATCGACACCGGCCCGGCCGGCTGGTTCTTGGCGTCTGCATAGTAATATTTCATCGGGCGATCGGGGTTGGATCAGGCTCTGGGTGCGGATGGAGGACGGGAAAGGCAGCGCGTGCGTGAACGAGATCGGTCTGGGGCGAAGACGGCGAGGGGTCCCTTGTCGTAATAAAGTGCGATGTGTCCGGGGGAAAATACGGCCAGCTAAAAAGCAAAACCTAGATGCGAGAACGGGTGCGGACAGGCAAGTATTATCCCCCCGGAAACGTCCGGTTGGCAGGCTTTTAACACGGGCTGGGCCCGCGACGGAGCGGAGCCCTGTTAAAAATTTATTTAAGGGCAAACGAGACGCTGATGGTGGCGACAATGGTTTTCTCCAAGGATTTGGTGTCGTTGTTCCCATCCCAGCTCGTCGCGCCGGAGTAGAGCGGATTGATCTGCACCACGCCCATGTGGGCACAGCGCAGCTCCATGAGGCTGCGGCCGCCCTGCGTCGCGATCTGTTCGGCCCGGCTGCGCGCGTCCTTGGTGGCCTCGGCCATCATTTCCACTTTCGCCTCGCCCGCCTTGGTATAGATGAAGTCGAAGCCATCGGAAACGAAAGCAACATCCTGCTGCAACAATTCGCCCGTGTCGGCGGCCAGCCGCGGGACGCGCTCCACCTCGGCGGAGCGGATCTCCAGCGCCTGGCTGAGCCCGTAGCCGACGCGCACGCGACTGCTTGAATCATCCCCGTTGCGCTCGCGCGCGGTGATTTCGCGGATTTGCACCGGCTGGACCGAGTAGTCCGCCAATTGCCGCGCCTGCAGAAACGCGGTCACCCGCTCGAGGCCGGTGCGCAGTTTCTGCTGCGCCTCGAGCAAAGTCGACGCGTCGACCGACAGGCTGGCGTGCCAGATCACGAGATCGGCGCGAACATTTTTCCGGGCCGAGCCGGTGACGTTGATCAGCTGGGATTCGGCGAGGCGGGCCCAGGTGTGGGCGAGAACGAGGGAGGCAAAACAGAGGCCGGCGGAAAGAAAAAGACCGGCGACGAGACCGAAAAGATGAGGACGGGGGTTCATGGCTTTACAGTTTTCTAACAACGCCCGGGCGCGGACCGCACCCGGCAACCGGAACCAAACCCGGATATAAATGACTATCAGGCAGTGATAAAGACGAGAAATATCCGCAAAAAATTATTCACAAGATATCCTCAAAAAAGATTCAACGTTTTCGCGGATGCCGCGTCTATCCTAGCGACATCAGTGCGTCGTTTTAAACGAAACATTGTTTGTAGTTCTTACGGTTTGCTTGGTGTTAGGTCATGCAGGGGCTGCTCGAAAGGGCGGCCCCTTCATGTTTTTGGAGGGGAAAATGTGACGCACGCGGAGGTTGACGGGGCCCGGCAGAAGGCTTTGTTGCAGGACAGCCTGTAGGGGTGTCCTCCGCGGAGGACTGAGATTGCGGCACGCTCGGCCGCTCG
>CAYZGG010000038.1:0-36302 GCA_964477955.1 uncultured Opitutaceae bacterium
TAGATCGAGGAGAAGCCCGGGGTGACGCCGATGTTGGAGACCACGATGCGCAGATCCTCCTGCGGGACGACTTCGCGGACGATCGTTTCGACGCGGCTCACGAGTTGGGCGCTGATTTCGAGGCGGGTGCCCGTCGGGGCCTTGAGATTGATGACAAACTGACTTGGGTCGGTGCGCGGGAAGTAGGCTTGGCCCACGAGCGGATACAGGGCGAGACTGACCAGGAAGATGCCCATGATGCCGATCACGGTGGCCACGGGGCGCAGCAAAGCGATCTTCAGCCGGCCTTCATAGCGGTCGAGCATCCGGTTGAACTTGTGGTTGAACCACGCGTTGAAACGGGCGCCCCGCGTTTTGGGCGCCGGGGCGGACTCGCCGCCATGCCCGTGCCCATGGATGAATTTCGCGCAAAAAAGCGGGACCACGGTCAGCGCCACGACATAGGAGGCGAAAAGCGACAACACCACGGACAGCGCCAGGGCGGTGAAGAGAAACTGGCTGACGCCGTGCAAAAACGTGACCGGGAAGAAAACCACGACTGTCGTCAGCGTGGCGGCCAGCACGGGCAGGGCGACCTCCCGGCCCCCTTTCTCCGCGGCGACCGCGGGGGTCTCACCCAGCTCGATATGCCGGAAGATGTTTTCGAGCACGACGACCGAGTTGTCGATCAGACGGGAAAAGGCGAGGGCGAGCCCGCCGAGAATCATGGCGTTGACCGTGTTGTCGCCGGCGGAAAGGGCGATGAACGCCGCCAGGGCCGAGAGCGGGATAGAAAGAAAAACGGCGACCGTGGCCCGCATGCTGCCGAGAAAGATCAGGATCATCGCTCCCGTCAGCAGCAGGCCGATGGCGCCCTCGTGAATGAGGTTTTCGATCGCGTTGCGCACAAAGACGGACTGGTCGAACACGACTTTCGTCACGAGTTGCTTCGGGATGTCGAGCAGGTTGGCGACCGCCTCCTTGATGCCGTCCACGACGGCGATCGTGTTGGCGTCGCCGCCCTGCTTGAGCACCGGCAGGTAGACGGAGGGCTGGCCATCGACGCGCACGATGCTGGTCTGGATCTGGGCGCCGTCCTCGGCATGGCCGACATCGCCCACCAGCACCGCGGTGTCGCCGACCGTTTTCAATGGCAGGCGGTTGATGTCCTTCATTGCGGTGATCTGGCTGTTCGCGTAGAGGCTGTAGTCGAACGGCCCGATCTTCACATCACCGGCGGGCAGGATGAGGTTGGCGTCGTTGACCGAGCGCACCACGTCCATCACGCTCAGCTGGTGGGCCTCGAGTTTGAGCGGATCGACGTAGACCATGATCTGCCGGTAGCGGCCGCCGAACGGCTGCGGCACGGAGGCACCGGGCACGTTCGCGACCTGGTTGCGGACCGTGTACTGGCCCATGTCGCGCAGTTCGGCCTCGCGAAGACCCTCGCCCTTGAGGGTGATCAGACACACGGGCAGGCTGGAGGCATCGAATTTCAACACAACGGGTGGCAGCGTGCCCGGCGGCAGCCGGCGGAGGTTGGCCATCGCGAGATTGGCGATGGTCGTGACCGCGGAGTCGGCATTGGTGCCGGGCTGGAAATACACCTTGATCAGGCTGACGCCGGGCAGCGAGCGGGACTCGATGTGATCGATGCCGCTGCCGAGCGTGAAGAAGCGCTCGAAGCGGCCGGTGATGTCGTTCTCGATCTGCTCGGGCGGCATGCCGGAAAAGAACGTGGCGACCACCACGACGGGGATCTTGATGGGCGGAAACAAATCCACCGGCATGCGCACCAGGCTGGTGAGGCCGACCACGCAGACGATCAGGCAGGCCACCAAAATCAGATAGGGATACCGGATGGAAAAACGGGACATGAAGAGGCGGTTCAGGCGGGCTCGCCGGACACGGCGGCGCGCAATTTTTCAAGGGAGAATCCCGGGGCGCGGCACACGGCGAGGAGGGCCTGCTCGCGGGCCGTGATCTGCGCCGCCACGGCCGGCAGCTCGCCGGCGATCTCCGGCGGGATGGACTGGATGCCATGCACATCCCCGTGGAGCAGATCCCCGGACCGGATCGTCAATCCGTCGATTTCAACCGGCGTGCCGAATTCCACGATGTGCACGTAGGAATGCGAGACGGAGAGGTTGCCGGCGAAGAGGGGAAACGCCATGGCCTTGACGGCGGGCAGATCGCGCGCGGCTCCATTCGTCACGGCGCCGACGCAGGCGAGTGCTTTCAGGATGCTTACATGCACCTCGCCGAGCAAAGCGCCGAGCCCAACCCGGGAACTGACGTCTTGCACCACGACCACCGTCGGGCCGGGTACGGAGCGGACATAGTCCCACCAATCCGTGCGATCAAGCTGGGCCGGCGCGCCCGTGGGTGGCGAGGCGCCGCGGATCTTGACCGTGGCGGCGTACCCCAGCATCGGGCGGAGTTGCGGGAACAGACAGCGCGTGGCGCCGTTGGTGAAACCCTCGTTACGGAGGCGGAGCTGGAAGGTTTCGATGGCATTGGCCAGTGTGCAGGCGTCGAGACGGCGCAGCGCTTCCAGTTGGACGGGAGTGAGCGGGCTTTTCATTGGGCGGCGAGAAGAGCGACGGGTTTGGGCGATACTTTCTGGCCAACGTGAACCTGTGAACGGTTGCCGATCATCACCTGCTCGCCCTCATGCAGGCCGGACAACACCTCGAATTTTGTGGGGGTCTCGAGGCCCAGCCGCACCGTGCGCTCCTCGATTTCCTGCCGGTCATTGACCACGAAGACGGTGGGATGTGCGCTGCCCGAAACCGCCTCGACCGGTATGGCCAGCGCATGTGGCTGCCGTTGCAGCTTGAGCGCGACCGTGGCATACATGCCCGGAATTAACTTCAGGTCCGGGTTCGCGACTTCCACCTCCGTCAGCATGGTGCGCGTCTCCATCGCGATCCGGCGACTGAAACGCGAAATGACGCCGTTGAGCGGCTCCGCGCGCGCATCGAGACGGATTTCCACCGGATCTCCCTCGGTGATCGCGTCGGCATAGGCGGCCGAAACTGGAAAATCGAGACGGAGCCGGTCATTTTCAGACAGGCGGACGAGCGGCTTGGTCTGGGTGTCGGACGCGGTGCCGGCCTGGATCAGCGAACCCGGGTCCGCGTAGCGCTTGGTGACCACACCGTCGAACGGCGCTGTGATCCGGGTATAGCTGGCCAGGGTTGCGTATTTTTTGGCGTCGGCCCGGGCTGCGGCCAGCGCAGCCGCAGCGACGCTGTCCTTCGCCTCCGCGGCGTCGATGTCCTGCCGGGCCACCAGATTGGGCTGGCTTTGGTTGACGCTGCCCAGCCGCGTGTAGTTCAGATGCGCCTCCTTGTAGTCGGCTTCGGCTCGCTGCGCCGCCGCGTCGGCCCGGGCCAGATCATCGGCGAGTTCCGGCACTTCCAGCACCCCGATCAGATCGCCGGCTTTGACCCGATCACCGATATCGACTTTGATCTGCTGCAGGTAGCCCGACACCTTGGCGTGCAGGTCGATTTCCTGGTAGGGCCGGAATTCCGCCTGGACGGTCAATTCCTCGAACAGGTCCGCCCGCATGACGGGTGCGACGGCGACCACCACCGGTGGCAACCCCGTTTCGTCAGCACGGGCGCGGTTGCCCGCGGCCAGCCCGGCGACCCAGAGCGCGGCCAGGCCGAGCCGGCGGGCGGCGGAGCCGGGAACGGGGAGGTGCCTTGGGGGCGGCGGGCATGAATTCGGTCGGCGCAGGTTCATAGGGATTTGGATTGAGGAATGACGGTCCGGTCGCCGAGGGGCAGGCGCACGCGGAACCGGGTGCCCCGTCCTTCCGTGCTTTCAACTTCGACGCGCCCGTTGTGCGCCGCGCAGATGACCTTGACGATGGAAAGTCCGATGCCCGCTCCCCCGACGTCGCGGCTGCGCGCGGCATCGACGCGGAAGAAACGGTCGAAGACATGAGGCAAGGCGCCCGCCGGGATGCCGATGCCGTTGTCGGAGACCTCGCACACCGCTTCGCCATCGCGGGCCAGGACCGCCAGTTTGACCGCTCCGCCCGCCGGGGTGTACTTGATGGCGTTGTCGAGGAGATTGACGATCACCTGTTTCAACCGGGCCCGGTCGCCTTCCACGAGGACCGGGGCCGGCGTCTCGCAGCTGATGGTCTGGCCCTTGTCCTCGGCGAGGAGGCACATCTGGTCCGCCGTCGCGGAAGCCAGCCGGGCGAAGTCGAAGCGCGTGTGTTCGGAGCGGGCCTGACCGATCTCGAAGCGCGACAGGGCGAACAGCGTCTCGACGATGTGCACGAGACGT
The DNA here is from genome assembly GCA_964477955.1 of uncultured Opitutaceae bacterium. GTDB lineage: Bacteria > Verrucomicrobiota > Verrucomicrobiia > Opitutales > Opitutaceae > Didemnitutus. The sequence goes on from CAYZGG010000038.1 coordinate 4,288, forward strand.
TCCACCTCCTCGAGCAGATTGCCCAGGGTTTCGCGGATGGCGGGGTCCAGGGCCGGGCGGCCCACCATGATTTCGAGTTCGCTGCGCAGGACGGTGAGGGGCGTGCGCAGTTCGTGGGAGGCATCCGCGAGGAAGCGGCGGTTGAGCTGGAAGGCATCCTCGAGGCGCGCGATCATCCCGTTCAGGGTGCGCGAGAGATGGGCGAATTCGTCCCCGGTCAGCGGCACCGGCAGGCGTTCGCTGAGATTGCGCGACGTAATCCCCTCGGCGCTGCGGGTGATTTCCTCGATCGGGCGCAGCGCCCGGCCGACGAGAAAAACACCGCCGCCCAGCGCCACGCCCGCCACCAGCACAAATCCGACTCCCAAGGAAATGAGCAGGCGCTGCAATTCCTTCAGGGCCGGTGCCAGCGATTCGCCCGTTTCGATCAGGTAGCGCGGTGAGAGGCCTGAATCGGAAGGAACCAGCACAATTATCATCTCACTCCCGGCACCCGGTTTTTCCTTGCGGGTGCCGGGCTTTCCGGGCGGCGCCGAGACCAGTCCCGGATCGAAGCTCCGGTCGTCGGGCGGACCGGACTGGTAAAGGACCACGCCGTCGGACCGTGTGACGCGCACAAACCGGCCGCTGGCCTCCGGCGCGAAACTGGTGGTGATTTCCGCCGCCAGGTCCCGCCCGCCGGCAGCTTCCACCCGCGTGACCAGCGGCGCGATACGGGCGGCCCGGTGCGACAGGCTTTCTGCAAGATTGAACTCAAGGTAGTGCCGCAATCCGAGATAGAGCAGCGTCGCGGTGATGACGAACACGGCGCCAAGCCAGAGCGCGTACCAAGTCACCAACCGGAAGCGAAGCGAACGCGGGTTCATGGCGAGTCCTCGTCGCTCAGACAATAGCCCGCTCCGCGCACGGTGCGGATGAGTTTTTTCTGGTGCGGCTCGTCCACCTTCTCGCGGAGGTGACGCACGTAGACGTCCACGATATTGGTGAGACCCTCGAAGCTTTCGTCCCAGACATGCTCGATGATCATCGTGCGCGAGAGCATCCGTCCGGGATGGGCCGCCAGATATTCGAGGAGGGCATATTCCTTCGAGGTCAGCTCGATCCTTTTGCCGGCCCGCCGCACTTGTTGCATCAGCCGGTCCACCTCCAGATCGGCGATTCGCAGGACGTGGTCGCGATTGGCCGGCGGGCGGCGGAGGAGCGCCTTGACCCGCACGAGCAGTTCGGCGAAGGCAAAGGGCTTCGTCAGATAGTCGTCCGCTCCGGCCTCAAAATTCTCCACCTTGTCGGTGGTGGCGTCACGGGCGGTCAGCACCAGCACAGCCGCTTTGCAGTTCTGCTTCCGCAACCGTCGCAACACCTCGGTGCCGCTCAGATTGGGCAGCATCAGGTCGAGCACGATGACGTCGTAATCGGTCGCCGACGCCATGGCCCAGCCTTTCTCGCCATCCGCGGCGATGTCGACCGCATAGCTCTCGGCGCGCAGGCCGCGCGCCACAATGTCAGCTACCTTACGTTCGTCTTCGATCAGCAAGAGGCGCATGAAAATCAGGAATGTCGACTATAGCATATCTTCAACTAAATAGCCGTGAACCCCGCATTAAAAACCGTTCATGTTCCCCGCACTTATTCCAGCGACCTTCGTCGCGGTCGGGCATGATTAAGGTCCCATTAATCACAGATTAAATTGTATTCACATTCTTTGTTTCGCGTTCGGGTTGTGGCACGGTCCGGGAGCGATGAAATCCAATTTGTTCGGAATGATGTTTCTCTGTGCCAGTGCCAGCTTGCTTGGAGCTTGTACGGACACCGCGTCCCGCTTGGTGCTCGATCCGGCTGGTCCTGCGCCCGAGCTCGCTCCCGTGAATTCCCCGGTGGGCGAACTCGTGGTGTTTTCCGCGTATGATCCTCATCCGCCGACTTCCGGCCGAAACAGTGAGGATGACTATTTCACCGACTACCAGATCCTCACATTGGATGGACGACTGCTGAAGAAGGTGAGCAACCAGTTGAATCCGCTGATTGGCCTTGGGCCAGCCCGCGTTGAACTGGCGCCCGGTTGGTACCGAGTGGTCGCGGCCGCCAATGGATTCGGCATTGTGACCGTGCCGGTGGAGATAGTCAAAAATCGCGTGACCACACTTCATCTCGAGGGTGGGGCGTCGCAGCCGACCGAAGCCGGCGCCACCCCAAATAACACGGTCCGTCTGCCCGACGGACGGATTGTCGGCTGGCGGGCGACAGACAGGCGCGGCGACACCGGCCCTTGACCGGGTTCGGAACCGGGGAGCCCCGTCGGTCTGTCTCTCTCCGCTTCGCATCGATCGATCTTGGTCGCAGAGACAGGCGCTTGGTTCAAGAGGGTGGCTGCTTTTGTTGTTTTTGAGGCAAACAATCCGCTTGGGTCGGATGTAGATGGAAAAATCCGCGCATTCGTGTAAAATTTGGACCTTGGCTGGGTATTGACGGTCCAACCGGAAAGCCCCCACCTAATCTCGCATGAAAACTGCCCTCTTTTGCCTGATCCTTGGCGCCATTCTCGGTGTGGTCGGCTGGCGCTATTATGAGCGCACCCAAAATCCCACCTTGGCCGACCGAACCGAAAAGATTTCGGATCTCGCCCGCGACAAGGCCACCCAGCTCAAGGACAAGGTGGTCGAGGACTCCAAAACAGTGGGCGAAAGAGCCGGCGATGTGCGTCTGATCGGAACGATCAAGGCGAAATACCTGCTCGACAAGGACCTCTCCGTCCTCGCGATCACGGTCGACTGTGAGGACGGCAACGTGGTGCTGACCGGCACGGCGGCGACGACTACGCTCGTGGCCCGGGCGGTCAACCTGGCACGGAACACCGACGGAGTGCGCGCGGTGTCGAACCGGCTGACGGTCAAACCCTGAAGCGGCCCGGCCCGCCGGCGGTTGACGGCCGCTGCGGCCGAAAGAATCCTCGTCGTCATGAAACCACAGATTGGCCACGTGACCTATCTCGTGCGCGACTACGACGAGGCCATCGCGTATTTCACCACGAGGCTGAAATTTGAGCTGACGCAGGACGTGCCGCTCGGCGGCGGGAAGCGCTGGGTGCTGGTTGCGCCGGCCGGTGGCGGGGTGGCCTTGTTGCTGGCGAAAGCGGCGACGCCGGAACAGGAACATGCGGTGGGACGGCAGGCCGGTGGACGCGTTTTTCTCTTTCTGCACACCGATGATTTCCCGCGCGACTACGCCGCGATGCAGGCCGCCGGAGTGAAATTCGCCGAGGAGCCGCGCCGGGAGCCCTATGGCCAGGTGGCGGTGTTTCTCGACCTGTACGGCAACAAGTGGGATTTGATCGAGCGCAGCCCGGCCAAGTCCATTTGATCGCGCTCCGGCCGGATCGACGGAGTCAGGGATTGCGGGTCGGGTCGGTTTGCTCGAGGCGCTCCCGCAGTCCGGGAAAACCGGGTTCGAGGCGAAGGGCCGTCTCCCATGCGGCCCGCGCCTCCTCTCGTCGCCCGGTCAGGTAAAGCAGGTAGCCGAGTCCGGCGTTGGCCGAAGCATCGCCGGGGTTCAGCCCGACCGCGCGCTGGTAGCGTTCCAAAGCCTCGGGAAAACGACCGAGCCGGGCCAGGATTTCCGCGCTGGCCCGGGCCACCTCGGGGCTTTGCGGAGCCAACGCCAGCGCTTTCTCATAGGCTTCGCTGGCGGCAGAGTAGTGTCCGAGTTGAGTTTCGGCGCGACCGAGGGCGGCCAGGGCTGCCGGCAAGGCCGGTTGGACCGCGAGGGCTGCGTTGAGATGCAGCGCGGCCTCCTCGGGCAGGCCTTGGTTGAGCAGAGTGAGTCCGACCACCGCATGCAGGCGATAGTCGTCGGTCTGCTTGGCCGCGGCCGCGCGGAACGCGGCGCGGGCTTCCTCCGTGCGGCCTTGCTGCAGCAGAAGGGTGCCGTGCTCGCACTGGATGCCGGCGTTGCCGGGATCAAACAGGACCGCCACCTCGTAGCAAAAGGCCGCCTCGGGCAGATGGCCTTGTTGGCGCAGCGTGGCCGCGAGTTGGAGATTGTCCAGGGCCACGGAAGGACGCTGGCGCACGGCGGATTGCAGGACCGGGATCGCCTCCGCGGGACGGGCCAGCCGCAGCAGCAACATGCCCAGGTGATAACCCGCCTCGGTGTCGGTCGGCCGGCGGGCGAGTACCTCCCGCAGCAGTGGCTCCGCGTCGAGGGCATGGCCTTGCAGATCGCGCACGATCGCGAGGGTGAACATGGCCATGGTGTTTTGCGGATCCAGTTGCAGGGAGCGCCGGGCGTGTTGTTCGGCTTCCGCCACCGCACCACGATCAAACGACGCTTTGGCATACAAGGCCTCACCGAAAGGATTCGGACCGGTCACCTCCAGTGCGTGCGCAAACAGGCCGGACGTGTCGTGCCAGACGGCCTGCTGCGACCAGGTACGGGCCACGCACGCGCCCAGGACCGCGGCGGTGGCGGCCAGAATCGAATTCCGGACCCAACGCCCCGCCCACCGGGTGCGCGCGGCGCAGACCAGCCACAGGATCGGCCCGATGAGTGGCAGATAGGTGTAGCGATCGGCCATCGCCTGGAAGCCCACCTGCACCAGACCGATGACCGGCAGTAGCATTGCGAGATACCAGAGCCAGCCGGTCAGCAGCCAGGGCCGCGCCTTTCGCTGGCGCCAGGCCAGCAAGGAAATTGCCCCCGCCAGGACGGCGGCGCCGATCACCGCCCACGCCGGCCAGTAGCCCGGATGCGGGTAGCAGACTGCGAGGTCGACCGGCCAGACGAATTTGCCGAGGTAGCGCGCCAACGAGACGACCGCGTTGCCCAGTCTTGCGCCAAGCGGCAGCGCGAGGGTGAAGGCGCCCACCGTGCGCTGCATCTCCACCGTGACGAACGAAACGGCCAACGAGAGAAGGAAGAACGGAACCTTTTCCCCGAGGAGCCCCCGCCAGGTCCGCGACCAATCCTGCCCGGCTTCGGCACCCGGCGAAAACCGACCCAACGGCCAAAAATCCAGCGCCAGCAAAACGAGCGGCAAAGAAACCAGCGTCGGTTTGCTCATGAGGCCGGCGGTGAACAGCGCCAGGGTGAGGACGTAGCCCCCGGCGGCCGGCTGGCCTGCTCGCCGGCGTTCGGCATAGCGGGTATAACTGAGCAGGGTGAGCAGGAAAAAGCATCCGCTCACCAGATCCTTGCGTTCGGACAACCAGACAACCGATTCGACGCGCAACGGATGCCAGGCGAAGAGCGCCGCACCGGCCAGGCTGAGCCCATACGCTCCGGTCAGGCGTCGCAACAAGGCGAAAAGCAGCACGGCGTTCAGGCCGTGCCACCACAGGCTGGTCAGGCGGTGGCCGCCGGCGTCGGCGCCGTAAAGCTCCCAATCGAGCATGTGCGAGAGCCAGGCGAGCGGATGCCAGTAGTCGTTCGGGGCGGTGAACGCCCAAACCACGCTGTCTTGGGTGAGCCCCGCGTGCACATAGTCGTTGCCCGTGAGATAGATTTGGTCGTCGTACTCCAGGAAATCGTAATGTCGCGCGCGCCAGAACACCAGCACCGTGGCGGCGAAGAGCAGGGTGCAAAGGAGCGCCGTGCGCAGAGCCGGGCGGACTTGACTACCGGGAGGAAGCACCGGGATTTCCTGCCACCCTCCTCTCCACTTGGCAAGTGCCAGGGGACATGATTGCCTCGGTCCGTGCGTGCTCCCCTTGTAGTGTTTGCCGTCTTCGGCTGGGCCCGGGCCTTGGCGGCGGCCGGTCATGACTGGCCGGTTTACCTGGGGGACAAAGCGGCGAGTCACTACTCCGAATTGGTGCAGATCACGCCGGACAACGTCGCCCGGCTTGAGTTGGCCTGGACCTTTCACGCCGGCGATGCCCGGCCCGATTCGTCCCAGATCCAGTGCAATCCGCTCGTGATCGACGGCGTGCTCTACGCGACTACCCCGGGGCTCAGCGCGGTGGCGCTCGACGCTGCGACCGGCCGGGAGCTCTGGCGGTTCACCCCGGCGGAACCCAACGGCGTCAACCGCGGCCTCGCCTGGTGGGCCGAGGGCGAGGACCGGCGCATCCTGTTTGGCAACGGTCACTGGCTGCACGCCCTGGACGCCCGCACCGGAAAATTGATCGACAGTTTCGGCGACCATGGCCGCATCGACCTCGCGCTGGACCTCGGTCGTGACTGCACCGGCCTCGCCATCCAGGCCAACACCCCGGGCGTGGTCTGGCACGATCTCATCATCATGGGCATGCGCGAGGGTGAGGGACCGGCCCCCGCGGCCCCCGGTCACATCCGCGCCTTCAATGTGCGCACGGGCCGGCTCGCCTGGATCTTCCACACCATTCCGCAGCCCGGCGAACCGGGTTACGAAACCTGGTCGTCGGATTCCTGGCAGCATACGGGTGGCGCCAATGTCTGGACCGGTATGACCGTGGACGAGGAACACGGGCTGGTGTTCTGTCCGACGGGTTCCGCGACCTTCGATTTTTGGGGCGGCGACCGGGTCGGGGACGATCTCTACGCCAACTGCCTGCTGGCGCTTGACGCCGCCACCGGGCGCAAGGTCTGGCACTACCAGCTCACTCGGCATGACCTGTGGGACCGCGATCCACCGGCGGCGCCGACCCTCTGCACCGTGCGCCGCGCCGGGCGCGAAATTCCGGCGGTGGTCCAGGTCACGAAATCCGGGCATGTGTTCGTGTTCAACCGGCTCACCGGCGAGCCGCTGTTTCCTATCACCGAGGTGCCGGTGCCGTCCTCGGATCTGGCCGGGGAGGTCACGGCTGCGAGCGAGCCACTGCCGTTGAAGCCGGCGCCTTTCGCACGTCAGGTGTTCACCGTGGATGAAATCACCGACCGGACGCCGGAGGCGCACCGGGCCGTGCTCAACCGGTTCGTGCATCTCCGACCCCATGTGCCCTTCCTCCCGCCGAGCCGCGAGGGTACGATTATTTTCCCCGGGTTTGACGGCGGGGCGGAGTGGGGTGGCGCGGCCGTCGATCCTGCGGGGGTGCTGTACGTCAATGCGAACGAAATGCCCTGGGTGCTGACGATGATCGAGGCCAGCGGGGGTGGCACGCCGGGCCAGCAGGTCTTTCTGCAAAACTGTGCGGGCTGCCACGGCGCCGACCGGCAGGGCAACAAGGCCGCCAGCATCCCTTCCCTTGTCGACCTCAAGCAGCGGCTCACCCGCGCCCAGGCCTTCGAGGTGGTGACCAAGGGCCGGGCGGTGATGCCACCGTGGGGATTTCTGTCCGAGGCGCAGCGGCAGGCGGTGGTCGGCTGGCTGTTGGGCGAGAGTGAAACGGCCCCCGCAACGGCCGCGGCCCCCGGGCCGAAGGCGCCGGACTGGGTAACCTACGTGCCCGACACCCGGGCGAGCAATCGCCCGCCACCCTACACGCACACGGGTTACAACCGTTTCCTTGACCCCGACGGATATCCGGCCGTCAAACCGCCCTGGGGCACGCTCAACGCGATCGACCTCAACACCGGCGAGTTTCTCTGGCGCGTGCCGTTCGGCGAATACCCCGAGCTCGCCGCGCATGGGATGACGAAGACGGGCGCCGAGAATTACGGTGGACCGTTGGTAACTGCGGGCGGTCTGTTGTTCATCGGTGCGAGTCGCGACGGACAGTTCCGGGCCTTCGATCGCAAGACCGGGCGCGAACTCTGGCGGACGACGCTTCCGGCCGCCGGCTACGCCACTCCGGCCACTTACGAGGTCAACGGCCGGCAGTATGTCGTCATCGCCTGCGGCGGCGGCAAGTTGAACACCAAGAGCGGCGATGCGTACGTCGCGTTCGCCCTGCCGGGAAAGTGAAGCGCTGAACTCAGCGCGGCGTCCCCTGATCCGCGGATCGCAACAGAGAAGGAGGGTAGGGCGCGCCGTCAGGACGTGCGCAAACGGCCCGGCGTTCCGCCCCCGGCGTTCTCGCACAAGCACGGTCACGGTTGGTATCGGGTCCGGCCCGGCCGGTCACCTCGCCGTGGCGGGCTTCAGCCGCCGGCCCGGACGGAAACGGCGCGCGGCGCGTTTCACGCCGAGATGGTAGACGCCGAGCAACAGCAGCATGCCGACCGCCGCGTAAATGAGCCCCTCGACGGTCGTCGGCACGGCGGGCCTGAATGCCGTCCAGGTGGCGCGGGCGATGCCGGCGTCGAGATGGCGGAGAAACACGAAGGGGCGCGCCCAGAGCGAGGCCTGCCCCAGGGTGTCGTAGGCGGCCTGCAGGGTCTCGGTCCGGGCCTGGGCTCCGGCCATGACGTCGCTGAGTTGCGCCACGACGGGGTCCGCGGTGGCGGCGGTCTGATGGATGAGCTGTTCCAGCGTCAGCCCGGCTTGTGTCGCGGACTGGCGGAATTGATCCAGCTGCCGGCGCGACTCGTCGAGGTGTCCGCCCAGCCGTTGGAGATATTGCTGCATGAACTCCGGGGCCTGCGAGACAAGCACCGCCCCGCCGACGCACAGGGCGCGGTCGATCAGGTTGTCGAGCGCACGCCACGCGCTGCGTCCGGGGTTCATGCCTCCAGCGTGGCGCTCCGGCCGGCCGATGCAAGCCGGCGCGCGCGGTCCCCGCGCTGGCGGGGTACTGGGTTGAAGACCTGCCGCCCGGAGGCTTGCCCGTGGGCCGGACCGCCGGCAAAATGGCGGTCCACCCCGGCCACTATGCGCTTTTTGCGCAACTCCTGCACACACGTGCGCAAGGCATGCACAGCCGCATTTTTTGTGATCTGGCAATATCTGCACGCCAAGAAAGTTCCATGTCCACCTGCTCCCCCAACGCCAATCCCCTTTCAACCCCCTCCTCCCATGGGCCGTAAACTTCGCTGGAATCAAAGCACGCTCCTCTTCGGCGGCACCGCCCTCTGGGGCCTGGTCCTCGTCGGCTGCGTGATGGTCGAACGCACGGTGGTCGCCCCGCCGATGGTGGCGGGCTCCACCTATGTTGGCTCCAAGAAATGCGCCGAATGCCATGAGGACAAGACCGGCCACTTTGCCGGCTCCTCCCATGCCCGCCTGGCGATCAAGGATCCCAAGGCCGGCGACATCAGCTGCGAGGCCTGCCACGGCGCCGGCTCCATCCACGTCAAGACCGGCGGGGCCAAGGGCACGATCGTCAACCCGGGCAAGTCGCCCGAGGCCTGCTTCCAATGCCACCTCGACAAGCGCGCCCAGTTCAGCCTGCCCAGCGCCCACCAGGTGCTGAACGGCAAGATGAGCTGCGCGGACTGCCACGAGGTCCACTCCGGCAACGCCATCAAGGGCACCGGCGCCGATCTCGAGGCGCAGAACGAGACCTGCTTCAAGTGCCACACGGAACAGAAGGGACCGTTCGTGTTCGAGCACGGGGCCATGCGCGAAGGCTGCACGGCCTGCCATAATCCGCACGGCTCGGTGAACCAGAAGATGCTGCTCGCCCGTGATGCCAACCTCTGCCTCCGGTGCCATCTGGAGGCCTCCGATCCCGGCTCGTCCGGCCAGATCAACGCCAACGCGATCCATCACGTGGCGGAAAACCACAACACCCGCCTGATGCAGGGTGCCTGCTGGAGTGCCGGCTGCCACGAGGCCCCGCACGGGTCGAACGCCAACTTCCACTTCCGCTACTAACCCCGCCCCTCCGTCATGAAAGCAATACTTTCTCCTCTCTCCCGCCGCTCCGGGCTTCTCGCCGGAATCGCTTTAGGCCTGGTCGGGGCCGCCCTGCCGCGGGCCGGCGCGTCCGACGCCAAGTCCGCCGCCGGCAGCGACGCCTTTCCCCAGCCGGAAAATTACCTCACCCTCGGCCTGGGCGCGCCGGACATCAGCGGGGACAAACAGGCCTTCGCGCACCTTTTCCAGCAGCCGGCCAACGGATTTGCGGGCATCGAGGACCTGCACTACGGCAAGGACCTGCCAAAGGACGCCACGCTGACGATCGACGGCCACGTGCTCGCGGGCTCCGACGACTACCTGGGACAGTTCAAGCTGGCGAAAACCGACGTGGGTTCGTTTGAAGCAGGCTTCAAGCGGTTCCGCACCTACTATGACGGCGTCGGTGGATTCTTCCCGACGAACAAGGAATGGCTGCCCCTGGCCAACGAGGCGCTCGCCACCGACCGGTCAAAGTTCTGGGTGGAAGGCACCCTCAATCTGCCGAATCAGCCGGTCTTCAAGATCAAGTACACGAATGAACTGCGGGACGGACAGAAGGATTCGACGATCTGGGGCGACACCGATCTCACCGGCCTGGCATACAACCTCGCACCCAATCCCGTCAGCCCCGCGCGCAAGATTGTGCCGAGCTTCATCCAGCTCGACGAACGGCACCAGAATCTCGAGGCGTCGATGGTGAAGACCTTCGGGAAAACGACTCTGCAGGTGTCGTTGAGCGGCGACAAAACCGACAACCTCGACACGCGCTATGTCACTCGTTTCCCCGGCGAAGTGATCCCCTGGACGATCGCCAAACTTTCGTCGGCGGCCCAGCCAGCCCAGAAGGCAAAGCTCGGTCCCACCAACTGGAACAACCAGATCGTACAACAGCAGAGCGACGGCGAGGGCACCACCTCGAGCGCGGTCAATGCGAAGCTCGACTCCGTCCTCACCGACAAGCTGACCCTGCATGTCGGCGCCAACTACCAGATCGTTCACGCCGACATCTCGGGCAACCGTCCACTGGTGACGAGTACGGCGACATCGACAGCCATCGTGCCGGTCACGACCGACACCTTCACCTCGCTCGTCGGCGGCTCGAAGGTCAAGGTTTACACGGGCAACGTCATCTTCGACTTCAAGCCGGTTCCGGACCTGTCCCTAAAAGCCGGCGTGAAGGCGGAAAACGAACTCACGGGCGGCTGGAGCAACTACAATGTCGTGGCGGCCTCCGGTACTCCGGCGACCACGCTGACCACCACGCCCCGCGTCGACTGGGAGAACATCCACCAGCATTCGGCCACTCCCGTCCTCGATGTCCGCTACACTGGCATCAGCAACCTGTCCCTGTATTTCAGCGGCTCCAAGCGCAACCTGACCGGATCGGAGCAGAACATCTCGTCGTACAATCCGCTGACGACCACGCCCGGCACGACGGCCTTCAATCACAACGCCGAGGATCATGGCGACTACACGCTCGGCGCCGACTGGCGCACCTGCACGTTCTTCGAGCTGCGGACCGAGGTGTTCGACAAGCACCACCAGTACGAGTCGGCCGGCTATGGCGTGAATCTGGGGGACTATTACCTGCTCGATTCCCAATTCAAGGGCGTGAAGCTGACCGCCATCGCGCGGCCGCTGCCGGAACTGTCCTTCACCACCCGCTACATTTACCAGAAGGGCACGATGCAGGTCACGGGGTTTCTCCCGACTTATCCCGCCTATGATTCGTGCGACGCGAAGAATTACAACATCAGCGAATCCATCGACTGGGCGCCGAACAAGGCGATCTATGTCCAGCTGAACGGCACGATGGTCTTCAACTCGATCAACACGGTCTATCCGCGCGCCGGCGTCACTCCGGCGACCTCGACGCTCAGCGCTTGGGACACGAACAACGTGCTGCACAACTCGGACAACAACTACGTCACGGCCGGCGCGCTGGTCGGATTCGTGGCGGCGAAGGATGTCGATGTCCAGGGCCAATACACCTATTACCGGTCCAACAACGGCGATCCGCAAATGGCGGCCTTTACCACGCCGTACGGCGCCGCCGCCGTGGAGTCGGTCGTAACGCTCGGGGTCAAGGTCAGGCTCGAGGAACATCGCATGCTGAGCGCCAAGATCGGCTACGCCGACAGCCAGAACGACACCACGGGTGGTTTCACCAACTTCCGCGGACCGCTGGCCTACATCTCCATCGAACAGGCGCTCTGATCCTGCCCGAGCACGCTTGCCTTCGGTTCGCTTCCGCACAAGAATACCAAGACTGGACAGAAACCCCGAATCCACGATGACAACGACCACCAAGATCTCTCTCGCCAGTTTCGTGCTGGCTCTCGTTGCGGGCGCAGCCCAAGCCGCCCCCGCCGCGGACAATTGGGAAAACAGCTGCGCCTCCTGCCACGGCTCCGACGGCAAGGCGCAGACCAAGTCCGGAAAGAAACTGAAGATCAAGGATTATACCGACGCCGGCGTGCAGGCGGCGCTGAAGGACGACGAGATGGTCAAGGCCATCACCGACGGCATCAAGGGCGACAACGGCAAGGAGAAGATGAAGGCCTTCAAGGACGAGCTGTCGGCCGACGAGATCAAGGACCTCGTTGCGTACGTCCGCAAGTTCAAGGCCTGAAGCCTCGGCCCCCGGCTTTCCGCCCGGGCGCGGGTGCGTCCCGGCTCCGCGGACCGCTTGATTAAGTTCACTCCCTTTCGCCGACCTGTCCCGCCATGCCCGATTCCGTTTCCGCGCCCCCCCCGGCTCTCGGGCGTTCGCATTTCAACAACTGGATCAGCGCGATCGGGGCCGTGCTTGCGGTCGGCGCGCTGTTCTCGTTCGCCCTGCTCGTCTGGATGGACTTCACCCAGGGCGAGCGGAATCCGTACCTCGGCATCTTTACCTACATTGTTGCGCCGGGTTTTCTGATCGCCGGGCTGGGGCTGCTTTTTTTCGGTGCCTGGGCCCAACGCCGCTGGGCCATCAAGCACGCCGCAACGGTGCCCGACAAGTGGCGGCTCGATTTCAATGACCGGGCGCAGCGGCGTTTCCTGATCCTCTTCGGCCTCGGCGCCATCGTCTTCATCATGCTCTCCGCCTTCGGTAGCTACCAGTCCTACCATTACGCGGAGTCCACCCAGTTCTGCGGCGCCGTCTGCCACAGCGCGATGAATCCGGAATTCACGACCTACCAGCGCGGGGCCCATGCCCGCGTCGATTGCGTCCAATGCCACGTCGGCTCCGGTGCGTCCGCCTTCATCAAGGCCAAGCTCAACGGCACCCACCAGCTCATCGCCTTCACCCTCGACAACTACCAGCGGCCGATCGGCACCCCGGTGAAAAACCTCCGTCCGGCGCGCGAGACCTGCGAAAAATGCCACTGGCCGCAGAAGTTCAACGGCAACGTCGACATCGCTTTTGATCATTACCTTTCCGACAAGAAAAACACGCCATACACGGTCCGCCTGCTCCTGCACGTCAACTCCGGCCACGCCGGCAGCCCGCTCGGCGGCATCCACTGGCACGTCAACCCCGAGAATCTCGTCGAATACTATGCCACCGACGAAAAGCGTCAGGACATCGTCTGGATGCGCGTGACGAACAAGAAGGACGGCAGCTCGCGCGTTTACCGCAACGAGGAGTTCAAGGGCGAGCCGCCGGCTGGCGCGATCCGGGAGATGGACTGCATCGATTGCCACAACCGCCCCGCGCACGTTTTTCCGACGGCCAACGACGCCGTGGAGCGGGCCATGGCCTCCGGTGTGCTGAGCACCAAGCTGCCCAACATCAAGCGCAGCGCCGTGCAGGCCATGGTCCAGAAAACCATCACCTCCTCCGCGGACGCGCCGCAGAAGATCGCCGATTTCCTGCAGGGCAAGTACCCGGGCAGCGAAGAACTTCCGGCCACGATTTCGGCGGTCCAGCAGCTCTACGCCACGAACATTTTCCCCGAGCGCAAGGCGGACTGGCGCGTCTACCCGAACAACATCGGCCACAAGGACTGGCCGGGTTGCTTCCGGTGTCACGACGACAAACACAAGACCGCCACGGGCCAAACCGTGCGCGCCACCGATTGCACCTCGTGCCACGTGATCCTCGCCCAAGGGAAGGGCGAGTCGCTGAGCACTCTCTCCGCGGCCGGACTCGAATTCAAACACCCTGGCGGCGAATACGACGATGATCTCAAGTGCGCCGATTGCCACAACGGTGGCATCCAAGGCAAATAATCCGTCGCTCCCGCCCGCCCCCGGCTCCCGGCTGAATCCGGCGCCGCGTTTCTTCCCTCGTCAAGCTGCGTTCGCAGCTGCGCCGGGCTGCCCGGGAGAATGGCCCGGCATATCCCTGAGACTTCAGTAAAGCCCCCCGGACAAACCCCGAGTCATTTGAACAAATCAACGCCAACTATTTTTCCCTGATGACTCGTCTTTCATCTGTAGGAGCCTGCTCGCAGGCGATCCATCGTGGCACGGGTCTCCCGACCCGTGTTCCGCTCTTCACGGGTCGGGAGACCCGTGCCACGCCCTGACAGTCGCCTGCAAGCAGGCTCCTACACTCAAACGAACCGAAAAAATTCGGAGTATCGGATCCATTGCGAATGAACTTCGCCGACAGTTTTCCGACATCGCCCGCCCGTCCGGAGCGGACTGATGATTCCGGGGCCGGGCCGGGCTCCTTGGCGACGGACCTGCCGCCGGCGCAGCGCCTGCTCGAAGCGCGGCTGGTTCGCTTGGAGCGGCATCTGGGCTTCCGGCCACTGACCGACGCGGATGCCGCGATCATCCTGGGAGGCGAGGCGCGGGCGGCTCCATCCGCCCCGACGGGCGAGAGCGAACTGGAAATGGAGATTGGAGAATACTGGCTCGCCCGGGTCGGCGTCATCGCCCTGAGCGTGGGGCTGGCTTTTCTCGTCGCCTATCCGTTCCAAGGCCTGCCGGCGTTTGTTTCCTGCCTGATCGGCTACGCGGCGGCGGCGGGATTTTTCGCCGCCGCCCACCGTTGGCGCCGGGCCCTTTCCGAAACCGCGCAGATCCTCTTCGGTGGGGCGCTGTTCCTGCTGTATTTCGCCACCCTGCGGCTCCATTCCTTCTCGCTGCATCCCGTCGTTGCCGACCGCCCGATCAGTCTGGCCGTGCTGGTCGCGGTCCTGGGCGGGGAATTTTTTCTGACCGCGCGCCGGCGCAGCGAAGTGCTGACAGGACTGGTCTTCGGCCTCGGTTTCACGACCGCGTTGCTCGCGGAAAGCAGCGGGGCCGAGTTTGGCCTGATGGTGGGGCTGGCGGTGACCGCTTACGGATTGGTGCGCTGGCGCAACTGGCCCGGGCTGGGACTCGTCGTAACCGGGCTGGCCTATTTCGTGCACCTGGACTGGTTGCTCAACCATCCGCTGCTCGGACACGCGCTGCACGGGGTGGAGGCTGCGCAGGGAAATCTGATGGCGCTGGCCGCCTATTCGGCTCCGCTGGTGGCCCTCGGCTGCCGGCCGGGGGCGGAGCGCGATCACCTGGCGCTGCGCATCGGCCGGGCGCTTCTGATCGGCGGCGGCGCGATGCTGATCGCTTTGATCAATGTGCAACTTTTCTACGCGGCGGCTCCACCATGGGTCGAAACCGGGGTCGCGGCCGGGCTGCTGTTGGCGGCGGTAGTGCACTGGCGCCACCACCAGAGCGTCTACGCCACCTCGCTCTACGCCTGCGCCGGCTATTTGATGCTGAGCGCGGCCATTTTCCGGTATTTTCCCGCGCCCGACTTTTACGCCTGGCTGGCGTGGCAGAGCCTGCTCGTGGCGGTGACCGCGGTCTGGTTCCGGTCGAAGATCGTGATCGTCGCGAACGTGTTCATCTTCGGCGGCATTTATTTCGCCCATCTTCTCACCGGCACCGGCACCGGCCCGGTGAACCTCAGTTTCGCCGTGGTGGCACTGCTCACCGCCCGCGTGCTCAACTGGCAGAAAGACCGGCTCGATCTGCGCACGGAATTCATGCGGAACCTCTACCTGATCGCGGCCAGCGTGGTCATCCCGTACGGTCTTTTTCACACGGTTCCCGGAGCGTGGGTCAGTGTCTCGTGGCTCGGCGCGGCGGGGGTTTATTTCATTGCGAGCGCCGTGTTGCGCAGCCAGAAATACCGCCTGATGGGCATCGGCACGATTCTGGCCACCATCGTCTACGTGTTTGTCGTCGATCTGGCCCGGCTGGAGCCGGCCTACCGCATCATGTCGTTTCTCGTGCTGGGAGCGGTGCTGCTCGGAATTTCGATCGCCTACGCGCGCCGGCGCCGGCAAAGGCTTCCGTAGTCGGCCATCCTGCGCCGACGTGGCAATCTTCTTTACCGACCATGGTCATCTGGATGAGCTTCGAGTCCACGACAAGACAGACGGACCGGATGACCCTGGGCCACTCAGGTCCGCGCCTTGCGTATCGGACTGATGGCGTCAGCCGAAATCCCAATTTTATTATGCCATCCATTAAACTCATGTCGTTCGCAGTGGCTGCCCTCGCGGTCGCTGCCCTTGCGCAGTCCGCCTCGGTCACTTCAGAGGCGGGCGTTGCTTATGCCGCGGTCTCGGGCATGCGTTCCTATGCAGCGCCCGACCTGACCAATGCAAAAACGTCCAGCCTGATGGTTCCGTTTGCCCGCGTGTCGACCGAGCTGGGGGATGATTGGCGTCTGGGTGTCAGCTATAGCTATATCGGAGATTTGAAGGGGAGCGGCATTTCGCCCACCGCGAATATTTTCCGGGATCCGAATATTGTTTCAGCCCAGGTGGAGACCCCGTTCGGCAGCACGGAGAAGATTCATGAATTTGGTGCGGATCTGCGTTATGCCTGGCATCTCAGCGACCATATATCCCTCCAGCTTGGGCCGGTGGTCTCACTTTTTTGTTCGAAGGCGACGATCGCCAATCGCTCGTTTTCGTCGACGGAGGCGAAATTGGGCGCGGTGGCCGACCTGCGCTTTGAGTTAACAAAAGAATGGCAGTTGGCCGCAGGGTGCCGGTATTCGCGACCGACGGATCGAAAAATCACCCAATTTGCTTTTTCCGTAGCGTACAGCCCTTAGTGTTACTCGGGAAAAAGAGGCAATCGAACCCAAAGCAATACTGCGCCGCCGTCACCCGCCGCACCCGCAACCGGGCGAGCAAGAGCTCGGGTGCTGCGGCGGTCCAGCAGGTTCGTCGCCTGTCCCGAGGGTATCGGCGAGCTGGCAGAGCGTCTGGTAGTAAAGCTCGCGCTCGAGACCCAGCGCGGCCGCCGCAAAGGTTTCGGCGTCGTCCGGTGAGGCGAACTCTCCGTAGTTCACCACCACGAGCTGGTACAGCACCAGGAACGGCACCATCGCCAGCTGCGTCATGTAGAGCGGGTGCACGTACAGGGTGAAGCCGGCCTCCGGGGCTTCGCCGTTGGGCACGGGATGACTGAACTCGCCGGCGCGGAGGGGACTGGCGTCAAACTCGATCGTGCACGGATAGCGGACGCAGGTGCGGTCGTTGAGGACGGCCTGCAGCTCGGCCCAGCCAACCTGCGGCCCGTACTTGGCGAAAATCTCGGCGCCCTTGGCCGCGACATGCGCCGTGAGCGACTGCTTGGCGTGGTCGGCGGTGAGTTGCGTGGGCATGGCAGGGCGGGCTAGTGGGGAACGGCGGCGGACACCGGCGTGCCGTTTCCAGTGCGGCCGGACCCGGTCCGGCGTTCGTTGGCCTTGCTCAGTTTACCCTGCAGGATGGGCACGGCCATGCGGAGGAAAACTGTGTAGCACAGCAGGCCGAACGCCCAGATGCCGACGCAAACGAGGGTCTCGTTCAACGACGGCGTGTAGTCGACGATCGCCCCGAGCGGCGTGGGAATGAAGCCGGGGATGACGAGGCCCATGCCTTTTTCGATCCAGATGCCGGTGATGCAAAGCACGCAGGCGACATCGAGCCACTTGAGGCTGCGGCTCAGGGGCAGGATGAGCAGGAACATGCCGGCCAGGTTGAGCGCCACCGCGGTCCAGATCCAAGGGACGAGCGCGTGGTGGCCGTGCAGGCCGAGGAACAGGTATTTCGACGAGGCGACGTGGAGGTTGCCCGAGTAGAATTCCTTGAAGACCTCGTTCGCGAGCAGGAAGACATTGATGATCATCGAAACCTGCACGATGCTCCGCAGCGTGAGCAGCGCGTGGTCCGTGATCATGAGCCGCTCGGTCATGCGCGAGCGGATGACGGTCTCGACCTCTTGGTTCGCCATCATGCCGCGCAGCGCCTCCGCGGGCAAACAGAGCACGCGCGTGGGCTCTTCGGTGATGGCAGTGGCCATGCGCGGGGTGCCGTTGAGCGCGGAAATTTCGCCGAACTGGCCGCCCGGCCCGACCGTGCGTGTGATGCGATAGCGGCCGCTTTCCTCGCGCTTCACCACCACCCGGCCGGCCAGGACGAAGAACGCATGGTAGTCGGTGTCGCCCTGGCGCAACAAGATCTCGCTGGCAGCGACTTCGAACACGGTGGCTCCGGCCAGGCACCGGGTGCGTTCGTCGGCCGAGAGCGCCGCCAGCACGGGAAAATGAACAGAAAGCAGATCGAGATCGTCCAGCGTGGCCGCCCGCCGGTGCGCGGTGGCCAGCGCCGCGGCCCGCAGCGCCGCGGCCTCGTCGGCCGAGCCCGACGCGGTGACGCGTCGGATGACCTGCAGCGCGAGAATGATCAGCGCCGGACCGGCGGCGAAGGCGGACGCGAGAAAACGCGGACCGACGATCGCCGAATTCCAGAACGGCCGGCCCCCGAGGCCGACATAAAGGAAGGCGGTCACCGTATGAATCGAGACCGCCCACACGATGGCGATGAAAACAAAGGGAATGTAGAACCACTTGGCCGGTTTCCGGTTCTGATAGCGGCAGTACAGCAGGTAGCCGCAGATATGGACGTTGAGCAGCAGGTAACCGTTGAGCACGATCACGTCCCAACTGAGCATTGAGTTCGGGAAGTTCAGCTGTCCAATCCCGGGGATCAAATGCCAGAAGCGGTCGGGCCGCCCGAGATCGACGGTCACAAATGCCAGGCACATGATGATGGCGGCCACCGCGAGCAGCTCGCCGAAGATGACGAGGTCGTGCAGTTCCTCGTTGTCGTAGATGTAGACGGGGATGACCATCATCACCGCCGCGGCGGCGACACCGACGAGAAACGTGAAGTTGGCGATGTAGACGCCCCACGAAACCTCGTCGCTCATGCCGGTGACGATCAGGCCGTTGACGAACTGCTTGCAGTAGGCATTGAGGCCGAGCAGGCAGAAAACCGTCAGCACGCCCATCCACGCATAGTAGCGCCAGTCGCCCGTGAACGCGAGGCGGGCGCAACGCTCCAGAAAGGTCAGGTAGTTACGGGCAGCGCGGATCATAGGTGGGAGGGGTTGCGGCACCGGTCGGCGGTCGGTCGGTCGAGCATCGCGCTCATTTCTCGAAGTAGTAGAAGAAGCGGGGATTGGTGCCCATTTCCTCCTTCAACTGGATGAAAACGCGTTTTTCCCGGAGGATGTAGGAAACCTCGCTGTCGGGATCGAGGATGTTGCCGAACTTGCGCGCGCCGACGGGGCAGACCTCGAGGCACGCCGGATAGCGGCCCGCGCGGGTGCGCTGGATGCAGAAATGGCATTTCTCCATCACGCCCTGTTTGCGCGGACGGTTGCCGAGGTACGCCATGTTCGGATTCAGGCGCTCCTTCGGAATCTCCGGTTTGGTGAAATTAAACCGCCGCGCCCAGTACGGACAGGCCGCCTCGCAGTAGCGGCAGCCGATGCACCAGTCGTAGTCGATGACCGTGATGCCGTCCTTCTCCTGCCAGGTGGCATGCACCGGGCAGACCTTCACGCAGGGCGGATTGTGGCACTGCTGGCATTGCACCGGCATGTAGAAATATCCCTTCTCCGGCACCGCCGCGGGGTTGTAGTTGTGCTCGGCCTTCTCGAGATCCATCGAACCGTGCGGCAGCCGGAGCACGCGGATGTACTGGATCTCCGGGTTGCGCGACTGGTTGTTCTCCGCGACGCACGCGTGCACGCATTTGCGGCAGCCGATGCAGCGGGTGAGATTCAGGCAATAGACGAACTCGACTCCATCCATCGGCTTGAGATCGCGCACGTGCGGGCGGATGCCGTACTGTCGCTGCACGTCGCCCTCGATGCGCTTGATCACCCGGGCCATGTCCTCGGGGGTCATCTCCTTGTAGTATTTCTGCATGAATTCGTCCACCGAGGAGAATTCACCCAGTTCGCGCAACGGCGAGAGGCTGGCGGCCAGCGCGCCGAGGCCGGCGAAGGCCGCGGACGAGCGCAGGAAATTGCGGCGGGACATCAGCCGTTCGAGGGAGCCGGGCTCAGCGGCGGAGGAGTCTTCGGGGAGAGGCATGATCAGGGCGTGGCGGCGTGGGGGGCGGGCGTTTCCTCTTCGGGCGATTCACGGAGCGAGTGCGGCGGCGGAGCCGGCTGGCGGGTGGGGATCCGCGGTGCATGCGGATTGTGGCAGTTCACACAGTCCAACCGGCGGAATTCGCCGAGCTGGTGGTTCCAGTAGCCGTTCATGCGGCCGTGCACGCCGGCCTCCCAGTCGCGATAGTTCGGGCCATGGCAGCTGCCGCACAGGCGGGAACTGTCGGAAAATTTCAACTCGTTGCCGTCGCGCGTGGAAAAGGTCAGCAGGTTCGTCTCGTTGTGGCAGTTGAAACAGAGATTGTTCCGGTTGTGCGAGCCGTGCCCCATCTTGATGTCGGAGTGTTCGTCGGGCACGATCAGGGTCTGCTGCGCATCGAACCGCAGCGGTGGCGGGTTCTTCTTCTCATGGCAGACGTAGCATTCGAAATCCGACAGGTCCTCCTTCCCGCGCACCAGGTCGGCGTAGGATTTCCGCCACGGGGTCTGTTCGAGAAACGCCGGATCGACGAGCGGGATGGGCCGCCGCGCGACCGGCTGCGCCCAGGGTTTGGCCAGCATGGCGGCGGCGAGAATCAGGAAGGCGCCCGTGAGGCCCAGCAGGACCCAAATGGCCTTCCGGGCCGCCTGTTCCTGCGGGGGCGGCGGAACAAAGCTCATGGCGTGGAGGGGAACCGCCGACGCTTACTTCTTCAGCGAACGGACCCGGGCGACCAAGGCTTGGATTTCCTCGTCGGTCAGACCCTCGATGGGCTTCATCAGCGTCTTCCCGTTCTTGTCCTTGATGCCTTCCTTGACCGCCTTGACTGCATCCTCATCGGCGAACGTCGCCTGGAACGTGGCGTCGGTCATGTCCCGGATTTTGAGCTTTTTGCCCATCTTGGTGTCGGCACGGCCGTCCGGGCCGTGACAGCTCGCACATTTGTCGTCCCAATTGGCGGAGGCCTCGGCCGCCAAAGCGGTCGTGGCAACCAACAGGCCGGACAGGAGAAGGGAGGCGCGGAGGGTATTCATGGGAAGGGACATTGGGGGTCGCGGGTCAAGCATCGGACATTTTGCTCCGTCTGACTGCCACTGGTTTGTTCAACGCTGTGCATTTCTTGTGGTAGCTTTCCGCTCCCTCCGCAAAAAATGACCAGCGGCCCTGCAAGAACCCTGCCGGGGGCCAGCCGCCGGATGCGACGCCATGGGAAAAACCGGCGGATCTCCGCCGGCAGATTCCTTGCCGGTCCGGAGGAAGCAGGGCCGCCGGGTCTTGCTCGGGCTGAATCGCAAAACGGGAGGACCGCTGCCCCGTCCTGTTTCCCCCCGCCGCGCTTCAGCGATTCTCGGGCGCGATCAGGCGGATCCCGTCCGCAAAGCGGGCGTGCGCGGCCGGATCGACCGGCCGGTGTTGGACGACGGAGCCGGCGGGATGGCCACCCAGAAACCAGCCGCCCTTCCGGTTCGTGGCCGGCCGGACCGGCCGGGGACAGAAACCGCCGCCGCAGTTCGGACAGACATTGCCCAGCACTTCCTCCACGCAGATCCGGCAGAAGGTGCATTCGAAGGAACAGATGCGCGCTTCGAGTGAGTTCGGCGGCAGGGGCCGGTTGCAGTGTTCGCAGGTGGGCAGGAGTTCGAGCATGGCGCGTCAGAGGTCGGATTTTTTTCTCAGGGACACCGCGACGCGGCGCGCGACTGGAGAAGGCGCGAACGGTTGCGCGCCCGCGTTGGAGAAACGCTGACGGTAGACATGCGGATTCACCCGAAACCGGCGTTCGAAGGCCCGGCGAAATCCGTCGCCGGACCGGTAGCCGACGGAGTGTCCGATCTGCTCGACGAGGTCGGCGGAGTCCGCCAACCGACGACTGGCCTCGGCCAGGCGAAACTCCTCCACGAAACCCGCCGGGGTGTGCCCGGTCGCGTCCTTGAACACCCGGCAAAAGTG
Organism: uncultured Opitutaceae bacterium; assembly: GCA_964477955.1. GTDB lineage: Bacteria > Verrucomicrobiota > Verrucomicrobiia > Opitutales > Opitutaceae > Didemnitutus. The sequence goes on from CAYZGG010000038.1 coordinate 26,241, forward strand.
CCGCGGGCAAAGGCCGACGCGGCGGGCCAGCGCATCGATCGAGAGATCCGCTGGCAGATGGCCTGCGATCCAGGCGATGAGCTCCTTGAAACGCTGGTCGGCCCCGGTCTGAAAGCGAAGCGGTTCGGAATACTGCGCCTGCCCGCCGGGGCGCTTGACAAAAACCACCAGCTCCCGGGCGACGGCCAGCGCCGCTTGCGGCCCGAGGTCTTCCTCGATCAGCGCCAGCGCCAGGTCGATTCCCGCGGTGACCCCCGCCGACGTGTAGAATTTCCCATCCTTGATGAACAGCGCATCGGGTTCGATTTTCAATCGGGGGAATTTCCCGGCCACGTCGCGCGTAAACTGCCAGTGGGTGGTGGCCCGGCGCCCGTCCAGCAGTCCCGTCGGGGCCAGCCCGTAGATGCCGGTGCAGACCGACACGATCCGCCGGAGGCGCGGAGCCAGCCTCGTCACCAGCGCCGCCACCGTTTTCGTCGTCTCCGGCTCGCGCAGCCCGCTGCCGCCGGGCACGATCAGCGTATCCAGTTGAACCCGGCTGGTGAAACCGTGGCCCGGCAGCATCGTCGCCCCGGCCGCGAGGCAGGGCTCGCCCAAGGTCACCACTTCATACTCTGGTGCGCCTCCCGGAGCGTTGGCCGCGAGGAACGCCTCCGCCGGACCAACCCAGTCGAGGGCGTTGACCCCGCTGAACACCACCAACCCGATCCGGCGTTTCGCTGGTTTGGACATCAACCAGATAGTAGCAGCAAACCCCGATGTCTAAAATGACAAAAAACCGACCAAACAGGACATCGCGACCTAAATCGCCTGCCTGCATGCCCGCCCGCCCGCATGCCTCCGTCTCCCGAAACCGAAACTCGCCCGGTGAGTTTGTTCCTATTAAGAACATCGTGCGCCCCCGCCGTTCGCCGTTCGTCCGTTCGTGCCCGTTATCCCGAAACTAGAGGCCGCCGCCACCGCGGAGTTTGTTCTTATTGGGAACAATGTCGGCGCCCTCCGCCCGCCGCGAATGGACAACCTCCGCCCTGCGGGTTTGTTCCCATTAGGAACATTGGCGTTTCCGGAGGGATGCGACGGGCGGGCGGCATTTGGCGCCTGACAACGGCGCGCGGAGGGTTTCTGTAGGCACCCATGAATCGTTTCTTTCGCGGGCTGGGGTTTTTTTTGCTGGGAGCGGGGCTCGTCGGGGCGGCTGAGCCGGTGCCGCCGCCGGCGGCCAGGGTTCACGCCCTGAAGATCACGATCCTCTCCACCATGCTGGCCGACGGGGCGGAGCTGGGGGAATGGGGTTTCGCCGCGCTCGTCGAAGCCGACGGTCACCGCCTCCTCTTCGACACCGGGGCGCACGCCGACGTGGTTTGGAAGAACACGCAGTCACTGGGGATTGACCTCACCACCGTGCCGGAGGTCGTGCTGAGCCATTCGCACTGGGATCATGTCGGAGGTCTGTTGACACTGCGCCAGGGGGTCCTGACCGCCGGGGCGCCGGCGGCGCTCGCGCGGGTGCACGCGGGCGAGGGGATTTTCTACTCCCGGTACGACGGCGGCCCGCGGGTGGAGGGTAATCCGATGATTTTAATCAAACCGCAATACGAACGGACGGGCGGCTCGTTCGTGGTGCACGACCGGCCGGTGCAGCTCTACCCCGGCGTCTGGCTGACCGGGCCCGTCCCGCGGAAATATCCGGAGCACAACTGGAGCGGCAGCGGGACCGTGACCACTCCGGCAGGCGTGGTGGAGGACAATCTGCCGGAGGACATGGCGCTGATCTTCGACACCGATCAGGGGCTGGTGGTCCTGACCGGTTGCGGCCACGCCGGGGTGGTCAACATCATCGACTATGCGCGCAGCTTTGTCCGGCCCGCTCGCGTGCACGCCCTGGTCGGCGGCATCCATCTTTTTGCCGCGAGTGACGAAACGCTCGCCTGGACAGCGGGGAAGCTGCGGGCATTCGGCGTGGACAATTTTCTCGGCGCGCACTGCACCGGGTTGGAGACGGTCTATCGGTTCCGCCACGACCTGGAGCTGGATCGGGCGCATGCGGTGGTGGGGGCGGTCGGAGCGACCTTTGAACTGGGTCGGGGCATCGATCCGCGGCATATCGCAAAATAGCCGCGCCCGATCCGGTCGGCAGATGGAGGCCCCGGCGCGTTGGCTGTTTCGGGCAGTGGATCGGTTTGCTTGTGGGAGGGGCTTTAGGCCCCGACTCGTCGCGGGATAAACCCGCTCCCACATGGGCCCGCGGAAGCAAGCTCATACCAATCGCCCTCGCAATGGAAGGGCGGGCCCGCCGTTCTGCTGGCCAGCAGAATCGTTACGGCGCACCCGGTCGCGCCCTACCCGCTGAAAAGAGCAAATGCATAGGGCGTTGGTATCATCCGCTATTTTGTCTCGGATTGAGTTTCGCCGGGAATCCATATCGTGGCGGTGTGCTCCTGGCCGCCGATCTTCACCTGCATTCGCGTTATTCCGGCGCCGTGTCGCCGTACATGACCGTGCAGAACATTGCGCGGGCCGCCCAGCTCAAAGGCATCGATCTGCTGAGCACCGCCGACTGCCTGCAGGAGGAATGGCTGGGGGAGATCCGGAGTGCCTTGGAGGAAGCCGAACCAGGCATTCTCGCCCTGCGGCCGGCGATGGCGGAGGCGGTGGAGCGTACGCTCCCGGCGCGAGTGCGGCGGCGTCTGCGGTTTGTCCTCGGGACGGAAGTCTGCTGTGCGCCGCCGGGCACGCCGCTTCGGGGCGGGCTGCACCATCTGCTCTATTTCCCCTCGTTCGACAGCGTGGAGCGCTTCCGTCTGCAGGTGGCACGCCACGGCGATCTGCACGATGGCCGGCCGACGCTCGCGCTCAGCTCGCGACAGCTCCTGGAGCTGGTCCTGGCTCACGACCCGGCCTGTCGCTTCGCGCCGGCGCATGTTTTCAACCCTTGGTATGCCTCGCTCGGCGCCGTCAGTGGCGGGCATTCCCTCGCGGAGGTGTTCGACGATCTCGCCCCGCACCTCGTCGCGGTGGAAACGGGCCTGACTTCGACCCCGGCGATGTGTCGCCGGCTTTCGTCGCTCGATCACTACGCGCTGTTTTCGAATTCCGATGCGCACTCGCTGGTGAACCTCGGCCGGGAATGCACGTTGCTCGACATCGAGCCGGGTTACGAGCCGCTTTTCACGGCGCTGCGCTCCGGCGATGCCCGGCAGGTGCGGGGCACGCTCAAGGTGCCTGTCGAATTTACCCAATACTACCTCAACTGGTGCGGAATCTGCCAGGCCGAGTGCGAAGGCAAAACCTGCCTGCGCTGCGGCCGGCGGGCCGTCGACGGTGCGCGGGACCGTCTCGAGGTCGTGGCGGATCGGGCCGCGCCCGTCTGGCCGCCGCACCATCCGCCGTTTCGGGAATTGTTTCCGCTCGGCGATCTTCTCGCCGGCCTTTTGAAAGTCGGTCGGGAAAGCGGGGCCGTGACCGCGATGCAGAACCGGCTTCGCGAGTCCCTGGGCGACGATCGTTTCATTCTGACCGAAGCGACCTTCGAGCAGATCGCCGCGGCGCACACGCCGCAACTCTCCCGGGCCATCGTCGCGCAGCGTACGGCGACGCCGCGCCGGCCTCCGCCTTCAGGTTCCGTACCGTCGAACGAGCAGCTGTCGTTTGAGATTTGATCCGGCGGCCGCCGGAAAACGGCCGGATCAACGGCCCACGGCGGCCATCATGGCCGCCGGATAACGCGTGCCGGCAATGCCCTCCGGCGGGAAAATGGCGCTGATCGCGTCGCGCTCCGCCGGGGTCAGCGAGACGGCGAGCGCCCCGAGATTTTCGTCGAGGTAGCGGCTGCGCTTGGTGCCGGGAATGGGGATGATGTCGTCGCCTTGCGCGAGCACCCAGGCGAGCGCGAGTTGCGCGGGACTGCAGCCCTTGCGCTCGGCGAGCGTGCCGAGGCGGTCGACGAGGGTGAGATTTTTGGCAAAATTTTCCCTCTGGAAACGAGGCGTGAGGCGGCGGTAGTCGTCCGGGGCGAAATCCTCGAAGCGTTTGAGCTGACCGGTGAGAAAGCCCCGGCCGAGCGGGCTGTAAGCCACAAAGCCGATCCCCAGTTCACGGCATGTGGCGAGAGCGTCCCGCTCCGCGTCGCGCGACCACAGGGAATATTCCATTTGCAGTGCCGTGATCGGATGCACCGCATGCGCCCGGCGGATCGTGGCCGCGCCCGCCTCGGACAAGCCGAGATAGCGCACCTTGCCCGCGCGGACGAGGTCCGCCATGGCACCGACGGTCTCCTCAATCGGGGTGGCCGGGTCGACGCGGTGCTGATAGTAAAGATCGATCACATCCGTTCCGAGCCGCTGCAGACTGGCGTCGCAGGCGGCGCGCACATAGGCGGGCCGGCCGTTGATGCTGCGCGCCTGGGGGTTGGCCGGATCCCGCACGATGCCGAACTTGGTGGCGAGGAAGACCTCCTGCCGTCGCGCGGTCAGGACCCGGCCGATCAACTCCTCGTTGTGGTGCGGGCCGTACATGTCCGCCGTATCGAGGAAATTGAGGCCCCGGTCGAGGGCGTGGTTGAGAGTGGCCAGCGATTCCGCGTCGTCGCGGGTGCCGTAAAAATCCGACATGCCCATGCAGCCCAGTCCGATCGCGGAGAGACGCGGGCCATTCCGGCCGAGAGTCCGATGTTCCATTTGGCGAACCTAGTCAATTCGGCGGGAAAGTAAATCAAGCCCCCGGATCACCCCGCTTTTTCGCGCGGCCCGGAAAAAAATCAGGTCGTGCGGCCCGCAATGCGGTCAAAACGGGTGGATCGCTTTTCTTCTCCGCAGCCGCGCGAAAGTCATGCGGCGCAGCGAGATGATTCTTGCGAAGGGCGGCCGCCGAGGGATTTTTGCCAGTAGCCGCGCTCCTATCGGTCGCCGGTTGGAGGAGAACAGGTGCAAAGGTGGGAAATCGCATGTAGCTTGGTCTATGAACAAACGCCCGGCGACACCTTCCACGGCCCGGAGTCAGTCCTCCCTGATCCGGCTCGGTTCGCCCCAGCCGGGCATCATTCTGGCCGGGAAGATCCTCCAGCTGCGGCAACGGCCGAAGAGCCGGGATTGGGGACATTCCCACCACCCGTCCGCCCCGCTTGCCCTCCAGCCTCGCGGGCTGGCGTCTGCGCGCGACACCCGCGACCAATGACCTCTCCCAACAAACACCACGTCTACGCCCAATCCCTGCTGACCGACATCCAAGCGGCCTCCGATGTTTTTCTGCCCCGGCGCGGCGACCTCGCGACCTGGCTGGGAGATTTTCTCCGGCGTTCGAGCGCCGCGGGATTTCAGGCCGAGGCGGGCGAAGTGGAAGACCTGACCGCGATCAACGATTACGTGCAGGTCAACATGATCGCGACCACGCCCCGCGCTGCCTTGGGCTGAACGGGAAGGCGCGTCGAAGCATCGAGTTTGGGGAGGAAGGAGGCGCTTTGCCGGTGCGATGGAGATATCAGCCGAAACACCGGGTCAATCGTAGGGACGCAGTCTTGCTGCGCCTGCTTGGATACGAGAGTTCTTGGGCGCAACAAGACTGCGCCCCTACAGAGCTCGCGATGTCAAACGAGTCGCGAGCAAGCTCTCCACAAATGGAATCTATTTGCCGGGAATGCTGGGAACTGGCCTTCGAGGTCTTTACTGGGCGGTCGCCGGTATCGGGCGCGGCGTGTGCACATACCGGTTGTGCGCCACGTCCTCGACCTGGATCACCTCGTCGAGATTCTCCCAGCGGACGGCCAGTCCGTCGGCGTGCAGATGGATCTTCTCCAGCTCGATCTGCGGAGCGTAGGCGAGAGTCTCGTATTTCGAGGCGGGAAAACTGATCAAGCGTCGCTCGGTGATCTCCAGATAAACCCGGCGGCCCTCCATCCAGCAGCGAACAGCGGTCAAGGGAGGGGCGGCGGGCAGGGCGGTTTTCATCCCTTGAGGTTACGCGGCCGCGGGCAAATAGCGAAGTATTCCGCGCGGGGCGGCCGCGCCGCCGCGCGGTCCGCGGCAGGCATGAAAAAGGCGGGAGCGCAAACTCCCGCCTCGAGTGTTGGGTTGTAGGGCGGGGTCGCTGACCCCGCCTCGAACGTTACCTCAGGTCCAATGCTGGCGGGGTCAGCGACCCCGCCCGACAATTTGACCGGCAACGAACCGCTTAGCGGCGGTTGTTGTTATTGCGGGCCTGGAAGGCGCCGGCGCGACGATCGGGACCGAAGTTCCGATTGCCACCACCGCCACCACCACCGCCGCCGAAACCAGCCTCTTTCGGGCGGGCTTCGTTGACGGTGAGCGCGCGGCCGTCGAGCTCGACGCCGTTCATCTTCTCGATGGCGACCTTGCTCTCATCGGCCGTGTTGAAGGTCACGAAGGCGAAGCCGCGCGGGCGGCCCGTCTCGCGGTCGTTGGCGACGTAGACTTCGGTGACAGCGCCGTGCGCTTCGAAAGCGGCGCGGAGGTCGGCTTCGGTGGTGTTGAAGGACAGATTGCCTACATACAGTTTGGAGTTCATGTTATGATGTTTCGTTTAAATCGTCCTCAGCCAGTCCGTTCCCAAGAATCGGGTTTCGAATCATCATCTGAACCAGAGCTCATCCGAAGACTCACCAGTCACTGTCATCCAACGGTTATCACGTAACCCCCACCTTATGCGGCGCCCGGGGCGATAGCGAGAATAAACCAGCGGCCGGTTTTCCGCGCGGAACCACTGGGGCCGAAGGACTAAGACCGGGAACGGCACCAACGGCCGCCGGCGCTGTCCTGACCATGACGGCGCCACGCAACCCGCGGGCCAGACTTGCCATTCCGGCACCGGCCTGCGCTCAATCGCCCGAAACCACGTGATCAAACTCGCGACCAAATTACGCCTCTGGTGGCAGCTCCGCCGCGAAATCGGACTGCGGAAAGTCGTCGAAAAGGCCCGGACGCGGATCGGGGCGCGACTCGGCCGGGAGGAGCCCGCGCAATGGTCCATTCGCCCTCGGGTGGCTCGCCATCCCCTGACCGCCCGTCTGCGCCGCAGCAGCGACATGGATGTGTTCGAACAAATTTTCATCCAGGACGAATACCACTGCTTGCGCGACCTCCCGGAGGTCGCGCGCATTGTCGATCTGGGGGCCAATGTGGGCTACTCGTCGGTTTATTTTCTCAATTGCTTCCCGGCGGCGCGGATCGTGGCCGTCGAGCCCGATCCCCAGAACTATGCCTTGTGCGTGGCCAATCTCCAGCCGTACGGAGCGCGGGTTACGGTGTTGCAGGGCGCGGTCTGGTCCCGTTGTACCACCATGGCCGGCTCCCGCAGTCCTATGAGTGCGGGCAATGACTGGCGCGTCCGGATGGTCGAGGCGGCCGACCGGACGGACGCGGCGGAGATTCCGGCATGGGATGTCGAGACCCTGCTCGCCAAGGCGGACATGTCCGAGGTGGACTTGCTGAAAATCGACGTGGAGGGCGCGGAAGTCCAGGTGTTTGGCGGGAACTGCCACTGGCTTGATCGCGTGAAGAACCTGTGCATCGAGCTGCACGGCCCCGAATGTGAGAGGGTTTTCTTCCAGGCGCTGAAGGACTACGAATTCACGCTCGGGCATTCCGGTGAGCTGACGATCTGCCGCAACCTCCGGCGGAAGGTGCAGGCCTGAGGTCAGGATTTGGCCGGAGGGCTGCATTGAGGTAGGGCGGAGCGGCCCGCTCCGCCGCGGCCACGGCGCACCGAGCCGGTGCGCCCTACCAAAGGTCGAGCGCCTGCCGCGGTGCGGCCGACGGCCAGGTCGTGGCCCGGGTCTCCCGCCCCGTGTTTTTGCCCAGTAATGTTCGTATTACGAACAATGAGACGGTCCATCACGGGTCGGGAGACCCATGCCACTATTTCCGATCACCGGCTCAGAGCCTCTCCCCGATATACGCCAAAATCTCCTTCCGCCCGGCCTTGGTCTTCGACGAACTGACAAAGATCTCCGGCGGCGGATCGAGCTCGGCCAGCGCCACCTCGCGGAAGCGCGCGACGGCTTCCTTCGTGCGCGAGGGCGATTGTTTGTCCGCCTTCGTGAAGATCACGGCAAACGTCACGCGCGTCTCGACCAGCCAGGCCACAAATTCCAGGTCGATCGGCTGGGGCTCGAGCCGGGAATCGATCAGCACGAACACGCCGCGGAGGTTTTCGCGTTCCTCGATGTAGGCGGCGACGGCCTCGTTGAAATCGGCGCGTTCCGTCTTGGAGACGTGCGCGTAACCGTAGCCAGGCAGATCGACGAGGCGCCAGTTCTGGTTGATCGAATAAAAATTCAGCAGCCGCGTCTTGCCGGGCCGGTCGGAAACCCGGGCCAGGTTGTTTTGCTCGGTGAGCAGGTTTAGCAGCGAGGACTTGCCGACATTGGAGCGGCCGATGAACGCAAACTCCGGCTGGGCCAGCCGCGGCGCCCCCGCCAGGTTGGGCGCGCTGATTTCGAACGTGGCGGATTTGATCTTCATGCCCCGGCCATTGGGACAGAGTTTCCGCCACTAGCGACCTTTAGTTTGAGGCCGCCATGCAGTCGAAATGAGGTGGAACCGGACCTCCGGGCCGGTTTGTCTCGCGCGACGCCGTCAGCCTGCCCGGAGATCAGGCTCCCCCTTCCGCAAGGGCAAACAGACTCGATTTTTCTAGTCTGCTTCAAATTCGCCAAATCCAAATTTGATTGAGCCGTCCCGTCGGTGGAATATCAATAGATGAGCGAAGAATGAGCATCCGAGATACAGTCACGCCTGCGTTTGATGCCAAACGTCCAAGGAAGAGCCCCGTGCACCTCTTTTTGCTTCCCGTTGCGTTCGGCATCATGGGCGCCAGCTGCTATGGGCTTGTGACGGTCGCTTGCGCAATCGCTGCGCTATTGAGAGAAGATGTTCATGGATTTTCCAGTTACGGAGAGTCGGCGAAGAGCTTCATCGTCCTTCCATTGATGCTAGCCTCTATCCCCATCGGGTTCCTTGTATCGAATGTGCTCGTGTGGAGCATTCTCCCGCTTCGTAGATTTTTTGATCGAGAGGCACTAAGTCGGCCAGACGGAAGTTTTTCCGCATCTAGGCGTGGGTTGCTCACGTTTTCAAGGTATTGGATACCTCCGTTTCTCGCCATTGGCTTCGGCGCTGCGTTCTTCGGAAGATGAAGAAGACCCCGTCCAGATCAGCGCAGGCAACTCCGGCGCTACGCCTTTGCGTGTCTGACTGATAGCGTTGGCAAACTAAACGACAGGCTTTTTCCCCCATGACTAAAAATATTGTAGAACCTTATTTGTTTTTCGGCGGCCGGTGTAACGAGGCGCTGGAGTTTTATCGCACGGCGGTCGGCGCGCAGATCGACATGGTCATGCGCTACAAAGAGAGTCCAACCCCGATGCCGCCCGGCAGCATCCCTCCTGGCTTCGAGGACAAGGTAATGCACGCCTCTTTCCGGATCGGCGACTGCAGGATTATGGCTTCCGACGGCAATGAGCAGGGGGCGAAATTCGACGGATTCTCTCTTTCGCTGGCGGTGGCGACGGAGGCCGAGGCCGACCGTGCCTTCGCGGCCCTCGCCCAGGGTGGCAAGGTGGGAATGCCGCTCGCGAAGACCTTTTGGTCCCCGAAATTCGGCATGCTCACCGACCGTTTTGGCGTGGGTTGGATGGTGACCGTCGCGACAAACAATGCCTGACGTTTCTGGCTGCAACGGCTTGCTGCGGCTCCTGCGCCGGACTCGGGCAGTTGCCGGAAGATAACCTTGTAGGTGGCGGCTTGGTCCCGCCACTGCTTGTTGCGCGGCAAGCACGCAACCTACGGCCGATAGTTCGCTCCGAGCTCTCCAAGACGAAACTAAAACGGGAACCGCCTGATCCTAAATTCCGAGAAGGAATGGCCAAAAAACACACGGGAAGCACCCGAAAAGCCGATAAGATCACGAGCGAGACCGGCCAGACATCCACTTGACCGATGGATACCGGCGGGCAGCAGCAAACCCAAGGTTTTCACTCTGCGCTCTCGGCGTCCTCCGCGTTTCAACGGCGCTTTCTAGGATGATCCTGGCTAAGGACGCTGGCCTTAG
>CAYZGG010000039.1:0-36068 GCA_964477955.1 uncultured Opitutaceae bacterium
TTTCTGGGCATTTGCGGGACGGCGATGGGGAATGCGGCGCTGCTGGTGCGCGCGGCGGGGCACGAGGTCTCCGGGGCGGATGCCGGGGTCTATCCGCCGATGAGCAACGTGCTCGCCGCAGCCGGGATCGCGCTGCATGAAGGTTACGATGAGGCTCGCCTCGAAAAACTCGCCCCCGATCTGGTCGTGATCGGCAATGCCCTGTCGCGGGGCAACCCCGAGGTCGAATGGCTGCTCGACACCCGGGCCCTCGACTTCACTTCATTGCCGGCGTTGCTGGCCGATTTCGTGCTGAAGCGCCGCCGGAACATCGTGATCGCCGGCACGCACGGCAAGACGACCACGACGGCGCTGGCGGCGTTTCTGCTGCGCGAGAACGGCCGCGACCCGGGCTTCCTCATCGGCGGAGTGCCGCAGGATCCGCCGGTGGGCAGCCATCTCGGCAATCCGGCCGATCCGTTCGTGATCGAGGGCGACGAGTACGACAGCGCGTTTTTCGACAAGCGCAGCAAGTTCATCCACTATGCCCCGCACGTGGCCGTGTTGAACAATCTCGAGTTCGACCACGCCGACATCTTCCGCGACCTGGCGGATGTGCAGCGCACCTTCCTGCACCTGGCGCGCATCGTGCCGCGCAACGGCTGGATCGTGCTCAACGGCGACGACGAAAATCTGCGCGCGCTCGGCCCGCTCGGCTGGACGCGAACGGTGCGGGTCGGCACGGGGGAGCGCAACGACCTGCGCATCGCGGATTTTGCCGAAGGGGCGGACGGCGCCACTTTCAAGCTGCTGTGGAAGGGAGAACTTTGGTCCGAGGTGAAATGGTCCCAGCCGGGGCTGTTCAATGCGCGCAACGCGGCGATGGCCGCGATGGCGGCGGCCCTCGCGACCTGGGAAGGCGCGACTCGGGCCGATGTGCCGCCGGCTGCGAACGGCTCCGGCTCGCCTGGAGGGTTCGTCCTGCCCGCAGTGACTTTGACCCATTTGAAGCTCGGGGCGCTCTTGCGGTTTCGCGGGGTCAAGCGGCGGCAGGAGCTGCTGGTGAACACGCCGGCGCTCAAGGTCGTCGAGGATTTCGGCCATCACCCCACGGCGCTGGCGGAGACATTGCAGTCGCTGCGCGCGCGCTTTCCCGGCCACGTCATCCATGCGGCATTCGAGCCGCGGAGCAACACCTCGCGCACGAAGATCATGCAGGCCGGCTTCATGCGGGCGCTCGCGCTGGCCGATGCGGTTTATCTCGGGGCGGTGGATCAGGCCGGCAAGGTGCGGCCGGAGGACCGTTTCGACACGGAGGCCGTGATCCAGCATCTCGGTACGCAGGGCGTGGAAGCCTGGACGGCGGCGACGAATGCGGGGTTGTTGGAAAAGCTTCTGGCCCGGACCAACGCGGAGCCGACGCCGAAGCTGGTCGTGTTCTTCACCAACGGGTCATTCGACGGGATCATCGCCCGTTACGCGGCGGCGACGGGCGGCTGAATCTCGACCGGTTCGCGGGCCTTGAAGCCCGGCAGGAGCGTCTCGATGACCGATTTCAGGACCGGCAGATAGACGGGCTTGGTGACATAGTCGTCCATTCCGGCGGCGATGCAGTGCTCGCGCGTGCCCGAGGCGGTGAGCGCGCTGACGGCCACGATGGGGGTGTGGCGGCCGCCCGGCTCGCCGGTGCGGATGACGCGGGCGGTGGCGAAACCGTCCACGTCCGGCATTTCCAGGTCCGTGAAGATGATGGCGTAGCGGCTCGCCGCGGCGAGCGCGATGGCCTCGGGACCGCCGGCAGCGAGGTCGACCGCAAAGCCCAGCCGGTGCAACATGACCTTCAGCAGCTCGCGGTTGAGCCTGGTGTCGTCGACCACCAGCGCGCGGGTGGCGGCCCGCACCGGGGCGTGGGTGCCGAAGCCGGATTTGGGGGTGAAACTGCAGGCCTCCGTCGAATCGCTGGCGAGAATGAAGGTGAAAACACTGCCGGTGCCCGGAGTGCTTTGCAAACTGAGAGAGGCGCTCATCATGTCGGCCAGACGCTTGCAGATGGCCAGGCCAAGTCCGGCGCCGCCATGCCGTCGCGTGGTCGAGGTGTCGGCCTGACTGAAGGCCTGAAAGAGCAGGGGAAACTTGGCGGCAGCGATGCCGGGACCACTGTCGGACACTTCCAGCCGGAGCTGGCCGTGGCTCTCGCGGCCGGGATCGAGGGTCCAGACGGCCTTGACCGAGACCTCGCCCTGCGTGGTGAATTTGACGGCGTTGCTCACGAGGTTGAGGATGATCTGGCGCACCCGGGTGGGGTCGCCGAAAAGGGTCAGCGTGTCGGGCAGCTGATCGTCGAAATTCAACTGCAGGCCTTTTTCGGCGGCGCGGGCGGACATCAGTTCCATGACCTCGTGGACGAGCAGGGATGGAGCCCACGCGATGTGTTCGAGGTCGAGCTTGCCGCTTTCGAACCGGGTGTAGTCGAGGATGCCGTTGAGCAGGTCGAGCAGGCTGGTCCCGGCGCGGTTGATGGTCTCGACGTAGCGGCGCTGCTTGGGGTTCAGTTCGGTGTCGGCGAGGATACTGGCGAAACCTAAAATCGCGCTGAGGGGCGTCCGGACCTCGTGGCTCATGAGGGCCAGGTACTCACTCTTGGCGGCGCTGGCCGCGAAGGCGGACTCGCTGGCCTGCTCGAGCCGTTGTTGGGTTTCCTTCCGTTCCTCGATCTCCGCGGTGAGGAAGGAAATCAGGGTGCTGCTCGTGAGGAGAATGGCGATCAGGACGAGGGCGATGCCCAGGGCGACGGCGCGCACTCCGGCGATGGCGTAGATCCAGGTGTCGGCGGGGTAGTCGATCCCGACGGCGGCTTCGACGTGTCCATTCTGGTCGTAAATCGGCGTGAAAGACGAAACCCAGATGCCCCAGCGATCCGGCATGAGCGTGGATTCGAAGACGGGTTTGCCCTCCAGGACTTCGTAGAACTTCGGGGTGGCCTCGGCGTAGATTTCGCCGATGGGGGTGCGCTGTTCGCGTTCCCCGTCGTAGATGCCGTTGTGATTGTAGTCCGTTTCGGAGTCGACGATGAGCCGGATCCGGCCCTGGTCATCCTTGCGGAAGGTGTACACGTCGGCGATGATCGGGTTGACGTTCAGCCAGCGTTTTTCGTCGGCGATCAGTTCGAGGTAGAGCGGATCGTCCGGGGCGGTGTTGAGATTGATCCTGGCGTGGCCTTTGCGGCTCAGTTCCGAAGCGTAGGTGGGGCCGAATCCGGCGAAGATCTTCAGCAGCTGGTCGGCGCGGTCGCGGGCGGCCCATTCAGCGGCCAGACTTCCGGCCAGAAGCAGCAGCGCCGCGAAAAGGAACGAATTGCGCGGAATGCGATACTGGGGACCCTTTTTCCGCAACTTCCGGCGGATCGCCAGACAGGCGCCGCCCACCAGGAAGACCAGCAGGATGAGGTCGACCCGGTATTGGTTGGAAAGGTAGAGGACGTTGAGCATGTCTCCCACGTTGACTGAAGCATCGCCCGGCCAGAGCAAAGCAATGGACTGGCGGAGAGACACGTCGGCGCGTAGTAACTTCATCGGCTGGCCGGCCGGAAAATTGAGACAGAACCGCCGCTCCCGACGCTTTTTTTGCGGTCACTCGATCCCGATTCCGGTGGGTTTCATTCGCGGTGGGTCCGATACCACGAAGCTTCGGCTGGTTTGAGCTGTAGGAGCCTGCATGCGGGCGGCCATCAGGACGTGGCACGAGTCTCCCGACCCGTGATGGTCAGAACACGGGTCGGGACCTGTGTCACAGCGAATCGCCGGCAAGCAGGCTCCTCCAAAAAGACGAAGAAATAGCAGGCATGGTGAATTGGCGTTGGTTTGGTCAAATGCCCCGGAGCTTGCTCCGGGGATATTTACCACCCGCGTTTGCTTCGGCTTGGCGCGAAATTGCGGGAGCGAGTTCGCTCACGACATGCTCGACATCGCGAGCAAGCTCGCTCCCACCCGCCGGCCAAATTAAGCGGATTTCCGGCGGACGCGGTGGCGAACCGGTCGGAGCGGAAAACCGGATTGGGTCCGAACATTTCCGGATCGGCCACAACGCTGACCGTTCGGCATGCATTCGCGGGCGCGGGCCAGCCAGCCCAAAACTGCATTTAATCGGCCGGCTTATCCCCTGTGTGACTGCACCCGACAATCACCGGGGGAAGCGCCGCACCCGTGTCGCCACGAGACCGGGCTGGAAAATCCGGGCGGAGTCCCCGCCGTCGGCCCCGGCGCGCCTGCTGGGCCGGGCCAAAATATTGACGGACCTAATAATTCCGCGGAGCCCGGGGATCGCATTGGTCGGACACGGGCGAAGATGATAAGATGGCCCTGCAACGAAAGAGGTAACCTATGGAAACACTAAACGTGCTCCACCTCGAAGACAGTGAAACGGACGCGCTCCTGGTCCGCCGCTCACTGGAGAAAGGTGGACTGAAGTGCAATATACGGGTGGTCTCCACCCTGACCGACTACCGGCAGGCCCTGAACGACACGTCCGTCGACGCGGTGCTGGCGGACAGCGCCATCCCGGGTATTTCGCCCTTGCAAGTCCTGGAGGTGGCCCGCGACCGGCGGCGGGAGCTGCCGCTGATCTATGTGTCCGGCTCGATGGATGAGAGGGTGGCGGTGAAGGCGCTGGAGGCCGGCGCCACCGGCTTCGTCGCGAAGATGCATCTGGAGCGACTGCCGGCCCTGCTCCGTTCGAGCACGGCTCCCTGGCACCAGGCCGAGACGCCGACGGGGTCCGGTGGCGGTGGCACGCCGATGCAACTCCTGCTGACCGCGGCTTGCGATCTCGCCGGGGCCCGCAGTCTTCACGAGATTCTTTTTGTCGTCAAACGCGCCGCGCGGCGGCTGACCGGTTCCGACGGCGTCGCTGTCATTTTGCGCGAGGGAGAGAAGGTCTTTTACGCCGAGGAGGACGCCGTGCGACCGTTGTGGAAAGGCCGGCATTTCCCGATCGACGACGACATCGCGGGTTGGTCCATGCTTCAGAAAAAGACAGTGGTGATCCCCGATGTCACGCGGGACGACCGGGTCGCGGTGGAGATGTACGGGCCGACGTTTGTGCACAGCCTGTTGATCGTGCCGGTCGGCCGGGAGAATCCGCTGGCGGCGATCGCCAGTTACTGGAGCGAGGAGCACCGGCAAGACCTGAAGCCGGAGGCAAAGCGCCTGCTCGAGACGCTGGCGGAACTCACGGCGAGCGCAATGGACACCGTGACGCAGCTGGCGCGGCGGGACCGGCAGCTGGCGGCCGACGGGCAGCAAATCCAGCAGCTCAACACCGAGCTGGAGGATTTCACGCAGGCTGTCGCGTCCGACCTGCAGGCGCCGCTGCACAGCCTGCGCGGCTTCTGCGTGACCCTGGAGATCGAGCAGGGTGAGCGCATGACCCCGGAGATCAGGAAACATTTCGCGCAGATCATGCAGGCCAGCGACGGGCTGTTGCGGCACACGGAAAATCTGGTGGAACTTGCCGCGCTCTCGCGCACCGACCTTTCGATGCAAGAGGTCAATCTGAGCAATCTTGTTCAGGCCGGCCTGAGCGAATTGCAGCGCGGCGACCCGAAGCGGCAGGTGCAGGTCGAAATCGAGAAGGGGTTGAGGGTGCGCGGTGACGTCACGCTGCTGCGCCGCGCGCTCGGGCAGCTGCTGCAAAACGCCTGGACGTTCACGGAGCGCCGGGACCGCGCCCGCATCGAGTTCAGTTCGGTGGCCTCGCCGGTCGAGGGCCAGCGGCACTTTGTCGTACGCGACAACGGCAGCGGATTTGCGGGGAAGGACGCTGCGCGTCTGTTCGCACCGTTTTTCCGCGCGCACGCGGACCCGGGGGGGGGCGGGACTCGGGCTGGCCATCGTGCGGCGCATCGTCGCGCTGCACGGCGGCACGGTCTGGGCCGAGGGTCTGCCCGAGCTCGGTGCCGCTTTCCACTTCACCCTGCCGGAGACGCCGGGATTCAAGCCGGTCCGGGAGGCGGTGGCAGCCTAAAAAGCGGAAACCAGTTCCGCTTCAACTCCGGCCGGGCAGAGGAGGGCCCGGCCGGACGGGCGGCTACTGGGCCTGGCGCGCCACCTTGAATTCGACGGGTTGCTGGCCCTTGGGTAGGGCGAGCAGGTCGTAGTCGTGGCAATCGGTGATCTTGACCCGGAGAAATTCGCCGGTGGGCGTCTCGCGGGGCACGTAGACGCGTCCGTCGATGTCCGGCGCATCGGCCTCGCCGCGTGCGACCCCGGGCTCGTCCACGAGCACGCGGAGCGTCTGGCCGACGTGGCTTTGGGAAACCTCGCGGGCGATCTCCTTCTGCAGCGCCATGACCTGGTGCCAGCGGGCCTCCTTGACCTTGGCGGGAATCTGGTCGGTCAGTTTCGCGGCGCGGGTGCCTTCCTCCTGCGAGTAGCGGAACACCCCGAGCCGTTCGAATTTCGCCTCGCGGATGAACTGGCAGAGTTCGGCGACGTCGGCCTCGGTTTCGCCGGGGAAGCCCACGATGAAGGTCGTCCGGATCGCGATCCCGGGGATGCCGGCGCGGATGCGCCGGATGAGGTCGCGGATGTAGTCGCCGGTGGTTTCGCGTTGCATCAGCCCGAGCATGTGGTCGCTGATGTGCTGGAGGGGAATGTCGATGTACCGGGCGACCTTCGGGCAGTCGGCGATCGTGCGGATGAGTTCGTCGCTCCAATGCGCCGGGTGCGTGTAGAGGAGCCGGATCCAGAAATCGCCCTCGATCGCGTTGAGCTCGCGCAGGAGGGTCGTCAGCGCGGTGCCGCGGGTCGAGTCGACCGGCGTGCGCGGGTTCGGCCGCTGTTCCCAGGTGTCCATGCCGAAGAAAGTCGTGTCCTGCGAAATGAGGTTCAGTTCCTTGACGCCCTCCTGGACCAGCTGGCGCGCCTCGGCGACCACGCTTTCGACGGTGCGGCTGCGGTGCCGGCCGCGGATCTGCGGGATGATGCAGAAGGTGCACGGGTGGTTGCAGCCCTCGGCGATCTTGATATAGGCAAAGTGTTTTGGCGTGAGGCGGAAACGGGGCGTGTTGTAATCCGGAATGTAGGTCGAGCGGCCCTCGATGAACGAGACCGGCTTGTCCTTCTTGCCGCGCTCCTTCTCGTAGATCTGCTCGATGATCGGGGCGACCTTGGTCAGCTGGTCGAGGCCGATGAAGGCGTCAACCTCGGGCAGGGCGCCGGGCAGGTCCTTCGAAAAGCGCTGCGACATGCAGCCGGCCACGATGAGCTTCTGTCCCTTGTTGCGCTTGGTCAGGCCGCGGTTCTTGTGCACTTCGAGGATGTGACCGATGGACTCCTCCTTGGAGGAATCGATGAAGGAGCACGTGTTGACGATCACCACGTCGGCTTTTTCCGCGTCGGGGATGACGGACATGCCGGCCTGGTGCAGGTGTCCGATCATGATCTCGCTGTCGACGAGGTTCTTGGCGCAACCGAGGGAGATGAGGCTGACTTTGATTGACATGAAAAAAGGCGCCCGCGGCCGGGGCCGCGGGCGGAAAGGAGGGAGGGAGCCGGCGGAGGAAGCGTGTTACTTCTTCTTGCGGGCGGCGTTGACCTTGGCCTTGCGACGCTTCTTGAGCGCAAGGCGGCGTTTCTTCTTGATGACTTTATTGAATTGTTGACCCATGATTTTGGTGGAGTGGGGGTGAGTTGTGCCTGAAAACCAGCGCCGGAGTCAAGCGCGGCGCGGCCCTGTCGCACGGGTCGGCGGGAAGCCGGAACCCGCCCGCCGCCCTGTGGGCGGCTCTTGCGCGACCGTCGGACGAAATGGATTGTGTGGTCCATACTCCCGATCCAGGCGCACCTGCCGGAGCGGTCGCTCTCCCCGGGACTGACTGGAAAGTTTCCACTTGGCAGACCCTGCGAGCGACCCATGAATGCGCCCCTGCGCATGGCAAACCCCCGCGATCCCTCCGCTCCGGCCTCCGGGGCAAGCTGGCTCGGCCCCGCCGGAATCGGCGCGACCCTGGCGCTCGCGGTCATCGCCGTTTACTGGCCGGCCCTGCGGGGTGGGATCTTGATTGACGATCTCGATCACATCACCCGGCCGGCGTGGCGGTCGCTGGCGGGTTTGCGGGGCATCTGGTTCAACGTGGGCATCACCAGCCAGTATTTTCCGCTGTTACACTCCGCTTTCTGGGTGGAATACCGACTGTGGCAGGATTCGGTCGTGGGCTATCATCTGGCCAACCTGGCCGAACATCTGGCGTCCGCTATCCTCGTGGTGGCCATCGCGCGGCGGCTCCGGCTCCCGGGTGGCTGGCTCGCAGGATTTCTATTCGCCCTGCATCCGGTGGGCGTCGAGTCCGTCGCCTGGATCTCCGAGCAGAAAAACACCCTCTCCACCTTGTTCTATCTGGTGTCGGGTTACCTTTACCTCGGGTTTGATCAGGACCGACGGCCGATCCGGTATTGGCTGGCCTTTGGTTTCTTCGTTCTCGCGCTGCTGACGAAGTCGATCACGGCGATGCTCGTGCCCGCACTGCTGGTCATCGCTTGGTGGCAGCGGGGCCGGCTGGAGTGGCGGCGGGACGTGCGTCCGTTGATCGGGTGGCTGGTGACGGGCGCGGCCTATGGGCTCTTCACGGTCTGGTACGAGCGGGTCTATATGAACGCCCGGGGCGCCAGCTTCGACCAGGGCTTGATGGAACGCAGTCTGATTGCCGGGCGGGCCGTGGTATTTTATGCGCGAACGCTGGTGTGGCCAACCAACCTGATGTTCGTCAATCCGCGCTGGCAACCCGACCTGACGGCCGCCTGGCAATATGCGTACCCCGCGGCGGTTGGTGTCGTTGCGGGCGGCCTGACTTGGCTGGCGCGTTGGCGGCGCGGGCCGCTGGCGGCCTTTCTGCTCTACACCGGCACGCTGGCGCCGACGCTGGGATTTCTGAACATCAACTGGTTCAACTATTCGTTCGTCGCGGATCATTTCCAATATCTGGCCGGCCCGGCATTCTTCATCTCCCTCTCAGCCGGGCTGACCGGCCTGGTCCGGCGGTGGGGCGACGCCCGGGCGCAACGGGCCGCGGCCCTGGCCGGCGGGTGCGTCGTCGCGATCCTGGGCGGGTTGAACTGGCGCCAGAGTGGCAACTACCGCGATGCCGAAACCCTTTATCGCCGCACGATCGCGCAGAATCCCGCCGCTTGGATCGCCCATGCGAACCTCGGCGCGGTCCTCCTCGACCGTCCGGGCGGTCGGCCTGAGGCGGTCGATCATTTTCTCACGACTTTGACCCTGAAGCCGAACCACCTGAATGCCTACATCAACCTCGGTCTCGCCTTCGAGCGGATGCCGGGGCGGGAGTCGGACGCCGTCCAGGCCTTTGAGAGTGCGCTCCGCCTGAAACCCGACGAGCCCCGGGTCCTGATCCTGCTGGCCCAACTGTTGGCGCAGATGCCGGAGCGCGTCGCCGAGGCGGCGCCGCTCTTCCGGCGCGCGCTAGCGGCGGATCCTTCAGCCTGGGAGGCGCACGCCGGGCTCGCGCAGGCGCTGGCCGCGAACGCGGAAACGCAGGCCGCCGCGATTCCCGAATGGGAGGCGGCGGTCCGGCTCCGGCCCGATCTCGCCACGCTCCACAATGATCTCGGGGGCGCGTACGCCGTGGCGGGACGCACCGCCGAAGCCATCGCTGAGTTCGAGCAAGCCGTGCGTCTCCGACCCGATCTTCCGACGGCGCACTACAACCTGGCCAGTCTGTTGAGCGATGTACCCGGGCGGCTGCCCGATGCCGTGCGGGAGTTTGAAGCCGCTCTCCAGCTCGGGCCGGACGATCCGGCCGCGCACAACAACCTCGGGCTGGCACTGCTGCAGCTGGGCCGGCGCTCCGAGGCCATCGCCCACCTGCGGACCGCGGTGCAGCTGGCGCCAGCGTCGGCGGACGGTCATTTCAGCCTGGGCCGGGCGCTGCTGGCCGAACCGGCGGACGAAGCCGGAGCGCTCCGCGAATTTGAGACGGCCCTCCAGCTCCGACCCGACTGGCCGGCGGCGCAGCGGGCCGTCGCCCGGTTGCACGCGCGGCTCGATCGGTGAGCCCGGCCGGATCGCGCGCCGGCCGGTCAATACCGGGCCAGCGACGGATCGATGCGGTCGGCCCAGGCGTCGATGCCGCCGGCGACATTGGTCGCGCGCGGGAAACCATGGGCCCGCAGGAAATGCGCGACCTGCTGGCTCCGGCCGCCGTGATGACACAGCACGAGGACGGGCCGGTCGGGCGGAAGCTCCTGCGTGGATTCGGGAATCCGCCGCATCGGAATATGCCGGCTTCCTGCAACGGCGCAGAAAGCGAATTCATGGGGTTCGCGCACGTCGAGGAGCAGCGCCCCCTCGATCATCATTTGTGCCGCGGTGGTAACATCGACTTCAAACGGGGCTTGCATCTGACCCCATCCCATATGACACCGCGCGCCGAAAGGCAATCTCCAGTTCGCCGTTGACGTGGGCGGCGGCTGACAAATCGTCGGGGCATGTCCGAACGATTCGTCGTCATCATGGCGGGTGGGCGCGGGGAGCGATTCTGGCCGCAGAGCCGGGCCAGGCGGCCCAAGCACCTGCTGCCCATCGTCGGGGCGCAACCGATGCTCACCCAGACCATCGCCCGCGTCCTGCCGCTGGTGCCGGCCCGGAACATCTTCGTGGTCACCACCCAGACCCAGCTCGCGGCGGCGCGGGCCGTCTGTGGCCGTCTGCCGCCCCGCAACCTCATCGTCGAGCCGGTCGGACGCGACACCGCCGCAGCGGTCGGCCTCGCGATGCTGCTGGTGAAACAGCGCAACCCGGACGCCGCGTTCGCGATCCTGCCGGCCGACCACGTGATCGGGGACGTGCCGGGGTTCCGGCGATCCCTCGAGACGGCCTTCCGGGCGGCGGAGTCCGCGGACGAGCTCGTCACGCTGGGCATCAAGCCGACCGAGGCGGCCACGGGTTTCGGCTACATCGAGCGCGGGGCGGCCTGGCCGGGCGACCCGCGACGGGTGCGGCGGGCGCGCCGCTTTGTGGAGAAGCCCGGTGCGGCCAAGGCGAGGGTCTACCTCGCCTCGGGCCGTTTTTACTGGAACGCCGGGATGTTCGTGTGGCGCGGGCCGGTGATCGCCGCGGCCTTCCGGGCCTACGCGCCCCGGCTCGCGGCCGGCCTGGACCGGCTCGAGACGGCCCTGAAACGTACGTCGACCAAGGCGGCGTTGAAGAGGATTTATCCCTCGCTCGAGAAAATCTCCATCGATTATGCGGTCATGGAAAAATCCCGCAACGTGCTCGTGGTGCCCGCCAATTTCGGCTGGGACGACGTGGGTTCATGGACGGCGATGGCCCGGCATCATCCCCCGGATTCGGCCGGCAACATCCTGCGCGGGCTGTCGTGGGTCGAGGACGGACGGCGGAACATCGTGATTTCCGAGCAGCGGCACCTGACGGCGGTGCTCGGGGTGTACAACCTGGTCGTCGTGCACACGCCGGACGCCACCCTGGTCTGTCCCCGCGAGCGGGCGCAGGAGATCAAGACGCTGCTCCGCCGGCTGCAGGCGGATGTGACGACGCAGCGCTTCCTCTGAACATGCGTTGCCTCGGCCTCGACTACGGCGCCAAGCGGATCGGGCTGAGCCACGGCGACGAGGTGGGCGTGGCCACGCCGCTGCCCGCGCTGATCGAGACCGTGCCCGACCGGCGTTGGGGAAAACTCGGCGAACTCATCAAGCAGCGGCGGATCACGGACCTGGTGGTCGGCTATCCCTACAACATGGACGGGACGGCCGGTTTCAAGGCCCGGGAAGTGGATGCATTCGTCGCCCAGTTGACGGAAAAGTTCGGGTTGCCCGTGCATCGAGTCGACGAGACACTGACGAGCCACGAGGCCGAGTCCACGATCCCCAAGAAGGCGCGCCGGGCGGTGCGGGACAGCGGGTTGATCGACTCGCGCGCGGCCACGATCATTTTGCAGGATTTTCTCGACCAGAAATTTCCACCCCAGCCGCCGGGCCAAAGCTGAGGAACCACAGAACACACAGAAAGGATGAGTCATGGCCCCGTTCATTCATGGCGAAGAGACGCATGCTCTTTCAGGCGCATGCTTTGAAGTTTATAAGAATAAAGGATGCGGTTTTCCCGAGGCGGTGTATCAGGAATGCCTTGAGCTTGAACTGGCTGATCGGTGCATTCCTTTCGTAGCGCAGCCAAGGCTTCAGCTCGAATACAAGGGACGTGTTCTCAGCCAAACCTACCAACCTGACTTTTTTTATTTCGAGCGGGCGATACTCGAGATCAAGGCAGTCACGGAACTGGCGGACGAGCATCGTGCCCAAATGAACAATTATCTGAAAGGAACAGGCCGGTGTGTCGGCTTGTTGGTCAACTTGGGTCATTTTCCCTTGGTGGAGCACGAACGTATTGTACGCTGATCGATTCTGTGTTTTCCGTGTCTTCTGTGGTTAAATCCTCTGCCGCCGTCACCCGCTGGAAATGCGTCTGCGCCTACGACGGCGGGCCGTTCGCCGGCTGGCAGAGCCAGGCGGGCGGCAACGCGATCCAGGACGTCCTGGAGCGCCGGCTGCGCGACGTGTTCAAACGCGATCTCCGGATCCACGGCAGCGGGCGGACCGACGCCGGCGTGCATGCGCTCGGGCAGGTTTTTCATTTTGATGCGGACTGGGCCCATGGCGCGGAGAAGTTGCGCGTGGCCTTGAGCTCACGGCTGCCGCGGGCCATCCAGTTGAAAAGCCTGCGCCCGGTGCCGGTGGGTTTCCACGCGCGTTTCTCGGCGGTGGGGAAGATCTATCGCTACGAAATTCTCCTGGGCGAGGCGGATCCGTTCGCGGCACCGTACTGCTGGGCGCTGAACCGCGAGCTGGACTGGGCCGAGATCGCGGCCGCCGCGGCCAGCCTGCAGGGGACGCACGACTTCAAGGCCTTCTCGGCGGAGAATGGCACCACGCACGAAACGACCGTGCGCGACCTGCGCCGGCTCGAGCTCCGGAGGCACGGACGGCGGGTGCGACTGGTCTTCGAGGCGGATGGATTCCTCTACAAAATGGTGCGCAGCCTGACGGGAACGCTGGTCAATGTCGGCCTCGGCAAACTCGCGGCGCGGGACGTCCGGGGCCTGCTGAAGTCGGCGAGGCGCACGGCGCAGGTGCAGACCGCCCCGCCGCAGGGACTTTTTCTCGTGAAGGTGATTTACCCCTCTGGTCGGAAGTGAAAAGTCATTGGCGCGGGCCCGCAGCATTTGAACAAAACGACGCAAACATCTTTGCTTACGGCTTTCCTTCGTTTTTGTAGGAGTCTGCTTGCAGGCGATTCAGGACGTGGTTTGTCAGCGGGCATTCCGAATCGCCCGCAACCGGGCTCCTGCATTTCAACCACGCCGACGCAAGCTTCAGGGTACCGGACCCGCAACAAATGAACCCGGTTCTGTCACGCGTTTGGCGCGATACGCTGGATGTCGTGTTTCCGCGGTCCTGCGTACACTGCAGCGGGCTGGTCGAAGGCGGGCGGCTGCGTCACCTCTGTCCGGCCTGCGAGCGCACGCTGCACATGGTGGAGGGGCCGCATTGCAGCACCTGCGGACATCCGTTTTACGGGGAAATGGCCGGCGACCGGATGTGTCCGCATTGCGAGGCACTCGTGCCCCAGTACGAGGAAGGCCGGACCGCAGTCCTGTTGAAAGGGTCCGCCCGCGCGCTCGTCCACGCCTTGAAGTATCACCAGGGCCTGCATGTGCTGGAGGACATCGAGCAGGTCATGGCGGGGACGCCCGGCTACGCCGACTATGTCCGGGGGGCGGTGCTCGTGCCGGTGCCGTTGCACCCGCGCAAGTTGCGCGAGCGCGGCTACAACCAAAGCAAGCTGCTGGCCGAATGCGCGCTGCGCGCCGCCGGCGGGGTGGGCCGCATCGAAGGTGTCCTCCGCCGGGTGGTGGACACGGTTTCGCAGACCCATTTCGACCGGGCGACGCGCCAGGAAAACCTGAAAAATGCCTTTGCTTTGGCCCCCGGTGCCGCCATAAATCCCGGCCAACGTTACCTGCTCGTCGACGATGTTTTCACCACGGGATCCACGCTCAACGCCTGTGCCGCAGTCTTGCGGCGGGCCGGCGGCCGGACTCTCGATGTGATCACCTTCGGACACGGCTGACCCTTCCCATGGCTCATTTCACCAAACCCAAGCTGACCGCGCACCGGAAGAAGAAGGAAATGCCCGAGGGGCTCTGGACCAAGTGTCCGGTCTCCGGCGAGATCATTTTCAACAAGGATCTCGAGGCCAACCTGATGGTGGTGCCGAAGAGCGGCTACCATTTTGCCATCGGCTCGCGCGAGCGGATCGCCGGGCTCGTGGATGGAGGCAGCTTTGAGGAATACGACGCCGCCGTGAAATCGGCCGACCCGCTGAATTTCGTCGATTCCACCCCGTATCCCGACCGGATCAAGCGGTATGAAAAGACCAGCGGGCTGCCCGAGGCGGTGATCTGCGGCGTGGGCAAGATCCACGGTATTCCGGTTTCACTGGCGGTCATGGATTTTCGCTTCTGTGGCGGCGCCATGGGCTCGGCGGTCGGCGAGAAGATCACCCGGGCCATCGAGCGGGCGGTGAAGAAGAAAATTTCCTGCCTCATCGTATGTTCCTCCGCCGGCGCGCGCATGCAGGAGGGGATTTACAGCCTGATGCAGATGGCCAAGACCAGCGCGGCCCTCGGCCGCCTCGCCCAGGCGAAGCTGCCCTTCATTTCCATCCTCACCGAGCCGACCACCGGCGGTGTCTCCGCCAGCTTCGCCACGCTCGGCGACATCATCATTGCCGAGCCGGGCGCGCTCATCGGTTTTGCCGGGGCGCGGGTCATCAAGGAGACGACCAAGCAGACGCTGCCCCCGGGTTTTCAGACCGCCGAATTTCTGCTCAAGCACGGGCTGATCGACCAGATTGTGAGCCGGACCGAAATGCGGGACCGCCTGCGCGACATCCTGTCGGCGCTTTACCACGGCAAGAAATCCAAGGGCGAGTCGGTGCACCCGTTCGTCCCCGTCGCGGCCAGCGCGTGAGCGGGCAGCCGGACGCAACGCTGAACGTTCAACCTCCAATCTCCAACCCTCAACGTCCAACTTCTGCTGGACTGACCATGGAGAATCGCGCACCGGGTTTTGATCTGGAGGAGCGATTGTTGGACTATTCGGCCAATCCGCGCCACCCACACGGAGATTCCCCGTGAAAGTTGAGCGTTCAACGTTGGATGTTGGAAGTTCAGCGGTTGCGTCTGACTCCGACTACGCCGTGATTGCCGATCGTCTGGTCGCGCTCAAGAGCATCGGCGTGCGGTTCGGGATCGACCGCATGCAGCGATTGGCCGAAGCGCTGGGGCACCCGGAGCGGACCTATCCGGTCATGCACGTTGCCGGCACGAACGGCAAGGGCTCGGTCTCGGCCATGATCGAGGCGATCTTGCGCACCGCCGGCTTCCGCACGGGATTGTACACGTCTCCGCACCTCGTGAAACTGGGTGAACGCGTGCAGGTCGACCGCCACCTGCTGAGCGAGGCGGAAATCGTCGCCTACGCGAACGAGCTCCTGCCCGTGGCGCAAAAACTGGGCGAACAGGGGCCCGACGAACATCCGACTTTTTTCGAGTTCATGACCGCGATGGCTTTTTTGCAGTTTGCGCGCCGGAAGGTCGACGCGGCGGTGATCGAGGTCGGCATGGGCGGACGGCTGGACGCGACCAATGTCGTGCAGCCGGAAGTCGCTGTCATCACCTCCATCGGGCTGGATCACGTCGAGCAGCTCGGCGACAACGTCGCGAAGATCGCCCGCGAGAAAGCGGGCATCGTCAAGGCGGGGCGTCCCGTGGTGATCGGCCGGCTCCCGGCGGAGGCGGAACAGGTGATCCGCGAAGTGGCGCGCGCCGCTTCCGCGCCGGTGCTTTCCGTGCGCGAGATTTTCGGCGAAGATCTGGCCGCCTACCCGCTGGTGAGCCTCGAGGGCGACTACCAGCGTTGGAACGCCGCCACCGCCACGCTGGCGGTGCGGTTGCTCGCGCGCGGTCAGCCGGAACGCTTTGGCCGCCTCGACGACGCGGCCATCGCCCGCGGCCTGCAAAAAGTGACCTGGCCCGGGCGCTGGCAGCGCACCAGCGTCGGCGGGCGGCCGGTCATTCTCGACTCATCGCACAATCCGGAAGGCGCCCAGGTGCTGGAGAACAACCTGCACAAGCTCGTGGCCGCGACCGGCCGCAAGCCGGTGGTCGTCACCGGCGTGCTCGGTGAATTTCGGGCGCGGGCGCTGCTCGACGTGATCTGCCGGTACGCGCAGGAGGTGCACCTGGTGCCGCCGCGCGTCGAGCGCGCGAGCACGTACGCGGAGCTCGAAGCCGTGGTGCCGGCGGAATCGCGCCGCCTGCTGCGGCGCGCCACGCTCGACCAGATTTTTCCCGACGCCCGGACTTGCGGCGTGGGTGGCCCCGAAGACACCGTGGTTGTCACCGGTTCGATCTACCTGCTCGGCGAGGTGCTGGCCCGGATCGAGCCCGACCGCGGCAGCGGCGAGATGCGCCTGCAGGATTTTTGAGCGGCGGGAGCGCATTGATCCGAGAAAACGCAGTTGAAACGCGGAGGACGCGGAGAGCGCAAAGTAGAAATCCTGATTTTCTGCTGCTCGGCAGCATTCATCTGCCAAGTGAATGTTTGCTAGCCTCAGTCGTGATTCTTCCGGCTGTTTTGTGCCTCTTGTGCCTTTTGTGGCCATTCCCTCCACGAGTTTAGGTTGAATGTCCAACGAGACCTCGGGCTCCCGTTGGAGGGGGGGCGACTTCGCCCCGTCGCGCGAGTCACCCGGGTCGGAGTGGAAAATTGATTGTACTCCGCGCGGTTGGGTTCCAGATTTAACGCAACACCAGCGAGCGTCGGGCTGTTGGTCCCACCTCGGCCCGGCGCCCCCGCTGCTCTTCCCGTCACCCCAAGAAATGCCGCCCGTCCCATGCGAGGGCGACGCGGCGCCCCGCTATGAAAACCGTTCGTTTCTGCTCCCCCCTTCTGCTTTTGCTGGCGACCTTTGGTCTTGCCTTTGTCGCCCGCGCCGAGCCCGGTCCGCGCGATAGGCTTCTGCTCGACGCGGGATGGAAATTCCGCCTGGGCGACGGTTGGGGTCTCGGACAAAATCTGGCGAAGGCCGGCACCGGCTACGGCCCGGCTGGTCTGGAGTTCAGCGACGCCAGCTGGCGGTCCGTGAACCTGCCGCACGATTGGGCGGTGGAGCTGCCGTTCGACCCGAAGGCCGATGGCGCGCACGGTTTCAAGGCCCTGGGCAACGGGTTTCCGGAAAACAACATCGCCTGGTACCGTCGGACCTTTGACCTGCCGGCTTCGGATTCCGGCCGGCGGCTGTGGCTGGAATTCGACGGGGTCTATCGCGACTGCACCGTTTTTCTCAACGGCTGGTTTGTCGGCCGTCACGAAGGCGGCTACAGCGGGTTCCGTTTCGATGTCACCGACATCGCCAACTGCGGCGGCAAAAACGTCCTGACCGTCCGCGTGGACGCCTCGCAGACCGAAGGCTGGTTCTACGAGGGCGCAGGAATCTACCGGCACGTCTGGCTGGTGAAAACCGCGCCGGTGGCCGTCGCGCCCGACAGCATTTTCGTTTTCAGCCGGTTCCCGGGCAACATTCCCGCCGGCCCCGCGGAAATTCATCTGCAGACGCAGCTGGCCAACGCCGGAAAATTGTCCGTGGAGGCCAAGGTGATCTGGACCATCCTCGCGCCAGACGGCAGCACCGTGGCCACCGCGGAAAAAAACACGACCGTGAACGGCGGCGGCGCGGAGGAGATTGCCCAGACCGCCACCGTCGCGGCGCCGGAACTTTGGTCGCCGGAGACCCCGCGCCTCTACCGGCTGGTGACCACGGTGACGAGCGGCGGAGCAACGATTGACCAGGTACACACCGAATTTGGAATCAAGACCGTGACCTTCGATGCCGATCGCGGCTTTCTTTTGAACGGCAAGCCTTATGTCCTCAAGGGCACCTGCAATCACCAGGACCACGCCGGCGTCGGCGCCGCGCTGCCCGATGGACTGCAATATTTCCGCATCGCGCGGCTGAAGGAAATGGGTTCCAACGCCTATCGCACCTCGCACAACCCGCCCACGCCCGAGCTGCTCGAGGCCTGCGACCACCTCGGCATGCTGGTGATGGACGAGAACCGCCTCGTCGGCAGCGACGCAATGCATCTGAACATGCTGGCCGAGCAGGTGCGGCGCGACCGCAACCACGCGAGCGTGGCCATCTGGTCGCTGGGCAACGAGGAATTTTCCGTGGAGAAAACCAAGCCGGGCGGCCGCGCCCTGGCCACGATGCAGGACCTCGTCAAACGGCTCGACCCCACCCGCCCGACGACCTGCAACGCGGACCTGGGCAATGAATTCACCGGTTTCAACGAGGTCGTCGAGGTGCGCGGCTGGAGTTACCACATCGGGCCGGATCGGATGGACGCGTACCACGCCGCCCACCCGCAGCAGCCGAACGTCGGCAGCGAGCAGGGCAGCACGGTCAGTACCCGCGGCATCTACGCGAACGACCCGGTGCGCGGCTACATGAGCGCATACGACGACAACGCCACGGATTGGTCCAACACGGCCGAGCAATGGTGGACCTTCTTCGATGCGCGGCCCTGGCTGTCCGGCGGATTTGTCTGGACCGGCTTCGACTACCGCGGCGAGCCCACCCCCTACGGCTGGCCGTGCATCAACTCGCACTTCGGCCTCCTCGACACGTGCGGATACCCGAAGGACAATTTCTGGTATTACCGCGCCTGGTGGACCGAGCAGCCCGTGCTGCACCTGCTGCCCCATTGGAACTGGACCGGCCGCGAAGGTCAGCCGGTCGACGTGCGCGCGCTCAGCAACTGCGACCAAGTGGAGCTTTTCCTCAACGGTCGCAGCCTCGGCCGGCAGACGATGAAACACGATTCCGAATTGAAATGGACGGTGCCGTTCGCTCCCGGGGCGCTCTCGGCCCAGGGTTTCCGGGCCGGAAAACTCGTGGCGGAAGCCAGGGTCGAAACCACCGGTGCGCCCGCGGCCGTCGCGCTCACGCCCGATCGCGCGGAGATCCGGGCCGACGGCGAGGACATTTCCGTGATCACGGTCGCGATTCCGGATGCGCAGGGGCGGGTCGTCCCGGTCGCAGCCAACGAAGTCGCTTTCAATCTGGAGGGCCCCGGCCGGATCATCGGTGTCGGCAACGGCGATCCGAGTTGCCACGAGCCCGACCAGTATTTTTCGACGCCCGGGTTGCGGACGCAACCGATCGACGGCTGGCGATGGCATGAGGTGACCGATCCGAGTCAGGCGAATCTGCCGGAGGCGGCGGTCGCATTTGACGACTCCAAATGGACGGCGACAGACGTGCACGCGGAGAGCGGGCCGCTGGGCCCGCATGGCCGCGCGGTGTTCCGCACGCGGTTTTCGGTTTCGGCGGAAAATCTGGCGGCCCCGGCGGTCGAAGTCTGGTTCGGCAAGCTCGAGGGCGATGCGACGGTCTACCTCAACGGTCAAAAAGTCGGCAAGGGAAGCGATCCCCGCGCGGCGTCAATCTACGAGGTCAAGACGCTGCTGCATCCCGGCGAAAACACGCTGGCCGTCGCGGTCACCAACTGGGGCGACGCCGCCGGCGTGAACAGAGGCGTGCAACTGCGCCTGGTCGACACCCCGCCTGCAGTCGCCTGGAAGCGCAGCGCCTTCAACGGTCTGGCGCAGATCATCGTCCAGTCGACGCGTCAGGCCGGCTCGATCAAGCTGACCGCCTCATCCGCCGGCCTCCGGCCCGCGACCGCGACGCTCACCGCGCAACCCGCCGTCCCGCGCCCCTCCGTGCCCTGAAACGGGGTTCAAAATATAGGACCGCTTCCCGCGACGATCTTCCGCCCGTTTTCGCCAAGCGAGCGGACCGGTCTGCCCAATCGACCCAACCACTTAAAACCTCATCTTTTGATTCGCCCCGGCAGATTATAAAATTATCAACCTGACCCTTTTTTTATTCCTTCCGAGTTCGGCTCTTGGTTCATTGCTCGGGAAGGCTGCGGAGGAACGCGTTCATTTCACGGAGGACTTCCGCTTCATTCGACCAGAAGACCCAGTGATTTGCGCGCGGGATATTGATGACTTTGGCCGAGGGCACACCTTTCTCGAAAGCTTTCATTTGCGGGAGATTTCGGGCGACCTCTTCAGCCTCCGCTTTTGCGAGTCCAGCCGGATCGTTTTTGAAGCGCCAACTAGAGTCATTGGGAATGGCATAAATCGCAAGAGTAGGGACTCGGATATCTGTATAGTGCTGCTGGCCTTCCAAGATAGCTTTGACCGGTGCTGGCCATTTAGGATCGATTGCCGACGGTGGGGGAGATGCCGGGCAATAAAACGCATAGGCATAGGCAGCCTCCAGGTAGATGAGACCTGCAACCCGCTCAGGATGCCGTGTCGCAACAGAACTCAGCTCTGCACCACCCATCGAGTGACCAATAAGAACTACGCGATCTAGTTTGAGAGCGTCCAGAACGGCCAAAACATCGTCGCCGAGTCGATCAGCCGAATAACCCGACACCGGGCGGCTCGAATTTCCGAAGCCGCGTCTTGTGATGCCATAGACATGATAGTCTCGAGTAAACTTGGGCGCGAACTCGTCAAAAGTAACACGAGCCGTATTGCCAAGGCCGGGGATAAAAACCAACGCCCGACCTGATCCACCCCAATCTACGACCTGAATTTTCACGGTTTTGTCGACAGTGATGAACTGGGTGGCGACCGGGGGATATGATGGGCTTTTGATCTTCACCCAGAATCCGAACAGCAATGCGGCGACAATGAGGACGCCGGTTCCGGTCCAGAGAAGTTTTCGTTTCATTGTTTCGTCCTTCGATTATTTCCCCCAAGCGGGGGGCGATCCGAAAGGGTTAGGTTGCGAATATTATATTATGCCCCATTCGCGGCAACTGGCCGGAGTTTCCCGGCATAGTAGTGTGAGGAGTGAAACGGGCGGGATTTTGACGTTTTCGGCCAGCTAGACCTTCGTCGTGAATAATTCGGTCTGCAAAGTGCCTTCGGCCACGCGGGTGACGGGGCCGGTCATGCGGATCGCGAAATTGTCGCCGATCTCGATGCCGATCCGGCCGCCGGGCATGTGAACCGTCACCTTGCGGTCGACGAGGCCGAGGCGGTGGGCGACGGCGGCGGAGGCACTGGAGCTGCTGCCCGACGCCAGCGTGTAGCCGGCGCCGCGTTCCCAGATTTCGATCTGGATGTTGGCGCGATCGAGCACCTTCAGGAACTGGACGTTCGTGCGCCGGGGGAAGTTGAGGTGCGTCTCGAGGTCGGGGCCGTACTGCCGTGCGAGCGCTTCGGAAATTTCCGGCAGCGGAATCACGCAGTGCGGGTTGCCGATCGTGGCCGCGCAAAAGTTGAACGCACGGTCCTGGATCCGGATTTTTTCGTTGATGACCTCGCGCGCCGGGCCGGTGACGGGAATCTTGTCGCTGGCGAAGCTGACGTGGCCCATGTCGATCGTGAGGAGCTGGCCGCCTTCCTGGATGGTCACGTCCACCACGCCGCCGGGGGTTTCGATGGTGAACGGGGCGGTGCCGACTTTCTTCTGGTCGTAGAGATAACGGGAGAAAATGCGCAGGCCGTTGCCGGATTTCTCGGCCTCGGAGGCGTCGGGGTTGAAGATGCGCAGGCCGAAAGGCGCGACCTTGGACGGCAGCGGACCCCAGAGAATGCCGTCGGAGCCGACGCCGAAATTGCGGTGGCAGATCACGCGGATCTGTTCGGGCGTGGGGGTGGTCCAGCCGGGGAAGTCGGCCGGGTCCATCACAATGTAGTCGTTGCCGAGGGCGTGGTATTTGTGGAAGCGCATGCGAGCGGGGAGGAGGAAACCACGAAACACACGAAACACACGAAAAAATAATGGGAGGCCGGCACAAAGCAGCCCGATGGAGGGACGGTCTCCCGACCGCCCGCGACCACGCGGAACGAGTCCATGGCAGATGGGAAAGCACGGACAATCGGGAGATTGTCCCTCCATGTTTTGGGGATCGGCCGCAAGCGATGTGAGGTCGAAACTCCGCCCTACAACTGAATTTCTCTCTGCGTGCTTCGCGCCCTCCGCGTTTAAACGGATCTGGTTTGGCCTAGCCGGGATCAAGCAGTTGAGCTGAGGTGGAACCGGACCTCCGTGGCCGGTTTTCCGTGCGCGCTCCAATCAGCCCGCTCGGAGATTGGGCTCCACCTTCAAAGAGAACAGGTTCGCCGGGAAATCATTCTTAACTGCACGAGTCCGGCTTAGTTTAAAAAAACAAACGCCTCGCGGAGGGCTTCACGGCCGCCGGCGGCGAGGTTGGCGCCGTGGGAGACGATGACGCGGTCGAAGTCCCATTGCAGCACGTGATCGAGCGACGCGCGGAAGGCGGGGCGGTCCTTGATCACGAGGCGGACGAGCCGCGAGGGGCCGAACTTGCAATAGGCATCGTCGAGTTTGAGCAGTACTCGCGAAAGGAAAGGCATGTCCCGGCCGAGGTTGAAGCAGAGGTCGGTCAGGATCAGCGTGCGGCTGGGGCGGTGCAGAAAAAGCGTTTCGTTGAGCCGCGGCGCACCGCGCAGGACATGCTGGTCGATCAGGCCGGCCCAGGCAGCGGGCGGCGTGTCGCCGAGAGTGTCGGTAAATTTGAGATCGGGTCGGTACCGGGCGAAATCCTGCGCGCCGTGGAACCTCGCCTGAGGGTACGCGGCGAACCAGCCTTCGAGGTAGGTGTCGTGCACGCAGTTCGGAGCGACGACGTGGCCGACCGGGCCCAGCTGCGCGAGCGCGGCGGCAACGTCCGCCGAGTATTCGACCGGCGAATGCACCCAGAGCGATGCGTCGGCCAGGCGGGCGACGGTCATGCGGTGGCCGAGAGCCATGCCGAGCACGGTGAGCGGGGCGTTGAGCTCCCAGAGGTCGTCGTGCAGCGGTGCGAGCATCGCTTCGGGCGGACTCATGCAATTGAATTGAGGTGGAACCGGATCTTGCTCGCTGCCGATTTGGCTCGCGTGACCGCATCAGCCCGCCCGGAGGTCGGGCTCCACCTTTCGCAAGAGCGGCCTGGCCGGGAGGTCATTTAGGCTGTCCGATCCCGCCTCACGCGACCGGGGCGGGCATGGGATCCGCGGGTTTCGGGGTTTTGCCGTAGCCGAACAGGCCGCGTTCCTTGATGAACTCGGCGACACGCGAGGGCACCATGCGCTCCCAGGCCGGATCGTTGGCTTTGATGCGATTGAGCACGTCGCGGGAGAAAATGGTCAGGTAGTCCTCGTTGAAACCGTTGAGGCAATCGATATAGCGGTTCTCCAGCAGGTGGGCGTAGAGGTTGCGGAGGTGGTCGGCGACGGTGAGGTTGCGGGCGGTGATGAACACCTTCGAGGCGTAGGCGTGCGCTACGGCCGCGTGGCCGCTGTCGGCGGGATTGCCGGTGGTCAGATAGCTGTCGTAGGCCGACTGCTGCATCGGGTAGACGTAGAGCTTGACGGCCTGGCGGAACATGCGGCCCATCGATTCGAGGATGCCGCCCTCGAGGTTCTCGTAATATTTCTCGTTGAAGACCTCGAGGAGAGTGTTGATGCCCATGGCCACGCCGATCATCTCCTTCGTGTAGCGGCGGAAATAGGCGACCAGCCGGTAGAACTCGGAGTAGTTGGAAATGAGCACGGTGAAGCCGATGTGGCCGAGCATGTCGACGCGCGAGAGGAAATCGTCGACGTCGAGCACGCCGTCGGCGAGGAGGTTGTTCATGGTGATCTCCATGATCACGACCACGTCCTTGCCCTTGACGCCGGGTTCCTGGAGGAATTGGGCGGTGGCGCAGTTGAGCATGTCGACGTTGACGTGGGTGACGGGGCGGAAGCTGCCGCGCTCGACGAGGACGGGACGGTTGTAGATCATCTCCGACGGCTGGAGCACGTCGCCGGCCGGGGAGAACATGACGGCGTTGGTCAGCCCGTGCTTGACCAGGTTGAGCGAGAGCAGGCGGTTGTCGACGTGGGCGCAGGCCGCGCCGCTGAACCGGACCATGTCGACCTCGACGCGATCGCTGCCGAGATTGTCGACGAGGGAGACGATGAATTTTTCCGGGTCGTCGCGGTAGTAGATGGCGCCGTAGATGAGGTTGGTGCCGACGATGCCGAGCGCCTCCTGCTGGAGGACGTTCTTTTTGTCGAGCATGCGGACGTGGATGAGGATGTCGACGGGCTCTTCCAGCGGCTTGGGCTGGCAGCGGATGCCGAGCCAGCCGTGGCCGCTGCCGGGGTTTTTCGACGTGGCGGTGGCGACGGTGTCGGCGTAGACGAAGAAGCAGGTGCGGTCGCCGCGTTTCTCGGCCAGGCGCTCCTTGAGCAGCGTGTATTCGTGGCCGAGCATGGTCTGCAGGCGTTCCCGCGAAACGTAGCGCGGGGCCTTGCCGTAGATCGCGTCGCTGAACGTCATGTCGTAGGCGGACATGGTCTTCGCGATGGCGCCGGAGGCGCTGCCGGCCTGGAAGAAAACGCGGGCGACTTCCTGGCCGGCACCGATCTCGGCGATGGTGCCGTAGTAACTGCCGTCGAGGTTGATCGTCAGCGCCTTGCGGTTCGTGGTGAGAAGCTGCTGGGTCTGGCTCGTGGGATTCTCGCTCATGATGGGGAAGGACGCTATCTCGCCCCGCGGCAATGTCTAGTCGTGTTAAAGCGGATGACAATTTGGCCCAAAGATGGCAATTGCCGCCCATCGCGGTGCGTATCCGCTCATCCGGGGCCCGGGGCCGCGGGTTGCTTTTCGCTGGCCGGCCCGGCCCGGCCGCTTACCCTGTGGGTTGCATGAAGAACTTTTTCACCTCGCTCTTTGCCACTCTGACCGCGCTGCTCATTTTCTGTGCCGGCGGATTTCTGATCGCCGTGCTTTTCATCGCCGCGCTGGCCGCGGCGGGCGGCAAGAAACCCGTCGCCGTGGCCCGGGGTTCCTATCTGGTGTTCGATCTTTCGACGAACATCCAGGACCGCCCCGAGCAGATGGAGGGACTGGACCAGTTCACCGAGGCGTTTGGCGGCGACGTGGCGCACAGCCTGCAGCTCCGGGCGGCCACGCGGGCGTTGCGCGCGGCGGCAAAGGACCCGGACATCGCGGGCCTCTACCTGCACGGGAGCCTGCGGCCGCAGGGCTACGGCGCCGGTTTTGCCGCGCTGAAGGAATTGCGCGAGGCGCTCGAAGCGTTCAAGGCCTCGGGCAAACCCGTCAAGGCGTACCTCAACGAGGCCACGACGAAGGACTATTATCTCGCCTCGGCGGCGAGCGAGCTGACGCTCGATCCGTACGGCGCCGTTTTCATGCCCGGCCTGGCTTCGCGGCCGATGTTTCTCACGGGTGCGTTTGAAAAGTTCGGCATCGGCGTCCAGGTCACGCGCGTCGGCAAATACAAGAGCGCCGTCGAGCCGTTCACACGCAAGGACATGAGCCCCGAGAACCGCGCCCAGACGCGCAAGCTGCTTGACGACCTGTGGGCGGACATCGTGGCGACCACGGAGGAGGCGCGCGGGATGAATCCGGGGACCCTGCAGCAGGCGGTCGACACCGAGGGATTTTTCCGGGCCGAGACTGCGCAGAAACTCAAGCTCGTCGACCGGGTCGCCTATGTCGACGCGGTGCTCGACGACCTCAAGGCGGCGACCGGCCGCAAGGGCAACAGCGCCTTCAAGCAGATCGCCCTGGGCGATTACGCCCGGCTCGTTTCCGGTGACGGGCTCGAAGCCCGGCGCTCCGACGGCGCCCGGCTGGAGCACGGCACCGGCACCGGCAAGGTGGCCATCGTCTACGCCGAGGGCGAGATCGTGGACGGCAACGGCAACGACGAGGACTACGTTTATGGCGAGAAGCTGGCCCGGCAGTTGCGCGAAATCCGGCAGGACGACAGCGTGAAGGCCGTCGTGCTGCGGGTGAACAGCCCCGGTGGCAGCGTGACCGCCTCCGAGGAGATCCAGCGCGAGCTCCGGCTTTTGAAAAAGGTGAAGCCCTACGTGGTCTCGATGGGGACCGTCGCCGCCTCGGGTGGCTACTGGATCTCGACCTATGCCGACAAGATCTACGCCGAGCCGACGACCATCACCGGTTCGATCGGGGTGTTCGGTCTGTTTCTCAATTTCCAAGGCCTGGCGACGGACAAGCTCGGGCTGACGTTCGATACGGTGAAGACGGGCAAGTTCGCCGACATCATCTCGACGTCGCGCCCGAAGACCGACGAGGAGCTGGCGCTTTTCCAGAGGACGGTGGACTGGGTCTACGACCAGTTTCTCGACCGGGTGGCGGAGTCGCGGAAGCTCGATCGGGCGGTGGTGCACGAGATCGCGCAGGGTCGGGTTTGGTCGGGCGCCGAGGCCCTGAAGCTCGGGCTCGTGGATGAGTTGGGCGGGCTCGATGCGGCGCTGAAATTTACGGCGGCGAAGGCCGGACTCGGGGAAAGATTCCGGGTCGCGGAATACCCGCACAAGAAGCAGTTTGCCGAGGCGATTTCAGAGGCGCTGGAGGGCCGGCGGCACGATTACAGCCGGTCGGGCCCGCTTGGCGTTTTTCTCGGTCAGGCGATGACCGAGGTCGGATCGCTGGCCCATCTGAACGATCCGCGCGGCCTTTATGCCCGGTTGCCTTTTGATCCCGGACTGAATTGAGTCGGGGCATGACCCAGGAATTCACTCTCACCAAAGACTGCCCGGCCACCGTCATTCCCGCCGGCAACAAGGTCGTGCTGCCCGCCGGGGTTCGCGTTTTCATCGCCCAGACTTTGGGTGGCAACGTGACGGTGCGCACCGACCAGGGGCTGTTTCGCATTGCGAAGGAGGATTCCGGGCTGATCGGCGGCTACACTGCGCGGGAGGAATCGGCGGC
The DNA here is from genome assembly GCA_964477955.1 of uncultured Opitutaceae bacterium. Classification (GTDB taxonomy): domain Bacteria; phylum Verrucomicrobiota; class Verrucomicrobiia; order Opitutales; family Opitutaceae; genus Didemnitutus. The sequence goes on from CAYZGG010000039.1 coordinate 26,923, forward strand.
GTCCGCGGGCGGCGAGTTCAGCGAGCAGGCGGTCTGGGACGCGTTGAAAACCTGTTTCGACCCGGAGATCCCGGTCAACATTGTCGATCTCGGGCTGGTTTACGACCTGGCGGCGGAAAAGACGGCCGCGGGCGGCCACACCGTGGAGGTGAAGATGACACTCACCGCGCCCGGTTGCGGCATGGGGCCGGTCATCGCCGAAGATGCGCGCCAGAAGATCGCGGCGCTGCCCACGGTCGAATCGGCAAAGGTGCACATCGTCTGGGATCCGCAGTGGACCCCGCAGATGATTTCCGAGACCGGCCGGAAGGCGCTCGGGCTGGAGTGAGACGATTGCGCCAGGCAGTGGATCCCGCAGCGAAGGTTCGGGGTAGGGCGCGACCGCCGGGCGCGCCAAAAGGATTCTGCCGGTCAGCGGAACGACGGCCGGGCGTCGCAAGTGCTTTCGCTGTCGCAGTCCGCCCCTCAATCCGGTAGGGGCGCTTGCCCTCAAGCGTCCTTGGGCTGTTGAGGGCAACAGCCCCTACCGGCGCTGCCGCGCCAAAGTACGAATGTTACGGGTGGTTGGTATCACTCAGGCTGTCACCGTGTCGAGCGAGCAGCTTTCGACGGGGGTTTCGCAGTTCGGGCGGGCGACGATGCCGGGATAGGGTTCGGCGGAGAATAAAGTGTCGGGCGCGCTGAGCAGGTGCCGGTCGCAGACGGCGAAAAGCTCGGCTTCGGTCATGGCGCGGCGCATGTCGTAGAGGAAAGCGCCGGCGGGATCGACACTCTGGCCGACGAAGTTCAGGTATTTCTTCATCTTGGCGACGTGCGCACCCTCGGGCACGCCGGGTTGCCGGGTTTCCTCGTAAAGCCGGACGATGTACTCGCGGACGTCGGCGAGCGTGGGTTGGAACACCGGACCAATCGGGCGGTTGAGGGCAACCGCCCCTACCGAAGATGCCTGATTCCATGAAGCGCGCCGCGAATCGTCTCCCGAAGGAGTCGTCGCCCTGGATAGCACAACGGGGCGATCGGCGGCGGCGAGCAGCTCGCGGGTTTGGCGGAAAATCCACGGATTGCGGATCGCGTGGCGGCCGATCATGACTCCTGCGGCCCCGGTTGCGGCGATGACGGCGGCGGCGCGGGCGGCGGAAGTGATGTTGCCGTTCGCCAGTACGGGACAGCGGACGGCGCGCACGGCGTGCCCGATGAAATCGTACTGCACCTCGCTCCGGTAGCCGCCCTTCACTGTGCGGCCGTGCACGCTCAGGAGGTCGACGGAGTGCTTGTTGACGAGCTCAAGGATGGCGTCGTAGTGCTCGGTCGAATCGAAGCCGAGGCGCATCTTGACCGTGAACAATCCCGGGGTGGCCGCGCGCAGCGCGCCGAGCAGTTCGTCGATCTTGTGCGGGTCGCGCAGCAGCCCGCCGCCGACGTTCTTTTTGTAGATTTTCGGCGCCGGGCAGCCCAGGTTCAGGTCGATGCCGGCGACAGGATGCGGGAGCAGGTCGCGCACGGTGCGGACCATGTCCGGCACGTGCTCGCCGATCAGCTGGGCGAAAACCGGGCGGCCGGTCCGGTTTTCCACGATGGAGCGGAGGATGTGCTTTTCCAGACGCGACTGGCCGTGCACCCGGAAGAACTCCGTGAAAAAATAGTCCGGCGCGCCGTAGTGCGCCATCACGCGCATGAACGCCAGGTCGGTGACGTCCTGCATCGGGGCCAGCGCGGTGAGCGGTTGGCCCGCGGCCAGGCCGGCGGGCAGGGAGCGGGCAGGAGCGGACATCGCTTCAGGTCTCCTCTTCCTCTCCGGATTCCTCGGACTGATCCTCCTTTTGCTGTTTGAGCACGCGCTCCAGAATCTCCGTCATGTCCTCGACGACGTCAAAGACGGCGCGGGAAACAAAAACCGGGCGCTTCTGCTGGAGGGCCAGGACGATGGAGTCGCTGGGTCGCGCGTCGAGCTCGAGGATCTTCCGGCCGAGCTCGTTTTGCATCTGCAGGATGACCCGGGCGAAATAAGTGCCCTCGTTGACGTCGTTGATGATGACGCGTTCCAGGCTGACGCCGAAGCCGAGCAGGACGTGGCCGATGAGGTCGTGGGTCAGCGGGCGCTCCTTCTTGACGCCGTTGATTGTCATGGAAATCGCGCTGCCGACGCTCGGGTCGACGTAGATGACGAAGGTCTTGTCGTCGTTGCCCAAAAACACCGCGCACCCGTTGGGGGTGGGCATCAGGCCTTTGACCGAGACTTCGACGACATCTTGCATGGCGACAATGTGCGCGGAGGCGGGGGAAAGTGCAAGTGCGCTGCGCGAGCACCGTCTCCCGCGCCAGCGGCCATCCGAAGACCGGGAAATGCCGTGGGGGGGCGCAGTCTTGCTGCGCCCAAGGATTCTCAAACCCGATCGGGCGCGGCAAGACTGCGCCCTTACAATGACAATGGATCCGATGCTGCCGGGCGGGAGGGGCGTCTGCGGACAGCTTCTAGTAACCGTGCAGGGCGATGCCCCAGTCGCGGGCTTGGGCGAGCACGGCGGGTTTTTCCAGGATGATGACGCGGCCGGCTTCGAGCGCGGCGGCGCCCAGTCCGACATTGTGCATGGTTTCGAGAGTGCGCCGGCCAAACACCGGCACATCGAAGCGGAAATCCTGGCCGGCCTTGACGGTTTTGACGAAGAGGGTTTCGTCGGTCTTGAAGGTGCCGGCGCGGCGGAGCATGTCGTCGGTGCCCTCGAAGGCCTCGACGGCGAGCACGGTGCCCTTGCGCACCACGCAGCCCTGACCGATGTCGAGCCGGGCGATTTCACGGGCGATATGGATGCCGTGTTCCAGGTACTCGGCGTCGATCGGGAATTTCTTACCGGTCATGGAGCCGCCGCTGGCGAGCTGGTCGTCGATGAAGGCGCGGGCATCCAGGAGGGTGACGCCGATCTTTTCGATTTCCGCGGCGATGGCGCCGAAGATGGTCTCGGCGTTGCGGCGTTTGAGGGAGAAAAGGAGCTGGGCGGCCTTCAGATCCGGAGTGAGGCCGTGGAAAAGGCGCTTGGGTTTGACCTGGCCGGCCATGAGGGCGTAGCCGGCCCCGAAGTCCTGCAGGGCGGAGAGCATTTTTCCGATCTGCCCGACGTTGAGCGAGACGCGTTCGTTCGCCGGGAAGGAGGCGACGAGCTCCGGATCGGTTTCGTCGTCCATGGCGATGAGGCGCAGGGGCACGCCGGCGCGCCGGATGGCCGCGGCGGTGAGGGCGGGATAGAGGCCGCGGCCGGCGATGAGCGCGACGGGCCGGCGGGCGTCGAAGGCTGGCGGCAGGAAGGCGGAGGGCACGGGAGGAAAGGCTGAAGGGCTGGAAAAACTGAAGGACTGAAAGATTGAAGGGCCCGAAGGCAAGGATGGTCAACCGGTGCTTCGCTCCGGCGAAGAGGTCGGCCGCCCAGGTTTCGGACTCATATCGGTATCGAGCGCTTCATGACTGTTTGAAGGTGATGCAGAGTTTCAGTCATTGAGTTTCTCAGTTTTGAGCCGGGACCATGCATTTGAAATGAGGTGGAACCGGACCTCCGGGCCGGTTTGCCTTGCGTGACCGCATCAGCCCGCCCGGAGGTCGGGCTCCACCTTCCAAAGGAGCAAGTTCGCAGGGAAATCAGTCTCAACTGCATGAATCCGGCTTAGCTCTGGGAGCCGTAATATTTCTTGTAGCTGCGGTAGTAGCGGTAATTGCTGTAGTACTCGATGCGGCGGGGCGAGAGGCCGTTGAGCACCACGCCGAGCAGTTCGTTGCGGCCTTCCCTGAGCTGCTTGATGTAAAGCCGGATGTGTTTTCGGTACGCCCGGTTGAACCGGCAGACGTAGATGACCTCGTCGGTGAGTCCGGCGAGCAGCAGCGCGTCGGTGACGGCGCCCATGGGGGGCGAGTCGATGACGACGAGGTCGAAATGGGTTTTCAGGGAGGCGATGAACTGCGGGAAGACGGGATTTTCGAGCAGTTCGGTCGGGCCCTTGGAGCGGCCGCCGGAGCGGAGAAGGAAGAAGTTTTCGTCGAGCTTGGTAATGCCAAGCGAGGCATCGGTCCGTGGATCGGCGGGGATGGCGGCGCCCGCCTCGAACCAGGTGAGGAGGCCCCGGTCGTTTTCGAGATTGAAATGGCGGTGCAGCATCGGGCGGCGGAGATCGGAATCGATCAGCAGCACGCGCTTGCCGTGGCGGGAGAAGGACGCCGCGAGATTGCAGCTGATCATCGTCTTGCCCTCCCCCGGAATGGTGCTGGTGACGAGGATCGATTTGGGGAAATCCAGCTTCGACTGGATCTTCACCGAACTGTAGACGCTGAGAAAAGCCTCGGACGCGGGGGAGGTTTTGGCGTTGTTGACCACCACGGGCCGGTCGGCTTCGGCCACGTGGCCGAGGTCGGGGATGATGCCCAGCAGATTGACCCCGATGAAGCTTTCGATGTCCCACGCACTTTTGACGCGATCATCGAGAAAGCTGAGGCCGATGGCGACGACCACGAAGACGAGGAGAAAGAGCCAGACGGAGGTCTTGACGATGCCCGGGATGTTCGGGGTGTAGGGCTGCCCGGCGGGCACGGCGCGGTCCAGGGGCTTGACCGGGATGTTCTCGAGGTTTTTGGAAGTGGTGGTCTGGTTGAGGCGGTCGAGAATCTGGATGTAATTGCTCTTGGCGACGGCGGCTTGGTTTTCGAGGCTTTTGAATTCGACGGAAAGGTCGCCGAGCTGGAGCTGGGCCCGTTCGGCGTCGTGGTATTCGCGTTCGTAGGACTGCTCCGACTGGCTGGTCTTGGTGAACTGGGTACTGAGTTCGGCGACGGCCTGCTCGACGTTCCGCGAGATCTGCTGGGTGACGACCTCGATGGCGTTGGTCAGATCGATCATCTTCGGATGCCGTTCCAGATAGCGTTCGCTGTAGATGGATTTCTGCTTGTTGAGCTCGGCCAGCTGGGTTTTGAGCGCCGGCATGTTGGCATAGGTGGCGATATAGGACACTTCGAGCAGGTTGCCGCCCTCGGTCTGCATTTTCGCGATCTGCTTCTGCAACACCTCGAGGTTGAGCCGCTCCAGCCGGACGGTGGTCAACGCGCTATTGATGGTCTTGAGACGTTCCGCGACAATGTCGACGCTGGCGGAGAGGGAGACGAGGTTGTGCTGGCGCTTGTAGTCCTGCAGCCGGGTTTCCGCCACGTCGGATTCCTTGCGCAGCTCCTCGGCGCGGGACCGGAGGTAATCGACCGCGAATTCGTTGCGGCCGCCGACGTTCTCGATCAGGTAGCGCATGAACTGCTCGATATAACGGTTGGCGACGATGGCGGCGCCCTCGGGGTCGCGGTTGCGCTCGGTGACACTGATGATGAAACTGTTGCGGAGATTGCCGATTTCCGGGGCGCCGAAGAGCGAAGCGGCATCGGGGGGGACCGAGCCGGGCGGAGCGTTTTTAAGGAAGGGCCGCTGCAGCAGCTTTACTTCGTCGGCTGTCAGGGACTGGGCGACCATCGCGTGGAGGCGGCTGCTCCTGAGGTCGTTGAGGTACGTGTTCAGGTCGGCGTCGGATCGGACGGATGTGTCGACGACCTGCTCGCTGATCACGACGCGCTCGGGCTTTTCAAACTGCATGGTCGACGTCGCGCTGTACATCGGCGTTTCGCGCGCCTGGTAGTAGCCGTAACCGAGCGAAACGAGCAGGGCCACCGGCAGGGCGAACCAGAGGCGTTCGCGCAGGATGATGAGATAGTCGCGCAGGGTCCGCCGTTCAACGACGGGTTGGTCGTTGCCGTGCAGGGAAACCGGAGGTTTGGTCAGCACAGGGCGGAGAGGGGAAGGGCCGTCAAATCAGGCGTTCCGGCACGAAAACGATGTCGTCGGGTTGCAGCAACAACATGTTTTCGTCGACGGTGCCCGAGCCTTTCTTGCCGCGGATGATGCTGTCGACGTCGACGGTGAAGACCTTCTTGGTGCCGTCGGGCATGATGCGGGTGATGCTCACGGCGCTGCCTTTGCCGATGTCGGTGATGCCGCCGGCCTTGGTCACCAGCTCGACCACGGTAAAGGTCGATTCGATCGGCAGGGTATAGCGTCCCGGATTGCGGATCTGTCCTTGGATGGAAACTTCGCGGGGAGCATATTCCTCGACCGAGATCGTGACCTGGGGATTGCGCAGGAAGCGGCCATCGCGGTACGCGTTTTGAATGGTGGTCTGGGCCTCGGCCAGGGTCATTCCGCCGATCGCGATCTCGCCGAGCAGCGGCAGATTGATGCGACCGTGGGCGTCGATGCGGGTGACGGTGGTGAGGTCGTCCTCGAGGTAGACGGACACCCGCAGGCGATCGGCCAGCTGCAGGCGATGGATGTAACTTTTCTTGAGGTCCGTGTCGCTGCTGTCGGCTCCGCGCACGGTCAGGGCGGCAAAAAGTCCGAGACACAGAGCGCAGAGGAAGCGGAGGGCGGCGTTCTTCATGGGGTGAAGTTCAGTAGCGGCTGGAAATGTCGATGGAAAAACCGTTGCGATCGAATTGGGCGACGCTCGAGTTGGACCAGTTGCGCAGGTAGGTGTACGTGGCGGTGATCTTGAGATGCTCGCCCCAGGAATAAGTGGCGCCGACATCCCAGGTGAAAAACTCATCGCGGCGATGCGCCTCGATGCCGTTGAGGAAGAGGTTGCGGCCTCCGCCGAGACCGGACAGCACCTGAAACCGCCGGGTGAAGATGTACGTGCCGTCCAGCCGGCCGGAGAGCGAGTCGACGGAACCCGCGATGGCGGTGGTGTTGAAATCCCGCGAGGCCGAGCCGGTCAGGGAGAAATTGCGCGTGGCGGTCCACAGCAGCTGGCCCGACAGGCTGAGCTGGTTGTAGGTGGCGGAATTTTCCAGCCGGCGGTTCTGGAAGCCCGCACGGACGATGCCGCTCAGTTTCGGCAGGAGGCCGCCGGTGGCCCCGAAGGTGACGTTCTGGTCGGTGGCCCGGCCGGCATCGGAGTGCGAAAAGCGGACGCGATATCCGCCGAGCAGGTCGAGCTTGCTGGTGTAGATGTAGAACACGTCGACGCCCTCGTTGTACTCGTCGTAGTTGCTCAGCGCGGGATTATTGAGGTAGTCGCGCCGCAGATAGCCCGTGTCCGAGGTGAAGTAGTATCGCTGGTTGATCGGGTACTTGACGTTCAGGTCCACCGGGATGTTCCAGGACGTGGTTAGCAGATTGACGGTGGTGTCGGTCCGCTGACTGCGGGTGGCGCCGACGGTGAGCGCGCCGGTCGTGCGTCCGGTGGTCTTGTCGAATTCGACGGAGAACGAGGGATTCCAACCGTTGCCCTGCGTGAACTTGTCGTAGTGCTGGTAGCTCAGCGACGCCTTGGAATCGATGGCGATCACCCCGGCGTGGCGTTTCCATTCCACGCCGACGGTACCGGTGGTGATGAAATCGCTGGCGCCGCCCTCCTGCGCGAAGATGTTTGAATCATAGCCCAACTGGAGATCTCCGAACACGAAGATCTGATTACGGGTGCCGTCGACGTTCAACAACGCAAAAACCGGTGCTGGCGCCAGCAGCAGAAGAAAGACCGCGGCAGCCAGCAGCAGGGAGGGGTTGCTCGGCACTGCGAAAGCGCGACGCTGGGCCATTTTTTCAGAGGCGGTCGGGGCTCACAGTGAGGTTGGTCGGTGCGGGCTGGGCCACCGTGGGGTGGGGGACGATTTCACCCGGGGTGTCATTGCCCGCGCCGCCGGCTCCGCTTTTTTCGATGGTTTCAAATGAAACGGTCTTTTTGGAATTGCATGCAATCGTCACTTTGTCGTCGAGCGAATTCAATGTCTCGCGGTCGATCGGGTCCACCCGGATGGTCGCCGGCTGGCCGGCCGGGCCGGGCCGGATCGTGGCCATCTCGCCGGCCTGCAGCACCTGGCCCCCCAGATCCTTGCCGCCCACCTGCACAGTCACGTCGCCCTCGATGAGGTAGACGACGGTCTCCTCGGCCGACGTCTTGATCGCCAGCCGGTGTCCGCGGATATTGATGGAGGCGTGCGCCGTCGAGTACACCATCCGCGTGCCGGACGCGAACTGGCTCGTGCAAATGCCCACGAGGCCATGTGCGATGAATACATCGCTTTGCGAAATCGAGGGCTCCGCATCGGTGGAGTTGCGATCGGGCAGGAAGGGTTCCTGGTTGAACTGCTGGATTTCGACCCGGCTGTTCGCATCGACGAACATGCCCGTGCCGTTGGAATAGACGTAGGCCTGGTGGGCCTGGTCCCGGGTTTCGATGATCGTACCCGGGGCGTTGAAAGCGGAAGCCTGCTTGGGCTCGTAGATTTTTCCGTCGCTGATAATCTGGCCCGCGCCCTTGACCTCGGACAGGTAGATTTTGCTCGTGGGCCCCTTTTTGCCGGCGGGCTGTTCCTGGGCAAAGGCCGCGGTGCCGCAAGCCAAGGCGACTGCCACTAGGAACGGGAGGAATTGGGGAGATGCTTTCATGGCGATGCCTTTATTTGATTTTCGCTGGGGGTTTGAGTCAGGAAACATCAAATAGGGTATTCTACCCAACACAAGTTAAAATATGTGCTAAATTATCGCTATACCAGCAAGTTAATAAGCTTTCCTTTGACGTAAATCGAGCGCTTCAAGGGCTTTCCTTGGACGTGCGGGGAGACCTTGGGATGATCGTAGGCCAGCTTCACCAGTTCCTCTTCGGTCACGTTGACAGGCACTTGAGCGTCACCGCGGTGTTTGCCGTTTACTTGGAAGACGACGGTGATGGTGGTGGCGACGAGCTTGGCCGGGTCGTAGGCCGGCCAGCCCGCGTCCTGAATCGAGCCGCTCTGGTCCATGCGCGACCAGAGTTCCTCGGCAAGATGCGGGGCGAACGGAGCGAGCAATCTGAGCAGATCCAACAAGGCCTGACGGGGCAACACGGCCTCCTTCTGGAGCGCGTTCACCAAAATCATCATCTGCGAAATGGCGGTGTTGAACCGCAGCGATTCGATGTGCTCGCCGACGACCTTGATCGTTTCGTGCCGCAGTTTTTCCGTTTCGGCCGACAGCGCGCCGGCGTCGACCACGCGCGGATTGACCGCGCCTTCCTCGTTGAGGCATTCGCGCCAGATTTTGCGGAGAAAGCGATGCACGCCCTCGATGCCCTTCGGATTCCACGGCTTCATG
>CAYZGG010000040.1:0-34329 GCA_964477955.1 uncultured Opitutaceae bacterium
GCGGGTTTCAGCTTTCGCAGCATCCGCCTCGCGGGGTGAGGGCACCCCGCCTACACTCTGAATCGTGAATGCCATCGGCAGTCGGTTTTAGAGCGATTCCTTCCGTCACTCTTCCCTTGCGACCTGCGGAAGCCGGCTCAAACCCCGACCATTGCCGGCACACCGGTCTGGGCGGCCTGCACCGATTGGTATTTGTAGAAAGGCTTGGGCGCATCGGGCGTCGGCGCGTGCGGGAGGACCTTCCAGAATTTCGCCAGCGTCTTCGGCCAGTCGGCCAGCAACCGCTTGGCATGCGGACTGCCCGTCGCTTCGGCATGCGCGGCGACCAGCTGGCGGAGTGACTCACTCTCGTCCAGGTTTTCCAGCCGCTCGAGCGAGACCATGGCCGGATTGTAACGCTGCGGGACCACGTCGCGCTCGTCGTGGAGGAACGCGAGCCCGCCGCTCATGCCGGCGCCAAAATTCAGGCCGACGCGGCCGAGCACGACCACTGTGCCGCGCGTCATGTACTCGCAGCCATGGTCACCCACGCCCTCAACCACCGCCGTGGCCCCGGAATTGCGCACGGAAAAACGCTCGCCCGCCCACCCCGCGGCAAAAAGCAGCCCGCCCGTCGCCCCGTAAAGACACGTGTTGCCGATGAGGCAGTTCGTCTCCCAAGGAAAGATCTCGTCGGAGCGGGGCCGAATGATGATCTCGCCACCCGACATGCCCTTGCCGACATAGTCGTTGGCCTCGCCGGTGAGCGTCATGCGCACGCCTTCGACCAAAAACGTGCCGAAGCTCTGTCCGGCGGTCCCCGCGAGCGCGAGATCGATCGTGCGCGGGGCCATCGGATGGCCGCCGCCCCGCAGGTAGGCGATCTGCCCGGAAAGGTGTGTGCCGATGCAACGATTCGTGTTCTTCACCTTGTAACTCGCCACGAAACGGCCCGCGCGACCGGCGATGACGTGCCGCGCCTCCTGCACGATGTGCTCGTCGAGCGAGCCTTCGCTGCCAAAGCGTTCGTTGCGCTCCCGGGTGTGAAAGCGGTCGAGCTGGCCCGCCGGATCGACGTTGTGCAGGACACCCGACAGGTTGATGAATCGGGTCTTCGGGTTCGCCGGATCGTCGATCTGCTCCAGCAGCTCCGTGCGGCCGATGATGTCGTTCAGCGTGTGGGCCCCGAGGCGCGACAGATAATGGCGCACCTCCTCGGCGACGGCGTTGAAATAGGCGATGACGTTCTCAGGCTTGCCGCGAAACTTCGCACGCAGGTCCTCCCGCTGGGTCGCGACGCCGACCGGACAGGTGTTCTGGTGACAGACACGGAACATCGCGCAACCGGCCGCAATGAGCGCGCCCGTGCCGAAGTTGAACTCTTCCGCGCCGAGAATGGCCGCGATGACGATGTCGCGTCCCGTCTTCATGCCGCCGTCGGTGCGAAGCGTCACCCGGTTGCGAAGGCCGTTCATCATGAGCACCTGGTGTGCCTCGGCCACGCCCAGCACCCAGTCGGAGCCGGCGTTCTTGATCGAGCCGAGCGGCGAGGCGCCCGTCCCGCCCTCGTGGCCGGAGACGAGCACGACGTCGGCGTAGGCCTTGGCCACCCCGGCCGCAATCGTGCCGACGCCCGACGAAGAGACGAGCTTCACGCAGACCTTGGCGCGCGGATTAACCTCCTTCAGGTCGAGGATGAGCTGCGCCAAGTCCTCGATGGAATAAATGTCGTGGTGCGGCGGCGGCGAGATGAGCGTCACCCCGGGGACGGAGAATCGCAGCTTCGCAATCAGCGGCGAGACCTTGTGACCGGGCAGCTGGCCGCCTTCGCCGGGCTTCGCCCCCTGCGCCATCTTGATCTCGATCTCGCGCGCATTGGCGAGATACTCGGCGGTGACGCCGAAGCGGCCCGAAGCGACCTGCTTGATGGCGCTGTTGGCGCTGTCGCCGTTGTCGCGCTGGACGAACCGGGCCGGATCCTCGCCGCCCTCGCCGGAGTTCGACTTCCCTCCGATGCGGTTCATCGCGATCGCGAGCGTCTCATGGGCCTCGGGCGAGAGCGCGCCCAGCGACATGCCTGCCGTCGTGAAGCGCCGGCGGATGTCCTCGACCGGCTCCACTTCCTCGAGCGGCAAGTTCGACGCCGGGAAACGGATCTTGAGCAGGTCCTTGAGCGTGACCGGCTGGTGCTCGTCCGCCGTCTGGGCAAACACCTTGTATTCCTCGTTCGCACCGGCCTTGAGGAACTTGTGCATGCCGGCGACGACCTTCGGGTTCCAGCCGTGGAACTCGCCATCGCCCTTCTTGTTCACGCGGTAAAAGCCCTCGTTGGGCAGCGAGGCGGACGCCCCGGCGACGGCCAGCGCCTCGGCCTCGGATGCGGCGCCCGTCAGGCGCGGGAACGCCCGCTCGTGGCGGCGCAACACTTCCTCGGCGATCTGCCGGTAGCCGATGCCGCCGATGGGCGACGGCGTGCCGGCGAAACATTCCTCGATGACCTTGTTGCTCACGCCGATGGCCTCGAAAATCTGCGCGCCGCGGTAGCTGGCGAGCGTGCTGATGCCCATGCGGGCCATGACCTTCATCAGGCCGGCCTCGATGGACTTCTTGTAGTTTTTCTCCGCCTGCCCGGGCGTGACCGGCTGCGAAAGCTTGTTCTGCAACGCGAGCTCGCGCACGGACGCCAGCGCGAGGTACGGGTTGACCGCGTTGGCGCCAAAGCCCGTGAGACACGCGATGTGGTGCACCTCGCGCGCCTCGCCGGTCTCGGCCACCACGTCGCATTTGAAGCGCAGGCCGGCGCGGATGAGCTGATGTTGCACCGCGCCGACGGCCAGCAGCATCGGAATGGCGGCCTTATCGGGCGCCAGTCCGCGGTCGGAAAGAATGAGAAGCTTCGCGCCGTGGTGCTCGACCGCCGCCTGCGCGCGCAGGGCGAGGTCGCGCACCGCCGTGGCGAGCGCGTCGGGCCCGGCGGCGATGTCGAACAGCGCCGGGAGACGCATCACCGCGTTGCGGAAGAAGGGCACCGCGGGCAGCGCCTGAACCTCGTGGTCGAACAGGATGGGCGAATCGAGCGTCAGCACGCCCATCGACGCCATCTCGGTCTCGAACAGCCCCATGCGCGGACCGAGCGAGGCGCCGAGCGACATCACGGACTTTTCGCGGATGGAATCGATCGGCGGGTTCGTGACCTGCGCGAAGAGCTGCTTGAAGTAGGTATAGAGCAGCCGGGGCCGGCGCGAAAGGATCGCCAGCGGGGTGTCGTCGCCCATCGAGCCCGTGGGCTCGTTGCCCTCCGCAAGCGGCGTCAGCACCAGCTCCTGCTCCTCCATGTCGTAGCCGTTGGCCAGCTGCTTCTGCAGCACGGTCGCCTGGTACGCCGCCGGCGGCTCGATCATTTCCGAAGTGGGCGCCGCCGCGGCGAATTTCTGGAGGCTGATCAGATGCCGGTCGCACCAGTCGCGATAAACGGGATTCTCGGCGATCTCCTTCTTGATGTCCTCGTCCATCATCACCCGCCGTTCCTGGAGATCGACGGCGATCATCCGTCCGGGTCCGAGGCGCCCGGTGTAGGTCACCTGACCGGGCAGGTCGACCAGGCCGTTTTCGGAGGCGAGGATGATGTGGCCGTCGTCGTAAATCTTGAAGCGCGCCGGCCGCAGACCGTTGCGATCAAGGCTCGCCGCGACAAACCGTCCGTCGGAAAAACAGAGCGCCGCCGGGCCGTCCCAGGGCTCGACGAGCAAAGAATGGTAGCGGAAGAAGCCGCGCGTCTCCTCGCTGATGCGAGGGTTTTGCTCCCAGGCGAGCGGGGCCATCATCATCATGGACTGCAACACCGGCCGGCCGCCGAGCGTCAGTACCTGGAGCACGTTGTCGAAACTGGCCGAGTCGGACATGCCGGGCTGCACGATCGGATGCATGTCGGCAAAGCGCGTGCCCCACACACCGCCGTTCATCGCGCGTTCGCGGGCCGTCATGCGCACGCGATTGCCGCGGATGGTGTTGATCTCGCCGTTGTGCGCCATGAGCCGGAACGGCTGCGCGAGATGCCACGTCGGGAAGGTGTTGGTCGAGTAACGCTGGTGGAAGATGGCAAACGCCGTCTGGAAGCGCACGTCGCGCAAGTCGGGGAAGAACCGCCGGACCTCCGGCGCGTTCAGCAGGCCCTTGTACACGATGGTGCGCGAGGAAAAGCTGCAGACGTAGAACCCGTCGAGCCGGGCCTCGGCCGCACGGCGCTCCGCCACCTTCTGCGCGAGGAAAAGATGGCGCTCGAACTCGGCGTCGGTGGTGTCATCGAGCCGCGCCACGATGGCCTGCACCACGGCGGGCCGGGTGTCCGCGGCCTTGCGACCGAGAATCGAGTAGTCCGTCGGCACGTCGCGCCAGGCTACGAAACCCAGCCCCTCCTCCTTCACCGCCTCGATGACGATCTTCTTGATCTGCGCCTGCGCCAGGTCGTTGTCGCGCGGCATGAAAAACATGCCGACCCCGAGGTCCTGCTCCTTCGGAATGATGCCCGTGCGGTTCGCCTCGAGGTAGGCCCGGAGGAGGTCGTGGGGCAGCTGCGTCATCACGCCCGCGCCGTCGCCCGTGCTGGAATCCGCATCGATCGCGCCGCGGTGGGCCAGGTTTTTCAACGCCGCCAGGGCATACTTCAGCACGTCGTGCGTCCGGGCGCCGTCGGTACGGGCGATAAAGCCCACGCCGCAGGCGTCGTGTTCGAACTCCGGGTTGTAGAGAGGCGAGGGTTGGACACTGGGATGCATGGAGAAAATAGATTGGAGCATGGTTCGGGCCACCGGCGCAGGCCGTCGCAGGGGCCAGGTCAAAGATTGACCGAGGTGCGTGGGCGGGTGCCGGGATCAGGAAATCCTCACGGTCGCGCCGTCGGATAGCTGCCCAGCCATTTCACGAGCGGACACTGCCGGCGGAGCTGCTTGAGCGCGGCCTGCATCGCCGCATCCTCATAATGGCCGGTGACATCGAGGAAAAAGATGTAATCCCACGGCCGCAGCCGGCTGGGCCGCGACTCGATCCGCGTGAGGTTGAGTTTGCGCCGGTCAAAGGGCTGCAACGCCCGCAACAGGGCACCGGGTTCATGGTGCAGCGAGACGAGCAGGCTGGTCTTGTCGTGCCCACCGCCCACCGCGCCGGAAGCCTCGCGCCCGAGGATCCCGAAACGCGACGTGTTGTTCTTCTGGTCCTGGATGTGCTCGGACTGCACCGGCACGCCGTAACGTTCGGCGGCCAGCGGGGGCGCCACGGCGGCGGCCCCTTTTTCCTTCGCGGCGCGTTGCACGCCGAGCGCGGTGCTGTCGACGTCGATGAGCTGTGCATGCGGCAGATGCCTTTGCAACCAACGCCGGCATTGGGCCAGCGCCTGGTCCTTCGAGTAGACTTTTTTGATCCGGGCCAGCGGTTCGCGCGAAATCAGCGCGTGGTCGATCGAAAGCTGCACCTCGGCGACGATCTTCAACGACGTCTCGACGAACAGATCGAGCGAGTCGCGCACGGAACCCTCGGTGGAGTTTTCCACCGGCACGACGCCGTAGTCGGCCTCACCCTTTTCCACCGCGGCAAAAACGTCCGCCAGCGCCTGCATCGGCCGGTAGTCCACGCTGGCGCCGAATTTTTTCAGCGCCGCCTGGTGCGTGTTGGTCGCCTCCGGCCCGAGGTAGGCGATCACGAGCGGCTTTTCGAGCGCGAGCGCCGCCGACATGATCTCGCGGTAGATGGCCTGGAGCGCGGCCGGCTTGAGCGGACCCCCGTTGACGGCCTGCACCCGGCGCAGCACCTGCGCCTCGCGCTCGGCCACGTAAATGCGCGTCCGCGCACCGCGCTTCAGCTCGCCGATCTTCTGCGTGAGCTTCAGGCGCTCGTTGAGGACCTTCACGACCTTCCGGTCGAGGCCGTCGATTTTTTCGCGAATCTGGGAGAGTTCCTTTTTCATGGGGCGGGCGTGGAGGCGGGGGAATTCTGACGCAGAGAGTGAATGGCACGGGCCTGGGTCACAAGTCCAGCCAGCACCGCGGGCGTGACCGCCTGCTTCGGATCGTCGCCGATGCCCTGGCTCGGACTGACATGCGCCTCGATGCAAAGGCCGTCGGCCCCGTAGGCCACGGCGGCCAGCGCACAGGCCGGCACGTAGACCGCCTTGCCGACCGAATGCGACGGATCGACGACCACCGGCGCCCAGGTCTTTTCCTTCAACAGCGGCGTGATGCTCTCGTCCGGATGGTTGCGGTAGCCGTCGAGCGTCGGCGTGGTGCCGCGCGGGCAAAGCAGCACGTTCGGGTTGCCGAAAGCGGCGATGTACTCGGCCGCGGAGATGAATTCGTTGAGCGGCCCCATGTGGATGCTGCGCTTGAGCAGCACCACCGTGTCGCGGCCGGCGATGGCGCGGCCGACCTGACGCAGCAGGGAATAATTGAGGGCGTTGCGCGCGCCGATCTGCAGCACGGCCACGCCGGCCTCGAGCGCCAGCTGGATGTGCTCGGGCTCCATCACCTCGGTCACGACGGGCAGCCCCGTGCGTCGCGAGGCGTCCATCAGGATTTCGAGCGATTTGGTGTCGCCCTGGAAACTGTAGGGATTCGTCCGCGGCTTCCACACGCCACCGCGCAACGCCCGGGCGCCGGCCTCCTTCACCGCCTGCGCGGTCTCGAGGAAATACTGGGGATTCTTCGGATCGATCGTGCACTGGCCCGCGATGACCAGCAGCTCGCGGCCCAGAGTGACGCCACCGACCGTGATGTGGTGGTTGGCCAGGTCGGATCGCCGGTCCATCAGCTTGAACGGCGACTGGATGCGGTCGATCCGCTCGACGTAGGCGAGGCCCTCCAGGCGGTTGATCATGAGCTCGTCTCGTTCGTCCCCGACGATGGCGTAGATCGACCGGACCGCGCCGACGATCGGCTGGATCTGGCAGCCAAACTCCGTGACGATCGCGGTGACTTCGGCCAGTTGTTCGGGGGTGAGACGGGTGGACTTGGGGAGGATCATGGGAAATTGGGTGAAAGGAGGCGGGCCTTACCGGGGACGGTGGAGAATCTCCCGGAGGCGGATCCGCCCTGTTTCAGCAGTTCGGTTTCCATCCGTGATCATCGGTGCAACCCGTGGTGAGATGTTTGCGGTGGTATTGTTCAGAAGTGGAAAATAAAAAAGCCGCCCCGTTTCCGGGCGGCTCCTTGGCGTTAAGTCTGATGATTTCAGTTTAAGCGTTTGGACAACCGCCCGTGTTCTTCGGCAGGTAAAAGCCGAAGAATTTCTTAAACAGTTTGCGGGCGGCGCGAATCATCGGGCCCGAGAAAGAGGTTTCGCCGCGTCGCTGTCAATGCTGAGATTTGGCAGCCTCGGCCGCGGAGGTTTCCGGTTCCGGATGAATTGGGGAGGACGCGAAGATCGCAGAGTCCGGATTCCGGGGTTCAGCCGACCCTCTGTTTCTGTGTTTCTTGCGTTTTTTGTGGCCCACCTGCCTTGTTTCGCTGGTTGCGACTTCGCCGCTTAGCGCTATATAAAAAGCTCCGGTTGAAAATCCCGTCTTCACCAAGATCCCCGTACCACACCCACCCCGGCCATCGGCGTTGATCAGTGTCAACGAGCGGTTTCCTCCTGCGTTGCCCTTTCCCCTTCATGAACAAACTTCTCCGCTATCTCAGCTTGTCCTCCGTTTGCGGTTTCGCGGCAGCCGGCCTCGGCGCCGCCGAGCCCCAGCCCGTCTACGAACTCCGGATTTACACCACGCATCCGGGCAAGATGCCCGCCCTGCTCGCGCGTTTCCGCGAACACACCTGCGCGATCTTCGCCCGGCTCGGCATGGAAAATGTCGGCTATTGGCTGCCCCTCGACACCAGCGAAAGCAACAGGCTCTACTATGTCCTGAAACACGCCAGTCGTGAAGCCGCCAAAGCCTCCTGGGAGACCTTCAACGCCGACCCCGAATGGATCGCCGCCCGCAACGCCAGCGAGGCCGCGGGACCGATCGTTGCGAAAGTCGAATCGACTTTCATGACGATCACGGATTTCTCCCCGGCGCCGCCCGCCCTGACCGGCGCGCACGTTTTCGAGCTCCGTATTTATCAGACCAACGCCGGCAAGCTCGTTGCCCTCGACGCCCGGTTCCGCGACCACACGATGACCCTCTTCGCGCGCCACGGCCTAACCAATGTCATCTATTGGCACCCCACCGACGCCGACAAAGGCGCGGGCAAGACCCTGATCTATCTGCTCGCCCACCCGAGCCGGGACACCGCCAAGAAATCATGGGACGCCTTTCACGCCGACCCCGAATGGATCGCCGCCCGCACCGAGTCCGAGAAGAACGGCCCGCTGCTCGATGGCACCCCCAGGTCCATTTTCCTCGCCCCAACCGATTTCTCCCCGATGAAGTGAAGGGCGGGCGCTTCCGCCGGTCGCGACCTGGCCACCCCGTCGATGGGAAGAGTCCGGGCCATTCAATCCAGACGGTAGACGCGAACTGCGTTGAGGCGGAAGATGGCGGTCTGGTCGGGGAGAGACAAATGCGACACCAATGCGCACGCGGTGTCCAGCCAGCGCGTGTAGGAACCAGCCAGCTTGACGACCGGCCAGTCGCTTCCAAACAGCAAACGTGCCGGCCCGAAGGCGGCGAGCAGCGTGTCCACGAAGGGCCGGAGCTGTCCCGCCGTCCATCCGCCGTGGTCCGCCTCGGTGATCAGGCCGGAAAATTTGCAGACCACGTTGGGCAAAGCGGCCAGGGCGCCGATATGCGTGCGCCACGGTTCCAGCTGGCCGCCGCGAATGTCGGGCTTGCCGGCATGGTCGAGAACGAAGCGTGTACCGGGGCAACCTTGCACGAGCCGAATGACGGCGGGCAGCTGATGATGCCGGCAACAGACGTCGAAACTCAGACCAGCGGCGCCGAGTTCCGTCACTCCTGCCATGAACTCCGGCCGGGCGCAGAAATCCGGGTCCGGCTCGTCCTGGAACACGTAGCGCACGCCGCGCACGAGCGGGTGGCGCCGGAATTCGGCGATCGCCGCGCTCGTGGCCGGCCCGGCGTTGACCGCGGTCTTCGCCACGATGCCGGCCAGACGCGGCTCGCGCGCGGCGAGCGCTTCCACCCACCTCACCTCGTCAAGCCCGGGAGCACCGCACTCGACGAACACGATTTTGTCGGGACCCGGCGCTCCCCTCTCCGCCGCCAGCTCCGCCGGAGTGTGCGGACCGGCAATCGCCGGCACCTCCGCCAGCCACGGATAAGGCAGGACCCGCTGGTCCCAGAAGTGCACGTGGGTATCCACAAAGCCAATGTTCATGGCTCAGCTGTGACGAAAACCTCTTCCCGGCGCGACCACGATTTCTCCCTCTGCTTCAAGAAAGTGCTTCTGCGTTGCCGCCAGGGCATTTCGCCGCTCGCACCAGCGGCCACGCCCTGAAGCAGCGGCCGCGCAACCGGATCAGGCGACAGCAACGCGCCTGAGGATCACCGGCCTAATCCGGGCAATCCCCCGCCCGCCAGCCGCATCCCGGTGCGCCCCCCGGGGGTTTGTCATTGGCGACGAAATCAGGTTTCGGCCGGCGCGCCGCGGATCCGCGCCCGCGCGGCCACTGCCCAACGGTAGACATCGATATACTGTTCGGCACTTTTCAGCCACGAGAAATCCCGAGCCATCCCGCGCTGCTGCAGGCCGGCGAAGTCCGCCGGGCGGTCGTAGTAGGTGCTGCAGGCCCAGCCGATCGTGTCGTGCAAAGCCTGCGGAGTCGGGTCCCGGAACATGAAACCGGTGCCGCGCGCTCCCCTCTCGACATAGTTTTCCACGGTATCGACCAGCCCGCCCGTCGCGCGCACCAATGGCGGTGTGCCGTAGCGCATTGCATACATCTGCGTGAGCCCGCATGGCTCCGACCGGCTCGGCATCACAAAGACGTCGGTGCCGGCCTGGATGAGCCGCGCCAACGCGGCATCGTAACCGATATGTGCGCCCACCTGGCCGGGATAAAACTCTCCGGCCCGCCGGAAAACCTCCTCGAGGTACGGCTCGCCGCTGCCGAGAATGGCGAACTGCACCTTCATCCCGCTCAGCAGTCGCGGCAGGATCTCCGCGAGAAGATCGAGCCCCTTTCCGCTGACGAAACGCGACACCACGCCAAAAACCGGCGTGCCCGCATCCATGGTGAGCCCGAGCCGCTCCTGCAGTGCGCGTTTGCACACCGCCTTGCCGCCCAGGTCCGCCGCAGCGTAATTCGCCGGCAAGGCCGCATCCGTGGCCGGATTCCAGGTCGCCGTGTCGATGCCGTTCACGATGCCAATCAGGTCGCCGCCCCGAAAGCGCAGCACCGGGTCGAGTCCAAAGCCGCCCGCCGCCGTGCGGATTTCGTGCGCGTAGGTCGGGCTCACGGTGGTGAGCTTGGTCGAATGGTAGAGCCCGGCCTTCATCATGTTGACCTGGTTGTAGCTCTCGATGCTGTCGGAGCGGAACTCGGTCCAGGGCAGGCGCGCGAAATCGACCACGCCTCTGGGCGCGTACCCCTGATATTCGAGGTTGTGGATCGTGAAAACCGTGGCCGCCTGCGCGATCGGACGGTCGCGCAGGGTCGTGTTGAGCATCACCGGCACGAGCCCGACGGTCCAGTCGTGACAATGGATCACGTCCGGCAGCCAGCCGGTGTGCTCGCAGAGCGCGAGCGCCGCCCGCGCGAAAAACACGAAGCGGTGGGCGTTGTCGGCCCACGAACTGTAGACCTCCTTGCGCGCAAAAAACCAGTCGTGTTCGAGGAAATACACCGGCACCGCCGCGCCCGGCAGGGTGGTTTCCCAGATCTTCGCCCAGCGCGTCTCGGGACCAACTTCCACGCCCAGCGGTTCGGTCTGCTCGCGCCATTCCCCGACCCGCTTCACGGAACCGTAGAGTGGACAGGTGATCCGCACGTCGTGGCCCAGCGCCGCGAGCTCCTTCGGAAGCGCACCCACCATGTCGCCCAGTCCGCCCGCTTTGACAAACGGTTCGACCTCAGGCGACGCGAAAAAAATGCGCAGGGGACGCATCGTTCCAGCGAACCGCAAAGCCCCGGCCTTGCCGAGCCAAAAACATCACCGCCCGCCCCGCCGTCCCTGCCTGGGCCAAACCAAATCCGCGCCCACCCGCGCTATTGTCACTTAATACGTGACAACCGGCCGCGGGTTTTCCGAGCGGATGTCACGTATTGCGTGACAAAACTTGCCGGGCGCGGGTCAGCAGTTCCCTCCAATCGGAGGGGGCTCCGCAGGCCTGCTGCGCCGCGGCGCGGGCGCAGAGCGCGCCCACAATGTTGCCGGTGCCGTTGTAGCCGCCCACGGCCCAGATCTTCGGGCGCACCTCCTCGCAAACGGGCAGGCCATCCGCCGTGTAACCGACCGAAGCCGCCCAGCGGTGCGTGACGGGAGCGCGGACCTGCAAATGTTCGCGCAGGAATTTTTCCAACAGCGCCTGGATGCGCTCGGTCGGTTCGGTCGCGTGCGTCCATTCTTCCTCCAATGCGTGGTCCCGGAATCCCCCGAGCGCGATCGAACCGTCCGGGCGTTGCTGCCAGTATTCGTAGCCGTGGCGGAAATAGACCGGCCGCGGCAGCTTGATCTCCGGTGCCGGGGCAGTACCGAGCATCTGCAGCCGCGCCGTGCGGATTCGCGGCGCAAGTTCGGGAAAAATTTCTTCGAGACGCCCATCCACCGCCACGATCACCGTGTCGCAGAGCACCGCGCCGGCGTCGGTCACGACCTGCCCGGGGAGCAGCTTTCGCGCGGGCGACTGCTCATAAAGTTGCACGCCCTGCTCCCGCAGCCGGGTGGCCGTCGCGCGCGCGCGAGCGAGCGGTTGCATCATCCCGTCGCCGGGCAGCAACAATCCCTCGCCTTCGGGGCCCCGATACCATTCCACCGCGAATCCGTTTTCCTGCAGCGCGGCCAGATGCCGGCGACAGTCTTCGAGTTCCGCGACGTCCGACGCGATCCGCAGCGAGCCCGTGAGTCGGATGATTTCCGGCATTTGGTCGGCCTGTCGCCGGACTTCGTCGGCCGTGGCCCGGTGGACGGCCGCCGCCGTGGCGCGACCGAACTGCGCCACGGTTTCGTGAAAAAATTTCGCAAGCCCCGCCAGCACAAATCCGCCATTCCGTCCCGCCGCCCCGGAGCCGACGCCGAGGGCATCGACCCCAATCGCGTTCACGCCCTGAGTTTGCAGTTCCTCGAGTGCCGCCAGGCCCGACCCGCCCAGTCCGACCACGCAGACATCGGCGCGCGCGATTCCGGTCAGTCGGGGAAGAGGTGTCCAGGCGCGATCGTCCCACAGCGGGGTGTTCATCCTTTCCAGTGTGGTCAGGCTGGGATCGCAGGCAAGCTGGCGCGGTTGAGGGAAGTGTATCAGTTTGCATGCGGAGGGGCTTTATGTCCCGACTCGTCGCGGGATAAACCCGCTTCCGCCTTGGCCGGCAGAAGCAAATTGAGCCACCACCCGGTTGAACAAAAGTGGTGGAGCGCTCGGCCCGCCGGCGGAGCTGCACGCGTCGAATATCGCTCGCGGCGGTCCCGGCGGCACCGCCCTACCTTCGGGCCAGGATCAATCGGCCTCGCGCCGTCGTCGCCGCGCCGAATCGCGGCGCAAAGCCGCTCCTACACAATCCATCGCGACCCTCCGATCGCCCCGGTTTACTTGCTGCCGAAGAATTCCCAGCAGAGGACCGCGGCGGCGGCGGAGACGTTGAGCGACTCGACCGTGCCGGCGCCGGGGATTTTCACCAGCCGGTCGCACACCGCGGCCAGGGCGGGCGCGAGGCCTTGCTCTTCGTTGCCCAGAATCAGCGCGGGCGGACGCGGCATCCGGCCATCCTGCAAAAGGCGGGCCTTGGCCTCGGCCGGCGAAAGCTGGTTGCCGGCCAGGCTAGTGCCGATGACGAAAAAGTGCCGCTTCAAGTCCACGCAGAATTCCCGCAGCGCGGGCACCCGGTAGAATTCCACAAACTCCATCCCGCCCTCGGCCACGCGGCAGGCGGCATCGCCGGGCAGGGCCTGGGCCGGATGGTCGGGCAGGACGATCGCCTTCACCCCGAAAAACGCCGCGGTGCGGACGATCGCCCCGAGGTTGTTGGCGTTGCCCACCCGGTCGAGCAAAAGCAGGGGCGTCCGGGCCCGCGCCCAACCCTCGACCACCTCGCGGGTGACCCTCCGCAACGGCCGCTCGGCGATGACCGCCACGATCCCGCCGTGGTGCACGGTATTCGAAATCTTCTCCAGCTCCTCCGCCGGCACCTGCCGGTAGATCTTTTTTTGCGCGGCCAGATAGCTGCACAATTCGCCCGTGCGCTTGCCGGTGGGTGCGTCGAAGAACAACCGTTTGATCTCAGTGGGATGCTGGGCGAAAAGCGCCGAAACCGCCTGCCAGCCGCAGACGTTTGACTCTCTGACCTTGGAAATGGGGGCGGGGTTCTTGGACAAGCGGCCGGCAGGGTGAAAGTCCCGCGGAGCGAAGACAAGGGTGGATTCCCTCGCGACGCGCCACGGAAGTTTTGCTGTTTTTGGAGGGGCGGTCATCCGACCGCCCACCGCCCGTCGGGAGACGGGCCCTCCGAACGGGGAGCCAGCTCCGGGCCGTCGACGGCAAACGCGCTCAGGTGAGCTCGCAGGCGCCGCTGGCGCACGCGACGGTTTGGGCGAGTTCGGTCTCGTCCGACGCCTCGCGCATCTGGGTGTAGTCGACCGAGCCCGGGCGCAAAAGATTCCACCGCATGATGTCCGATTCGGAAGACACTTCCTCGCGCGGGGCTTGGGCGTAGGCCTTGTCGCCGGCGTCCTGCAGGAGGGCGATGCCGGTGAAATAGTGCCGATTGGTCCAGATGAAGTCGGCGACGTCCTCCCATTCATCGGGGCGGACGTTGCAGGTGTTGGACACGTTGTGGTGCAGATTGGGCGACCGGGATTGCGGATCTCCGCCGGGAATGACCCAGTTCCGCTGGACCAGTTTGACCAGTTCGAGAAACTGGAGGGCATTCAGGTCCTTCCGGAGAATCGCCTTTTTCGGGGCCTCCACCGGAAAGGTGATGACGTCGTCGGTGTCGGGATTGTAGACCGAAGGTTCGGTCATCTGGGGGTTGACGGATTTGAAGAAGGTGTAGATCGGCTCCTTGCGATTCGCCTGGACCCGGCGGAAATAGCGGCGGGCATGGTGCGGGTGAATGCCGGAGGCCGCGTTGAGGATCAGGCTGGCCGTGCCTTCGGGCTTGGTCGTGCAAATCTTGGCCGCCGGTCGGACCCCCAGGACCTCCGCCACCAGCAGATTCGTCGCCCGGCAGAGGCTCGCGCCGTTGCGGAGGACTTCCTGGTCGAAAAGGATGTCCGGGTTGTCCATGAACCCGCAGATCGACACGCCCATGAGGGCATCGTGCTCGTTGAGGAGCCGGGTGACGGGCCCGAGGTACGGCATGTCGGTGTAGCAGGCCTGCAGCGTGCCGATCACCGTGGCCGCGATGCAAGCCTGGTAGAAGGCCGGTGCGTCGGGCACGGCGCGACCGTTGATCGTGGTCAAATTGCAGTGCTGGAAACCCGAGAGGCGGGTCGTCCCGGGAAAATCTCCGCGGTAGCCGTTTTTGAAAAGCTGCTCCACTTCCTCGGCGGACAGGTCCCAGTCGACGATGGGCAGCAGGCTGATCTCGGCGCAGGGATTGCAACCGGCATCGGGGTGGTCGCTGAAAAAGAATCCCGGCTCACCGAATTCCTTCTGGGCCCGGAAGAGCTTGCGGAAGTGCTCGAGGTTTTGCCCGTCGCGCGAGAGCACCGCCGAGTTGTTCGAGGCCGAGCGCTGCGGATTTTGTTCAAACCAGCTGCCGGTCTTGGCATTCATCATCTCCTCGTCTTCCGGCGAGAACAGGCAGATCGTGGCCGACCGGCGGATGCCGCCGGCGAGGACTGCCTTGGCGACAAACATGTTGATATCGTAGACCTCGATCGGCCGGAGCGCCCGGCCTGCGGCCTGTTCCAGGATCTTCTCCACGCGCAGGAGTGCCTTCTTCAGCGGCAGGTGCCCGGGCGCCTTGCCGCCGGAAGTTTTCAGGGCCTGGCCGCGGGGCCGGATGGCGGAAAAATCGAACTCGATCTTCTGGCCCTGGTAAAACGACTGGAACAGGGCATGGATTGAATCCGACCAGCCCTCAATGGAGTCGGCGATGCGGTAGTGCCAGACCGGCAGGTCGCTTTCGGCGGCCCGCGCGGGCAGCGGCGGCAGCATCGCGACATGGTGTTTGCGGACCGAGAAGCCCACGCCGCAGCCGCTCAGCAGCAGAAAGAAGTACTCGCGGAAAAATTCGAGCCGGTCGACGTTCGAGAAACTGCAGTTGAACATCCGGCTGTTGTTGCGGAGGATCGCCTCGCCGCCGAACTGCATCGCCCGCATGCTGGGCAGGATCTTCTTGGCCGCCACCTGCGCGAAGACCTGGCCGATGAGCTGGTCGATCCTGGCGTCACCGAGAGTCGTCGCGAGGAGCCCGGCGTTTTCGCCGGCCAGTTCGGCCACGGGGGCGGGCAGCGTCGACGGGATCCGGCGTTCCAGCTTGTCCGCAAAAAAATGCAGGTGCATGTCCCGAACCCGCTCCACTCCCTCGGTGAAGACCTCCCGCCGGCCGAGCTCGGGCCGGTATCGGGCGTATTTCGCCATGGCGATGTAGTCGGCCATGCCATTGTCCGGGTAGGAGACCAGCCGGTGCTCCGCGCGGCGGGCCCGATAGAGCATGTAGGCCCTCGCCACCTCCCAGTGTCCGGAGGCGGCGATGGCCTTTTCGACGGAGTCCTGGATCTGGTCGATGGACGGATGCTTTCCGTCCCGATAGTATAATTCGAGCATTTGCGAAACCGCCCCGGCGATCCGGGTGACTTCGGCGAAGGCTTCGCTCTCGAGGCCGAAGCACGCGAGCATGTCGTCGCGGTAGGGGTTCGGGGCGTTTTCCGTCTGCACTTCGTGGAAGGCCAGGGCGATGGCCCGGGTGATCTTGTTGAGATCGAAGCGGACCTTGGTGCCGTCGCGCTTGCTGACCAGGCGGGCCGCCAGCGGAATGGCGCGGCTGAGCAGTTGCGCGCCTTTGGTCGGGGTGGGAAAGGCGATCAGCTCGGTCTCAGGGCGGAGGTGGGTGGCGAGGGACGAATTCTTCATGGTGGTAAGTGGGGTGCGGATAAAAACGACACGGGGTGAAAGGGAAGGGGTTGGGACGCGGGGGCGAACGGAACGGCTCGGTCAGTCCGCCGGGAAAAAACAAACCATACCGGTTGGCCCCTCCCCAATGCGCTGGCTGATCCGAGTCGGCGGGGACTAACCCGTGCGCTCCGGACCTGCGGCCGGCCGATCCGCCCGCCGGGTCTCGCCACCGGATGGACTGGTGCTCACCGGCGGGGAACCCTCGCGGCTTTCCAGCGCGGCCCAGATCGCGTCCGCCAGGCGGCCCAAACTTCGCCGGGAATCCATTTCGGCCGCGTGACCCGCCTCACGCGGCTGGGCGCGAAAATCCGAGAGTCCTGCGGCGGCAGGGGAAACGGGCAAGGATTGAGGTGACATGGCTGCTGGCTGGCTGTGTGTGTGACCGGCGGACTGGGCCGGCGCGCCTGGTGCTGGACGCACTTTCCACTACAGGTTGTGGCCGGGCCGCCGTCAAATTCCACTAATGGTGGAGGGACATTTATCACGCCGTCTCATGGAATTCCCCGTCCGGAGTTTTATTTTCCCCGTAAAAGGCCCGGATCGACCGCAAGAGATGCGTAGCAAGAAACGCGGAGCAGTCCCCGGGTTACTCCGCGACATCCCCGACGAGCGTGAATTCCTCGCGGTCGTGGTAGAGATGCCGGACGCTCAGCCGGGCGACGCGCCCGCCGACCGGCCCGCCCTTCGCCCGCACCTCGCTCAGCAGCGCGAGCGGGTCCGTGCGGCCGAACTTCAGGTTGACGACGAACCGCCGGCACCAGCGGCGCTCCAGCCAGGGGGCGACGAGGTTTTGCATCACGTGATGCGGCTCCTCGACCAGATCGCAAAAAAGCCAGTCGAAGACCCGGCCCTCCTCCGGCGCAAATTTGAACGCGTCCTCGCGCCGGTGGACGATCCGCGGATGGTCGAGCGCGCCGCCCTTGAGCGGACCGTTGTCCACCGCCACGACCTGCGCCCCGCGTTTCGCCGCCCCGTAGCTCCAGCCGCCCGGCGCGGCGCCAAGATCGCACACCGTCTCGCCGGGCGCGGGTTCACGCCCGAGCACCACGAACGCCTCCTCGATTTTCAGGTACGATCGCGACGGTGCGAGTGGATCGTCCGCCATCCGGCGCTGTCCGCCGCTCCAGAACTCGCGGGCGGCGAAGACGCGTCCGAAATCGGCGAAAAAAACCACCAGCCCGCGTGCGGCCCCGGCGCCGCGCGGCAGGTCCGGCCCGGCAAGTTTCGCGACGCGAGAGAGCTTTTTGCCGAGCAGTTCGTGAAACGCCTTTTCGACCCCGCTCAGCCGCCGGCCCAGTCCGGGCACCTCGGCCGCGCACCGGAATACGCAGGGCCAGGTGGCCTCGATCCGTTCGCCGCGCAGGCTGGCGAGGAAAAATTCCGCCAGTTGCTGCGCCAGGGCGTTGACGGATTCGCCCCGGAATTCGCGCGGCGCCAGCAAGGTGAGGTGCGGGAAGCACAACTCCGCCACCGGCCGACCGATCGCGTCGCCCGGCACCGGCTCGGCCCCGGCCCAGCCCGGCCCGGTCTCGTTGACGGTCAGGCCGTCGGCCACCAGTTCACGTGAGAGCAACGGCTCGAACCCGTGCTGGCAGAGGAAAAGCATGCGCCGGCTTTACGCCCGGAAGGAACGGGGCGCGACGAAAATTTCCGTGCAATTTGCAGCGCGCTCCGTTGACTTCGATGTTCCCCCTATGCGCCAGCCGACCTCAGACCTTCGCATCCGTTCGGCGCGACCCCTGGTTTCGCCCGCCATTCTCGAAGAGGACCTGCCGCTGGGCGAAGCCGGCGCCGCGCTGGTGGACGCGAGCCGCCACGCGCTAGGCGAGATCATCGCCGGCCGCGACGACCGGTTGCTCGCCCTGGTCGGGCCCTGCTCCATCCATGACCCGGCGGCTGCGCTCGACTATGCCCGCCGGCTGCGCCCCGTGGCCGACCGGCTCGCCGGCGATCTGCTGGTGGTGATGCGCGTCTATTTTGAAAAGCCCCGGACCACGATCGGTTGGAAGGGCCTGATCAACGACCCCCACCTCGACGGCAGTTTCATGGTCAACACCGGGCTGCGCCTGGCGCGCCAGCTGATGCTCGACGTCACCGCCAGCGGCCTGCCCATCGGCACCGAATTTCTCGACACCACCCTGGGCCAGTACTACGCCGACCTCGTGACCTGGGGGGCCATCGGCGCGCGCACGACCGAGAGCCAGATCCACCGCGAGCTCGCCTCGGGCCTGTCCATGCCCGTCGGTTTCAAGAACCGCACCGACGGCGACCTGCAGGTGGCCGTGGACGCCATTGTCTCCGCGCGTCAGCCGCACTGTTTTCCCTCACTCACGCATGAAGGCGCCCCAGCGGTGCTGGCGACTTCCGGCAACGACCAATGCCATCTCGTCTTGCGGGGCGGCAGCCGCAGCGGCCCGAACTTCGGCCGCGAGCAAATCGCCGAGGCCGTCGTCCTCCTGCAGAAAGCCGGCGCCCCGCCGGTCGTGCTGGTCGATTGCAGCCACGGCAACAGCGGAAAGCAGCCCGCCCAGCAGGCCCAGGTCGCCGCCGAGCTCGCCGCCCAGGTGACCGCCGGCTCGTCCGCGATTTTCGGCTTCATGCTCGAGAGCAATCTGGTCGGCGGCGCGCAAAAACACGACCAGGGCCGGCCGCTGGTCTATGGACAGAGCATCACCGACCCCTGTCTCGCTTTCGACGAAACCGTGCCCGTGTTGGAGGCCCTCGCCGCGGCCGCGGCCGCCCGGCGGGCGCGACGCGTCTGAGCGGTGGATCGCGTTGACGCCAACGCGATCGGAGCGTCTTGGGGTCAAGCCGCGCCCTCCGAGAAGCCCCGTGGATGACCGAGCGCTCGATCCATCGCGGCGTAAAGCCGCTGCCACAAAGGCAACCGAACCGCCGCACACCAGAGATTTTCCGCGTTTGTCCTCGCCATGCGGCGGCGGCGTTTTCAGAAAATCTATTCATGTCCCGCCGGTTGACTGTTGTCTTCGCTTTGGTCCTCGTTGCATTCGGCGCCCTGCTGTTTGCGGCCGGGTGCTCCAGCGGGCCGGCCAAACCCGCCCCGCCGCCGGTCGTGCCGGCGACCCCGACGCCCCGCCCGCCCGCGCCCGTGCCCGCGCCGGTGCCGGTGCCCGAAGCCACCCTGCCGCCGGTCATGCTGGGCATCGACGTGCTGGAGGCCGAAAACTTCGTCGCCATCGCCGGGAAACGGATCGGGCTGCTCACGCATCCCGCCGGCGTGAACCGCCGCGGGGAAGCCACGGTCGACGTCCTCCGCCGCGCCCCCAACGTGAAACTGGTCGCCCTCTTCGGACCGGAACACGGTTTCGACGGCACGGGCAAGGCCGGCGACAACCTCGCCGACACGGTCGACCGGCGCACGGGGCTGCCGGTTTACTCGCTGCACGGCAAGACCCGCAAGCCGACCCGCGAGATGTTGCACGGCCTCGACGCCCTCGTGATCGATCTGCAGGACATCGGGGCGCGCTCCTACACGTTCATCAGCTGCATGCGGTACACGATGGAGGCCTGTTTTGAAAATGGTGTGGAGGTGATCGTGCTCGATCGTCCGAATCCGCTCGGCGGATTGAAGGTCGACGGCCCACCGCTCGACCCCGAGTGGATGAGCTACGTCGGCGCGTTTCGCGTCCCGTACGTGCACGGGCTCACGATGGGTGAGCTGGCCAGGATGGCCCGGGAAACGCCCGGCGTGCTTGCGGTGAGCGAACGCGTGCGCCAGCACGGGCGCCTGACGATCGTACCGATGCGCGGCTGGACGCGCGCGATGCGCTGGCCCGACACGGGGTTGCGCTGGGTGCCGACCTCGCCGTTCGTGCCGGATTTCAACTCGGTGGTGGGTTACGCCATGGTCGGTCTCGGGACGGAGATCGGCGGGTGGACTTGGGGCGTCGGCACATTTTATCCGTTCCGGGGCATCGGGTATCCGAAGAAAACCCCGGAGCAGATCATGGCCGAGCTCGGCCAGTATCACATTCCCGGCATCAGGTTGGAAAAAACGGAGGGGGTCGGGCGCGATGGCAAGGTCATCGGTGGGGTGTATGTGGAGATTGCGGATTGGAACACTTGGCGGCCGACGGAGCTCTCATTTTACATGATGAAGGCCGCGGTGAAGTGGAGTCCGGTCAATCCCTTCAAGGCGGCGCCGCTCGATCGCCAGAACATGTTGAACAAGCTCACCGGTTCGAGCGCCTGGTGGCGGGCGCTCACCACGCAAGGTTCGCATGTGGACGTCGCGGCTTTCGTCAACAACTGGGCCGAGCGCGCCGCGGTGTACCAGCAGCAAAGCCGGCGATTCTGGTTATACCAGTAACAGGGGCTCCGGGTTGACCCGCCCCAGATTCAGACGGGTGCCTGGGTGGAACCGGACCTCCGCGGCCGGTTTTCCTCGCGCCGCCGGAAGCAGCCCGCCCGGAGGTCGGGCTCCACCTTTCCGGGGCAACGTTCGCCGCAAAACTGGCTTCCGCTGCCCGAGTCCGGCTTTGTGCGTTCCCCGTCCGTATCGCGAAGGACTGCGCGGGGGGCACGGGATGTGCTGCAATTGGTAGTGACGCACCGCGACGGCCGCCACGACGACCGGCTGGCGCGGTCGCCAGCAACGAAGGTCACCCCCATGCAAACTCTGGTTTTTCACGACCGGGCCGGCGGCATTTTCAATGCCGAGATGCGGGACTCGCGTTCGCCTTGGTCGATCCGGCCGCCGCGCCCGTTCATCACCATTGCCCGCGAATCCTGCGCCGGCGGTTCGGGGCTCGCGCAGCTGCTGGCCGACAGGCTGAACCGTGAGCCCGACCGCCGCGCAAACTGGAACATCTTCGGCGGCAACGTCGTAAACCAGATGCTGGAAACGAATCACCTGGCCGCGAATCTGGCGCGTTTTCTGCCCGAGGATCGCGTCCCCGAGGTGAACGCCACCATCGGGGAAATCGTCGGATTGCACCCCAATCTGTGGGAGCTCGTGCAGAAGACCAACGCCACCTTGCGGAAACTCGCCGCCGGCGGGCATGTGATCCTCGTCGGCCGCGGGGCCAACTTCGCCACCACGGGCATCCCCGGCGGAATCCATGTGCGTCTGGTGGCACCACCCGCCAACCGGGCCCGCTATTTTGCGGAGCGTTTTCAGGTTACCGATTCCGAGGCCCTGCTCCAAAACGCGCGCTGCGACGCGGCCCGCCGGCGCTACGTCTCCTCCTATTTCAACGCCGACCTCGACGATCCCGCACATTACGACCTCGTGATCAACACCTCCCGCGTCCCGCTCGCGGAGGCCGCCGAGCTGGTGCTCGCCCACATCCACGCCGGCGCCACGGCCGCGGCATGAAGGCGCTGGTTATTTCTCCGCGCCGCTGTTCTTCGCCAACCAGGCGTTGTATTCCACGCGGGGCATGAATTTCAACGAGGCGGAGTTGATGCAGTAGCGCAGCCCGGTGGGCTCGGGGCCGTCGTCGAACACGTGGCCGAGGTGCGCCCCGTCCACGTTGCAGTGCACCTCGGTGCGGGTCATCCCGAAACCGTCGTCGACTGTCTCGCCAACGAAGGCCTTCTCGATCGGCTTGGTGAAGCTCGGCCAGCCGGTGCCGGACTCGAATTTGTCGCGGCTGTCGAACAGCGGCGTGTCGCTGCAGACGGAGAAATAGACGCCATCCTCATGGTTGTCCCAGTAGGCGTTGCGAAACGGATACTCGGTCCCCTGCTGGCGGGCGACCCGGTACTGCTCGGGCGTGAGCAGGGCCTGCCACTCGGCGTCGGTGTGCTGCACACGCACCTTGCCCATGTCGATGACGACGTGCGAGGGCAGGCCGCAGGCGGATTTCTGGCCGTCGAGCGCACACGCGGGGCCGGCGGGAGCGAGGATGGATTTGGTGGATTTCATGGAAGGATTGTCCGCGCGAAGGTGGAGCACCGCCAGGGTGGCGGCGAGGAGGATCAAAGCCAGCAGGGCTGACCACGTTTTCATGGAAGGAAGACTAGACAAGTTTGAGAAATGCGCAACGCGGCGGAAGCCGGTCACGCGGGTGGTACTCAAACTAAGAGCCGGCCGGGCGAAGTTTATTCCCTGTGGGTCTAATCCCCCGAAGCGTGCTTCGGCTTGGCTTGAAAATGTGGGAGCGAGCTTGCCCGCGACTCGTGCGACGTCGAGAGCAAGCCCGCTCCCACAAAATGCATTGTCTTGGCCAGGAATGCCCCGGAGACCTTTATTCCACCCGCACCTGCACCCGGCCGTCGTGAAAATCGTTCGCCAGCGCCTGGCCCGTCTGCAGGCCCCGGGCGCGGGTCACGGGCCGGCCTTGTTCGTCGCGCACAATGGCATAGCCGCGTTTGAGCACGGACTGCGGGCTGGCCGATTCCAGTCGTTTCCACAGGGCCAGCAGGCGGTGCGACTCCTGCTGCACGCGCTTTTCCGGCGCGGCCAGGGTCAGGCGCGTCCGCACCCCCGCCAGCTGTTCACGACGAAGCCGGGCGCCCTGGCGCAGCGCGGACTCCAGGCGGCCGGCCAGATCGTCCAGACGCAAAAAACCCTGCTCGATCGCCGCCGCGGGCGAGAGCAGCCGCAACCGGCTGCGGGCATGGTCGAGCCGCTCGGCAGCGCGGTCCACGGCATGCCCGGCTGCATCGCGCATCGCCTCGCGCGCCCGGGCCGCGCGCTCGGAGCCGGCGAGGTAGTTGCTCGAAATGAGTTCGGCTGCACCGCTGGGTGTCTCCGCCCGCAGGTCCGCGGCAAAGTCGCACAGCGTGTAGTCGATCTCGTGCCCGACCGCGGAAATGATCGGGACCGGACATGCCGCCACGGCGCGCACGAGCGTCTCCTCGTTGAACGCCCACAGATCCTCGAGGCTGCCGCCGCCCCGGCCGATGACGAGCAGGTCGAAAATTCCGAGCGCTTCCGCCGTGCGCAACCGGGCCGCCATTTCGGCCGCGGCACCGTCGCCCTGCACCTTTGCCGGTAGCACCACCAGCCGGCCGGTCCAGCCGCGTCGTTGCAAAATGCGAATGAAGTCCTGCACCGCCGCACCGGTCGGCGAGGTGATGAACCCGATCGTGCGCGGCATTAGCGGCACGGGTTGCTTGCGCGATACCTCGAACAGGCCCTCGGCCGCCAGCCGTTGCTTCAATTGCTCAAATTCCTGTTGCAGCCGGCCGGCGCCCTGGTCGACCAGCGCCCGCACGATCAGCTGGTATTGCCCGCGCGTCTCGTACACGTCCACCTCGCCGTACGCGAGCAGCTGCAGGCCGTCGCGCAACGCCACGCTCTGCCGGGCCGCGTCGCCGCGAAACAGCACGCAGGCCAGCTGCGCCCCCGCATCCTTGAGCGAGAAGTACACGTGCCCGCTGGCCTGGGCGCGCAGGTTGGACACCTCGCCCCGCACCCAGCCGGGCGGCAGGCCGCCCTTGAGCAGCTCCTTCACGCGACGCGTGAATTCCGTGACCGTCTGCACCCGGCCCGCATCGGCAAGAGGAACTTCCTCCGGCGGTTTCATTCCGTTTTCTTTTTGCCGTAATGTTTCCGCAAAAGGTGCGTGGCCGCCGAAATCGCCAGCAGCAGGCTGACGGCAATGAGCGCCACCCGGCCCTTGCCGTGCAGCAAGGCGTCGCTGAAGAGCACCAGCGCCACGGTCATGGTCCACATGATCGCACAGGAGACCAGCAGGTAGCGTCTGAACGGAACCTCAGCCAATCCTAACAGGTAGTTTTGCACTGGAAACGGCACCCCGGGCGTCACCCGCAGCAAGACGACGAGGTCCGTGGCGTCATCCGCCGCGACCTGCGGCAGCTTGTAGCCGAGCTTGGTCACCAGTTTTTGCAAGACCGGCCGGAGGGCGCGGCGGGCGAGGTAGTAGCTGAGCGTCATGTTGACCAGCAAGGCCAGGAGACAAAACCCGATGACGGTGGGCAGGCCCAGCTTCTCGCCAAAGGCCGGACCGGCGGTCAGGGAGAAGGCGAGGATCGGCGCTCCGAAGGCCGGCAGGATGGCCATGGCGCAGAAGAACGCCAGCGGCCCGGCGTTGCGAATGATCCCGAGCCCTTGCTCCAGGAGGCCTTTGAGATCGAGGCCGCGCGCCACGAGGCCGGCGATCACGAGGAGCGCGAGCACCGCGGCGCCAAGCTTGTAGAGGAGAGCGCGGTTGCGTCGCGGAGCAGGTTCGGCCATCCGGTCACGATGCGCGGAGCGCTTCGGCCGCGTCAAGGCCGGAGCGCGGAACTCCCGTCTGACCCCGCCGGGCGCGGCCCTCAGCCGGAATCATGCTGTTGCAACGAGGCGGAACCGGACCTCTGTGACCGGTTTTCCTCACGCGAGCGCATCAGCCCGCCCGGAGGTCGGGCTCCACCTTCCAAGAGAGCAGGCTCGCAGGAAAATCAGTGCAACTCATGAGTCCGGCGTCAGCGCCAGAAACCCTCGATGAACACATAGCCGCGATCGCGGCGTTCCCAGCGCGGTTCAATCCAGACCGCGTGCGGATGCGGGGGGCGTTCCCAGCGGCCGTTGATCCAGACATGGCGGCCCTCGCGCCAGACCCAGTAGCCGCGGATCCAGACGTGATCGCGGGACGGACGTTCGCGCTCGACGATCACCTCGCGGCGCGGCGGGGGTGGCGCCTGGACGACGAAATTCAGGCCGACATTGACCGCTGGCCGGACCTCGACACGCTCGTGCACCACCGCCGGACCCTCCCGCCAGCTGCCCGCAACGAACACGTAGCCGCGGTCCCGGTGTTCCCAGCGCGGCTCCACCCACGCCACACCCGGCCGGGGCGGCAGTTCCCAGCGACCCGACACCCAGACGTGCCGGTCGCCATGCCACGCCCAGTAACCGTGGATCCAGACATGCGCGGGCGACGGTTGCACGACGACCACTTCCTCCTGCGGCGGCGGAGGCGCCTCCATCACGACGACCTCGCCGGACGGCAGCGGCGCGGGCTCCACGTAAACGGCGGGGCGGACCCGCACCGGCTCCACAACGCAGCCGCCGAGGAGCAGCAGCGCTGAAGTCAACAACACAAGGCCGGGATGGATTGAACGGATAAAGTTTCGTTTCGTAGACGCATTCATGCCGTCAAGAACGCCCAGAAACTCCCCCGTTTCAAACAAATCTTCCGTCACACCGAACGAAGGCACGCCAACCGGGCGCCACAACAGACGCGTTCCGCCGTCGGCAGGAGGGCGGACGTTCAGCTTTTCCCGGATGATTTGGGTGTGCGCGACGTCGGTTTGATCTCCGTCGGGATCACCCGTTTGCTGTAGTCGTCGTAATCCGGCACCAGCCGGTCGTAGGGGTCGTGCATCATGGGCGAGGAAATCATAAAGTCCGCCGTCGAACGGTCGCAGGCCGTGGGCACGTTCCATACGACGGACATCCGCAGCAGCGCCTTCACATCAGGATCGTGCGGCTGCGGCTCGAGCGGATCCCAGAAGAAAATCAGGAAATCGATCTTCCCCTCCACGATCATCGCGCCGATCTGCTGGTCGCCGCCCAGCGGTCCGCTTTGCAGCTTTTTGATCGGAAACCCCAGCGCTTTTTCCAGCATGCCCCCGGTCGTGCCCGTGGCCCAGACCTCGTGCTCGACGAGCACATTGCGGTTGTACTTGGCCCACTCGACCAGGCTCTGCTTTTTGCCGTCGTGGGCGACCAGCGCGATGCGCTTCCG
Source organism: uncultured Opitutaceae bacterium (assembly GCA_964477955.1). Taxonomy (GTDB): domain Bacteria; phylum Verrucomicrobiota; class Verrucomicrobiia; order Opitutales; family Opitutaceae; genus Didemnitutus. The sequence goes on from CAYZGG010000040.1 coordinate 25,844, forward strand.
GCCGGCCATCGTGATTTTTTTGTAGTTCATGCGGATTGTCTCTTCGACAGGGTGCAGCCTGCGGACCCCGCCTCGCTTCCGCAAGGCAATCACACCGGTCCCGCAGTCCCTGGTCCGCGCTGAGCGGGAACATGGAGTGCACGTTCTGGTTTCGTCCTGGAGAGTTCGGCGCAAACATTCGGGCGCAGGTTGCGCGCTTGCCGCGCGACAAGAAGTGGCGGGACCAGCCCGCCACCTGCCAGATTGACCTCCGATCAACCGCACCAACCTGGCTGAGTAGTGTGGCTGTTGCGTTCCAACACCCGGGCCACTGGACCCGCTCCGGCCCGTTTCCGGATTTGCCTCGATCCGCCGAAAGCGCTTCATTCGGGAAAAATCCCATGCAACGCACTCTGGTCAAAAACGCCCTCGCCGCCACCGCCCCGAGCGATGCGATCCTTCTCCAAGGCTGGGTCCGCACCCGGCGCGACGCCAAGGCCTTTTCCTTCATCGAGCTGAACGACGGCTCCAGCCTCAAGGGCCTGCAAGTCATCGTGGACGCCACCCTGCCCGACTACGCCGGCGTGGCCCGGGCGCACACGGGCGCCTCGGTCGAGGTGCGCGGCAAGCTCGTGGCCTCGAAGGGCGCCGGCCAGCAATGGGAGGTCGTCGCGGAAAAATTCACGGTGCTGGGCGAGGCCGACGCGACCTACCCGCTGCAAAAAAAGGGCCACACCCTGGAGTTCCTGCGCGAGATCGCCCACCTCCGCCCGCGTTCGAACCTCTTCGGCGCGGTCTTCCGCGTGCGCAGCCGGCTGGCCTATGCCGTGCACCGGTTTTTCCAGGAGAGAAACTTTTGCTACGTCCACACGCCGATCATCACCGCCAGCGACGCCGAGGGCGCGGGCGACATGTTCCGCGTGACCACGCTCGATTTGGAAAATCCGCCCAAAACCGAGGACGGCAAATCCGTCGACCACGCGAAGGATTTTTTCGGCAAGAAAGCCTACCTGACCGTTTCCGGGCAGCTCGAGGGCGAGATTTTCGCCTGCGCGCTCAGCAACATCTACACGTTCGGGCCGACGTTCCGCGCGGAAAATTCCAACACCTCGCGCCACGCCGCCGAATTCTGGATGATCGAGCCCGAGGTCGCCTTCTGCGACCTGCACGGCGACATGGACCTGGCGGAGGAGTTCGTGAAGCACCTCATCCGCGACGCGCGCGAACATTGCGCCGCCGACCTGGAATTCTTTTCCAAGTTCGTCGACAAGGACCTGCTCGCGCGGCTCGATTTCGTCCTCGAGCGCCCGTTCCAGCGTTGCAGCTACACCGAGGCGGTGGAGATCCTGGAGAAAAGCGGCCGCACCTGGGAGCATCCCGTTTCCTGGGGCGCCAATCTCCAGGCCGAGCACGAGCGCTTTCTCACCGAGGAGCACTTCAAGTGCCCGGTCACGGTCTACAACTATCCGCGCGCGATCAAGGCGTTCTACATGCGGCAGAACGACGGCTGCGCGCCCGGCCGGGAGACCGTCGCCGCCATGGACCTGCTCGTGCCCGGCATCGGCGAGATCATCGGCGGCAGCCAGCGCGAGGAGCGGCTCGACCAGCTGCGAGCGGGCATGATGCTGCACCATCTCGACGAGAAGAACTACTGGTGGTACCTCGACCTGCGGCGCTATGGCAGCGTGCCCCACGCGGGCTTCGGCCTCGGCTTCGAGCGCATGCTCATGTTCGTGACCGGCGTCGGCAACATCCGCGACGTCATCCCCTTCGCCCGCACCCCGGGCACGGCGGATTTTTAAGGAATCGCCCGGCCCTCACGCTCACACGCCGGGAACATTCTGCGCAAAAACGACCGTGTAGTGCTCGACGGTCGGAAACGGATCGTAGTAGTGGTGCAGCAGCTTCTTCCACTCCGCATAGTGCGGCGATTTCCGGAAACCCTCGGTGTGGGCCTCAAGGGTTCGCCAACGCGCGAGCAGAAGGTAGCGGCCGGGCCGCTCCACACAGCGCTGCAGTTCGTGGGACAGGTAGCCGTCGATGCTGCTGATCAAGGCCGAGGCCGTGACAAAATCCCGCTCAAAGGCGGTCTCCTGACCCGGTTTCACATCGAGCGTGGCAAGTTCGAGGATCATGCTGGCCGGAAAACAAGCCCATGCTGCACCATTGGGCGAGTCTCAAGATTTGGCGCAGTGCCACGATCAACGGAGGTCGGTCTTCGTCGCACCGGCATATTGTCTAAAACGAGAGAAGCAGGCTGGAAGCCCGCGCTACGAGCCGCGGCGCCGACTCCGGCTTCAAACCTTCACTTCCGTCCGCTGCCCACCGGTCCGGGCGGAAGTGTAGATCGCCTCGATTATCGCCATGTCGCGCCGGCCGAGTTCGCCGGGGACCAGGCTGGGCCGGTCGTCGAGCACGTCGCGGGCAAAAGCGTCCATCTGCAGCGCCTGTTGGTTGACCTCGGGATGGCGGAAGCTGAGCGGGCCCCGGCTCGTGGTGGCCGCCAGACCATTGTAAATGTAGGCGCTGGAGAAGTCGATCCAGCCCTTGTCGTTCTCCGCCCGGAAGCGGTTGCCGCCTTCTGCGTAGCTGGACCGGGCGTCGCACACCCCGCCGCCAGCAAACTCCATCTGCCAGGTGATGGTCTCCTCCACGTCCTGAAAGATGTCCGGCCGGCTCTTCGGCAGAATCTCCTGGGCGGTCACCGCCACCGGCGCCACTCCGCCCGCGGCCATGCACGCCGCGTGCAGCACGTAGATGCCCACGTCCATCAGCGGGCCGCCGCCGGAGAACCGCCGGATGGCGCGCCACGGCCGGTCGCCCATGGGGAACGAAAACGCCCCGTTCATCCGCGTGAACGGCCCCCATTCGCCGGGCTCCGCCAGCCGCATCATCTCCCGGTGATACGGATCGTAGTGCAGCCGGTAGCCGATCGCCAGCCGCACGCCGGCCGACCGGCACGCCCCGATCATCGCGTCGCACTCGGCGACCGAAACCGCCATCGGTTTTTCGCAGATCACGTGTTTGCCGGCCTTCGCCGCGGCCAACGTGTGCTCGGCGTGCAGGCTGTTCGGCGTGACGACGTACACCACGTCGATCTCGGGATTGTCGGCCAGCCACGACATCGTGTTGTAGTGGTAGATGTTTTTCTCGGAGAAGCCGTAGTCGCGCGCCCAGCGGCGACCCTTGGCCGCATCGCCGGTCACCACCCCGGCCAGCCGGCAGAACCTTGTCTCCTTTAGCGCGGGTCCGAGCTGGCCTCTGCTGTAATTGCCGAGGCCGACGAGGGCCACGCCGAGTTTTTTTGCCGGCGGCGGCTGATCGAGGGCCAGGCTCCAGCGCGGAGCTAGGGCGAGAGCGGCGGCGGCTGAAAGTTGTCCGACAAACCGACGACGGGTGAAATGGGGTGTGGCCATGGGGGATGATTGGGATAACCGACCCCGATGCCCATATTCATTTTTCGCCCCGAAGCAAGGTCCGGCGCGCATCGATTCGCGGGTGGCAACGGGGACCCCGCCGGTCGTACCGCAGTTTGCTTCTGCCGGCCCATGGAAGAGGTTTAAACCCCGACGAGTCGGGGCATAAAGCTCCTCTTACAAGCCAACTGATACCCAATCGAGCACCCACCCGGCTACGCCGAGTATTTCTGCAGGAAGGCGCGGGCGTCCGCCGGCACGGTGCGGGCGAGGTTCGGCACGACCCAGCGGAAGAGGCGGTGGATCTCCGCACCCTGCGCGGGCGCGACCGGCCGGGTCGGTTGGTCCGGCGCCGCGGCGAAGTATTCCAATCCCGGTTTGGTTTCGCGGCCCCGCACCAGCCAGTTCTTCAGTTGGAAGGCAAAGGCCACGATGTGATGCGGCGCCGACTGCCGCCACACCGTCAGCTGGGAGCCGTGGTCGCCGCCGTACTGCTCCGCGAGGAAGCCGGAGTCGTCGATCTTGGCCGCTTTCGCCGCCTTGAGCGAAGCGCCGAGGGCCACCAGGTCGAGGAGCTGTTGGTAGGCGTGGCGGGTTTCCGCTTCCACCGGCGCCAGCGCCAGGCCGAGCAGCATGCAATCGCGCTGCTCCCGCAGATGCGTGATCCGGCCGGGGATCACCAGGTGGTAATGGTCCAGCTTGAGATTGAGGTGACACGCGTCGCCGCGCGCGGTGAGGGCCGCGGGCGGCAGTTGCATGCGCGCCCCGCTGCTGGACAGATCCACGAGACGCCCGCCCCAATTCCACCCGTCGCCGCCGGAAGACTGCAGCGGGTTGCCGAACTCGTCGCGCCCGGCGAGATTCAACACCGCCTTCAGCGGAAATTCCGCGCCCACGGAATAACGTGGCGCGCGGCGGCGTTCCGAGGGAGCGGGAGTTCCCTCGGCCAGCTTCAGGATGCGCTTGAAGAACAACATCGGTGGGAGCGGACGGTTGACGACGACGGCGGAGAACGGGCGGCCGCAGCCGGACACACGTCCTCGAACCTGTCTTCGGCACAACTTCGCCGAGTTTTAGCGGTTTGTCCATGATCCGCCCGTCTGTCCACCCCAGGCGGGGGCGGCGCCCCAGGTGGGCAGAAGCCCCTGCTCCGCGCCGCCGCGGGGCCTTGTTCTCCCCGGCTCCAAACGCCGGGTCAGGCCGAATCTTGCCGCTTGGTCAATCTTCCGGGGTTGCACCTTCCGCCCGGTTGGCTCTCTTTGATGCCCTTCATGTCTGCCAAAATTGAAAATGTCGTCATCGTCGGCACCGGCTGCGCCGGACTCACCGCCGCCATTTACATCGCTCGCGCCAATTTGCAGCCGCTCGTTCTCGAGGGCAGCCTGCCCGGCGGACAACTCACGACCACCTCCGAGGTGGAAAATTTTCCCGGCTTTCCGGAAGGCGTGGACGGCTACCAGCTGATGCAGAATCTGCGCAAGCAGGCGGAAAAATTCGGCACGCGCTACGAAAGCGGTTCGGTGCAAGGCCTGGACACATCGAAGTGGCCTTATACCCTCAAGCTCGCCGACCGCGAAATTCAGGCCAAGGTCGTGATCATCGCGACCGGCGCCTCGCCGCGGATGACCGGCATCCCCGGCGAAAAGGAACTTTACGGCGGCAAGGGCGTGACGACCTGCGCGACCTGCGACGGTGCCTTCTATCGCAACCTGGAGGTCGCCGTGATCGGCGGCGGCGACAGCGCGGCCGAGGAAGCGCTGTTCCTGACGCGTTTCGCCAGCAAGGTGTACTTGGTGCACCGCCGCGATTCGCTGCGCGCCTCAAAGATCATGGCCGACCGCGCCACTTCGCATGCGAAAATCCTGCCGGTGTGGGACAGCGTGCCCGTGTCGGTCGAAGGCGTCGCCGAGGGATCCGTCAGCGGTTTGAAGGTCAAACACGTCAAGACCGGTGCCGAGTCCGTGCTGCCGGTGAAGGGCATTTTTGTCGCCATTGGACATGTGCCGAATACCGCACCGTTCAAGGACGCGGTCGACACCGACGACCAGGGTTATTTCGTTCCCGCCGGCCATAGCCAGGTTAAGACGAAGACGCCCGGGGTGTACGTGGCCGGCGACTGCGCGGATCATCATTACCGGCAGGCGATCACCGCCGCCGGGATGGGCTGCCAGGCAGCGATCGAAGCCGAACGCTGGCTGGCGGAACGCGAACACGGCCACTGATCGGAGGGGCGGAAAAAAAGCCTTTTCGTTCCGAAGAATTTTATTGGGTGAGGCCGGCCCGCGCCTGCGATAAGGGCGCTCCGCTGTTTCGAGTGCCCCGGGCGCGACCGGCACCCGCGTACTCTGGCAATTTGCCCGTCGGAAGCCCGCGGCGTATCGCATTTTGCCTGTCCGCTCCGGATCCGCAAAACGGATCGTCTTTTTTATTTCGCTGGTGCGAAGCCACTAAATGCCGGCAGCCCATTCGGGCACAAACCCTGCAGATGGGGAAACCAGACTTCCGCTCGTCATGTTGGATCTACTCGCCATCCTTCCTGTCGTCCCGTGGCTATCGGGCCTCGTTTCGCCCGACACGGTCGGGGGCTTCATCAACGTGCTGCTGGTCCTCGCGCCCGGGCGCCTCGGAAGCTGGCTGGGGCGTCTGCCACTGTTCCTGCACATCGGTCGCCGGCTGGCCGGGCTGCGCCGGTAGCCACGCGGGTCAGAGCCGCTCCTCCAGTCGGCCGGGATTCCCCGCGCCGCCGTAGCGCCAGTCGGCGGGAAACCGTGCGGTCGAATCACGCGTTCGCGCGCACGCGGGCCAGCCAAAAGCATGGCTTAGACTACTCGGACCTTGGTTTGTCCGTAGAGATTCTATTTTTTGAATAATTAGTTATCATGTAATTATCTTCAATCAAACAACCTATAACTATATTTAGAATAATTCTAATTATTACTTGAAACTCAGTCCCAACTGGCTTCGTTTGGGTGTCCTACTTTTCCTATGTATTCCCCCAACGAAAGTCACGCGGCCCTCTCAGAGCGTCTCAAGGCCTGCGATGTCCGGCCCACGCCCCAGCGGGAGGTTGTGCTCAAGGTCATCCTCGAGAAGCGCGATCATCCGACCGCCGACGAAATTTTCGCGCGGGTGAAAGCGCAGATGCCCACCATCTCCCTCGCCACCGTTTACAACTGCCTCGAAACCCTCGTGTCGTGCGACCTCATCCGGCAGGTCAATCTGGAACGGGGCGCCACCCGCTACTGTCCGAATTTGCACGAGCACGCCCATTTTCATGACAACGCTACCGGGGCGATCCATGACATCGACCTGCCGACGGACGTGTTGAAACGTCTGCGGGAGATCCTGCCCCCGGGCTTCGAACCCAGCAGCATCGAGCTCACCTTTCGAGGCAAAGCCGCCGCGCCCGACGCCAACTGACGGCCCATCGTCCCGAATCCGGATCACCCGCCCGACGCTCATTTTCTCACTCTCACTTTCATTTTCCACTCTCCCTCTCTCATGAGCCAACTCGAAATCAAGGACCTGCATATCAACCTCGGCGACCGTGCGATCGTCAAAGGCGTCACGCTTACGATCAAGCCCGGCGAGGTGCATGCCATCATGGGCCCGAACGGCACCGGCAAGAGCACCCTGGCCAAGGCCATCGCCGGCCATCCCGATTATCAGATCGTGCACGGCGACGTCTTGGTGGACGGCAAGTCCGTCCTCGCCATGGAGGTGGACGAACGCGCCCGTGCCGGCCTCTTCCTGGCCTTCCAATACCCGAGCGAGATCCCCGGCGTCTCGATCGCCAATTTCCTCCGCGCCGCCGTCCAAGCCCGTCTCGCAGAGGGCGAGGAACTCGATGCCACCGGCTATTACAAGAAACTCTACGCCAAAATGGACCTGCTGAAGATCGACCGGAAGTTCACCTCCCGCGCGGTCAACGACGGCTTCTCCGGCGGTGAAAAGAAACGCTGCGAAATCCTCCAGATGGCCATGCTCGAGCCCAAGTTCGCCCTCATGGACGAAACCGATTCCGGCCTCGACATCGATGCCCTCCGCATCGTGGCCGAAGGCGTCAATGCCCAGCGCAACCAGGCAAACCCTCCCGGCATTTTGCTCATCACCCACTACCAGCGCCTGCTGAACTACATCGTGCCCGACTTCGTCCATGTCATGTGGGATGGCCGCGTCGTGAAGAGCGGTGACAAATCCCTGGCTCTCGAGCTCGAGGCCAAAGGCTACGACTGGGTGAAGCAGGAACTCGTCCCCGCGTAACCACCCAACCCTCTTCTCGCACAAGAAATCACTTTGCAGCCTGTAGGAGCCTGCTTGCAGGCGACCCTCAAGCCATCGCCTGCAAGCAGGCTCCTACAAAAACCGCCCCCTCTCCTATGAAACCGCCCACCGAAATCGAAGCCGTGCAGACGGAAAATCCTGTCTCCGGCATCGACCAAACCGCCGGCAACTTCAGCTACAACGTCAACTACGAGTTCGACGCCGGCACCGGTCTGAATGAAAACACGGTCCGCTATATCAGCTCCGTCAAGAAGGAGGCGCCGTGGATCCTTGAGTTCCGTCTCAACGCCCTGAAGACCTTCCTCGCCAAGCCCCTGCCGACGCATTGGGCGACGAAGGACCTCGAAAACATCAATTTCGACAAAATCCGCTACTACCTGGCCAGCGGGCAGAAACCCAAGCGCACATGGGACGAGGTTCCGGACGACATCAAAAAAACCTTCGAACGCCTCGGCATTCCCGAGCAGGAGCGCAAGTTCCTCGCGGGCGTCGAGGCGCAATTCGACTCCGAGGCCGCCTATTCGAACATCAAGGACGTCGTCGCCAAGCAGGGCGTGATCTTCGCCAATTCCACCGAAGCCCTGCGCGAGCATCCGGAGATTTTCCGGAAGTTCTTCGGCAAGGTCATCCCGACCGGCGACAACAAATTCTCCGCGCTCAACAGCGCGGTGTTCTCCGGCGGCTCGTTCATCTACGTGCCGCCCGGCGTGAAGGTCGCGCATCCGCTCCAGGCCTATTTCCGGATCAACGCCGAAAATTTCGGCCAGTTCGAGCGCACCCTCATCATCGCCGACGAGGGCGCCGAGG
>CAYZGG010000041.1:0-32319 GCA_964477955.1 uncultured Opitutaceae bacterium
TGCTTTGGCCGCCCCATCCGGCTCGAGGCACCGGCGGCCAGCAGGATCAGGGCGCAGGAAAAGGTTTCAGCCATGGATGGGGGCCGTGCGCTCGCGCAGATGGATCGGCGGGCGTCCGGTCAGGCGGCACTGCATTTCAGCGACGATGGCCAACGCGACCGTTTCCGGTGTGTGGCCACCGAGATCGAGGCCGACCGGTGCATGGAGCATTTCCCGCATCGCGGCCGTTGCGACAAATCCGTCCGCCTCAAGCGCGGCGAGCAGCCGTTCGGCGCGGCGGCGCGGGCCGAGCAACCCCAGGTAAGTGAGCGGCCGAGGCAACAAGCCGCGCAGCAAGGCGGTGTCGTCCCGGAAACGGTGGGTCATCACGATCGCCAGTGTATGTGCATCGAGCCTCACGGCCGCGGGAGCCGACTCGGGCGGAACCACAACCACAGAGGTGGCGTCGGGAAATCGACCGGTGGTGGCGTAGGCGGCGCGGGAATCCACCACGGTGACCTGCCAGCCGAGCGCACGCGTCAACTTGACGAGGGGCTGGGCATCGTCGCCTGCGCCGAATACGACCACGAGAGGAGGCGGGGGAATGGTTTCGAAGAAAGCTTCCGCCGTCCCGGCCGAGGCCGGAAACTCAGCGGCGAGCCGGGTGCCCGGCGGGAGCGAGCCGCGATGCACGACGGCCAAAACCGTGTCGCGGCGGGCCCGCTGGTTGTCGCGCAAAGTGGCGATCCAAGCCGGTCGCTCGAGCGGCAGCGCCTCGATCAAGAGGTGCACCCGGCCGGCGCACCCGCTGCCTGTGCCCCAGAGGAGGTCGTTTTCCACTGCCGTATCGTAGCTCAGGCTCTCGGCGCGGCCGGTTTCCAACACCCGCCGCGCGTGTTCGATCACGTCCTCCTCCAGGCAACCTCCGCTGATGGAGCCCGAGCGCGTGCCATCCGGCAGCCAGAGCAGGCGCGCGCCGGGCAGCCGGTAGGATGAACCTTCCACGCCCAGGACGGTGGCGAGCACCGCCGGAGACTCCGCGCGGGCGGTCAGCAGATCCAAAATGTCGGCAATTTCACGCATGAGCGGTTCGGTGGGGGGGAGTGGCCGCCATCGGCACGAGACAATTGACGCGATCGGGTGCCGTTTTTCAAGAACTTGGATTCGAGACTACGTTCCGGGGTGCGGGCGAAAAGCCTCAGCGAGAAACGACACAATACCGGGGGTCCGTATCATTTGGACTATTCGAACACGATCGAATGGTAGGGCGGGACCGCTGGGCCCGCCGCGAAGATCCTTACGGCGCGCCCAGCGGTCGCGCCCTACCCGCTGAAAAGAGAACATGTGGGAACGAGCTTGCTCGCGACATTGAAAGAGTCGCGAGCAAGCTCGCTCCCACGAGGGGCGTGGAATACCCGGCTCTTGCGGCCGACGGGCTTGAAGATCGCGGTCGCCTGTTTCCGCGCTATTCCCCCACTGCCAGGGCGGCGGAGCCGCGGAGATAGTTGATCACATCTTCCGCGCAGTAACCGTCCTCGCTTGCCGGCACCAGCCGCGCGAGGTCGGACACTTCGTTGCCGGCGGTGAGGAGCGAGGGTTCCTCGGTGCCGCTGCGCCACTGGCCGAGGCCGACCGTGGCCGCGAGTCCGTTGCAAAGACATTTGCGGCCCACGGCGTCGGCGGCAATTCCGCCCTTGCGGACGTAGTCGTCGATGGGTTCGGCGGGACAGCGGAACCCCGGGGTGCCGTCGGCTTTGCGGTAAACCTCCCGCAGGCCGCCCAGGTCGCAAATGCGTTCGCGGGCTGCGTAGATTTCGGGCTCGGACAGCGTGCCGGGCAGGGTGACAATCTTGAACGGAAAACCGGTGGGGGATGCGGCCGGATCGGTAAACACCCGGGCGACTCCGGCCCGGCTCGCGCGAATCACCTCGCGTTTTAGCGCCGGTTCGATGCCCGATTCGGCGCAAAAAGCGAAGGCCGTTCCGACCTGGATGCCCGCCGCCCCGAGACTCAGCGCTGCGGCGAGCTTCTCCGGTCGTGCGTACGCTCCCGCGAGCCAGAAGGGCAGGCCCAGTTCGCGGATCTTTGCCAGGTCCGGCACGTCGCGCGGGCTGTAGACCGGCTCGCCGGCGGCGCTCAGCTGGAGCGGACCCCGTGGCGGGGCATTGTGCCCGCCGGCGACTTCGCCCTCCACGACAAAGCCATCGACGCGACCATTGGATTTTCGCGCGAGAGTCATCGCCAATGTGGCGGACGCCACGATCGCAATAAAACGCGGGCGGCGCAGCCGCGGCGGCGGATTCTGCCACAGAGCGGCGGGATCCAAGCGGGTGCAAAACACCTCCCCGGCCTCCGCGCCGGTCACATCAATTTTCAGTTCGGCTGCGGTGCCGGATGCGAACTGGTCGAGGACGCCGGGGATTGAGCGGGGAATGCCTGCGCCCATCAGCACGTAGTCGACGTCGGCCAGCATCGCGCCGTAGAGCGAGGGCAGCGTGGCCAGCTGGATTTTTTCGAGAAGATTGATGCCGACCACGCCGCGGTGGCCTTCCTTCGCGAGGAAGACCTCGACGAAATTCGCGGCCACGGTCAGTTCGGTCAGCGCCGGGCCCGGCTGCAAGGTGGTGAGAGGGGTCAGTTTGAAGGGCTGGCCCGCGGGGCGTCCGGCGGGGACGAAATGGGCGGCGAGGATGCGCGCGGCCGCGTCGGGGATGGGAAAATGCGCGAGGGCGCGGCGCATATGGCCGTCGGGGTCCCCAGCCTGCAGGCGGCGGGCGAGGATGACGGCGAGCATGGTGCCGGAGACCACGCCCAATTCGCCCAGCTGCGAAACGGCGCGGGCCAGCCGCCAGTTGGAAACCGCGACGCCCATGCCGCCCTGGATGATGAGGGGAGATTGCATATGAGGATTTCGCCCGGCAAATGGTCCCGTTTCGGCCACGAGAACGTCGCCGCCATGCCCGATCCTCCCGGCTGCCAGAGAACGACGCCCTCGCGCCGTGAAGTAGATCCACCGAAGCGCGAGCCGCACTTTGCCTCGGCGAAAACGCCGGGGGAAGCCCGATGTGCGGAGCCGCGCCGGTTATTAGCGCCGGGTCGGCCCTCCCGCAGCGTTGCAGGGCGGCTAATGACCAGAACAAGAAATGCGCTATCGGAAAACGCGGGAGCCGGTGCAAAAAGCCCAACGATTTTCCCATAAAGGAACGAAGCCGGTTGAGGCGGAACCCTGGAGAAGGGTTTCACCACGAAATACACGAAAGGAGGAAGCTGGGTAAGAATTTCTTTCGCAGAGCAGAACCTGTCCCGGCGGCCATCGAGGATAGGCCTTCCCGGTCCCGGCGTTTATTCCCCCTGGATCCAATACCCCGGAGCTTACTTCGGCTTGGGTCGGAAATGTGGGAGCGAGCTGGCTCGCGACGGCGAACGAGTCGCGAGCAAGCTCGCTCCCACAAGATAAGATGGATTGTCCCGGCCGAGAATGCCCCGGAGTCTGCGTCCGGGATCTTTATTGCGTGTGTTTCGTGGTGACATCGGTTTGCGGAGGTCCGGTTCCACGCCAGCGCCATGGGATCGTTTGGCTCGGGCAAATTCCGGTTGGCGCGCCGGGGGTCCTGCCCGCTTTTTCGCGATTCTTGAGACCCGGAAACCATGCAGGCGGCCCCTTGCGGGCGCCGCCTGCTGGACACACACACTGACACTACGCCTTTATTTCGGCACGTTAATGGAAATGTTTAGCTTTTCCAAAGTGAGACCGAGCTGACGGTCATATTCAGCCAACGCCTTTTGGTAGTCGTTGACAGCGTTGGCCTCTATGATCTGGAGCTGCGAGAGGACCTCCTGCTGTTGAACGACGAAAAACGTGTTTCCGGTGCCAGCGCGCAGGCGTTTGACCTCGGCTTCGAGGGTTTTCTGGCCCAATTCCCGGGCGTTGCGGGTGGCCTCCACGCGCTGGCGGGAGGTTTCAATGCGGTCGGCGGCATTGCCCACCTGCACCACGATGCCTTGTTCAAGCGAGGCGAGGGAGGTCTCGGATTTTCGCAACTGCAGCTTGGCGGCGCGGTAGCGGGCTCGCTCGGTCGTGAACGTCAGCGGAATCGAAACCTGCGCGCCGTAGCTGAAGGCGTGAAAATCCTGGTTGCGCACCATTTGGCGGGAGGTGTCGAAGGAGGTGTCGTAGCCGTTGTAACCGTAGCTGCCGACGAGATCGAGCCGCGGCAGGAGCTGGTTGCGCTGGTAGCGCGAATCGATCCCGTTGCGTTTCACGGTCAGGAGCGCCTGCTGGTAGTCCGGGCGTTTCTTCAGCGCCTCGCGAAAATCGAGCTCGGCGTCGATGACCGTGGCCGGCGGGAGCGGCAGCGGCTCGATTCCGATGTGCCAGCGCAGCAGGCGCGTGCTGCGGTCGTCCGTGATCAGCGCCTTCAACGCGTTTTCACTGTCGTGGATGAATTCCTTTGCCTGCAGGATGCCGTCGTCGAGGCTGGCAAGGCGCGCCCGGGCGGAGGTGACGTCGTACTCGGACAGCGAGCCCACCTTGTAACGTTTTTCGTTTTCGTCGACCAGTTGGGCGGCCAGTTCGCGGGATTTCAGGGCGCTGTCGAGCTGGGCGTGGGCGAAATTCAGGTCGCAATAGGCGAAGATGACCTGGGTGACCGTGTCGATGAGCGTCTGCCGGAACTGCCATTCGGAAATGGAATGGTTGGTCATCGCGATGCGGATCTGCGCCGTGGTGGCGCCAAAGCCAAAATCGCGGAGCAGGGGTTGCTTGCCGGTGATTCCGGCGAAGTTGAAGTAGTTGTTGTTCGCGGTCGTGACCAATGGATTGCGGTCGTTGGTCGAGCTGGCCGTGAGCGAAAACGAGAGGCCCCAGGGCAGCAGGGTGCCGAGGCCGAGTGACGACGAGGTGTTTTTGTCCAGGTAGGCCGGAGGGCGCAGGCCGGTCAGCGGGTCGGCGAGCGACGGGGTTTCGGAATCACTGTAATTGTAAGAGCCCGTGAGCTTGGGATCGAAAATACCCAGCTGTTCCGAAACGGCGGCATTGGCGATGGAGACGTCGAACGAACTGGTCTGGATGAAATAGTTCTTCGCGAGCGCGCGCTGGATGGCGTCGTGCAACGTCAGGTTCTCGACCGCGGACGGATTTTCCGGTGCGGTTTGGGCGGGGAGCCAAACGGCGGTGCCGGCGAGAGGAATAAGGGCAGCGAGGCGACGGAGCAGGGCCATGGGCGAAGGGTGCACCCCTCAGGCTTTGCAACCCTCATGCCAGTCGGTTATAAGATTGTAACACACTATTTGATAGCAGGTAGCAAGCTAACAGCGTCGCTGTGCCGTCGAGCTTTCCGCTCAACCACGGGACTAGGATATCCCAAAAATGGGAAGGTTGGCTCAGGCCAGATTCGACTCGTTTAGGGCTTTTGCCCGTGGGCGGGGTGCCCTCACCCCGCGAGGCATGCACTGCGAAAACCAAAACCCGCGGCGTGAGGGCACCCCGCCTACAATCGGAAACCCGAATCCGGAGGTGATTGCAGGCGGAATTTTAGGACGACTTGGGGCTCAGTTCCATCCGCTGATCTCACTCCCAGCCGATGGGGCGGCCCTTGTTTTGTTCTTCCAGCCATTTCAACAGAGGGGCGTAATATTCCGACATGGCGCGGGTCGAGAGGTCTTCGCCGGTGGCTTCCTTGAGAACCTTGCGCCAATCCTCGGTCTGTCCCTTGGCCATGATCTTGCGGAGAAATTCGCCGACTTCCTTGTTGTTGGCGTAATTGCAGGACTGCGGGGGCTGATGAAGAATGTTTTTCGCAATGTAGTCATGCAGCTGGTGCTTGAAAACCTCGGCGAATGCGTAGGTGTAGTAGTAGGCGGGTGTATCGTTGATGTGGGTCTTCGTGGCGGCATCGCACCATTCTTCGCCGTGCTCCCGCGGAGGTTCGACGCCTTGGAAATCGCGCACGTATTGCCACCAGCGTTTGTTCCACTGGTCGGCGGGCAGATTGCCGGCGTAGATGTCGGCCTCCCAATGCGCCATCACGCCCGAGGCCCAGAACATGAAGGGAATGCCGCCGGAGCTGAGGGCGTTGCTCAGGAGGAAAGCATTTTGGTCGGCTTTGAAATCTGCAGGCAGCACTCCCACCGATTTCAGGTAGGGTTCTTGCGACGCGGCGAGCGCGGTGAGTTCGCCGAAGCCTTCGTGGAAGCCGGGGTTGGCGCCGTCGCGGAGCAGCGGCGGGACTTCGGGCCGGGTGTAGGACATGAAATAGTAGATGTGGCCGAACTCATGGTGATTGGTCTCGAACCACCAGGGGTTGGCCTCGATGCTTTGCAGCGAACGCAGGTCGGTGCCGAGGTCGAGGTGCCAGGCGGAGGCGTGGGTGTTCTTCTTGCGCTTGTCACCAGCCGGCACGGGATAAAGGTCGGATTTCTCCCAAAACGATTTCGGCAGCGCGGGGAAACCGAGACCGACATAGAATCTTTCCGAGGCCTGCGCGACCCATTCCGGGGTGCGGTTCTTGAAAAAGGGCGTGAGGTCGGCGCCGTCGGCCAGGCCATCCCACTCCTGCGACCAGCGGTTGTTGATCCAGTGGGCGGGGATGCGCTTCGGCACGGGCTGGTGGTATTTCTCGGCCAGCTTGTACTTCGCCCAAGTGTGCAACTGCAGGTAAAGCGGACGGAGGACCTGCATGAAGTCGTCGTTCATCTTGATCATTTCCTCGGTCGTCATGCCGTAATGGGCGACCTGGAGGGAGAAATAGTCGTGGTAACCCATTTCCTGGGCGACGCCGTTGCGCAGATCGCGCAGCTTGATGAGACCGTCGCGCAGCGCCTTGCCGGATTCCTTCGAGGCCTCCCAGATGTCGTCTCGTTCCGGCAGGTCGGTGCTCGACTGGAGCAGGTTGTCGATTTCGTTTACCGTGATGGGTTTTCCGTGGAGTTTGAACTCGAAGCCATTGAGCGTAGAGGCCTGCGCCGTCTCGGCGGCGATGCGGTCCTGGGTCAATTTCGGATTGGTCATCGGGCCTTCGGCGGCCAGGAGCAGCAGTTTCTCGAGCTGACGGACGGTCAGCTCGTTGAGCTCATTGCGGTGGAAGAGCAGCGTTTTGGTTTCGTTGATGATCGCCGGATTTCCCATGAACGCGGCCAGGGCCTTGCCGGCGGTTTCGGAGGAGGCGTCATGCACGTCGCTGACGTCCGTCGAAGCCTTCCACGAGGCCTCGCTTTGCACGTAGTACAGCGCCTGGTAGGACGCGTTGGCCAGGCTCAGGAAGCGGTCGGCCCGTTCCTGCGTCGGGTTGATGTCGGCGGCATGCACCGCGGAGCCCAGCGCCAGCGCGCCGAGTGCAAACAGGGTCGTGATTCTCATGAAAGTGAATTTAGGAACACCGCAAATTCGCACAACGGCGAACGCGCCGACGAGAGCCAAAGCCAAACGGGCTGTTGTGCCGGAGGTCAACAAGCGGAGGGCTGGCAGGAAACACTACTTAGGCAGCCGGCATGCCGGCGTGTCGCCGGGACAAGCTTCCGGTCGGACCTGCTGGACCAGAGTGGGCTTGGCTTCCGTCTCTTTTTCGCGGGCCGGCCGCTTTTGTTCATGGCGAGGGGCCGCCGTAAAAAGTCCTGCTCCCAAGGCCAGAAGCGCGAAGAAGCGAACAAACATCTGCAAAAAGAGAGGCAGGTCGTCCATGAAGTGCGGTGCTCCGGATTTGAGTGCAAGGCTTGTGCCAGCCCGGCCGGTTTGAGGCCCGTTCCGGCGCATGCGGTTGCGCATCAACCAGGCCCTCGCCGATGGCTCTCCCAACCGATTCCGGAATTTGGCGTTCCCATTTCCGGGACGCCGATCGGGCGGCCGGTCAGGAGCCGACGAGCAAGCCGTCAGCAAGGCGGATGGTGCGGGAGCCGTAGGAAGCGTTGTCCTCCGAGTGGGTGACCTGGATGATGGTCGTGCCTTCTTGGTTCAGTTGCTTGAAGAGACGCATGATCTCGCGGCCCTGATCCGAGTGGAGGTTGCCCGTCGGTTCGTCGGCGAGGATCAGCGAGGGTTTGGCAATGAGCGCGCGGGCGACGCCGACCAGCTGTTGCTGCCCGCCGGAGAGCTGGCTCGGATAAAGGTCTTTTTTGCCGACGATGGCGAAGCGATCAAGGATGTCGCAGACGACGCTCTCCCGTTCCTTCTTCGGCATGTCGCGGTAGGAGAGCGGAATTTCGAGGTTTTCGTAAACGGTGAGATCGTCGAGCAGATGGTAACTTTGAAAGACGAAACCAATGTGCTTCTTTTGCAGTTCGAAACGCTTTTTCTTGTCGAGCTTGTGCACGGGCTGGCCGAGCAGGTGGTATTCGCCGGTCCAGGCGCTGTCGTGCAGACCGAGGATGTGGAGGAGGGTCGATTTGCCGGAGCCCGACGGGCCCATGATGGAGACGAACTCGCCCTCGCGGAACTCGAGGTTGACGTTGCGCAGGGCGTAGAACACGCCGCCTTTGAGGGGATAGACTTTCTCGATCTGGCGCAGGTTGATCATGATGGAGGAGTGGTCCGAGTCCTTGCAGCCCGTGGGCCAAAACACGAAGGAAATCTTTCAGATTGCAGGCCAGCGATTTGGGAAGAAAGCGGGTTCGGTCCGGTTTTTGGAAGAGGCCGGAAACGAGATCAACCCGTCCCACCGCTGGGAAATCCGGGCAGGGCGGGCTGCGCTGAGGTGATGCGGTCGCCGTCCCGCGTCCAGCGGTAAAGCAGCGGCCCGCGGGTGCGCTTGAGCGACTTGAAAAGAGCTTTGTCCACCCGCTGCTGCAGCATGAGCTCCTCCACGCCGGCCGCGCTGCAGCTGAAGATCTTGGCATAGCCCTTATACAGGCGCGGGTCGCCCAAGATGCGCGAGGCGCCGGCCGGTGGCGTCACCGGCCGGCGGTCGAGGACGAGAAAACTGTATGGCAGGGCGCGCAAATCGATGCCGGCGCGCTGACCGAACCGCACCCAGTCCGAGTCGGCGTGAATGCCGGGCGGCGGTTCCGCGAAGTGGTGGCACCAATGGCGTTCATTGCCGGCCGAAAGCAGACCGCACGGCGCGGAGTGCGTGCAAGGCGCCACCGGGTTCAGGCCCCCGGTTTGTCCGCGCTCCCTCCACCCGACCAGGGCGCGGCTGACCTCGTGCGTGCCGGGCTCGACCCAAAGGACGGTTTGCGCGCGGGCGACCAGGTCGGCCAGCTCGGCGCGGCCGATTTCATCGAGCTCGTTCAACACGTGGCTGATGACCAGCACGCCGATCGGTTCGGATTCCTGGAGGAACCGGTGGCTGGCACGTTCCACGGCGAGAGCCGGGAATTTCTTGGTTGCCGTGTATTCCGCGTAATCGATGGCGAGCGTCGAGTGATCGTGCAGCACCAGCCGGGAAATATTCGCGACGCCAAAAAATTCTGCGATGCGCCGGCCGGCCACCCCACTCCCGCAACCCCAGTCGAGCACCGTGGACGCCGCCGGCGGCGCCCAACCCCGCGCACGGAGCTCGGCCAGCACGGCGTCCCATTTCCAGCCGATGCGTTCGCCAAAAGTCCGGTCGTAGCACTCGAGATCGGTGATCGTGTGCCAGTATGGGCCCTCCGTCCGGGCCTCCGACAGAAAAGTCTGCCGCAGGCGGTCGAGCACCTCCCAGTCGAGCGACTCCAGGTTCATGGCTGCGATCGGTTCGTGGGCAGGGCGTTGTTTTCTCTAACGGGACCGGTCATCCTCATGGCGCTTTGTTCACATCCCGCGCCGGCATGAGAAACCAGAGCGCCAGGTAAAGCAGGATGCCTGGAAAAGCGGCGCAAAGGACGGTGACCACAAGGTAGGCGATCCGGACCCGTTGGGCGGACCAGCCGAGCGATTCGGCGATGCCACCGCAAATTCCGGCAATCACCCGGTCATTGGATTTTTCGAGTTTCATGGCGATGAGTCTGGTCGTTCACTCTCCGGGCCCAAGGCGAATCCGAGCTGCCGCGCCAGGGCCTGGGTTTTGATGCCGTAGAACGCCGCCAGCTCACGGACGGCCGCGGCCCGGGCTTCGGTGATGCCGGCGTTGGCGGGCGGGGCGGCGCGTTTGGTGGCGGCGATCATCGTGTTCTTGGCGGTATGCTCGGTGGAGATGAACTCGAAGACTTTGGTGTCGTAACCGGCCCATTCGAGCAGCAGCGCGCGCAGCGCGTCGGTGGCGAATTCGGCGTGGCGTTCTTGAAAAATGCCGTGGCGCAGCGCCGGTGCCAGCACGGGAGCGGCCCGCAACTGCGCACGCAGTTCCTTCTGGCAGCACGGTGCGACGAGGAGCAGCGAGGCGCCGGCGGCGATCCCGCTGGCGAGGGCGTCGTCCGTGGCGGTGTCACAGGCGTGCAGGGCGATGAGCACGTCGAGCGTGACCGGTTTCGCCTCGCCGATGGCACCGGCCGCGAAACGCAGCCGCGGGCGTCCGGTCTCCGCGGCGAGGCGGTTGCAGAATTCGACCAGCCCGGGCCGCGCCTCGACGCCGCAGACGTTGGCCGGGCGGGCGGCGACGAGATTGAAATAGTCGTGCGTTGCGAAGGTGAGATAGCCCTTCCCGCAACCCATGTCCGCGATTTCCAGTGGGCGTTCCGCCGGCAGCTCGGTCAGGGCGGATGGCGATCCCGCGAGGTGGCTCAGGATTTCGACGAACTTGTGGATCTGCCGGTGTTTGTCGGCCATGCCTTCGCTGACGGCTCCGCTCGCGGTGAGAATGCCGAGCGCTTTCAACCAAGGCTGGCTGTCGGGGGGAAGCAGGCGCGGCTTGGTCCGGTCGTGCGCGGATTCGGTTTTCGTCTCCGTCGCCTTGCCGAAGGTCAGGCGCGGGGTGCCTTTTTTGTTGTATTCCAGCTGGGTGGTGCGCGCGGCGGTGAACAGATGCGCGCTGTGAAAGCTTGGGCCGATAAGTTCGCCAAGTTGGCGCAAGCCCTCCGGCGGAAGATGGTTTTTCGTGACATCCTTGTTCTCGTGTCGCCAGACGAACGAAAGGTGGCCGGTGCTGCGGAGCTCGACCGGGCGGACGTGGAGATTGCGCAGGCTCGGATCCGGGCCCACCGGTTTCCCGAGAACGAGTTTCACGAGCGAGCCGTCCTGCACGCTGGCCTGCAGCAGGGAGAGAAAGTTTTCTCGAGGTTCGTCGGCCATGAGATCGCCGTCAGGATGCCGGTCGGGCCGGCACGGGCAAGCCCGCACAATGGGTGCTTCCGCTCACGCTCGCCCCGGTCGACCGAGTGGGCCGGTTCGGCCGTGAGGAAGGGTGGAGCGCGTTGGCCTCAACGCGCGGGTGCATCCGGCGGCGGGCAAAACGCATTGAGGTCGATACGTTCCGCCCCGGCAGAACCAATCCACCCCGGCAACGGTCGCCTTCAATTCGGGTTTAGTTTCTTCAACGCCTCGGCTGCCTGCGAAAATTTCGGATCGGATTTCAACGCTGCTTCGTAGGCGAGCTTCGCGCCGGCGCGGTCGCCTTTCTTTTCGAGGATGTTGCCGATCCGCCATTCGGTCGGGGCCGCGCCGGGCTGGTCGGGCGGAGGCGGAAGAGTCAGACAACGCTGCAGGGCGGCCAGGCCGCGGTCCAGGCCCTCGCCGGTTACGGCCGCCAACCGGCCGAGCTCATAGAGCGCGCTGTAGTTGTCGGGCGTGTCCTTCAGCACCTCGTCGTACATCGCGAAGGCCTCGGGGAACTTCTTTTCGCTCACGTAAAGGTCGGCGTAGGCGAGCCGGCCGCGCACGGGATCAAGCTTCTGGATCTCGGCGGCTTGCGCGTAAGCCTGGTCGATCCCGCCACCGGCAAATCCCGGGGCCTGCCGGCAGAACTGGAGCAGGCCTTCGCGGGCCCGAATGTTTTTAGGATTGAGTTCGATCGCCTTTTCATAGGCGGCCTTGCACTTTTTCGCCCAGCCGAGCTTCGAAAAAAGGCCGGCATGCTGGGCGGAAAGACCATAGGCGTCGCCGAGATGAACATAGTACTCGCCGCGATCCGGAGCCAGATTCACGGCTTTTTCGAGGGGCGGGACGGCATGCTCGGCGTCGTCGCGGTTCAGGAAACTTTCACCCAGATAATACCACGCCTCGGCGTTGCCGGGTTCGGCCGCGACGACTTTTTCCAGCATCGCCTGGGCTTCGGGCCATTGGCGTTCGCGAAACAGCGCGCCGACCTGCTCCTTGAGCGCGGAATCGGCGGCCGGCAGGCCGAGCGGCAGCAGAAGAAGAAAAAGGCTCGGGAGTCGTGGCACTCGATGGTTTGATTGAACCGCAACGAAAATGTTCCCGCGGGTCATGGCAAACGGGAAGTTTCGTCCGCGGTCCGGCCAACCGCGGAGACGACCTGGTTGGCGGTTTGTCGGGACGAGGCTCCGGGCGCCAGTGTGGTGTCAGACAAGTTCGCTTCACATTGTAGGAGCCTGCTTGCAGGCGATTTTAACGTGCGCCGACGAATCACGCCCTGAATCGCGTGCAAGCGGGCTCCTACAAAGAGGATTCGGCCCGTGAAATTATGCTGCGAACTTACCTGACAGGACACTAGTCGGTGCGCAAGGCCACCAGCGGATCCACGCGCGACGCGCGCAGAGAGGGGACCAGGCAGGCGATAACCATGAAGAGCACGGTCACGCCGCCATAGACGAGCGGATCCAGCGGGTTGATTTCGGAGAGAAGCGAACCGATCAAATGCGCACCGGCGGCGGCCGCGCCCAAACCGGCCAGCAGGCCGACCAGGACGAGCTTCAGTCCCTGCAAGAGGATCAGCGCCAGGAGGCGATTTTTATCCGCGCCCAAAGCCATGCGGATGCCGATTTTCCGTCACCGGTTATTTTGACTCTCACCTTCACTCGGTTCTGAGCGCAACCATCGGATCGACCTGGGTGGCGCGGCGGGCGGGCAGCCAGCAGGCCAGCGCGGCGGTGCCGCAGAGGACGAGCAGGACCACCGGGTAGGCGACGAGGTCGAAGGTGTGCACGCCGAAGACCACACGCGAGAGGCCCATCGCGGCGAGGACCGACATGACCAGGCCGAGGCCGAGGCCGATGAGTGTCAGGCGCAGGCCTTCGCGGGAGATGAGCTGGAGAACATTTTTCCGCGAGGCGCCGAGTGCCATGCGCACGCCGATTTCGCGGGTGCGGCTGGTGACGCCGGCGGAGACGACGGCGTACAGCCCCATGATGGCCAGGCCGAGGGCAGTGAGGCCTTGCATGGCGGCGAACTTGGCGCCGGTGCGCAGCGGCATGAAGGCGAAGACGCTCGTGGCGAGATGGTCGTCGAGCGAGACGGCAGCGGAGACCGGCAGGTCGGCGTCGAGTTCGCCGATGATCTTGCGCACATCGGGCACCAAGCCGGCCGGATCCTGTTTCGCGCGGACGACCAGCGTGACGTTGCGCGCTGTATGTTGGGCCTGCGGCACATAGAAATAGGGGCGGGGCTCTTCGGAGAGCATCACGTATTTGCCCGTGGCCGTGACGCCGACCACCTCGTAGAGCGGGGCACCATCCCATTCGAAGCGGAAGTGCTGGCCGATCGGGTCGCGCCCCGGCCAGAACGCCTTGGCCATCGCTTCGTTGATGACCGCGACCTTCGGGGCCTTGGCCGTGTCGGATTCGGCCAGATCGCGTCCGCGCAGGATCGCGGTGCCCATCGTAGCGAGATAGCCGGGGGTGACCGAGGTGTTGGCGATGGAGGCATGCCGGTCGGGCAGCTGTACCGCGGGATTTTCCGGCCAGACACTGTTGATCATGATATTGTAGCTGAACGGCAGGTGTTGGGTGAACCCGGCCGATTCCACGCCGGGCAGCGCTCGGATGCGCTCAATGGCCTGGTCCATGAAACGGACGGCCCGGTCGTCGGCGTAGTTTTGCATGCCGAGGTCGAACGACAGCATGACCAGGCGCTCGGGGCGGAAACCGAGGTTCGCCGAGCCGGCGGAATTCAGGGCGCGCAGGAAAAGCACGGAGCAGATCAAGACAATGCAAGAAACGGCGACCTGGCCGATGACCAGCAGATTGCGCAGGCGGTGGCGACCGCCGGCGGTGCTGCGGCTGGCGCCCTGTTTGAGACTTTCAACGATATCGATCCGCGAGGCGCGCAGGGCCGGCATGAGTCCGGACACCAGGCCGGCGGTCAGCGAAATGCCGATGGTGAAGGCGTAGAGATGCCAGGTTTCCGCCGAATCATGACGGACGGGATAGTCGCCGCTCGGGACGGAGCGGGCCAGGGCGCCGCCGCCCCAAGTGGCGAGCAAGTAGCCCGCCAGGCCGGCCAGGAGGGCGAGCACCAGGCTTTCCATCAGCAGCTGGCGGATCAGGGCGAAGCGCGAGGCGCCGAGGGCGGACCGCACCACGAGTTCCTTTTCCCGGGCCAGGGCATGGGCGCCCATGAGGTTGGCGACGTTGGCGCACGCGATGAACAGAACCAGGCCGCACATCCCGGCAAAGAGGCCGATCAATGCCGGCATCAGATCCGAGATCGAAGGATCGGGCCGCGCGCGCTGCTCGGGGATGGCCCGAAACTTCGAGCCGGCATGATCCTGGGGGAAGTCCTTGACCAAATGCTGCGCGAAGACGGCCAGCTCGGCGTTGACGTCGGCGAGCGTGGCTTGCGGGGCGCGGTGCGCGAAGATCTTCCAACCCTTCGCGCCGCGGTATTTGAACAGGCCACCGTCGTCGCCGCGCAGGGTCGAGTAGGCGCCGGTCGGGACAAACAGGTTGACGGAAAGGGTCCTGATGAAGCTCTCGAAGCCGGGTTTCACCACGCCCACGATCGTCAGCGGATGACCGTTCACCACGATGGGTCGGCCGATCACGCCCGGATCGCTGCCGAAGTGGCTTTGCCAGTAGCCGTAGGTCAGGACGGTCACGGGTATGCCGGGAGGCATTTCGC
Organism: uncultured Opitutaceae bacterium; assembly: GCA_964477955.1. GTDB lineage: Bacteria > Verrucomicrobiota > Verrucomicrobiia > Opitutales > Opitutaceae > Didemnitutus. Next base: position 14,849 of record CAYZGG010000041.1, read on the forward strand.
CGTCACTCGCCTGCAGTGGACGGCCCAGGACCACGCCGATGCCCATCTTTTCAAAGGCGTCGGGGGTGACCGCCTCGATCCAGCCCCGCTCAGCCTTCTGGCCCGGGATGCTGATGTGCGCGGGCGAAAAGAAATCCGCCACGATATCCTGCATTGTCTTGGCCCCCGCGCGGATGTCCTGAAAGTCGAGAAACGACAGGCCGTGCGGCATGTTCAATTCGTTGCTGCGCTCGACGACCACGACGAGCCGGTCGGGGTCGCGCACATCGAGCGGCTGCAGGAACATCGCGCTGACTGTGCGGAAGATCACGGCGTTGACGGCGATGCCGAACGCGAGGGTCAGGACGACGACGGCGGTGTAGCCGGGGAACTTGGCGATTTGGCGGAGGGCGAAGCGGAGGTCGGTGAGCATGGGATTGGGGGAAAGTCAGAGTGAAAGTGAGAGTGAAAGTGAGGGTAGGTGGAGGATGGGCGAGGGATTGGTGCGGTTCGTCACCCTTTCATTTTCACTTTCACTTTCATTCCGCGCGCAGTGCCACGAGCGGGTCGATCTTGGAGGCGCGGCGGGCCGGCAGCCAGCAGGCCAGCAGGGCGATGGCGAGCAGGACAAGGGTCACGGCCGCGATGGCCAGCGGGTCTTGCACGGGCATGCCGGGCATGATGACCGAGATCAGGCGCGCGAGTCCGAAGGCGCCGAGCAGCCCGAGCAGGGTGCCGAACAAGGTGAGCTGGAGTCCGGAGCGCAGGATCAGCCAGACGACGTCCCGCGACTGGGCGCCGAGGGCGACGCGCACCCCGATCTCGGGGGTGCGTTGCACGACCAGGCGGGCGATGACGCCGTAAAGTCCGAGCGAGGCGAGAAAGAGGCCCAGCAGCGCGAAGGCAACGAGGAGGGTGTCAATCATGCCGAACCCTCTTGACCCGGTTTTGACCATCTGGTCCACGGTGCTGAGCTGCTGCACCACGAGGTCGGGGTCCATGTCTGCGACGGCGCGCCGAATGGGTTCGGCCAGAGTTTCCGCCGCCGGCGCGCGCACCGCCACGCTGACGTAATTCCAGGTTTCCTGGGCCAGCGGACGCAGCACCTGAAAGGGCGTGGCCGGGGTGGCGATGCTGAAAGCGAAACCGAGGTCGGGAACGACGCCGACGATTTCGGCCCAGTCGCGATGAGCGGGATCGAGGCCACCGAGGCGATGGCCGAGCGGGCTTTCGTGCGGGAAGAGCGCCCGAGCCATGGATTCGTTGATGATGACCACGGACTGGGCGGTCTGGCCGTCGCTCTCGGCGAAGTTGCGGCCGGCCGACAGGCGCATCCGGAGCGTCGACAAAAAGGAGGGCGTGATGCCGTTGACGAAGGCGAGCGGTTCGCGGCCGGCGGGCGGAGGGTCGCGTCCCTCGACGATATAACTGCGGCTGGTGAGGAACTGGAAGATGGGGAGGGTCCAACCGACCGTGACGTTTTCGGCGCCGGGAAGGGCCCCGAGGCGTTCCTGCAGGCGGGTGTAGAAAGCATAGCTTTGTTCCGGGCGGGCATATTTCGCCTGCGGGAGGTTGATGATGCCCTGGATCAGGCCTTGATGATCCCAGCCGGAATCGCGTTTGAGCATGCGGTCGAACCCGCGGATGAAGAGTCCGGCGCCCGCGAGCAGAACGAGGGCGAGGGCGAACTGGAGGACGATCAGGCTGTGGCGAAAACGGTGCTGGATGCGGCTGCCGGTGTTGCCGCGGGTGCCGCTCTTGAGGGTTTCGTTGACCCGGACGCGCGACATGACCCAGGCGGGAACGATGCCGAAGACGAGGCCGGTAACGAGGGAAAGGCCGAGGGCGAAAAACAACACCGGCCATTCGATTGTTAATTTGAACGTCACGACGCCATTGGCCGAGAGGCGGCTCGAGATCCAGTCGTTCGACCAGGTCGCCACGAGCATGCCCAACACGCCGCCGGCGAGCGCGAGCAGCACGCTTTCGCAGAGGAGTGGCCGGAGCAGGCGGGTGCGGGAGGCGCCCAGGGCGGCGCGGATTGCGAACTCATGGGCCCGGGCCACCGCGCGCGCGAGCTGGAGGTTGGCGAGATTGCCGCAGGCGATGAGCAACACGGAGCCGGCAAGTCCCAGCAGCAGGCTGAGAATCCCACGGGTGGAGGAATTGCTGGCCGTCGATTGGAGGGTAACCGCGCGGAGGCCGTCCTTGCTATGTGCGGGCGGCCGGTTCTTGGCCAGAAGCTCGGCCAGCGAGGCGAGCCGGGCATTCAGTTGCCCCAAGGTCAGGCCGGAGTGCGTCCGGCCGATGAGTTCCAGGCTGGAATCGTCGCGATCGAGCTTTTCGATGTCGCTCAGGGCGAGGGGACGAAAAGCGTCGCCGGGTCCCCAGAGAAAAAGCGAGGCGAAGGACGCGGGGAGAACGCCGACGATGGTCGTGGGTTCGCTGTCAATGCGCACCGTCCGGCCGATCACGGCCGGATCGCCGCCGAACTGCGTCAGCCAGGTGGCGTGGCTGAGGATGACGACGTGGTTGCCCGGGTGGTCCTCTTCGGGCGTGAAAAACCGACCCAGTTCCGGTTGCAGGCCAAGGAGGGGGAAAAAATTGGCGGAGACGCGAAGAGCGTTGAGATTGACGGGCGTGTGCTCGCCTTGGACGAGGGTGTAGCCCCACAGGCGGAAGGCGGCGAGATCGGCGAATTCCCGGGAGCCCGAGGTGAGGTCGAGGGCGTCCGGCGCCGTGTGGTCGGCGGTCTGCGACTGCGGGGTCGTACGGTAAATGCGCACGAGGTGCTCCTTGCCGGGATAGGGCAGCGGTTGGAGCAGCAGCAGGTTCATCAGGCTGAACATCGAGGTGTTCAGGCCGATGCCCAGCGCGAGGGTCAGGATCGCCACGAAGGTAAAGCCCGGGGTTTTGGTGAGCTGCCGGAAGGCGAAGCGAAAGTCGGAGAGCATGGTGGGTGGGGAAAGTGACAGGTCCGAAGTGACAAGTGACAGGATGGCGGAGGCTGGAAGTGTAGTGCGGGGTGGGGAGTGGCTTCTTGTTACTTGATCCTTGGAACTTGCTACTTTGATCTGGTTATTCGGCGCGGAGCGCGACCATGGGGTCGACCTTGGTGGCGCGGCGCGCGGGCAGCCAGCAAGCCAGGAGACCGACAAGGAGCAGGATCGAGGTGATGATGGCGAACACCGCCGGAACGTTGACGGACGGGGCCTGCGACCAGCGGCTCAGGATAAAGTAAAGACCGAGGGAACCGACGATGCCGATGGCGGCGCCGTAAGAGATTAGACGCAGGCCGGACCCAAGAACCAGCCAGATGACGTCGCGTCCTTGTGCGCCGAGGGCCATGCGGATTCCTATTTCTGGCGTGCGTTGCAGGACCAGCCGGGCGATCACGCCGTAGAGGCCGAGGGCGGCGAGAAAGAGGCCGAGGCCGGCAAAACAAATGAGGACGGTCTTCACCAGGCTCAGGCTGCCGGTGGCGAGGGTGATGGCATGATCCACCGTTTCGAGCTGTTGCACGGCGAGGTTGGGATCCAGGGCCGCGATGGTCCGGCCCATGGAATCGATCAACAACTCCGGTCGGTCCGAGCGCACGGTCACGGTCACGTAGTTCCACGGCTCCTGGGCGAGCGGGCGCAGCACCTGGAACGGGGTCGGACCCACGAGGCCGGCCAGCGCCATCTTGAGGTCAGGCATGACGCCAACCACCTCGGCCCACGCCGGCTTTTTCGTGTCAGACACGTTGAGATGCCGGCCGAGGGCGTTGCCATCGGGGAACAGCACGCGGGCGAGCGAGGCGTTGATGATCGCGACCGGAGCGGACGTGAAACTATCGGCGGCATTGAAATTGCGGCCGGCGATGAGCTTGACCTGGAGCGTGTCGAGGTAGGAGGGCTCAACCCCATTGACGGCGGCAGTCGGTTCGTGTCCCGGCGGGGGCGCTTCCTGGCCTTGGGCGATGATCGCACGGTTGGTGAGGTAGCCGAACAGCGGCAGCGTCCACGCGACGGTGACTTGCTGGGCTCCGGGCAGGGCGGAAAGTCGTTCCTCGAGGCGCGTGTAGAAGGAATAGGTCTGCGGCGGCGTTGAATACTTGGCCTGCGGCAGGGTGAGGATGCACTCGGCCAGCCCCCGGGGATTCCAACCGGGATCGATCGACAGGAGTTTGTCGACGCCGGAGACGACCAAGCCGGCGCCCGCGAGCAGGACGAGGGCGATGGCAAACTGCAGCACAATCAGGCTGTGGCGGATGCGATGTTGCACGCGGTCACCGGTGGAACCGCGGGTGCCGACCTTGAGCGTTTCATTGACCCGCATGCGGGCAATGAGCCCGGCCGGCGCCACGCCGAACACCACGCCGGTGAGCAAAGAAAGGACGAGTGCAAAAGCCAGCACCGACCAGTCGAGCGTGAGGGTCAGGTGGACGAAGCCGCCGGCCGAGAGCCGGGTGGCAAGCCAGGCGTTGGTCCAGACGGCGATCAGGACGCCGAGCAGACCGCCGCCGACGGCCACCAGCATGCTTTCCGCGAATGGCTGGCGGAGCAGTTGGGAGCGGGACGCGCCGAGTGCGACGCGGATCACCTGCTCATGGGAGCGGGAAATCGCGCGCGCGAGCTGGAGGTTGGCGAGATTCGCGCAGGCGATGAGCAGGACGAAGCCGGCGAGACCGAGGAGCATGGTGGCCGCTCCCACGACGCCGGAACCGCGCGTGGAAGCTTGGAGGCCGACGGCATGAAGGCCATCCTTGCTGTGTTCCTTGGGCCGCAGTGGTCCGAGCTGCGCGGCCACGGCTTGCAGGCGGGCGTTGAATTGCTCGAGCGTGGTGCCCGCGTGCATCCGGGCGAGGAGGCGGGTTTCGCTGGCGCCGTAATCGCGCCTTTCCGCGTCGGTCAGCGCGAGCGGCCGGAAGACGTCGCCGGGCGCAAGGAACGAGTCAGAGGCGAATGCGGCGGGTGCGACCCCGATGATCGTGTTGGACTCGTTGTCGAGCGTCACCGTGCGACCAATGACCGTGGGGTCGCCGCCGAACTGCGCCTGCCAGGTGGCGTAACCGAGCACAATTACGTGATTCGCCGGGCGATCCTCGTCGGCGTTGAAGAACCGGCCGAGCGTGGGTTGCACGCCGAGGGTGGAAAAGAAGTTGGCCGAGACGCGAAAACCGTTGAGGTTGACCGCCGGCCGGCCCTCCACCGCGAGGGCGTAATTCCAGAACCGATATGCCGCGAGATCGGCGAACGGCGAAACCTCTGGCGCCAGGTCGAGGAAATCGGGATAGTAATGGTCGGCGGTCTGCGACTGGGGAGTCGTCCGGTAGATCCGGACGAGGTGGTCGCGCTCGGGAAACGGCAGCGGCCGCAGGATGAGCTGGTTCATCAAACTGAACATCGAGATGTTGAGGCCGATGCCGAGGGCCAGAGTGACCAGCGCGACGGCGCTGAATCCGGGCGTGCGGGAGAGCGAGCGGAAGGCGAGGCGGAGGGAGTGCATGGAAAGTAGTGGGTAGAGTGTCGGAAGACGAAAAGGGGGTTGGATCTTTGGTGGGGGATGCGGATTGGCCTCTGGTTGCTTGGTCCTTGAAACCTGTTACTTTGATTCTGTCATTCCGCGCGCAGCGCGACGAGCGGGTCGACCTTCGTGGCGCGCAAAGCGGGGAGCAGGCAGGCGGCCAGGGCGACGAGGAGCAGCAGGGCGGCGTTGCCGATGAAGGCCAACGGGTCGGTGGCGGTGACGCCGTAGAGAAAACCCTGGAGCAACCGGGTGAGGGCGAATGCGCCCACGAGTCCGAGCGCAACGCCGAGCAGGACGAGTTTCAAGCCGCTGCCGAGAACGAGTGCGAGCACGTCGCGACGCTGCGCGCCGATGGCCATGCGGATGCCGATTTCGCGCGTGCGCTGGACCACGGAGTAGGCGATCACCCCGTAGAGTCCGATCGCGGCGAGCGCGAGGGCGAGCGTGGAAAAGAAACCGAGCAATTCGGCGATGAGCCGGCGCGGGGCGACCGCGTGATCGATGAGCGTCTCGAGTTCGTAATATTCGCCGTTGGGCAGGCTCGGATCGAACGCGGTGAGTGCGGCCCGGACGTCGGGCACGAGCGAGGCGGCGGGACGCGGGCTGCGCACGACCATCTCGAGAGCGCTGAAATCGGATCCCTGGTGAAAATTCAGATACATCTCGTTGCCGCCGCCTTGCTCAAGCGAGCTGTGGCGAACATCGGCGACGATGCCGATCACGGTCAAAGCGCCTTGGCCGAGATCGAACTTTTGCCCGAGCGGATTGCGACCGTCGGGGAAGGCGGCTTTGGCGAGGCTTTCGTTGATGATGATGACGCGCTCGGCGGTGTCGGTGTCGCGATCGTCGAAGTAGCGGCCGGCGACGAGGGCGATCCGCATCGTCCGCAGGTAGTGCTGGTCGACGATGCGCGGGAACGCGAAAGGGGATTTGCCTTCGGGATAATTGATGCCGACCGCGCTGGCGCCCCAGGTGCGGTTGCGGCCGAGCGGCAGGCAATCGCTGAGACCGGCGGATTCCACGCCGGGCAGCGCGGTGACCCGGGCCAGGAGCGCGTCGAAATATGCGTTGGTGTCGGCGGCTTTGGCGAACGAGCGCGGCGGGTCGACGCGCCAGGCCATCGCATGCTGTGGCTGGAAGCCGAGGTTGACCTGCAGGAGCGCGTTGAAGCTGCGGAGGAGAAGGCCGGCGCCAACGAGGAGCACGCAGGCGAGCGCGACTTCCGCGACGACGAGGAGGTTGCGGGCGAGAACGGAGGAGCGACCGGCGCTGCGCTGCGGCGTGGCGTTTTGCAGCGTCTGACTGCGCTGATGCGAGAGGTGAACCGCCGGGAGGAGACCGCAGGCCACGCCGGCGAGAGTCGTGATCCCGATCGTGACCGCGAGTGCGAGGGGGTCGACGGCCGCATCCTGCAGCAGCGGCACGCCGAACGTTTGGAGATGCGCGAGACCGTCGGTGGCCCAGAGCGCAAGCGGCACGCCGACCAGGGAGCCGGCGAAGGCGAGCAGGAGGCTTTCGGTGAGCGCCTGCGCGATGAGGTGCCTGCGCTGGGCACCGAGTGCGATGCGGACGGCGAACTCCTGGCGGCGAACGTTGACGCGGGCGAGGAGGAGGTTTGAAAGATTCACGCAGGCAATCGCGAGCACGCAGGCGACGGCGGTGGCGAGAATGAGGAACGCGCTGCGGAAACGGCCGCGCACCGCGAGGTCGAGAGGCGACACGAGCGCGCCGAAGGTGCCGTGGTCACGGATGGTGGAGGCGCGAAGTTGTTCGCTGATGACTTTGAGCTCGGCCTGGGCCTGATCGACAGCGACACCGGGTTTCAACCGCCCGATCCCGAAAATCGTGTTGCCCCATCGGGCGGTTTCCGACGTGAGCGGGAAAGGTGTGACGACGTCGACCTCGTTGCCGGGCGTGAAAATCGAAGCAAAATCGAAGGTGCGCGGCAGCACGCCGACGACGGCCGTGGGCGTGTTGTTGAGGATGAGCACGCGGCCGACGACGGACGGGTCGCCGGCGAAGCGTCGTTGCCAGTAACTGTAGCTGAGGATGACGGCGCCGGGAGCAACCGACTTGCACTCGTCGGCGGTAAAGTTGCGGCCGTGCAGGAGCTGGACCCCGAGGGTGGGAAGAAAATTGTCCGAGACGCCGACGTTGCGGAGGCGCTCGGGTGCACCCGTGCCGGAGAGATTGAGTCGACCGTAGTCGGAAAAGGCGAAGTACGCGGCAAGGGACTCAAAGGATTTATTGTGCTCGCGCCAGCCGTTGAACACGTCGGTCCGCGAGGTGCGGCCGGACAAGCCGCCGCCGAAGATGTTCTCGATCCACACCAGACGGCCGGGCTCGCGGAACGGCAGCGGTTTCAGGAGGACGGCATTAACGATGCTGAACATCGCGGTGCACGTGCCGATGCCGAGGGCGAGCGTGAGGATCGCGGTCGCGGCGAAGCCGGGGGACCTGACGAGCTGCCGGAAGGCGAAGCGGAAGTGGTTCATGGCGGAAAGTGGCAAGTCTCAAGTATCAAGTGGCAAGAATAGGGAAGCGGAGGTTTGGGAGGGTTTTGATTCTTGGTCCTTGGAACTTCTTCCTTCGCGAGTCACTCCGCGCGCAGAGCGACGAGTGGGTCGACCTTGGTGGCGCGGCGGGCGGGGATCCAGCAGGCGAACAGGGCGACACCGGCCAGAAGCAGCGGCACGCCGGAAAGAATCATCGGATCAAGTGGACTCACCTCGTACAGCTGCTGGGCCAGAAGTTGCGTGAGACCGAGCGCGGCTACCAAGCCGAGCGCCAGCGAGACGGCCGCAAGCCGCAGACCACCGCCGAGCACGAGGCGGAGCACCGCGCCGGGCTGGGCCCCCAGCGCGATCCGCACGCCGATTTCACGCGTCCGCTGGCTGGTCACAAACGCCGTGACGCCGTAGACGCCCAGGGCGGAGAGGAGCAGCGCGAGCACGGAAAACGCGGAGAAGACTTCGCCCACGAACCGGTCGCGCCAGATCGCCCCCTGGACCCGGGCCGGCATGGATTGAAGGTCGGCGACGGCGAGTTCGCGGTCGACATCGGCCACGGCTCGGCGCACCGCGCCGGCCAGGACCGCGGGATCGCCGACGGGTCCGTTTCTTCCGTCCGCTTTCGACGGGGCTCGCCGAAGCACGAAGAACACGCTGCCTTCGCCGGTGTTCTGCGCGGCCGGCACATAGAGGCCGGCCCGGGCGGTGCGGTTCTGCAGATCGTGGTGCCGGACGTCGCCCACCACGCCGACAATTTCCATCCAGGGATGGTCCGGGCCCTCGGTGCGACCGTAGTGCAGGCGCTGGCCGACCGGGTTTTGGCCGGGAAAATACTGCCGGGCGAAACTCTCGTCGACGATGGCGACGCGCGGCGAGTTGGTGGAGTCGGCGGGGTTGAAGGACCGGCCGAGCATGATCGGGATGTGCATCGTCTGGAAATAGGCGGCGCTGACGACGCGGTTGAGTGCGACGGGGGTTTGGCCCGGTTCCGGCGCGGGCCGGCCGGCGAGGCCGAAGCCGCGGCCCCAGTTGCTTCCCCCCAGCGGAAGATTGCTCACGAGTGCAGCCGATTCGACACCGGGCAGGACCTGCAAGTTTTCGACGATCCGTTCACCCACCCTGATCTGTGCCGCAGCGTCGGGATACGCCGCGGGCGGGAACGTCAGGTTGAAGGTCAGCACGCCTTCGGAATCGAAGCCGGGCCGGACCGACCGGAGATGCAGGAAGCTTTTCACCAGCAGGCCGGCTCCGGTCAGAAGCACGAGCGCCAGGGCCAGCTGGGCCCCGACCAGCAGACGCATCAAACCCGCGCGGCTCGTGGAGCCCGAACGCCCGCCTTCCTTGAGCGAACGGTTGAGATTGAGGCGGGACAATTGCCAGGCGGGGACGAGGCCGAAGCCGAGGGTTGCCAGCAGTGAAACGCCGGCGGCAAACGCGAGGACCGGGCCGTTGAGCGTAAATTGCATCCAGTAAGGCAGGTCGTCGCCGACCGCGCGCACGACCAGATCGAGGCCCCAGTTCGCGACGAAAACCGCGAGCGCGCCGCCGAGGACGCCCAGCACGAGGTTTTCAACGAGCAATTGGCGCACGAGACGGCCGCGGTTCGCCCCGAGCGCCGCCCGCAGGGCCATCTCCCGTTCCCGGGTGGCGCCACGTGCGAGGAGCAAGCCGGCCAGGTTCACGCAGGTGATGAGCAGGACGCACAGGACGGCGCCGAACAGGATCAGCGCGATGCGGCCGTATGCCCCGGTGACGCTCTCCAGGAACGGGGTCACGAGCACCCCGATGTGGGAGTTGGACAACGGATGGGCCGTGGCGAGGCCGGCGGCGATGGCGTTGAGATTGAGGCGGGCCTGCTCGAGGGAGATGCCTTCCCGGAGGCGCGCGACTCCGTCATAGCTGTGTGATCCCCGTCCATCTTCGGTGAGGGCGACGCGCAGCGGAGTCCAGAGCACGGCATTGTCCGGAAATCGGAAACCGGGAGGCATCACGCCGACAATGGTATGAGGTTCGCCGTCGAGCCGGAGGGTGCGGCCGAGGACACCGGGATCGGCGTTGAAGCGGCGGAGCCAAGTCTCGTGGCTCAGTACGGTCACCCGCCGGCCGGAAGCGGACTCTTCCTCGGGGAGAAAAGTGCGGCCCAGGGCGGGGGCGATGCCCATTGTCTCGAAAAATCCTGCGGTGGTGATCGCTCCGTCGAGATGTTCGGCCGCGGCGTCGCCGGTGAGCGTGTAGCTGGCGTCCTCGTAGAGCGCGGCGGTGGCGAGCGTGCGGTTGTCGCGCCGCCAGTCGACGAAGTTGGGGTAACTGATCGACATGCCGGTGCTGAAGCCCTGGGCGGTGTTGGTTTCGTTCAGCGCAACCAGCCGTTCCGGCGCCGCGGCCGGAAACGGGCGCAGCAGGACGGCGTGCACGACGCTGAAAGTGACCGTCGTGGCGCCGATGCCGAGCGCCAGGGTGAGCACCGCGACTGCCGTGAAACCGGGTGATTTCACGAGCTGGCGCAGGGCGAATTTGAAGTCGGAAAACATCGGAAGGATTTTCGATTTTGGATTCTCGATTTTCGATTGGGGGCTGCTACTCGGCGCGCAGGGCGATCATCGGGTCGACCCGGGTGGCGCGGCGGGCGGGAACGAAGGTGGCAACGAAGGAGACGGCGGCGAGCACGCCGAAAACCGCGAGGTAGGTGGTCGGGTCGGTGGGCTTCACGCCGAAGAGGAAGTTGCTGATGCCCGCGGAGCCGAGGACAGCGGCGGTCAGGGCGAGGGCGAAGCCGAGCCCGAGGCCGATGCCCATTTGGACCATGCCCTGGCGCAGCACCATCTGGAGGATGCGGTTGTTGTCGGCGCCGAGCGCCATCCGGATGCCGAATTCCTGCGTCCGCTGGTTGACGGAGAAGGAGGTCACGCCGTAAAGGCCGACGGAGGCCAGGACCACGGCGACGATGCCGAAGATGGCGAACATGGCGGCGACAATGCGGTTCTGGCCGAGGGTCTCGCTGATGAGCTGCTTGGGCGTGCCGGTGAAATAGAGGGGGAGGTTGGGGTCGACCTTCTGCATTTCGCGGCGGACCGCACCGGCGGCATTTTCGCCGGGCTGCCGGCCCTGCGGCCGGGCGACGACGGTGACGAACTGCGGGGCCACGGCGTCCGCGGGCGTGGGACCGAAGACCGGTGAATAGAGCGGCACGTAAAAGCCTTCCTCGCCGATGGCATTCACGCCGTTGTTGAACGGGCCCGTCATGCGGATCTGCGGGACGACGCCGATGATGGTGCGCCAGGGACTGAAGAGCTCGTTGTTGCCGACGGTGCGGAAGCGGCGGCCGAGCGGGCTCTCATGACCGAAGAATTTCTGGGCAAACGCGGTATTGACGATGGCGACCGGCATTTTCTGGTCGCTGTCCTCGGAGGTGAAATCGCGGCCCTCGATGAGCTGGTGTCCGAGCGTGGCGAAGAAATTGTCGGAGACGCCCTCGAAGCTGGCCTGCGGGCGATCGGCGGGCTTGGCGTAGGTCTTGCCTTCGATCTCGACCGCGCCGTTGCCGGAGAAAGTCATCCGGAAGCGGGTGGTCAGGGCGGCGCCGGCCAGCTCGGGCGTGCTGCGGAGCTGCCGCAGGACGCGTTCATGGAAAAGGCGCTTGGCCTGGGGCGTGGGGTAGTCGGCTTCGAACAAGCCCATGCGCGCGGAATAGATTGCACCGGTGTCGTAGCCATAGTCGAGGGTCTGCTGGCGCAGGATGGACTTCAGCTGGAGGAGGGAGCCCACGAGGAGCACGCAGGTGACCAGGAGTTGGAACACAACCAAGCCCCGCGTGATGAAATTGGTGAGGCGCCCCGTGTTGCCCCGGCCGGATTCCTTGAGGACATCCGCGGCGCTCGCACGCGAGGAGAGCCACGCGGGAATCAGGCCCGAGACGACGGCGGCGAGCATCGTGGCGGCGACGGTGAAGGCGAGGACCCGGCCGTCGATGGTGAAGACGATCCAGTATGGCAGCGGAAACGGCAGGTTGCGGGTCGCGGCAAAAAGGTAGTCCACGGCCCAATACGAGGCGGCGACGCCGAAGACCGCGCCGATGCTGGCCACGAGCAGGCTTTCGGTGAGCATCTGGCGGATGAGGCGCATGCGCGTGGCGCCGAGTGAGGAGCGGATGGCAAGTTCCTTGGCGCGGAGGGTGGCGCGCGCGAACTGCATGTTCATCACGTTGACGCAGGCGATGAGCAGGACGCTGACGCAGAAGGCCAGCATGGTGAACATGAGCTGACGCAGCTGCGGGCCGGTGAAGTTCTCGACGAGCGGCTGGACGCGGCCCTGGGTGATGTCCTTGTTGGTGTCCGGAAAATCCTTGGCCAGGCGCTGGGCGATGGTGTTGAATTCGAGGTTGGCCTGGTCGATCGTGACGCCGTCCTTCAACCGGGCCATGATCGCGACGTTGGTGGCCTGCTGGTCGTTCCGCGGGCGGGCGGGAAATTCGTTGTAGAGGGGGATCCAGAGCTCCTCGCTCACGGGAAAATTGAAACGCGGCGGCATGACGCCGATGATGGTGGCGGAGCGGCCGTTGATCCGGACGTTCTGACCGACGATATTGGGGTCACGGCCGAAATCGCGTTCCCACAGCGCATAGCTCAGGAGGGTGACGCGCTCGGCGCCCGGCTTGTTGTCCTCGGCCTTGAAGTCGCGGCCGAGCACGGGCGCCACCCCGAGGATCCGGAAAAAGTCCTCGGCGACGTAGGCGCCGGTGTAACGTTGGGGCGTGCCCTTGTAAGTGACGTTGACGGTCGAGCCGTTGAGGTAGGCGGCCATGGCCGAGAACGACTGCTGGCTGGCCTTCATGTCCTCGTAGTCCAGCGCGGTGACGCGACCGTTGAAGTTGTTGTTGCCGTTGGCCTGCTTGGGATCGACGAGCTGAACATCCATGAGCTGTTCGCTTTTCGGGAACGAGAAGCCGCGGAGGACGGTGGCATTGACGACGGTGAACTGCGTCGTGACGGCGCAGATGCCGAGGGCGAGCACGAAGACCGCGAGGGCGCAGAACGACTTTTCCTTGATCAGTACGCGCAGGCCGATGCGGAGGTCTTGAACGAAGGTTTCGAAGAACATGGTAAGCGTGGGTTGGGGCGGGACGGAAAGTGGAGGGCAGGGAAGAGCGGCGGGCGGTTGGATCGGAGGGCTCGATTTGCCGTTTCGTGTTCGTGCTCGTTCTTTCCGGAGGCGTCAGGCGGCAGATTCGGAAGAGGGCAAGCGTCGCAGTTACTCCGCTCTCAGGGCGGTCATTGGATCGACGCGGGTGGCGCGGCGCGCCGGCACGAAGCAGGCGATGGCCGCGACGACGGTGAGCAGGACGACGACCGAGCCATAGATGGCCGGGTCGAACCGGCTCACGCCGAAGAAGAGGCCGGCATAGGCGCCGGTGAACCAGAGCACGAGTCCGAGTGCCGCCAGCAAGCCCAGGCCGAGTCCCACGAGCAGTTGACGGCCGCCTTCGCCGAGCACCATGGTCACGATCTGGCGGCGATCGGCGCCGAGGGCCATGCGGATGCCGAATTCCTGCGTGCGCTGGCTGACCGCGAACGCCATCACGCCATACAGGCCGACGGCGGCAAGCACCGTGGCGACAACACCGAAGAGGCTGAACATGGTCGCGAGGATGCGGTTTTGCGCGAGAAAATCCTCGTGGCTTTGTTGCGGAGTGTTCACGAAATAAAGCGGCAGGTTGGGATCGACCGCCGCCACGGCCTTGCGCAGGGCGCCGTCGATGCTTTGCGGCGAACCGCCGGACGGTCGTGCCATGATGGTCGCAAACGGCGGCGGCAGCACGGTCAGCGGGAGGAACATGCCGGTCGAGTCGAGCCGCGGGCTGAGCGGCGGCGCCTGCAGCACCGTGTCGGGCACCACGCCCACGACGGTCCGCCAGGGGCCCGGATTGCCGGGGACGAAGGGCCGGATGCGCCGGCCGAGCGGGCTGGCGGTGCCAAAATTCTTGCGCGCGAAGGAAGCGTTGACGATCGCAACGGGCTGCCGCGCATCGTTGTCGTCGGCCGTGAAGTCGCGGCCCTCGAGAATCTGCAGGCCGAGCGTCGCGAAGTAGCCTTCGCTGATGTTTTCAAACGAGCCCTGAGGGCGGTCGCGTTCGCCGGGATAGGTGATGCCCTCCACCTCGTAAGCGCCGCTGCCCCCGACGGTCATGCGGAAGCGCGAGGTGACGGCGGCCGAGGCGATGCCGGGGGTGGCACGCAACTGCCGCAGGACGCGTGCAAAGAACACCCCGCGATCGGTCCCGGTGGGATAGTCATCGGTGGAAAACAGGCCCACGCGGGCGGTGAGCAGGGCCGAGGTGTCGTACCCGTAGTCGATCCGCTGCTGGTTGACGACGGAGCGGATGACCAGCAGCGAGAGCACCAGCAGCGCGCAGGTGAGGCCAATCTGGCTGGTCACCAGCAGGCGGGTGAGCATCGTGGTCGCACGGCTGGTGTTGCCGCGGCCGGCGTCCTTGAGCGCCTCCGTCGCGTCGCTGCGCGAGGCGAGGAAGGCCGGCAGCAGCCCCGAAAGAACGGCGGCGAGCATCGCGATGCCGACGGTGAACGCGAGTGCGCACGGGTCGAGGTCGAAGCGGATCCAGAAGGGCGGGGGCGGCTGCTGCACGGCCAGGGTGCCGCGGAACAGATCGAGCGAATATTGCGACAGCAGCACGCCGGCGACGCCGCCCAGGGCGGCGAGCAGCAGGTTTTCCGTCAGCATCTGGCGGATCAGGCGGGCGCGCGTGGCGCCGAGGGCGTTGCGGACGGCGAATTCCTTCTGCCGCAGGGCGGCGCGGGCGAACTGCATGTTCATGACATTGACACAGGCGATCAGCAGCACGCCGGCCACGGCGCCGAACATGATATAGAGCATCATGCGCTGATTGCGGCCGACGAAGGCGTGCACGAGCGGCCGCACCGTCGCCTCGGTCAGCAGCTTGTTCGTGTCCGGGTAGCGGACGGCCAGGCCGGCGGCGAGCGCGTTCCAT
Organism: uncultured Opitutaceae bacterium; assembly: GCA_964477955.1. Taxonomy (GTDB): domain Bacteria; phylum Verrucomicrobiota; class Verrucomicrobiia; order Opitutales; family Opitutaceae; genus Didemnitutus. The sequence continues at coordinate 29,852 of CAYZGG010000041.1, forward strand.
TCCTGGCGGGCCTGGGCCAGGGTGACGCCGGGTTTGAGGCGGGCGAGGACAGCGACATTGGGCGCGGCGGCGGCGCCGAGGCCGACTGCGACCTGCAGATTCCGCGCCGGTGCCGGGAACGTGTTGAACAAGGGCAGCCAGATCTGTTCCTGCTGGGGAAAGGCGAAGCCCGGCGGCATCACGGCGATGATGGTGGCCGCGCGGCCGTTGATGCGGAGGCCCTGACCCACGATTCCGGGATCGCCGCCAAACTCGTGCTGCCAGGTTGTGTAGCTGATGACCGCGACACGCGGCGCCTCGCCGCGGTTGTCCGTCGCGGTGAAGTCGCGTCCCATGAGGGGCTTTGTCCCGAGCACGGAGAAAAAGTTCTCGGTGACGTAGGCGCCCTGGATTCGCTGCGGCGCACTCTTGATCGTGATGTTGACCGTCGAGAGGTTGAGGTAGGCGGCGAGGTCGGTGAACGAGGTCTGCACCCCGCGCAGCTCAAGGTAGTCGGCGGGCAGCAGATTGGTGGTGGTCTCCGGCGGCTGTTTCGGATCGCGCCACTGGACGTCGACGAGTTGCGCGGGTTCGGGGAACGGCATGCCCCGGAGCAGCACTCCGTCGATCACGCTGAACATGGTCGTGACTCCGCCGATGCCGAGGGCGAGCACGAACACCGCGAGCGCGCAGAAGGATTTTTCCTTGATCAGCACGCGCAGGCCGATGCGGAGGTCCTGGAAGAGGGTTTCGAGGAACATGGGCCGTGGGTTGGGGGCGTGGACGGAAAAGGGGCGGCGCGAGTGCGCTCAAAATCGCGTGGAAGAGACGAGGGCGTTTTCGGCCGCCGGCCCGCCGGCGCGCGGAGCCGTCAGCAGCGCGAGGGCGACCGACACCGCGACGAGGAGGGTGAGAAACATCCGCGCGAGGTCGCGGAAAAGCAGGGAATGCGTGGCGAGCGGCACGCCTCCCAGATTTGCAGGGCTTGTGCCAAGGTTGGTTCCGGATTTTTCTTGCTCTGGAACAGCGGTTTAGGCGTTTTCAGCGTTGGCCGGAGTTTCCTTCCGGGCGTGAAAATGAAATCCGGACGTCCCACGAATGGGATGAATCCGGCGTCCGGTCAGTCGCTGCGGGCCACGCTCAGCGCGCCGTTGACCGACTCGAGTTTCACGACGGCGCCGCCGCCGCCGACGGTGCCGCGCAGATCGTGGCTGGAGCTTTTCTCCAAAGTGATCGGAAAGGCGCAGTTGATGTGTCCGTTGAGATTGCCCGCTTCGAGGCGGAAGACCGCGTCGGCCGGCAGCGTGAGTTTGCAGTCGCCGTTGACGCTCGCGATCGTGACGGCGCTCCCGGTGGTCAGCTTTGAGTATTTGACGGAGATCGATCCGTTGACGGTTTTGAACCAGCCGACGCCGGCCACGTCCTCGGCGGCGAACGAGCCATTGACGCCTTCGAGCGTGATGGAACCGTGTACGCCGGACACGTGGACGCCGGAGTTGACGACTTCAATCTTGTCGAGCGAGGCGCCGGCCGGGACTTTGATCTTGTAACGCACCTCGGCGTTCATGGTGTCCCAGAATTTCCACTTCTGGTCGTAATCGGATTTGATCTTCAGGCGCGTGGGACCGGATTCCACGAGGATGTGCATGCGGCTCAGACCCTCGGCGTCCTTGGCGCTTTTTTCCGCCTCGACGGAGACTTCATTCCGGTTCCAGGCTTCGATTTCGACGAAGCCATTGATCGACTCGAGCTGGACCGTGCCCTCGGCCGCGAGCGGATAGGTCTGTTTGAACGTTTCGGTCACCGTGGCCCGGAGGGCGGGGGCCAGGGCGACAAGAGCGGAGAGAAGAATGATCGGCTTCATGGGAGGGGAGGAGACGGGCAGTTTGACCACAGAACAGACGAATTACACGGAAGAAAATTGCGACCGGGATGGCCGGGAGGAGTTCCGCGGGATTGTCCTGGAAAGCGCAATTGAAACGCGGAGGACGCGGAGAGCGCAGAAGAAAAGCCCATCTGGATGGATTGAATCTCTGTTTCCTCGGGTACCTCATGGACCAACGTATTTTTAGATCGTGATGATTTTACAGGAGGAAACGAAGGGAACGGAGGAGATGCCTAACTCTTATCGGGGACGCGGAGCGCGCAGAGGATAAATCCGGTCTGGGTGAATTGACTCTCTGCTACCTCAGCGAGCTCCTGTACAAATGCATTGGTTTTAGTCGGGATGATTCGACCGAGGACGCGGAGTGCGAAGTGTGAAACCATGGGTGCTCCCGCCCGTCAGCATTCACCGGCCGAGGGAATGTAGGGCTGGACTCGTTCATGGTTCTTTCGGCCGTTTTTGTGCTCCTTGTGGCCATTCCCTCAGCGGAATTTATACCAGTTACTGTTTGGATTCGATTATTGGACTGTGGGCGGGGTGCCCTCACCCCGCGAGGCAAGCACAGCGGGGAGAGGGCACCCCGCCCCCAAAGGAAAGGGCTCAA
>CAYZGG010000042.1:0-31705 GCA_964477955.1 uncultured Opitutaceae bacterium
CCCAAGGTCGGCCGCAACGAGCCGTGTCCGTGTGGCTCCGGCAAGAAGTTCAAAAACTGCCACGGCGCCTGAACCGGGCTTCCACTCAACCACAGTTGGACAAAGGCCTACTGATCCAGATGGCTGGACGCAGAAGAAGCGAACCACTAATCCACACTAATTGCTCACTAATCCGTAACCATTCTGTTGAATCATAATTTCATTCGATGGTGTTGCCACCGGTCACTTGTAGGGCGGGATTTCCAAATCCCGCCTGCGGTCGAGGCACGGCGGGGTTCGGAGACCCCGCCCTACATTTTCACTGCATCGTTCCCACTAATCCGGATTAGTGTCTCATCAGTGTTCATTAGTGGTTAAAAATCCGGCTGTCTTTTTTCCCCCATGATCCGATGCCTTGGCCTGGATGCCGACGACACGCTTTGGCACAACGAAAGCATCTTCGCGCAGGCCCACGAGCGTTACGCGCAGTCGCTGGCCCGGCACCATCCGTCCGAAGCGGTCGCCCGTGCGCTCTTCGCGACCGAAATGCGCAATCTCCCGCTCTACGGCTACGGCATCAAGGGCTTCACCCTGAGCTCCATCGAGACGGCCATCGCTCTCACCGATGGGGCGATCAGTGCCGCGGAGATTCGCGCGCTCATCGCCCTCGGTCAGGAAATGCTGGCGCATCCGGTCGAATTGTTGCCCGACGTCGCCGCGGTCCTGCCGACCCTCGCGCGTGATTACCGCCTGTTGATCATCACGAAGGGCGATCTGCGCGACCAGGAGCGGAAGATTACCCTGTCGGGTCTCGCGGGACATTTCCACGCCGTCGAGATCCTGAGCGAAAAGGACGGGCCGGCGTACGCCCGCGTCCTCGAACGACACGGCGTCGCTCCGGCCGAATTCGCCATGGTGGGCAACTCGCTTAAATCCGACATTCTGCCCGTGCTCGGGCTCGGCGGCGCGGGCGTGCATGTGCCGTATCATATCCTCTGGCAGCATGAGGAGAGCGGACAGGATCCGCAAAACCAGCCGCGCTTCCGGCGGATCGCACGCTTCGCCGAACTACCGTCCGTTCTGGCAACGCTCTAACGGCGGCTGGCTCTTGCGGGTTGGGCTTGCGGTCTTTTTGTCGGAGCTTGCTTGCAAGCGACCTTCCTTGTCGCCTGTAAACAGGCTCCTACACATGGCAGAAGCAAAACCAACCTCTCCTCCCGCCCCCGATCCCTACGACCCGCGGCCGACGCTCTGGCAACGGCTGCCGCATCTGGGCTGGGCCTTGGCGGTTTTCGCGCTGACGGCGACGTTGACCTACGTGTCTTTCCCGCCAGTGGCCGCGGGCGAGGCGGCCTTTGTGATCGCCCTGCCGGCCGCCTTGTGGGCCTATCGGTCGCCTCCGTTCCGGGTTTTCGCCTGGGCGGTCCTCGGCGGGCAGGTGGTCGCGTGGACTTCGCTCCTGGGCTGGTTGTACCATGTCACCTGGGTCGGGCTGTTTCTCATCGGACCTTTCGTCGGGCTGCTGACTGGCGTGTGGTACCTGGCGGTGTGGTGGACGCTGCCGAGGCTGCGCGGACACCGGGCCGGGATCCGGATCCTCGCGCTCCTTGGCCTGGCCGGATTGTGGGTGGTAGTGGAGTGGGTGCGGAGCGTGCTCTTCGGGGGATTTCCGTGGCTGCCGCTGGCGGCTTCGCAATGGCAGCGGCCCTTCATGCTGCAAGTGGCGGCCTACGCGGGCGCCTGGGCCGTGTCGTTCGTGCTCGTCACGTTCAGTCTCGGCACCGCGGCGTATGCGCACCGCATCTTTTTCGAAGGCGTCACCGGCCTGCGCAAACGCAGCCCGGAGTTCACCGTGGCCCTGCTCGTGCTGATGGGTTCGACTTTCCCCTTTCTGAGCGACGTGTTCGGACAGCAGCGGCACAAACTTCTGCGCGTGTCGCTGGTCCAGCCTTACATTCCGCAGAACGAGAAATGGGACACCGCCCGGGCGCGCGAGATTTTGCAGACGATCGAGCAGCTCACCTTTGCGGCGGCGAAGGCGGATGTGCCCGACGTCATCCTTTGGCCCGAAGCGTCGGTGCCGTGGGCCTTGAAGCACGATCCGAACATGGGTGCGTGGCTGGAGGACATCACCCGTCGGACCGGCAAGCCGCTGTTGCTCGGCGCGGTCTCGGTGGACAATCCCGGCGAGCCGGAGGAGCGCTGGCGGAACGGCGCGTTCCTCGTCGACCCGGCCACCGGGGTGCAATATCCGGGCTATGCCAAGCGCAAGCTCGTGCCCTTCGGCGAATACATCCCGTTGCGACCGGTGCTTGGCTGGCTGGAAAAATTCGTGCCGATCGGGGGCGACTTTGTGCCCGGCAATTCCGTGTTGCCGATCCAGGTGCCGGCCGGCGGGGCGACGGTGCCGGTGGGCGTGCTGATCTGTTACGAGGATGTTTTCCCCGCGCTGGCCCGCGAAAACACGCTGGCGGGAGCCGAGGTGCTGGGGGTGCTGACGAACAACGCGTGGTACGGCGAGGGCGGGGCGGCCTATCAGCACGCGGCGCATTCCGTGTTGCGAGCCGTGGAGAACCGCCGGCCGGTGGTCCGCTGCGGCAACGGCGGCTGGAGCGGCTGGATCGACGAGTACGGCAACATCCGCGAAACGGTGCGCAATGACGAAGGCACGATCTATTTCCGCGGGCACAAGGGCATGAATGTCTCGCGCGATCTGCGCTGGGTCGGCCGCGAAAGCTACTACACGACCCGCGGCGACTGGTTTGTCCTGTTCTGCGCGGTCCTGGCGGCGGGCGGAAGTTCCGCGGTCATGATTCTCCGCCCCGTGCCGCCGAAAGCCGGAGCCGAGGCGAATTTCTAGATACGGTCCGAAAGCCTGGAAATGCCGCGTTGGGGGCACAGTCTTGCTGGGTCTGCCCGGACTTGGCCCTTGTAGGCGGGGTGCCCTCACCCCGCGGGTTTCGGCTTTCGCAATGCGTGCCTCGCGGGGTGAGGGCACCCCGCCCACAGGGGGAAAGGCCGCAAATTGGGTCGCGTTTCGTCGTGAAATCCTTGGGCGCAGCAAGACTGCGCCCCTACGATTGATCCGATGAAGCCGCAGAGGATTTTTCGGACAGGGGCGAGACGGCTACGCGCCCCGCCGGAGACGGGCGATCGCGGATTGGAATTCCCGGAGCGAAAAAGGCTTGGGCAGGCAGGTGAGGGAATGCGTCTTCAGAAAATCCTGGAATTTCTCGCCGATGACGTCGCCCGTCATGAAGAGCATGCGACGCGCGGTGGCCGGATCCCTCGCAATGAGATCCTCGTGCATCTGCATGCCATTCAATCCGGGCATTTTCCAATCGGTGACGATCACGTCGTAACGGGTTTGCTCCGCGAGTTTCAGTCCGCTCTGTCCGCTGGTGGCGGTGTCCACGGTGTGCCCATCCAGCCGGAGCACCTCCTGCACAAGGTGGAGTATCGGCTCCTCGTCGTCGACAACCAGGATGCGAAGCGGAGCGACATTCTGACCGAAAGGAGTCACGCTACCGTCTTTTTTTATCCGGACGCCGTCGGCCGGCTTGTCGGCGATGGGGAGTTCGATGATAAACTCGGCTCCCTGGCCGGGAGTGCTTTCGGCGCGGATGGCGCCCTGGTGCTCCTGAATGATGCCGTAGGACAGGCTGAGGCCGAGGCCGGTGCCCTTGCCCTGAGGTTTGGTGGTGAAGAACGGATCGAAGATGCGGGAGAGGGTTTCGCGGCTCATGCCCGGGCCATTGTCGCTGATCCGCAGCCAGACGTGAGTGTCGGTGGCGCCGGTTTTGAGGACGATGCGGCCGTCTCGCCGGAAGGTCTCGATGGCCTGGCGGGCATTGCTGAGGATGTTGAGGATGACCTGCTGGAGCTGGTGGGCGTCTGCCATGATCGGCGGCAGATCGGGGCCGTATTCGCGGACGATGGTGATGTTGTTCGTCCGCATGTCGTAGGAGAGGAATTCGACGACGGCATCGATGATCTCGGGCAGGCGGGCGAGTTTGCGCTCGGGTTCGTGCTGGCGGGCAAAACCGAGCAGGCTGTGGACGATCTTGTGGCAGCGGGTCGCCGCGCTGGCGATGCGGTCGATCTGGTTTTTGTATTTCTGCTCGAGCTCGGTGTGCTGCAGGAGATCCGAAAATCCGATCACGGTGGTGAGGGGGTTGTTGAGCTCGTGGGCGATGCCGGCCACAAACTGTCCGACGGCCGAGAGCTTCTCGCTTTGGATCAGCTGGGCCTCGGTGGTCTTGATGGTGGCCACCGCCTTTTCCAGGTCCGCGCGGGAGGTCTGCAGATTCTCGGTCATGCGATTGAAGGCCTCGGCGACCTCGCCGCATTCATCGTTGGAAAAGCGCTCGATCCGGCGGGTGAAGTCACCCCGGCCGACCGCCTCGGCATTGTCGCGCAGTTCCACGAGCGGGTGGGTGATGCGGCGGAGGAAAAACCACACCATCAGGCCGCTGACCAGCACGCCGAGGAGGCTCACGGCCAGCAGGGTGGCGCGGGTGCGTTCCAGTTCGCGCAGGCGCTGTTCGTAAGAGGAGAGGAGCACATAGCGGAAGCTGCGCACCGGGTCGCCCGGCTCGTAGTCGTTGGTCAGGGCGAGAAAATGCTCCCCCTGAATCTGCACGGGCAGGATGCGCCGGGTTGAACCGTGCTGCGTGGAAATCTCGGATTGCAGGTCCGCCGGAAGTTCAGGCTGGCGGATGGTCGAAACCGTGATCGTGTCGCCGGTGGTGAGGAGAATCTCTGCACCGGTGAGGAGTCGCAGTTCCTGGAGGGCCGTTACGGTGATGCGGTTGGCCACGGTCAGGGCGCCCACGAACGATCCGTTGCCGGCCAGGGCGACCGGTACCGAAATGACCACGTAAGCCCGCCCGTGAAACTCGACGTCGCCGTGTGCCGGCTCGCCCTGTAGAGCGGGCCGGGTGAGCTGGCCGGTGACCCGGGCCCATTCATCGAGGTCGAAGGAGGCATTCCGGCGCGCGGCCACCGGGGGCGAGACGGCGTCGTTGGACGCCAAAATCAAGGCCTCGCAATCTTCGCCATAGGAGTCGAGACGTTCGTTGAGAAACTGGCGGATGGTCTCCGGCGCATGGGGGTCCTTGGATCCCAGGAGCGACGCGATGGAGGAATAGCTCGGCTCGTTGACGGCACTCCGGAAACGGGTCAACAGGTCCCGGGCCCTGATTTCGAGCGACTGGCGGAAGACGGTTTCGGCGGTGGTCAGGGTCTGGCGCGCCTCATCCTGCACCTGCCGGCTGATGTAGCCGTCGACGATCCAGAGGGTGAGCGCAGGGAGCAACACCAGCGCGGCGAGAACCGGCAGAAGCACCTTGGTCTGAAAGCTGAAGCGCAATTTGCGGCCGGGCGGGTGCATGGGGAATCAGTATTTCGGCAGCTCGGCCACGCCGAGGGCAAAATCCACCTGCACGTCGCCTTCGGCCGGCACAGTGATCTCCTTCACCTGTCCCGGCACGCGTTCATGCCAGGCGCGAAGCTTGTAGGTGCCCGCGGGGACGTTGCGGATGACAAAACGGCCCCGGTCGTCGGCGAGAGCAAAGTAGGGGTTTTCGAGCACGAGCACGATGCAATGCATCTTGGCGTGAATGGCGCAGAAGACATCCACCTGTCCCAGGCGGTCGAAGATCACGCGTTTGGCGGGCTGGTCGGCGCTGTACAGCCCGAGGTCGAAGGCCTTGGTCTGCGACATTGAGAAGACATTGTGGAAGATATCGTCCCGGTTTGGCCAGGCTACCATGGTGCCAATCAGGATGGGCAGCACATGGGGGACAAAACTTGCGTCGCGTTGTTCGATCACCGCCGGCTGGGCAGGGGGAGAGAAAGGTGCTCCCGCCACCGGGGAGTCGACGTACACAACGAAATCGCGCAGCTGGTCATAATCGAGCCGTTCCGCATATTTGTATCGCCGGCTCTGGTAGGCATCGCCGCCGGCCGCCGCGCCCGCGGCCGACTCGGGCGCCCCCTTGGCCTTCACCGTGCCCGTGATGGTGCCGCCGTGCACGAGGGTGACCAGACCAAGGAGGAGCAAAAGCAGCGGGGGTGGTTTCATTTTCAAAACCTCATCGCGATTTCGGTCGAAAGCATGTTGTCCTCGCCGGAACGGGAGGCCCCGTTCATCAGCCGCCCGTATTCCCAGCTGTAGTCGAATTTCCAGACCAAGGGCGCGGCGAAGCGGTAGCCGACGCCGAGGCTCAGGCGCTCGAGGTCCTTGGTCGGAGGATCCACGAACTCGTATTGTGAGAAGTTGCCCAGCCCGACGAGGGGAAATCCCTTCGGCGCGTGCAAACCGCTGTACCGCGCCGCGCCGAAGAAGCCCCCGCCCATCTGCTGCACGGTCTCCAGGCTGAAGTAGCTCATGTTGCGCTTGTCGCCGCCCGCCGGGTTGTCGTCGTCAAAGCCGATCCAACCCGCGGCTCCCTTGAAATGCCCCGTCGGCCAGTGCCAGGCGGCGTCCACCTCGGCGAGCTCGGCGTGAAACGTGGGCGTCGTGGAGACGGGGCCGAGGGCTCGGAAGAAAGCGCCGGCGAGCCAGACCTCCGAGAAGACGTCGTTCGCGTTGTTGAGGCGGCCGGTCCGCATCGCGCTTGCGCTCAGGTGCAGCTGCGGGACGGGATCGACCGAGACCCGCGCGACCACGGACTTGTCGGAATCGTAGTCGTGCAGCGTCTTGTGGCCGCCATTCTGGACGGCCAGATTGTAGCGCACCGGTCCCCACTGTCCGTAGGCCTGCACCCCTTCGTCGATGCCCCAGATGTCAGCCACCGAGTGGGTGATGAGGGGGTTGTCGACGACGTTGCGCACCTGGTATTCCTCGCCGAACGGGAGGTAGAACCGGCCCGCCCGCACGTTGAACGTCCGGTCGCGGCCGGCGACAAAGACGCGTTCAAAATCGGCGTACAACTCGCCGACATGAAAATACTCATCGCTGGCCTCCCGGGTCACCAGATCAATGCCGCCGAAGAAATACGCATTCCGCCAGACTTGGGCTTCGACGAACAGCTTGGCGTCGTCGGCGCGAAATTCGGCGTTGGGGAACTGTCCGTTGAAACGGCTGCTGAAAAACGCGAGTCCAGCCTCGCCGCTCAGGCGAATCTGCCGGTCGGTCTCGGCGAAAGCGGGAAAGCGGGAGGAGAGTGTTTCGGGCGGCGCTTCGGCGATGGGGGCGGGTGCCGGCGCCGCCGCCGGTTGTTGCAGGCCATCGAGACGTTCGCGCAGTTCGTTGATTTGCCGCTGCTGCTCGTCGACCTGCTGCTGGAGCTTTTGGTTCTGCTCGCGCAGTGCGCGCACGGGATCGGTTTCCGCGTCCGTTGCAAACAGGGCAGCCGCCAGTACCGGGAATGCGCCCAGGCGCAATGCGCGAAAGGAATGCCGCAAAATCGTGGTCACGGAAATCAGGCAGGCGAAGGCTACGGGCGGGGCCGGCGTCCTGCAAGTTATTCAGTGTAACTGCCTCGCGCAGCCGCCGGCGGGGCGGAACCAGGACCGGCGGCGGGGTTGCGCTCCGGTTCAGGAACTCCCCATGAACAACACGCAGGAAGGAAAGGGCACGCCGGTGGCGAGGCCGGCCGGGGTCAGGCGGCCGGTGCCGGGATCGACGCGGAAGGAGGCGAGACCGTTGGTGTCGCGGTTGGCGCAGACAAGCCACGCGCCGTCGTCGGAGAGGGCAAAATTCCGCGGGTGCGCACCGCCGCTGGGCACGATTTCAATCCGCGTCAGCAGTCCTTCGGCCGGATCGCGTTGGAAAACCGCGATGCTGTCGCAACCGCGGTTGGCGCCATACACGAAGAGTCCATTGGGATGCAGGCGGATCTCGGAGCAGATGCTTTCGCCGGCAAACCCGTCGGGCAGGGTCGGGACGGTCTGCCGGGCGGCGAGGGCGCCGGTGGCCGGATCGCAGGCGTAGGTGGTGATGGTGCAGGCGAGTTCGTTGATGACGTAGAAAAAGCAACCGTCCGCCGAAAACTTGCTATGCCGTGGTCCGGCCCCCGCGGCCGCGACGAATTCACCGGCCGGGGTCAGGGCGGCGCTCGTGGCGTCGAGGCGGTAGCAGAAGATTTTATCGAGCCCGAGGTCGCAGACATAAAGAAAGCGGTTGTCCGGCGAAAGCGTGACGCTATGCGGATGGGGCTTGTCCTGTCGCGCGGAATTGGGCCCGAGCGCGCCGGCCGGCAGCATCCAGGCGCTGCGCGCGCCGACGGTGCCGTCAGGTGCGATCGGGAACGCCGCGATCTGGCCGCCGTGGTAGCTGGCGGCCAGCAAGGCCCGGCCCGTGCGGTCCGCGATCAGGTGGGTGACGGAGAGCCCGCCCGTCGGCTGTTTGTTCAGAAAGGCGAGGCGACGACCGGCCGGATCGTAGCCAAAGGCGCAGACCGCGCCGCCGGCGGCCTTTGGCGTGGCCATGCCGTTTTCTCCCGAGGCATAAATCCACGGGCCGTTCGGGTGCCGGCAGAGAAAACCGGGGTTCGGGGTCTCGAAGGCCAGCTCCGGTGGGGTCAGGGCGCCGCTGGCCGGATCGAGCTGCGTGGCGTAGATGCCGCGGTTGGCACCGGTTACGTTGGAACTCGTGCCGATGAGAATCGGCAGTGTGGGGGACGGAGCGGAGGATGGCACCCCTAGGTGCCTAGGTTAAAGTGGCGGGTGTTGGCAAGGTCGCGCCGCAGCCCCGCGCGGAAATCCGGATGCGCGATGGAGATCAGGGCCTCGCCGCGCTCGCGCAGCGTCCGCCCGTGCAGGTTGACCGCGCCGTATTCGGTGATGACCCAGTGCACATGGCCGCGGGTCGTGACCACGCCGGCGCCCGGGGTGAGCTGGGGCACGATGCGGGAGACCTTGCCCCCCATGGCCTGGGAAGGCAGGGCGATGATGGGCTTGCCTCCGCGCGAAAGCGCCGCGCCACGGATGAAATCCATTTGTCCGCCGATGCCCGAATAAATGCGGTCGCCGATCGAGTCGGCGCAGACCTGGCCAGTCAGGTCGATCTGGATCGCGGAGTTGATCGCCACGACCTTCGGGTTCTTGCGGATGACCGAGGTGTCGTTGGTCCAGTCGCACGGGTAGAAGTTGACCAGCGGATTGTCGTCCACGAAGTCGAAGAGGCGCTGCGAACCGTTGATGAAGCTGGTGATGGTCCGGCCCTGGCCGACGACCTTCAGCCGGTTGGTGATGACGCCGCCGGCGACGAGTTCGACGATCCGGTCGGAGAACATCTCCGTGTGCACGCCGAGATCGTGCTTGTTTTTCATGCGGGCGAGCGCGGCGTCCGGGATGCCGCCGATGCCCATCTGGAGCGTGGAGCCATCGTCGACCAGATTGGCGATCAGTTCGCCGAGGCGCGCTTCGACCGGAGTTTCGGTCTCGACGGCGTGTCCGTGCAGGGGTCGGTCGGTCGCGATGAAGGCGTTGATGCGGCTGAAGGGGACGACGTTGTTGCCGTGGGTGCGCGGCATCTGGGCGTTGATTTCGGCAATGACAATGCGGGCGGTCTCGGCGGCGGCCTTGGCGGCGTCGCAGGAGGTGCCGAGCGAGCAAAGGCCGTTGTGGTCGGGCGGTGAAACCTGCAGGAGCGCCACGTCGAGCTTGACCTGGCCGGAGAGAAAGAGTCCGGGGATGTCGGAAAGAAAGATGGGAACGAAGTCCGCGCGACCTTCCTTCACCGCGGTCCGGAGAGGGGCGCCGGTGAAAAGCGAGACGGAGCGGAACTCCTTCTCCCGACCCGGTTCGGCGAAGGGCGCCGGGCCGTTGGTGTGGAGGTGCCAGAGGCGGACGTTTTCGAGATCGCGGCGGGCGGCGAGGGCTTCCAGCAACGGCGTGGGCGTGGCGGCGGCCCCGTGGACAAAGAGATGCGTATCGCTGCGGATGGCGGCGACAGCGTCGGCGGGAGCGACTGCTTGGTTTTTCCAATTAAAGGGGGAGGTGGTCATGTTGAAGGTTTTATTCAGTGTGGATCCTACAACGGCCAATGCGAATTAGGAGTTTGCGCATCCCTTGGGAACTATTGGCCATCGGTTGCCGCGCCGCCCGTCAGCGCCTCTTTGAAGTGCCTGCGGCATAACGCAATATATCTGTCATTGCCGCCGATTTCGACCTGCGCGCCCTCCTTGATTGCCCGGCCATCGGGGCCGATTCGGAGGTTCATGGTGGCCTTGCGACCGCAGTGGCAGATGGTCTTCAACTCAATCAGATCGTCGGCCAAGGCTAGCAAGGCGGCGCTCCCCGGAAACAATCGCGCCTGAAAATCCGTGCGCAATCCATAGCACAGGACCGGAATGCCGAGGCGGTCCGCGACGTCGGTGCATTGTCCGACTTGGGCCGGGCTGAGGAACTGCGCCTCGTCGATCAGGACGCAGGCGACGGGCTTGGCGCCGGCCGCGGCGTGCGCGGTCCGGACCTGCGCAAAAATGTCGTCGCCGGGTTCCAACGCGATGGCCTCCGCCTGCAGCCCGATACGCGAGACGATCCGACCGGTGCCGGCCCGGTTGTCGATCGCGGGCATGAACAGGAGGGTGCGCAGGCCTCGTTCGAGATAATTGTGGCTCGACTGCAACAGCATCGTCGATTTCCCGGCGTTCATGGCCGAGTAATAGAAATAAACCTTCGCCATGGGGAGAGTCAGGCGGCCCGCCGCGTCCAGGTCGAAGGCAAAATTGGGGTGCCGCCGGGCGTTTCCGCTTTTTGGACTTTGGCGCGAAAGCGCGCGCGCGAATCGATCAAGAAGGCCGCAGCACTCGCTTTGCGCCGCCAGAGGGATGTTCTTAATAGGAACAGTTTCCTCGAGGTGATGAGATACTGCGGTGCGCGCCCCCACGGCGGTCGGGTTGGTCTTGATGGCCCGATGCCCAGGTCCACTTCAGTCGGAACTCTCGTGGCGAGCCTCGGGTGGGCCGCCTCACACCTTGCTCGGCTGCACGCGTTGGCCGTCTTTGATGCGGTCGCCGGGGTAGAGGACGACCTCGTCGCCTTCCTTCAGGCCGTCGAGCACCTGGGTTTCGGCGCCGCTGCTGCGGCCGGCCTGCACCGGAACCAGCGCGGCCCGGCCGTCGCGCACCACGTACGCGGCCCACTCCTGGCCGCGGCGGAACAGACCGGAGGCGGGAACTTTCAGGACGTGCGCGTTTTCCCAGACGATCACCCGGGCCTCGACACGGAAGTTGTCGCCGAGCGAACGGCGTTCCGCCAGCGGCGTGGTGATTTCCACCACGACGTTGACCCGCTGCTCCTCGACGCCGAGGGCGGAAATCTTGGTGAACGCAGCGGGTTCGACCAGCCGGACGCGGCCCTTGAGCGGCACCGGTCCGCCCCATTGCTCGAGCTCGACGGGCGCGCCGGGCGCGAGCGAGGCGCCGTCGCGCGACAGCATTTCGACCACGACCTCGAGATCGCTGGGGTCGCCGATCTCCACGAGCGGCGTGCCCTGCAGCACCACGCGTGAGCTCTCTTGGAAAACCGTCAGGATGCGGCCGCTGGCGTTGGCCTTCACTTCCACCGGTGTCGCTGGAGCGGTGTCGCCGACCACGCCGTCGGCGGACAGTTCGGCCTCGGCCTGTTTCAATTCGCCCTCGGCGGCGGCGACTTCGCGGGCGGCAGCAGTCTCGCGCATCTGCGCGCTTTCCAGATCCTGCGGCGAAAGGGTTTTGGCCGCGAACATCTGCTCGACCCGGTGCAGTTCCTTGTTGGCGAGCTCGTGGGTCGTGCGGCTTTTTTCAAGGAGTTCGGTCGCGGCGTGCCGGCGGGCCTCGGCCAAGGCGCGGTTGCGCGCGTCCAAGGGCGAGGCGGGCATGGGATCGATGACGGCCACCACGGTGACGCCCGCGGCGACTTCCGCGCCGGGTTTGAAATCGATGCGCCGCAGCAGTCCGCTGACCGGAGCCGAGACGACGTAGCGCTGCTTGATGCGCGTCTTGCCCTGTTCGTCGACGGTCACGCGCAGGGCGCCGGTGACGACCCGTGCGGTCTCGACCTCGGCCGGTCGGGGGCGCAGGCCGAGGGCGGCGAGCGCCACGAGCAGCGCAACGATGAGGTAGGGCGACCAGGGGCGTTTGCCAAGCTTGCGGGCGGGCGGGTTCATGGGAGTGAAAGGGAAAGTGAAAGTGAGAGTGGAAGAAGAGAGTAAACCGCTAATCTGCGCGAATTGGCGCTAATGAAGAAAGGTGTAGGGCGGGGTCGCTGCCCCCGCCTCGATCGTCGCGAACGTATCGAAGCAAGGCGGGGCCGGCGACCCCGCCCTACAATTCAAACCAAGAAAATTAGCGTCCATTAGCGAAGATTAGCGGTTAAAAAGGTTCGGTTCATTCCGGGGCTTTCAGGGCGCTGATCAGGTCGAGCTGTTTCAGTTTGCGCAGGACCACGAGAGCAGAGCAGACCGAGGCGACGCCGACGACGATCGCGGCGAAGGTATAAGTGTAACTGGTGAAAACCAACGGCACCCGAACGGTCTCGGTGTTGACCGACTTGATGATCACGGTCGTCAGCCCCGTGCCGAGGAGCAGGCCGAGCGGCACCGCGAGCACCGCCAGAATGAGCAGTTCGATCACGATGACCGCGCCGACCTCGCGCTGCGTGAGGCCGATCACGCGCAGGGTGGCCAGCTCGCGCGCCCGTTCGGCCAGCGAGATGCGGGCATTGTTGTAGATCACGCCGAAGGTCACGATGACGGCGAAAGTGAGGTAGAGCGTCTGCAGCATGCCCATGCTTTGCGCGGTGGTTTCTCTGAAACTGGTGCGCATGGTTTCCTTGATGGCGATCCAGCCGATGCGTGGGATGCCCTTGAGCGCGTGCAGGAATTCCGCGCGGTGCGCGGTGTCGAGGCTGATGCTGGCGCCGGTGATGACATCGCCTTCGCCCAGCAGACGATTGATCGCGTGGCGGTCCATGTAGGCCGCAATGCCGGTGAAGTCCTCGGCCAGACCCATCAACGGCACCGTCTTGATCAGCCGTCGGCCTTCGAGGGCTTCGACCGTAAGCTGGTCACCCGGTTTGGCGCCGAGGAGCTGCGCCAGTTTGGCGGACAGGATCATTCCTTCGCTGGGCGGGCCGATCTCGTGGCCATTGATGTCCAAGGCCCGACTATGCAGGCCGCCCGGTTCGAGACTGCGCAGGGCAATCTGCCGGTTGATCCCATTGAAGCTGATGCGCACCGCGGCCTGGCGGAACGGCTCGGCGTGGATCACACCCGGCAGGCGCTCGAATTCGTGCTCGGTGCGCTCCGAGGAGGGCTCGATCAGGCCGAGATTGACGTCCTGCCGCTGGACGACGTCCCATTGAAAATCGAGAATTTCCGCGATACCGGCCTTGAACGAGTTGGGCAAAACGAGCAGGGCGGTGGCAAGGGCGAGGCCGACAATGGTGAAGACCGCCTGGGTCGGCCGGCGCTCGATGTTGCGCACGGCGATCCGGAACGAATGGGAGAAGAACCGCCGCAGCCAGGTGCGTTCGATGAAGGCCGGCCGGTAGCTGGCGGGCGGTTCCGGGCGCATGGCCTCGGCGGGCGGCAGGCGGGCGGCCCGCCGCACCGCGCTGAACACGCCGGCGAGCACCGCGCCGAGCCCGACGGTGAGGGCGGCGGCGACGGCGGAGCGGTCGAGTTGGAAAGCCAGCACGGGAAAGCGAAAGAAGAGTTCGTACAATTTCACCATCCAGTGACCCAGCGCGACACCCGCCACGGCCCCAAGCGAGGTGCCGGAGACGACGATCACGGCGGCGAATTTCAGGTAATGCACGACGATTTGGCGGTTGCTGAAACCGAAGGCCTTGAGGATGGCGATCTGCTCGCGTTGCAGGGCCAGCAGGCGCGTGATGACGGCATTGGTCATGAACGCCGCCACGGTCAGAAAAATGGTGGGAAACCCGTACGACAGAATCCGCAGCACCCGGATTTCATCGGACACGCGGATGTGCGAGGGATGGTCCTTGCGGCCATAGGCGCCGAGGCCGCCGTAGGGTCGGAGCAAATTGTCGAGGGCGGCGATCACGGGCTCGGGGCTGGCGCCGGGTGCGAGGGCGACCGCGACGTGGTTGAACGCGCCGTAGAGGCTGAAGGCGGTGGCGGCTTCCCGGTAGGGCATCCAGAAAATGCCATAGGTGCGGTTGTCCGGCAGGGCGGCGCCGGGGCGCGACTCGAAGATGTACTCGGGCGAGAGCACGATGCCGGCGATGCGGAACTCCTGCCGCCGGCCGTAAAGCAGGATCGCGAGATGATCGCCCGGCTGGAGACGGTTGGCGACCGCGAAGGCCTCCCCGACCAGCACCTCGCCGCGTGAACCGGCCGACAGCCAGCGGCCGCGGCGGAGAAACAGCCGGTCCAGCTCGGGTTCACCGAAATCCGGCAGCGACCGCACCATCCCGCTTGCCGGCTCATCGAGGCCGGGCAGGTCGAGAGTTACGGAGGCCGCGATGTCCGTCTGCACGCCCGCGATTCCCGGCAGCGCGGCGATCCGTTCGGCGAGGTTGTTCGGGGCGCGTTTCAGCGAGGCGAAGACGTCCGCGAAACGGTTGCTTTGGTAGTAGTTCGCGCGGGAGCCGTCGAGCGACTGGATCAGGCTGCGGGCCATGATCATCATCGCCAGTCCGCAGGCCATGACCAGCGAAACCGCCGCGGCCTGGCCCTTGAGGCGGTTCAGGTCGCGGAGCAATTTGCGGTCGAGGTGGGAAAGCATGGGGCAGAAAGGACTGAAGAACTGAAAGACTGAAGGGCTGAGGAATTGGGAGGTCGAAGAACCGGATCGGTTGGACGGGTGGGTTCGGCCATTCAGTTTTTCGGTTCTTCAGCTTTTTTCACCAACGCAGCGTCGCGGGGGCGGCGCGCGCGGGATTACGTTGTTCGGACTGGACGCGGCCGTCCATGAAGCGGATGACGCGGTCGGCCATCTCGGCCATGACGACGTTGTGGGTGATGATGACGGTCAGGGTGCCGAGTTCGCGGTTGGCGCGCTCGAGCGCCTCGAGGACGACGATGCCGGTGCGCACGTCGAGGGCGCCGGTGGGCTCGTCGCACAGCAACACCTCCGGGCGTTTGGCGATGGCGCGGGCGATGGCCACCCGCTGCTGTTCGCCGCCGGAGAGCTGTGCCGGAAAATGGTCGAGGCGCGCGCCGAGTCCGACCATTTCAAGCGCGGTCTCGGGTGGCAGCGGATTCGAGGCGATCTCGGTGATGAGTCCGACGTTCTCGCGGGCGGTGAGGCTGGGGATGAGGTTGTAGAACTGGAAAATGAAGCCGACGGACTGGCGGCGGTAGAGGGTCAGCTCGTCCTCGGTGGAGTGGGCGAGGTCGGCGTCGCGGTACCGGAGTTCGCCGGCGGTCGGAAGATCGAGGCCGCCGAGCTGGTTGAGGAGGGTGGTTTTCCCCGAGCCGGAGGGGCCGAGGAGGACAACCAGTTCGCCGGCGTTCAGGTCGAGGTCGACGCCGTCGAGGGCGCGGACCTGGGCGGTCCCTTCGCCGTAGATCTTGGTCAGGCCTCGCACATGAAAAACCGGCCGGCCGCCGGAGGAGGGGGAGGTCGCGCGGGAATCGGAGGCGTGGGAAGGATTCACGGCGGAGTTCGCAGGGTGTTGGCAACGGCCTGTCGGCGCAACCCCAAGACTCTGGATGGGTCGGATTTGAAGGCGATTGAATTGCCGCCGTTAGGAAAATATTAGGCTGGTTCATGTGCGGGCGCGAGCGAAGGGCCGGCTTTGGGGGAAAGCCCTCGGAGCAAAGGTTCCTGACAAAACGGCGGAACTCCTGGCCAACAGCAGTCGGGGCATAAAACCCCTCCCACATTCGGGAAAATCCGTCCCGCGCCGCCCAGACACCTGAATGGGATTGTCGCGGGCCTGGGATGGCCTTGTGCTCCCGCCATGAATCGGACCGACCGGCTCGTGGCGATGGTGCTGTTCCTGCAAGGGCGGCGCGTGGTGCGCGCCCGCGACCTGGCGGCGCGCTTCGAAATCACCGAGCGAACGGTTTACCGCGACATCGCCGCGCTGGGCGAGGCGGGCGTGCCGATCATGGGCGAGGCGGGGGTTGGCTACAGCCTCATGAAGGGCTATCAACTGCCGCCCGTGATGTTCACGGCGGACGAGGCGACCTCACTGTTTGTCGGCGGCGAACTGGTGAAGCAGCTGACAGACGCTTCGCTGCAGGTGCCGATGGTGTCGGCCTTGGAGAAGCTGCGCGCGGTTTTGCCGCGCGACCGGCAGGATCACGTGGAGCGTCTCGCGCAACGGACGCTGGTGTTCGGGCGGCCGGCTCCTCGCACCGGGCCGGTGGCGACGGAGCAGCGCTGGCTGATGACGGTGCAATCGGGCGTGGCCCTGCGCCGGGTGCTGCGGATGACGTATTGCGGCGTGGATCGGGAAGAGGAGACGCAGCGTGACGCCGAGCCGCTCGGGGTGGTTTTCCACAGCGCGGCATGGTACCTGGTGGCGTGGTGCCGGCTGCGGCAGGATCTGCGCCATTTCCGGATCGACCGCATCCGGCGCCTGGAACTGCTCCCGGTCACGTTCACCCCGCCCGACGGGTTCTCTTTGGTGAAGCACATGGCGGAGGCGCGCGAGGTGGACCGGCCGACCGTGCCCGTGCGCGTGTGGTTTGCGCGGCGCGTGCAGGAGCGGGCGCAACGCGACAGCTACGCGACGTTGTTCGAGGAGAAAAAGCGCGACGGTGGCGCCGAGTTTTCCCTTTATTCCTTTTCGCTCGAATGGACAGCGCAGTGGTTGTTGTCGTTTGGCGACCGGGCCGAGGCCGTCGCCCCAGCCAAACTCCGCCAGCTGGTGCGGGCCCAGGCCGAGCGCATCGCCGCCCGTCACGCTCCCGCGACCGTTCAACCCTCCTGACATAGGATTGTCAGGAGCCTCTGTTAGGATGGGGCCATGAACACGCCAACCTTCGCTCTGCAGGCGACCGGAATCGCCTTCGCGCTTTATCACGTCACCGACGTCGCCCGCGCCCGGAAATTCTATGCGGAGACGCTTGGGTTGAAAGTCTGCATGGAAATGGAAATCGCTCCCGGAAAATGGTGGATCGAGTTCGACCTGGGCGGCCCGAGCGCGCTGGCGATCACGAATTTCGAGTCGCCGACCACGAACGCCACGCCCAGCTCGGGCGTCGCGATCGAGGTGACCAACCACGACGAGGCGCTGGCCGCCGTGCGCGCCGCCGGGATCGACATTCCTTGGGGGCCGAATGAATTCCCCGTGTGCCATTGTTTTGGCATCAAGGATCCCGACGGCAACGATCTCTACATCCACCAGCGCAAGGCGCAGGGGTGATAAGGAAAGACTGAAGGGCTGAAAGACTGAATGACTGAACCAATGCCGGACCACTTGCACCAACTTCGCTCCGCGGCGCCGGGGTTGTCCAGCTTGACCCTGCAGTAATTCACGTGCCTTCGGTGTTTACCCATTGATCCCCTTTTTTAGCGCACTCCCTTCCATGCAAACCCGGATCGTCACTCTCGCCGTCGCCGCTCCCCGCAGCGAAATCTTCAAGCTGCTGGCCGATGTCGAAAAACTTCCGGCCTGGGCCGGAGGATTTTGCGAATGGATCGAGCTGCATCGCGGCGGCTGGCGCGCCTTCACCTCGCTCGGCGAGCTGGCGGTCGAGGCGCGGGTCAACGATGCCGCCGGCCGCATCGAACTGCAATTCGACCATGTCTCCGGTCCGACCATTTCCGTGCCGATCCAGGTGCGGTCCGACGGGGAAAACGGCTCGCTGGTCAACGCGATCTGCACGCAGCCGGCCGGTTTGTCGGACGAGCACTACGCGCGCTTGTTCAAATCGCTGATCGCTGGGTTGCGCGAACTGGCGGAGCGTTTTCGTCCGCGGCTGGTTCTCAGCTGAGGGAAGCGGTGCGTCTGTATTTTTGTGGGCGGGGTGCTCTCACCCCGCGAGGCATGGGTGTTGAGAGTTGCAACTCGCGGGGTGGGGGCACCCCGCCCACAAAGGCGAGGAAGTCGAGGAGACCGCGGGTGTGGTGAAGAGCGGAACGCCTTGACCCGACGCGCTGAGCCACGTGCGCGGCGCCGGCAGGAAAACGCACTGAGGTCAATGCGGTCCGCCGCTCTTTCCGCTCACGCGGCCGGCTCGACGGTGACGGCGATTCGCAGCACAGGCGAGTAGCTGCCGGTGAAAACCCCGCGCGTCGGGCTGACGTCGGTGAAATCCCGGCCGCGGCCGACGACGATGTGGCCGGCGCGGGCGAAGCAGGCGTTGGTGGGATCGAAATCCACCCAGCCGATCTCTGGCACGTGAATGGAGGCCCAGGCATGCATCGCGTCGGCGCCGCGGAGGCGCGGCTGGCCGGGCGGCGGGGCGGTGAGGAGATAGCCGCTGACGTAGGCGGCGGGCAAGCCGTGCTGCCGTACGCAGCTCAGGAAAAGATGGGTGAAATCCTGGCAGACGCCCCTTTTTTTCTCCAGAACCTCGGCAAGCGGGGTGCCGACGTTCGTGGCGTGGGCGTCAAAGGTGAACGTGGCGGCGAAGCGGCGGCCGAGTTCCTCGATCCATTCAAGCGTCGGGGTCGCCGGGTCGACATCCTTGCCGAGGTCGGCGGCCGCCGGCAGCAGCGGGACGTGGCCGGTGGCGCAGAGGTATTGTTCCAGCAGAAAGCCCTCGCCGCTTTGGATGAGCGTGGCGGTGCGGTTGCGCGCTTCGGTGAGCGATGGGCTGAGGCTGGGCAGCGGCAGCGCCGGTTCCTGGCGGCGCACGATGGCGTGGCTGGTGATCGACAGTTCGCGATGTGGCTCGCGCACGGAGAAGAAATGGCGGGTGTTGCCAAAAAAATCCGGACGGGTGGAGAGATCCGAGGCGGACGGGCTGAGCTCGAGTTGGAAATCGAGGCATTCCTGGGCCGCCTCCTGCCGGGGCTGCAGCTGCAACATCTGCCAGGCGGCGCCGGCGGCCGTGCCGTGCCGGTAGATGGTCTGGTGGGTGATCCGGTACTCGGGCATGGTTCAGCGGCTGTCCGTGTGGGCGAAATAAATCCGGCTCAGCTCGTCGTTGAGGCTGGCGAGATATTTCTGCAGGTCGTGGAACAACTTCTCCGCCTCGGTGGGATGGGCGGCCAGCCGCGCGGCGTCGTTCAGCCGGACCTCGCCGAGCACCCGGAGCGAATGCAGGCGCAGGGTGGCGACGGTCCGCGGGGCGAGTTCGGAGGGCAGGAAACCAAGATGCTGGTTGATCTGGTCGGCCTGGAAACGGAGACTGCGGGGGTTGTCAACCGAGATGACCAGCCAGTCGAGCACGGCGGCAGTGTCCACCGCGCCGTGATAGGCCTGGCGGTAGGTGAACAGCGCATCGGCGAGATGGAGCAGCGTCTGCAGACGGAATTCCGTGGTCTGCCCGCCCTCGACCGGCAGCAGGGTTTGAAGTAACGACAGCAACTGCCGGGCGCGTTCCAACCGTCGACCGAGCTGAAGGAAGTGCCAGCCGGTGTCGTGGGGCATGCTTTCCAAGGTGAGACCTTCCAACGCGGCGAGGTGTTGGCGGAGCCAGGCGTAGGCCGCGGTGTCCCCGGCTCTCCGGTGCTGCCGCAGGTGGCGGATCATCTGCCACGCCTCGTGAGGCAGGCGGGCCTTGAGCGCCTCGAGCAGGCGGACGAGGTTGGCGATACCGCCGGTGAGACTGGCGGGCACCGCCGCATCGTCCGCCGTCTTGCGGACCAGGGCCACCAGTTCTTCGAGCGGCTGGCCGTCCGGTGCGGCCATGTCCTGCATGCGGAAGATCAGGGCGAGGGTGTCGTGGGGGACGGCCGGATCGAGCAGCGCAATCTCGTCATGCAGCAGGCCGTCAAGTTTTTCCAGCCGGCGGGCAAGGGCGCCCGAGCGTTCCAGATAACGGCCGAGCCAGTAGAAATTGTTGGCGGTGCGGCTCGGGGTGGCGGAGGGATGCCGGAGTGTTTCCGCGGGGCGCGAGCTGACCAGCACCGGAGCCGGGGCCGGCGGGCCCTGGTGGAGCACCCAGGTGTCCTTGCTCACGCTGCCCTGCTGGAGGGAAACGATCATGTCCTCGCCGCGTGGGTTGCAGCGCGTCAGGCCGCCGGGCATCACGGTATAGTCGCCCTCGTGCCATGAGACGTAGAGCCGGGTGATGAACGGCATCGGGCGCAGGGCACCCTCGTGCCAGCCCGGGGTTGTGCTGTGGAAGACGCGCTCCTGCGCACACCAGGCGGCGGGATTGGCGCGGATCTCCTCGGCCAGGGCTGTGCGGGCGGCCTTGCCCATCCACGCACCGTAGCGGGGCGGGGCGGAAGTGCGGCTGCGGAAGACGGGCTTTACGACGAGGTCGGCGAGGTGGTCCAACACGTAGTCGCGGGGGACATCCTGTCCGCACCACCAGGTCGCGGCGTTGGGCAGGAGCATGTCCTCGCCGAGCAGATGCCGGCAGAGCGGCTGGAGGAAGGAGAGCAGGGCGGGAGTTTCGAGGGCGCGACAACCGGGCAGGTTGGCGATGGCCACGTTCCCGCTGTGGGCGGCGTGGACGAGACCGGGTACGCCGAGCAGCGAACTGGCGTCGAATTCGAGTGGATCGCAATATTCGGAGTCCAGCCGCCGCAGCAGGACGTCAACCTGTTGCAGTCCGCCGACGGTGCGGAGATAGACCTTGCGATTGCGGGTGGTGAGGTCCTCGCCCTCGACCAGCGTGTAGCCGAGGTAGCTGGAGAGGTAGGCCTGTTCGAAGTAGGTTTCGTTGGCCGCGCCGGGCGAGAGGAGCACGATCCGCGGATCGTCGCTGGCGCCGGCGGGAGCGAGGTCGGCCAGCGACTGGCGGTAGTCGCTGAAAAACTGGTAGAGCCGCTGCACGGGCGCGCGGTGAAAAACATCGGGCAGCGCCTGGCGGGTGATGATGCGGTTTTGCAGCGAATAGCCGAGGCCGGACGGAGCGTCGAGGCGATCCTCGATCACCCACCAGCGGCCGTCGGAAGAACGGGCCACGTCGACGGCCAGCGTGTGGAGAAAGACGGGCGTGGTGCGGCCGAGGCCGACGCAGGGCCGGAGAAAATGCGGATTGTGCATCGCCAGGCCGGCGGGGAGCAGGCCGCCGCGCAGGAGCTTTTGCTCGCCGTAGAGGTCGAGCAGCAGTTCGTTGAACAGGTGCGCCCGCTGGCGGAGTCCGCGGGTGAGCGCCTCCCATTCGCCGGTGGCGATGAGCAGGGGCAGGACGTCGAGCGGCCACAGCTGGTTGCCCGCACGTTCGCCGCGGTAGACGTTCATGTTGACGTCCTGTTCGATGATCGCGCGGTGGCCGGCCTCGGTGGCGGATCGCAGCGCCGCGGTTCCGTTGCCGCCGAGCAGACCGAAAAACTCCGCCCAGGCCGGACGCAGGTGTCCATTCGCGTCCACGCATTCGTCGTAGCGGCCGCCCTTCGGGGCATAGCCGGGCAGAACGGATCGGGCACTCGTGGCGGGCGCGGTCATCGGGGCGAGTTTTGCGACGTCCCGGGTGGAGGCAAGCGGGGAGTGCGGGGATTTGCACCGTTCTCGCTCCCTTGCTCGCAATCGCCCGCTGGTCGGGCGGGAAGAGCGGAAGGGAGCGAACGATAAAGATTATGAAAACGAAAACGAGGGGCGGGCTATGGTTTACGCAGGTCGAGGGTGACGGGCAGTTCCGGCGTGACCGGGCGCGGCGGCAGGTCCACTTGACCGGGCGTGTGGCCGAGGGCGAAGAAACGCGCCAGGCGGCGGCTCTCGGCTTCGTAGGAATTGACCGGAAAGGTTTCGTGGCTGAGTCCGCCCGGGTGGGCCACATGGTAGGTGCAACCGCCGAGCGAGCGCTTGTTCCACGTGTCGACGAGGTCGAAGGTCAGCGGCGCGTGGACGCCGATGGTGGGCTGGAGGGCGTTGGGCGGCTGCCAGGCACGGTAGCGAACGCCCGCGACAGCCTCGCCCTGAACGCCCGTCGGATGCAACGGGACGCGGTGACCGTTGACGGCGAGGGCAAAGCGGTCGCCGATGAGCCCCCGGGCCTTGACCTGAAGACGCTCCAGCGAGCTGTCGACATACCGCACGGTGCCGCCCGCACTGCCTTCCTCGCCGAGCACATGCCAGGGCTCCAGGGCGGTGCGCAGCTCCACCTGGATATCGCGCTGCGTGAATTCGCCGATGCGCGGGAAGCGGAACTCAAAGTGCGGGGCGAACCAGCCGGGATCGAACGGATAGCCGGCGTCGCGCAAGTCGCGGACCACGTCCTGGAAGTCCGTCTGGCAGAAATGCGGCAGCATCCACCGGTCGTGGATGTCGGTGCCCCAGCGGACGAGGCCGTTCTGATACGGTTCGCGCCAGAACTTGCTGACGAGGCCGCGCAGCAGGAGGTGCTGGGCGAGGCTCATCTGGGCATGCGGGGGCATTTCGAAGGCGCGCATTTCCACCAATCCGAGCCGGCCGGTCGGGCCGTCGGGCGAATAGAGCTTGTCGATGCTGAACTCGCTGCGATGCGCGTTCCCGCTGGCGTCGATGAGCAGGTTGCGGAAAAGCCGGTCGACCAGCCAGGGCGGGCACGGGCCGCCGCCGGACGTTTGCCGTTCCATCTCGCGGAAGGCGATCTCGAGTTCGTAGAGGCTGTCGTTGCGCGCCTCGTCGATGCGCGGCGCCTGCGAGGTCGGCCCGATGAACAGGCCCGAAAAAAGATAACTGAGCGACGGATGGTTCTGCCAGTAGGAGAGCAGCGAGCGCAGCAGATCGGGCCGGCGCAGCACGGGCGAATCCCCCGGGGTTTCGCCGCCGATGATGATGTGGTTGCCGCCGCCCGTGCCGGTGTGGCGGCCGTCCACCATGAATTTCTCGGTGCCGAGCCGCGTCTGGCGGGCCTCGTCGTAGAGCACGGTGGTGCGTTCGACGAGTTCGTCCCAGGTTTTGCTCGGGTGCAGGTTGACCTCGATGACGCCCGGGTCGGGGGTGACGGCGAGTTTGTTGAGGCGCGGATCCTTCGGCGGCGTCTCGCCCTCGATGATCACGGGCACGCCCATTTCGGCGACGGTGGTTTCGATGCCGGCGATCAGATCGAGGTAATCCTCGGTGGTGGAGACCGGCGGCATGAAGAGATGCAGGCGGCCGTCGCGCGGCTGAACGCAAAGGGCGGTGCGGATGACGTGCGCGGCGCTTTCGCCCTGCGCCGGCCGGCGGTTCGGATCGAACTCCGCCGGCAGGTCGGGCAGTTTCGGACGCGGCGTGCCTTCGTCGAGCTCCTGGGCGCGCTGGCCGGGACCGTAACCGGCGGCGAGCGGCGCCGAGCCACCGCGCTGAAAACGCTGTCCGCTCAGTTCGGGGCGGACCCGGTAGGGAAATTCCTTCGGCAGGGCGGCGAGTTTCTGCGACGGATCCTGCAGCCAGCCCCACGGATAATCCTTCTCCGCCACCCACGGAATCGAGTCGAGCGGCAGGCGCAGGCCCATCGGCGAGTCGCCCGGGATGAGCCAGAGCGTATCGTCGTCGCGCAGGAACCAGGAGCCGGACATCCAGCCCTGCTCGTTCCCATACCAGATGCGTTTGATCGGCAGGGCGAAACCGGCCGCCTCGCCCAGGCCCTCCTGGAAAAGCCGGGCGATGCGTTCGCGCTCCTGCTTGTCCTTCAGGTGGGATTTCTCCGGCGTGACATTCGACGGCAGCCGGCGCTCCTTCCAGGTGTAATAGAAAATATCCTCGTAGCCGGGGATCAGGTGCCGGGGGTTGACGCCGAGGATCCCGGCGAGGCGCGTGGCGAGCTCCTTCGCCTCCTTCGCGCCGTGGCCATAGTTGCGGGTTTCGTCGGCGATGAGATTCTCGTCCTTCCAGACCGGCACGCCGTCCTTGCGCCAGTAGGCGGCGAGGGCATAGCGCGGCAGCGGCTCGCCCGGATACCACTTGCCCTGGCCGTAGTGCAACAGGGCGCCGGGGGCGAATTTCCGGCGCAGGCGCTTGATCAACTCGCCGGAGAGGGCGCGCTTCTTGTGCGAGACGGCCGTGAAATTCCATTCCGGGCCGTCCGGGTCGTCCAGCGAGACGAAAGTCGGTTCGCCGCCCATGGTGAGGCGGACGTCGTGCTTGACCAGGTCGGCGTCGATGGCGTGGCCGAGGGTGGCGATGTGCGTCCACTGTTCCTCGGTGTAGGGCTTGGTGACGCGCGGCGACTCGTAGACGCGTGTGACCGCCATTTCGAAGCCGAACTCCGTTTCGCATTCGTCGACGCCGCCGGAGACCGGCGCGGCGCCCGACGGTTCGGGTGAGCAGGCGAGCGGGATGTGGCCTTCGCCGGCGAGCAGGCCGGAAGTCGGATCGAGTCCGACCCAGCCGGCGCCGGGGAGAAAGACCTCGCACCACGCGTGAAGGTCGGTGAAGTCCTTCTCGGCACCCGACGGGCCGTCGAGGGATTTCTGGTCGGCCTTGAGCTGGATGAGGTAGCCCGACACAAAGCGGGCGGCGAGGCCGCAGTGGCGCAGGGTGTTGACGAGCAGCCAGGCGGAATCACGGCACGAGCCGCTGGTTTTGGTCAGCGTTTGCTCCGGCGTCTGCACGCCCGGTTCCAGGCGGATGATATACTTGACGAGCTGGTTGAGGCGGGTGTTGAGCTCGACGAGGAAATCGATCGTCCGGCGCGGCTTCAAGTCGACCGAGGCGACGAAGGCGCCGAATTTCGTTTTGCGCGGGTGCTTGCGGAGGAACGGGGCGAGTTCGACGGCGAGTTTTTTCTCGTAAACGAAAGGGAACTGTTCGGCGTAGGGCTCGAGGAAAAAGTCGAAAGGGTTGTAGACCGACATTTCCGCCACGAGATCGATGTCCACCGCGAATTCGGTCACCTTCTCCGGATAGACGACGCGTGCAAGGTAGTTGCTGAAAGGGTCTTGCTGCCAGTTGAGAAAAGGGCCTTTCGCCGGCGTCAGGCGCAGGGAATAGCTGAGGATCGGGGTGCGGCAATGCGGGGCCGGCCGCAGGCGGATGACCTGCGGGCCCAGAGTGACGGGACGGTCGTATTTGTAGGAAGTGCGGTGGTGAAGCGCGACGTGAATGGACATGCCTGACCACGCTAGAGCAGGAGCCAGACCAAACGCCAGCCCTCGCGGGTCTTATGCGGAAGGCACGGCTGCAGGTCGCGCCGTTGCGCGGTCCGCGCGGAAGCGCATCCGCTGCGGGACATGGGCTTGCGAGGCATCCCGGCCCGTTCAAGATAACGTCATGTTGATTTACCTGATCAGGCATGCCCACGCGGTGAAGGGGACGGAGGATGCCGGGCGTCGGTTGAGCAAGAAGGGCCGGGGGCAGGTGATCAAAGTGGCGGCTTTTCTGCGCCAGGGTCATCTGTTGGGGGCCCGGGAATTCTGGCACAGTCCGTTGGTGCGCTCGCGGGAAACCGCGGAACAGCTGGTGCGCCGGCTCAAGGTCCGCGCGAAACTCGTCGAGGTCGGCGGGCTCGAACCGGAGGCCGACCCGGCCGTTTTGGCGCGGCGTTTGCAGCGCTGGCGGCGGTCCGTGGCGGTGGTCGGCCACGAACCCCACCTGGGTGCACTGGCCGCGCTGCTTCTGAGCGGAGGCACGCGGGCGCCGTTTGTCGTTTTCCGAAAATGTGCGGTGCTCACCTTGGAACGAACAGGAGAACGCTGGCTGCTCCGCTGGCAGATTTCCCCGGAGGAGATCAGCTAGAGCATTTTCGATTTAGTTAGTCCCATATTGGGCATGACGAAAGAAGCCCTTGCAGTGATCGGGTTGGAAGCGGGCGAGGCTTCGGGCGACGGCCGGCTGGAGGGTCTCAAGGGTTCGGGCGGCCTCATGACGCAGGTGGCTCTTAAGTTTGGCGAAGGCCATCTCGATGGGATTGAGGTCGGGGCTGTAGGGCGGCAAGAAGCGAACGGTTGCTCCGCAGGCCTCGATCAGCCTGGTCACCACCGGGGTCTTGTGGATGCAGAGGTTGTCCATGATGACCTCATCGCCTTCATCGAGCGCTGGACAGAGCACTTGGCCGACGTAGGCGGCAAAGACCTCCATGTTGGCAGAGCCCTCGATGAGGAACGGTGCATCGATGCGGTCCTGACGCAGGGCAGCCATAAAGGTCGACGTGGCCCAATGGCCGTGGGGTACGGCTCCAATGCAGCGCTGGCCTCGGCGGCTCCAGCCGTACAGGCGGGCCCTCTTGGTGTTTAGTGCCGTCTCGTCGATGAAGACCAGACGCCGAGGATCCCACTGCGGCTGCTCGCGGTGCCAGAGTTGGCGCGCGGCCGCCACATCAGGCCGGTCCTGCTCGGCGGCGCGCGTCGTTTTTTTTAGAGCTCAGCCCGAGGCGTCGCAATTGATGCCAGAGGGCGTTGACCCCAATCGATATGCCCAGCTCCGTCTGGCAGCGTTCCTTGAGCTCGACCAGACTCATATCCGACTGGCGGCTGATCCACCGGTCAATCGTGCGGCCGTACCGCGCTAGTCTCGAGCGTCGGTAGCCGCCGATTTGCTTGGGCTTAACATCCCCGCTGCGCTCGAACTGCACGTACAACCGCGCCACCGTCCGACGGCTGACTCGAAAGCGCGCGCTCACCTCGACCGAACCGGCCCCCGCCTGCCGGGCCTCGATGATCCGCCGCCGCAAATCCTCGCTCAATGGTCTCATGGGTATGCCTCCATGGGCACCCATCGTAGCACACCCCGTGAAACGTGACTATCTAAATCGAAAAAGCTCTAGCTGACGCGTTGGTCGCTTCCTCCGGCAACCAGATCGACGCGAGGGCAGCCGCGAGGGCCAGCAGACTGGAGTAGAGCAAAGCCAGGCGAAAATCGTCCACCGGGGCGGCCCACCCGAACACGACGGAGGCGATGGCGGCGGCGAGTCTTCCGATGTTGTAGCAAAATCCCGCGCCGGTGGTGCGTAGCAACGTGGGGAACAATGGCGGCAGATACATCGTGAACAGGCCGAACACACCCGAGAAAAACCCGACCAGCGGAATCCAGAACCAGGCCAGCTCGCCAAATCCCCGCGGCACGATGAACGCGCCCGCCATGCTGCCGAACAGGCCCCAGAACATCAGCAAAATCGCCCGGCGGTTGCCGATCAGCTTCGCCAGCCAGCCGGCGAAATAATTTCCGCCGATCGACACGGCGATCATCACAAAAAACGCGGCCGAGACCCGCCGGGTCACGTCGCCCGCCGGCGCGCCGGCGGCGGCGAGGACCTTGCGCAGGTGCTGGGACTGCCAGAAGATGAAGAGCCACCAGGCGGAAAGACTGAGCGCGCAGACAATCGTCGTCCAACCCGTCACCCGGGCCAGCTGGCCGCGGAACAGATCGCGCACGCCGGGGTTGTGCCGTTGGACGGTTTCTTCCGCCTGCTGCCAGACTTCGGGCTCGGGCACGTGCCGGCGGATCCAGAAGACGAGCAGCGCCGGCAGCACGCCGAGGAGAAACACGTAACGCTCGGCCGGCGGATGCGGGAGGCGCGAAAGCAGCCAGACCACGGCGGCGGCGAACAGGATGCCGAGGTTCACGCCGCTTTGCAGGACGGCGGCCAGCCAGGGGCGCCACGCGCGCGGCCACGTTTCGGCGAGGAGCGAGGCACCGACCGCCCATTCGCCGCCGATCCCGAGCGCCGCCACGAAACGAAAGATCATGAGTTGCCACCACGTCTGGGAAAAGGCGCACAGGCCGGTGCAAAGCGCATAGGTCAGCACCGTCAGCGAAAGCGCCCGGCTGCGTCCGAGGATGTCGCCGAGCCGGCCGAAGAAGGCGCCGCCGACGGCCCAACCGACGAGAAACGCGGCCTGGATATAGGCGCTCTTTTCCTTCACCTGCGGGTCGGCGGCGCTGGCCACGCCAAGCAAGGTGACGACCAGGGGCGTCGCCACGAGCGTGTAGAGGTGCAGTTCGAGACCGTCGAACATCCAGCCCAGCCAGGCGGCGATGCCGGTTTTCCATTGGCGGGGGGAGATGTCGCGCAGGTGCGCAGCCTCGCGTGGGGCGGTCATGAGGTCCGGGCAGCAAAGCAAGCCACGCGTGTTAGTCCATGCGAATCAGGCGTGCGGACCGTGGGGAGGGAGGCAACGCGGCGGACAAAAATAACAACATATGACCGGAGTTTTGACCGGATATGGGTTATATTGGATCCGAAGCCGGAGCCGCATGAGGCGGTTTCGTGTTTCGAAGGCCATGCATGTTCGTTTTCAAAACCGAATCAAGGCCGGCAAATTCCTAGCCGGAAGACTGGTGCGCTACACGGGAAGGACCGATGTGATCGTCCTCGGGCTGCCGCGGGGCGGCGTGCCGGTGGCGGCGGGGATCGCGACCGCGCTCGGGGTGGCGCTCGACGCCTTGGCGGTGGGCAAACCCGGCCCGACGAAAGTGGCGGATGCCAGATCGGGAGGCGCATCGCGGGTGCTGAGCCATCCCGCCATCGATTCGGTGCAGGTGTCCGCGACGGACCGGTCGCGCGCGCCGGCAACGGAGCCGGGCGATCCGGCCCGGCGCGAACAGCCTGTCCGCGAGGCCCGGCCAGCGGCGGCAGTCCGGGGCCGCACCGTCATTTTGGTGGACGACGGTATTGCCACCGGTGCAACGATGCGGGCCGCGGTGGAATCGACGCGCCGCAACGGGGCGCGCTACATCGTCGTCGCGGCGCCGGTCGCGGCGCGCGAAAGTTATCTGGAGCTCCGCCAACTGTGCGACGAACTCATCGTCGTCATGGCTCCGCGGGAACTCGGCCGGCTTGGCGAGTACTACGCGGATTTTTCGCCCGCCACCGACCACGAGATTCGCGAGATGCTCGCCGGGGCGCAGCTGCAACATCTGCCAGGCTAGGGCGCATCGCATTGAACCGTGGCCGGGGGCGAGAGTCCCTGTTTCCAGGGAGTCGAATACCCCGAGGTTTGGTTCGGCTTGGCCTGAAAGTGTGGGAGCGAGCTTGCTCGCGATCGGTTCGTTGCGAGCAAGCTCGCGCCCACAAAATGGATTGCATGGCCGGGAACGACCCGGAACTTGGTCCGGGGATCTTCAGTGGTCCATGACCATCGTCCTCGATGACTTTACGCCGGGGCCTTCCCAGTGCTCCCAGGTGCCGTCCCAATTGATCGGGGCGCCATTGCAGTCCACGTCGCCGTTTTTCCCTCCGCGATAGGCGACGCGCACCCGGACCAGGGCCTTGGTCCCGACCGCGCCCGCCTTGAAGGTGGCGATCCGCGTGGCTGTCTGGCCGACATTCATGTCGTAGTAGACGCCCGTCCAAGTTTTGCCGTTGTCGATCGAACATTCGACATGAAAAAAGAGGATGTATTCGCCATCCGTCGCGTCAGTGCTGGCAAAGACGGTGGCGTTGATCGTGCTCCCGGGCGCAGCCAGGGCCGGGGCATTGAGGCGGACCACACGGGTGGTTGCGGACGCAGTGACACCGGTGACGGCGACGAGGGCCAGAAGCAGCCATGATCGGGGCCAGGACCGGCGCGGGACGTGAGCGCCTGAGGCGCCGACTTTCCGATCAGGCGATGGCAAAACGACGGGGTAGATCATGCAAAGACCAGATGCTTTTTGGTCGCACTTGTACAAGCTTCATTTGCGGGCTGCGAGTCCGGACTCCCGACCCGTACGCCCGCTCCAAGGCCCAGCGTAGCCGCTGATCGGACTACCGAAGCTCGCATATCAGACTGACGCATTGGCCGAATGGAGGGTCCGTCTCCTGACGGACTGCGGCCCGTCGGGAGACGGGCCCTCCAAATCTCGCAGCAGAGACGAAAACCTTGTCGGGCTATGGTGCGAGTCTCACCGGTCCCTTCCGGGATTTTCCGTCACCGCATCCGGGCGAAGGTCTTTTGGAGCAACTCCAGATCGGAGGCGTTCTTGGTTTTCTCGCGGGTGGTCGCGATAAGCTTCTGCTCAAGGGCGTTCTTGGTCGGGCGCTGCGTGTTTTCGTAGAAAACGCCGAAACTGCCCGGCCAGGGTTGCAGGGCGAGCCGGAAGGCCGCGAGTTCATCCGCGGGGTCGTGGCGCGCCGCGTCTTCGGGCGAGCCGTCGTTTTTCTTCAGCTCGATGGTCTTGAAGGTGCCGCCCTTGCGCGGGACGGAGGAATCGAATGCGCCCTCGTAGAACTCGACGCATTCGGACAGGATTTCGACGACGGAAAATCCGTCGTGCAGGGCGGCCCGGTGCATCATCTCGACCATGTGGTTGACCTGCGTGGCATGGCTGCGGGCGACAAAGGTGGCGCCGCTGTTGATGAGCGTGCGCATGGGATTGATCGGCTGGTCGAAGGCGCCCCACGGGTCGGTCTTGGATTTGAAGCCGAGCGGCGAGGTCGGCGAGGTTTGCTTTTTCGTCAACCCGTAGACGGAGTTGTCCATGATCACGTAGGTCATCCGCGGGTTCTTGCGGGCGGTGTGGACGAGGTGGTTGCCGCCGATGGAAAAGCCATCGCCGTCGCCGCCGAAGACGAAGACGTGGAGGTCGTCGCGGCCGAGGCTGATGCCGGCGGCGAACGGCAGGGAGCGGCCGTGGATGTAGTGTCCGCCGTGGGTGTTGACGAAGTAGGGGAAGCGCGACGAGCAGCCGATGCCGGCGAAGGTGACGATTTTTTCCTGCGGGTAATTGAGTTTCTCGAGGACCTTGTAGAAGGAGGCCAGCACGGCGAAGTCGCCGCAGCCGGGGCACCACGTGGGATGGTCGGCGGTGAGGGCCTTCTTGGTCAGAGGGGTGCGCGCGGGAGCGGCGGGAACCGGGGCGCTGAGGGTGGCGGCAGAGGGCATGGGGGGTGGGTCGAAAGAGGTGAGGAGTGGGCGGAACGGGGAAATCAGCGGGCGAGCGCGGGGGCGAGCAGGCTTTGCTGGCGCATGCCGATCTTGGTGTCGGTCAGGCCGAGGTGGGGGGCGACGCGTTCGACGATTTCGCTGACCTTGTAGGTGAGGCCGTCGGTCTTGGTGATGCTGCCGATGGCCGGATTGCAGAAGCGGGCGCGCAAGAGGGTGGCGAGCTGGCCGTAGCCGTAAAGACCTTCGTCGTTGATTTCGACGACCAGGATCTTGCGGTAGCGGGCGAAGATTTCCTCGAGTCCGTGGTCGAGCGGGTGGATGTGGCGGATCTGAAGGTGACCGACGGCGGCGCCTGTGCTCCGCAGACGGCCGACGGCTTCGCGCACGGGCCCATAGGTGCAGCCCCAGCCGACGAGCAACACGTCGCCGGCCTGATCGCCGAACAATTCCGGGGGGGGCAGAGTGGCGGCCACGGACTTGATCTTTTCGCGGCGCTTGGCGGTCATCTTCATGTGCAGTGCCGGGCTCGCGGTCGGGTGGCCGAGCTCGTCATGTTCCAGGCCTGAGACCGTCGGATATTTTCCGGAGTTCATCACGGAGCCGGGAGGCGCGTGGCGCTGGGGTTGGTCAAACGGGTAGGGTTTGAAGGAGGCGTCGCGGGGGTGCAGGTCGGGTTTCGCCTCGACCATGAGTTTCGCCAGATCCGGCTCGTCGAAGGCTTCGATGCGGGTGGCGAGGGCCTGGTCGGTGAGGATGATGACCGGGGTGCTGAACTCGCGGGCGATCCGGCAGGCTTCGATCGCGATGTAGAAGCAATCCTCCACGTTTTTTGGGGCCAGGACGACGCGCGGGGCGTCGCCGTGGCTGCCGTAGATGGCCTGGAGGAGGTCGCTCTGTTCGATGTTGGTCGGCATGCCGGTGGAGGGGCCGCCGCGCTGGACGTTGATGACGATGAGCGGAATTTCGGCCATCGTGGCCCAGCCGAGCGCTTCCATTTTGAGCGAGAGGCCGGGGCCCGAGCTGCCGGTGATGGCGAG
>CAYZGG010000043.1:0-30093 GCA_964477955.1 uncultured Opitutaceae bacterium
GCACGGGTCTCCCGACCCGTGGTCCGTCCATCACGGGTCGGGAGACCCGTGCCACAAAGGATCGCACCTAAAACTGGTACAAACCCAAGCAAGCTTTGAGGTATCGAACTCAACGGAAATGAAAAACTCCGGCGGAAACGCGGCCCGCCTCGGCTCCGACGAGCGGAATCGATCGCCACCAAGATGAAAATTGACCCGGGAATCTTTCCCTCCCAGCTTCGACCCATGGACCCGAACCAGAGTGGCGCGAGGCCGGGAAACCCAATCCATCGGCGCGGATGCCAAGGATACACCCATGGCTGACACCGACATCCTGGACCAAATCACGAAGAACGCACCGTGGCTGGTGATTCCGGCGACGTTGCTCACCGCCGCGCCCAAATTGCTGGAGCTATGGCAGGGCTTGGCCGGCGCTCGCGATGGCAAGAAGCAACTGGAAATCGAACAGACCCGGCTGGAGAACCTGAAGTTGCGCATCGAAATCGAAGTGTTGAAAAAGCAGCATGGCATCGACCTCGGCGAAAAGGCGATTCCAGCAGCCGGAGCGGGAAACAGTGCCCCGGCGATCAAATCACTCGCAACCGGCGCCGGCCCACCCGTCGAGAAGAAGATTTGGGGATGGTTAAACGGCCTGGCCCTCCGGTGGCCCAGGTTGACGAGCGCGGTGGCCGGCGGCTTGGCGATCGCCGCCATCTGGCTTGGATTGTTTGCCGTGCTGGTCTATTTTCTGGTCGGCATCGAGATGTGGGCCACCGAGCCCAAGGATACCGGCTGGTATTTTTTGGGCGGAATCTTCGCGATCCTGGTCCCCGGCCTGCTCCTGCTCAAGTTCGGCTACAGCCTCAGGAGCCAAAACCGCCTGTTGAAAAACCGGCCGCACTCACCGGTCGCTCCGGCCTAAGCCGGCTTCACGGGGTGGAAATGAGGTGGAACCGGACCTCCGGGCCGGTTTGCCTTGCGTGACTGCATCAGCCCGCTCCGAGGTCGGGCTCCACCTTCCAAGAGAGCAGGTTCGCCGGCAAGTCATTCTCAGCTGCATGAGTCCGGCTAAGGGACTTGGCCCGGCACGCCCCGATTTGCCAAATCAGGCCGCTTCCATCGAGCGGGATCCAGGCAGCGCTTGCGCCGCCAAACCGGACACGGTCGGCGGGGGCGGCCGCAAACGGGCCGTCACCCCGGCGCGTGACGAACCGTCGTCGGAATCCTCTCCGCCCTGTGGCGAAACCGAGCCCCGCCGCGCAAACGAAATGTCCCTGCCCGCCAGCACCGCTACGACCCGCAGTAGTCCGCGCATCCCCCAAACGGAGGTGGAAGACCGAAATCTCTTACTCTTTTCCGACATGGCGCTTTCAGTCTCCATCGCCCCAGCGCGGCGCTTTGTCACGTATTACGTGACAAAAACCGGCGGCGCGACAGAGACGAATGTCACGTATTACGTGACAAAATTCGGGTTGCGGTCGGCCGCGGGAGGCCGGGTTTGTTTCGGCGCAGGTCGGGCCGGGAGATCGGTTGGCGGGGGCCGCAGGACCGGACGAACATGCGGCCGGTCTCGCCGGCCAGCAGACTCAGCTTCACGGGGACGTACCGGCAGGCGGGGGTGCGGCCGCCGGCGCCCCCAGGTTGATGCGGGGATTCAGGTCGCCGACGGCGCGGAGCA
Source organism: uncultured Opitutaceae bacterium (assembly GCA_964477955.1). Classification (GTDB taxonomy): domain Bacteria; phylum Verrucomicrobiota; class Verrucomicrobiia; order Opitutales; family Opitutaceae; genus Didemnitutus. Next base: position 1,658 of record CAYZGG010000043.1, read on the forward strand.
GGTCCAGGTAGAAAACGGTGCGGCTGAAAGCTTCGTCGGCGTATTGCAGCCGGGCCGCGAGGAGCGCGTTCTGCGCCGTCAGCACATCCAACGGGATGGCCAGGCCGTTCTTCTGCAGTTGTTCCGACTGCTGATAGGCGTCCGATGCCGCCTGCACCTCGGCCTGAAGGTCGGCCAGCAGACTTCCGCTGGTGACAAAATTGTCGTAAGCGCTCTGCACGCCCTGCTCCACCTGCCGGCGCAGGTACGATTCGAACAGGGCCGCCTGACGCAGGCGCGACCAGGCCGTGCGCACATCGGCCTTGATCGTGCCCGGGTTGAAGACCGGCAGATTCGCCAGCAAGACCCCGTCCCACTTTGTGGCGTTGGCGTAATTTTCACGATAGAGAAAGCCCGCGACATTGAGCGAGACGGACGGATAGTACTCAGCCAGCGCCGCATCGACGGCGGAGCGCGCGGCCTTGACCGCCGCCTGGGCGGCGAGCAAATCCGAACGGCGGGCCAGGGCCCGGTCGACATAGGACGAGACGGGAGCCGGATGATCGGGCGGCAGCGCGTCATCCGCCAGGGGGCCGTCGACTTGCGGGGCACCGATCAACACGGACAACGTGCGCCGGCCATTGCGCACGTCGTTCTCTGCCTGGGTCAGTAGCACGCGGGTGGCCGCTTCCGCGGAGCGGGCCTGCGCCACCTCGAGCGCCAGCGCAAGCCGGACCTTGAGCCGGCCCTCCGCGTCGCGCACTCTCGCCCCTTGCAAGGCCAGCGAGTCTTGCAGCACCGACACCTGTCGGGTGGAAATCAAGATCTGATAGTAAGTCTGGGCGACGTTCAACAGGACCGTCGCCTGGGCATCGAGCAACAACTGGCGCTGTTGAACGACAGCCATCTCCGCGCTTTTGAGACTGGGCACGTTGTAATAGGAAAGATTCAGGCTGCCCACCACGGGGGCTTCGAAACGGCGGAGGACACTACCCTGCTGCACGTAGCCGCCGGCGCTGGCGGCCGCGGCGGCCGCACTGCCGGAGGGGGCGCCCGGAGCCGCGGTGGCGCCGGAGCCGCGCGGCGCCTGCTCGACGGTGAAGTTCGGCTGAAAGCTGACCGTGGGCAAAAACGCCGCCACCGCCCGGTTCTTGTTGATCAATGACTGCAGGTAGGTTTCGCCCTGAGAGGCAATCTGCTCGTTGTCGGCGTTGGCCAGCGCCAGCGCGCGCTCGAGCGTGAGGGTTTCGCCGGATGCCAGCGGCTTGGGCCTGGGCTGATGCTCGTCCAGCACGTCGCGATAGGTCTGCACCTCCTTCGCCTGGTCGACGCAACCGGAGAGCAATCCCGCTCCCAGCACGGAGAACGAAAGGCCCACCCATCCAAACCATGCGCGTCCGGCGGTCATCCGTGACGAGAGTTCTCCGTTGCACCGGCGCTGGCGGGCGCAGCGGGTGCGCCGGGGCCGGCTGGCGGAGTGTCCGGACCTGCGGCGGCGGGCGATACCGTCACACCCTCGGTCAATTGTTCGCCGGGATTGGAGACGATCCGTTCGTCACCGCTCAAGCCGGAGGCGACTTCGATCTCCGTGCCATAGTCGCTCCCGGGCGTGATCTTTTGAAAATGCACCTTGTTGTCGTGATCAACCACGGCGACCAGTTTCCCGTCCGCCTCAAAAAGCAGCGCGCTGGTCGGAACGGTCAGGGTCGGACGGTCCCGCTCGATCGTGAAGATCGCCTCGCCGTACATGCCGGGAAAAATCCGGTACGCCGGGTCGTCGTTCTTGAATTCCAATTCGGTCCGCAGGGTTCGCGTCACCGGATCGAGCGTGCCGGCGGAACGCACGACCCTTCCCTCGAAGCGATGTCCCGGGTAATTCTGCTCCAAGGCCAGCACCACCGGCTGGCCAAACTTGATCTGGGGCGAATAGGCCTGGGGAACATTGACGAAAACCCGGAGCAAATCGTCTTCCGCGACATCGAACAGTTCCTGCCCCGGGCCGATGTTGGCAGCCGAAATCAGGGCCCCCACGTCGTAGTTGCGCACCGTCACCACGCCGTCGAACGGAGCGATGATCGTTTCGAAACCTGTCAGGGCCTTCAGTCGTTCGACCGTGGCGGCGGCCGAACCGACGTTCGCCCGCGCCTGCTCCGTGGCCGAATGATATTGGTCGAGCTGCTGCTGCGTCACGCCCTGGGTGGCGATCAGGCCCTGGTAACGCTGCTCGGTCGCCTGCGCCAGATCGTAGTTGGTCTGCTGCTGTTTCAAATTGGCCTCCGCCTGTCCGAGGTCCGCATCCGTGTCCGGCGCGGCAATGACCGCCAGCACATCGCCTTTCTTCACCCGGTCGTTGATGTCGACCTTCCACGAGGCCAGGTAGCCGTTGATGCGGGCGTACAGCGCCGTCGCGGCATACGCGCGGACATCGGCGGGAAGGGTCAGCGTGACGGGTTTTTGCGTGCTCTTCGGTCGGACGACCTGGACGACGATGGTTTGATCCTGAATTTCCCGGGCCATCGCCTCGCGCTCCTTGATGCGTTCGTGCCGGGGCCAAAGGCCAAGAAGGAAAAAGCCGGCCAGCGTTAGCCCCCCGACTGCGGCGACGATCAGCACGGTCCGCCGGCTGATCTTGGGGAGGTCCTCCGGGATGTTCTCGTTGGATTTCATTATTTCAATTCCTCCTCGACCTGGGTCACGGGCGCCTTGACGCGCAGTTTGCTGTAAACGACGGGGACAAAGAACAGAGTGGCGAACGTGGCCAGGAGCAAACCGCCGATGACGGCGCGGCCCAGCGGAGCGTTTTGTTCGCCGCCTTCGCCCAGGCCCAGGGACATCGGCAGCATGCCGATGATCATGGCGAGGGCCGTCATGATCACGGGGCGCAGGCGGGTCAGGCCGGCGGCGAGCGCCGCGTCGTAGGCGTTGGCCCCTTCCTTGCGCTGGTCGTTGGCGAAGGTGATCATGAGGATGCTGTTGGCCGTCGCCACCCCGATGCTCATGATCGCGCCCATGAGCGAGGGCACGTTGATCGTCGTCTGCGTGATGAACAGCATCCACAGAATCCCCGCCAGGGCGCCCGGCAGCGCCATGAGGATGATGAGCGGATCGAGCCAGGACTGGAAATTCACGACCAGGAGCAGGTAGACGAGAATGATGGCAAAGATGAGGCCGTAACTCAGTCCCTCGAAGGAGGCGGCCATGCTTTGCACCTGTCCGCGGATGTTAATCAGCGTGCCGGCGGGCAGGTTTTTCCGCTCCCGGGCGACGATGGCGCGGACGCCGCGCGCGACAGAATCGAGATCCATGCCGCGAACTCCCGCCAGCACGTCAAACGTCGGCCGCGGGTTGTAATGCGTGATGTTGGTCGGGGAAACGCCGCGATCAAGCGTCGCGACGCTCCCCAGCAACTGCGCTCCAGGCTTGAAGGCCCCGCCCGGCCCCGAGGCCCCCGACGCGATGACTGGCTGGTTCCGGAGGGCGTTGATCGAGTCAATCCGGTACTGTGGGGTCTGCACGAGCACGCTGTACTGCACGCCACGCGTGGTGTCTTCCCAGAAATTGGGATTCTGCTGCGCCGTGCCGCTGAGCGAGACCAGCATGTCGTTGGCCACGTCGCGCTGGGTCAGGCCGCCAAAGCTGGCTTGTGTGCGGTCCACATTCATGAGCAGGCTGGGCGTGCGGGGCACCTGGGCCAGGCGCACGTCGGCGGCGCCGGGCAGCCCGGCAACCTCGGCGGCGATCCGCTTCGCGATCGCAAAGTTCTTCGGCGCGTCGGCGACCGAACCCTCCAGCTGCACGTCGATCGGAGCCGCGATGCCAAAATTCAGCACTTGGGTGACGATGTCGGCCGGGGCGAAATAGAAAGTCGCGTCGGGGAACCGGTGGCGCAGCTCGTGCGTCAGTTCGTCCATGTATTTCTCCGTCGGCCGATGCCCGGGCTTGAGCGCAAGCAGGATCTCACCGTCGGCCGGCGACATCAGCGAGCCGTCGCTTAGCGACAGATTGATGCCGCTGTTGGGAATGCCGATGTTGTCGAGCATGGTGTCGACCTCGCCGGCGGGGATGACCTCCTTGATGACTTTTTCCACCGCGGCAAAAAGGCGTCCGGTCTCCTCGAGTCGCGTGCCTGGAGCGGCCCGGACATGCAGCCGGATCTGCCCGGCGTCGACCGTCGGGAAGAAGTCCTTGCCGATCAGACCGAACGCCACGAGCGAGAGCGAACTGGCCACCAGCAGGACGAACGCGCCCAGGACCGCCGCCCGATGCTGCAGGCTCCAGGCGAGGAACCCGCCATATGTCCGGCGCAGCCGTTCGAACTGCCCGTTGAACTTCTCGTGGAATTTCCAGATGTAGCCGTTCTGGAGCACATAGCGCAAGGCCGCGACCGCCAGCAGGGCGACGGCAGCGACAATGAAAAGTTCCGTCGCGTTGTGTCCGGCCCGAGTGATGATTTCCGCGCCCACGGCGAGCGCGGCAATGACCGGGAGAAAATATTTGAGGGTCCATCGGAGGGCGGCGCCTACACTGTAATACGGGTGGAGCACATGCGGATCGCTGGCGCGGGCCTTGGCCGGATCGGCGTGCGGATCGGTCCGGTCGAGCTGCCCGCCGTACATCTCCACTTCGCTGGCCAGAAGGTAATGCACCATCGTCGGCACCAGCGTGCGGCTCAGCAGGTAGCTGGTCAGCATGGCGAAGGCCACCGCCATTCCGAGCGGAATGAAAAGAAACTTGGCCGACCCGCTGATGAAAACCACGGGGACAAACACGATGCAGATGCACAACGTCGAGACGAACGCCGGCACGGCAATCTGCGACGCGCCGTCCAGGATCGCCTGCACCAGGCGCTTTTTCTGGTGCAGGTTGCGGTGGATGTTCTCGATCTCCACCGTGGCATCGTCCACCAGGATGCCGACGGCGAGAGCCAGGCCGCCCAGCGTCATGACATTCAGCGTCTGGCCGAGCCAGCTCATGATGATGATCGAGACCAGAATCGACAGCGGGATGGACGTGACGACCACCACGGTGCTGCGCCAGCTGCCGAGGAAAATGAGGATCATGAGGGCCGTCAGCCCCGCGGCGATGACCGCCTCGCGGACCACGCCCTCGACGGAGGCCCGGACAAAAAGCGACTGGTCGAACAGCGGCGTGACTTTCAATCCCTTGGGCAGGGTCGGAATCACTTGCTTCAACGCTTCCTTGATCCCGGCGACGACATCCAGGGTCGAGGCCCCGCCATTTTTCATGATCGACAGGAGGACGCCGCGCTTGCCGCTGACGTGCACCATGCTCGTCTGCACCTGGAATCCGTCGCGCACATGGGCCACGTCCTTGATGTAGACGGTCGTTCCGTTCACCGTCTTGATCGGAAGGTTGTTGAGGTCGTCGGCCTTGATCGGGCTGCTGTTGAGGATGACCGGATACTCCTGCGTGCCGATCTTGGTGTTGCCGGCGGGCAGGATCAGGTTCTGCGCGCCGATCGCGGCGGAGACGTCGGAGGGGGAAATGCCCCACGCATAGAGGCGCGCGGGATCCAGGTCGACCATGACCTGCCGCTGCTTGCCGCCGTAGGGAAACGGGACCTGGACGCCCGGCACGGTCACCAACCGAGGGCGGACAAAGTTGACCGCCTGGTCGAACATGCCCTGCTCCGGCAGCGTGTCGCTTGCGAAGGAGAGCTGCAGGATCGGGACATCGGAGGCGCTGTACTGGATGACCAGCGGCGGCTGCGTGCCGGGTGGCATCGAACGGATCGCGGTCTGGCAGATCGCGGACACCTGGGCCAGCGCCGTCTCGATCTTGGCGTTGGGCTGGAAATAAATCTTCACCGTCGCGATGCCGTAGAGGGACTGGCTCTCGGTGTGCTCGATGTCGTTGACCGTGGTGGTCAGGATGCGCTCGAAGCCCGTGATGATGTGCTTCTCCATGTCGTCGGCCGACATGCCCGAGTAATTGAAAATCACGGAGATCACCGGAATGTTGATGTCCGGAAAGATGTCCGTCGGGGTGTTGAAGATCGTGTAGACGCCCAGGATGAGCACCAGCATGGCGGCCACGACAAAGGTGTACGGGCGTCTCAGGGCTAGGCGAACGATCCACATAAGCGAAGATCAGTCGGTCCGAAGTCGCGCGCGGACCCGGCCGCGTCCGGTCGGGTCCGGGCGCCGGCGATTCGGGTGACGGCCGCTCCCGGGATTCTCCACCGGCCGGTTTTCCGGGGAAGTGGTGGTCGCGGGCGTCCGCGCGGGCGCAATCGGGAGTTGCAAGCCGGAGCCTTTCAAAATCCCTCCGCCGCCCGTTCAAGTGCCTCCGGGATCGATCCAGGAAGACAAGGGTTGCCGCGGGGGCGGCGCGAAGCCGTGTTGGCAAAAGTCATTTCGTCGAACTAATAGACGTCGCCCGACGTTGCAAGTAACGGCGACAGATTTTTCCCGCCGTTTATATCGGCTGGAAGGGAATGGACTGACCGCGCCATTTCAATCCAGCGCGGCCCGGCTCCGTCTACGACTATGCCGGGCCCCACGCTTCGCAATTCAACTTCTTGGCTACGCCAGGCGTAGCCCGAAGGGCGAAGCCTGGTGCAGCCAGAGGGAGTCGAACCCCCAACCTCCAGATTCGTAGTCTGGCGCTCTATCCAGTTGAGCTATGGCTGCAAAGAGGAACGGCGAATAAGCGAAGTTACATGGGCGACAGCAAGCAGAATTTTAGCAGAGGCGAGGCCACCCGGCCGGCACCTTTTGCGATCCATCTTCCGGGCTGTTTCACGCCTCCGGACCGGCCAGCCGCCAGTCGTGCAGTTCAAGCTGCATCATCTTCCGTCCGTTGTAATTGTTCCAGTTGATCTGGACCACGAGTTCGAGCGGCGGTCCCACCGGCGGGAGCCGCTGCGCCTGCTTCCAGGCCACGCCGTTGATCCGGCGGCCGCGCGCGTCCTCGACGGAAAAGCGGAAATGCTGCTCCTTGAAAATCTCCGGCCGCCGCGGAAGACGCACGCCGCGCACGCCGAACAACGGCTCGGGATTGCCCTGCCCGAACGGATGCAGCTGGTCGAGTTCGCCCAGCAGCAGTTCGTGCAGTTCGGTCGCCTCCAGCCAGCCCGACAGCTCGAGCGTCGGTTCCGCCGCCGTGCCGCGCGTGCGGCGGATTTCCTCGTCGAAACGGGCGCGAAATTCGTCCAGACGCACCTTCTTCAGGGCCACCCCCACCGCCATCGGATGCCCGCCCCAGGACTCGAGGCAGCCGGCGCAGCCGGACAGGATCTCGACAAGATTGCTGCCGCTGACGCCGCGGCCGGAGCCCTTGGCCAGGTCGCCTTCGTTGCCGAGGACGATTGCCGGCCGGTGGTATTTGCGGGAAATGCGCCCGGCCACGATGCCGACCACACCGGGATGCCAGGCCTCATCGAACAACACCAGGCCATGCGCCCCGGCATATTCCGTCTCGACGAGCTGCTCGGCGCGTTCGGTGATCTCGCGTTCGATCTCCTGGCGCTCGCGGTTGAGATCCTCCAACTGCTGGGCGGCCCGGCGGCAAAAGGCCGGATCCTCGCTCAGGAGCAAATCGACCGACACGGCCGCATCGGCCAGCCGGCCGCTCGCGTTGATGCGCGGCCCGAGACGGAACGAGATGTCGACGGGGTTGATGCCCTGGTCCGGTTTCAGTCCGGCCACACGCATGAGCTCGAGCAGCCCCGGACGGCGCGTTTCCGTCAGCACCCGCAGCCCGTGGCGCGCGAAAATGCGGTTTTCCCCGTGCAGCGGCACGAGGTCCGCCACGGTGCCCATGGCCACGAGGTCGAGGCAGTCCTTCAATTTGATGTCGAGCACGCCCGGATGATTTTCCGCCCGGAGGCGCTTGAGCAGGCCGTGCATGAGTTTGAACACCAGCCCGACCGTGCACAGGTGACGCCATTCGCCGTCGCCGTCCGCCAGATGCACGTGTGGATTGATCAGGATGGCGTTGACGAGCGGCTCGTCCTTCGAACGGTGATGATCGACCACGAGCAGATCCACGCCAAGCGAACGCAGGTGCGCCGCCTCGGCGAGGGAATTGGTGCCGCAATCCAGCGCGATGAACAGTCCCACCGAGCCGGCTCCCTCCAGGGCGCGGTCGATCGCCAGGCGGCTCAGCCCGTAGCCTTCATCCTGCCGCCGCGGCACGACATGGCGCGGCTGCAGCCCGAGCTGCCGCAGCACGCTCACCAGCAGGGCGGTGCTGCACACGCCGTCCACGTCGTAGTCGCCGAGAATGACAATGTTTTCGCGGCGCTGCAAAGCCAGTTGCAGCCGTTCCACCGCGGCGCCGACATTGGTCAGGAGGAAGGGGTCGCCCAGGCCGGCCAGGACCGGCTGCAGGAAGCGGCGGGCCGGATCCGGGTCGACGACCCCGGCCCGGACCAGCAGTTCGGCCACGATGCGACTGGCACCCAGCTGGCGCGTCAGGGACTCGACACTTTCAACCGAGACCGGTTGGTAGTTCCAGCGCATCGCCATAGGTTTCCTTGGGGGAGCCGGTTGACCTCAACCGGCTTCGCCTGGGAAGAACGCGTTGAGCGCAACGCGTTGCACTTACTCGGACGCGCGGGAGGAACCGGCCCATTCGTACTTGGGCGCGATGTCCTGGTGGGCCTCGACGTGCTTCCGGTCGCCCTTGTGCCACCAGTAGAAAACCTGGGCGGCGATGCAGATCGAGGAAAAGGTGCCGGTGATGATGCCGATGAGGAAGGTGAAGGCGAGATCGCGGAGCACCCCGCCGCCGGCGACGAAGAGCGCCAGGGCGGCTAGGAAGACCGTGAAGCTGGTCATGATCGACCGCGAGAACACGCGGGAGATGGCCAGGTTGATGATCGTGCGCAGATCGCCGTTCGGGTTGAGTTTCAGCTCCTCGCGGATCCGGTCGAAGACCACCACGGTGTCGTTCACCGAGTAACCGATGATGGCGAGGATGGCCGCGACCATCGGCGCGTTGAACTGGCCGCCGAACAACACGAACATGCCGATCGTCATGAGCACGTCGTGCACGGTGGCGACGACCGCGCCCATGCCGAAACCGAACTCAAACCGGAAGGCGATGTAGATCAGGATGGCGACGAGCGAGAGCCCGACGGAAAGCGCCGCATTGCTCTCGATTTCCTTGCCGATCGTGGGCCCGATGGCCTGCACGCCCTCCTGTTTGAAACCGGCCTGCGGAAACTGGCGTTGGAGCGTATCCGTGAATTTCGCCGTCTGGCCGTAGGGCAGCTCGACCTTGAGCAGCGACTGGCCGCCGCCCAGCTGGTCCTGGTAGGAAGGATTGATGTCGGTGAGCCCCGCCGCGGTTGCGGCGGTACGGATCTGCGTCACATCGACCTTCTGCGTGTAGCTGAGCGAAACCTGGTCGCCGCCAGTGAAATCGATGCCGAGCGCCTTGTCGGAACGGACGAAAAGAAAAACCAGGCCGATCAACACGATGCTCCACGAGAAGATGAAAGCCGGCTTGCTGATCTTGACCCAGTCGACGTTGACCTTGTTCAGCACGTGCAGCATCGGAAATTTTTTCAACACGCCGCCCTCGATCAGGAAATCGAGGATGAGGTGTCCCGTGATCAGAACGCTGAACAACGTGGAGAACACGCCGATGGCGAGGGTGGCGCCGAAGCCCTTGATCGGGCCGGTGCCGAAGGCGTACATGATGCCGCAAATCACCAGCTGGGTGATGTGGGCGTCGAGGATGGTGACGAGGGCCTTGTCGTAGCCCGCCGCGTGGGCAGCGGAGAGCGATTTGCCCACCGCGAGTTCCTCGCGCATGCGCTCGTAGATCAAAATGTTCGCGTCCACCGCCATGCCGATGGTGAGGACGATGCCGGCCAGGCCCGGCAGCGTGAGCGTGGCGCCGAGGTTGGCCATGACCCCGAGGATCACGAGCACGTTCACCACGAGGGTGATCACCGAGACGAGGCCGCCGGCCATGTAGTAGGTGATCATGAAGCCGCAAACCAGGGCGGCGCCGAGGACCGAGGCTTTGACGCCGTTGCTGATGGCGTCGGCGGCGAGGGTCGGTCCGACTTCAAACTGGTCGCGCACGACGAGCGGGAGGTCGAGCGGGTTGTTGAGCACGTTGGCCAGTTCCTGCGCCTCGCGGGCGGAGAAATGGCCGGTGATCTGCGCCGAGCCACCGGTGATGGGCTCGTTGATGCGCGGGGCCGAGTACAGCTTGCCATCGAGCACGATGCCGAGGAGACGGCCGCTGTTGACCGTGGTGACGTCGGAAAACTGTTTCGCGCCGGCGGAGTTGAAATTCAAGTGCACTTGGTAACCGCCGAACTGGTCGGAGGTGGCGATAGCGCTCTTCACGTTTTCGCCGGACATCTCGGGGATGGCCTTGACCGCGTAGTAGAGGGTGTTGGTGCGGCCGGTATGGCGGTCCTCTTCTTCGACGCTCATGATCTCGTAGCCCGGCGGCACATTGGGCGGGGGTTCGGTCATCGCGCTGCTGCCCTGATAGACGAGGCGGAAATCAAGGCGCGCCGGCTTCTGCAGGGTCTTGACGACGTCGGGGTTGTCGCGCGTCGAGACGCCCGGGAGCTGGACTTCGATGCGGTTGTCGCCCACGGCGCGGATGACGGGTTCGGTCATGCCCAAGCCGTTGATGCGGTTGCCGATGATCTCGATCGCCTTAGCCAGTTTGTTCTGCCGGTCGTTGATCGTCGCCTGCTTGGCCAGGGCGGAGGGGTCGGCTTCGAGGGTAAACGCGATGCCGCCGTTGAGGTCGAGGCCGAGCTTCACGCTGCCCTTGGAGCGGCGCAGGAGCTCGTCGAGAAGGATGTTGTTGCGCTTCTCGACGTTCTTCAGCGAGGACTCCAGGTTCACCTGCGGGAAGTATTGCGAGATATCGAGGTTCTCCTCGCGGCCGATCTGCTTGAGCGCCATGTAGAGGCTCGGGGCGCGCTTGGACTGCACCCGGTCGTTCGCGCGGGAGAGCAACTGCCCGAAGTCGGCCTGCTTCGCCGAGGCCTCCGACTTGATGTAGGTGCCAAAGTCGCGGTCTTTGAGCGGAATGAGGGTATAGGCCGCCCAAAGCAGGACGGCGACTGACAGGGTCAGCTTCCAGAGATTTCGACGGAACATGGGTAGGGTTTGTTAAATTCGAACGGGGGGCGCCGGGGCGGGCGCGGACGACGCTTACCGACTCAGGCGGCGGAACCGGTCTTCTTGATGCAGGAATGAACGAAGGACTTGCCGATCTCCAGCTTCTGGTTGTTGTCGCCGACGCGTACGACGAAGCGGTCGTCTCTCACGCTCGTGATCGTGCCGTAGATGCCGCCGGTCGTGATGATTTCATCGCCGGCCTGGAGCGCGGACATCATTTTCTCGTGTTCCTTCTGCTTCTTGCGCTGGGGCGCGATCATCAGGAAATACATCGCCCCGAACAACAGGAGGAGCGGTGCGAATTGCATGAGAGCCGACGGACCGGACGGCGCGGGAGCGGCTTGGGCGAGGAGCAGGGAGAGCTTGGTCATTGATTATTCTGTTGTTTTGAAAAAGGAAAACGGCGATTAATCTAACCGCTCCAACAAAAAGCAAGCCTAACCCTGCCCGTTTTCATCCTGCAAATTGAAGAGTAAATCCGCATCCAACTGGTCGGCCGCCCAATCCGAGGAACAATACGGCTTTAAACGCTGGGGCGCCAACCACTTCTCCGTGGACTCGGGAGGATTCGTCCAGGTCCAGCCGCTGGCCGATGGACGCAGCATCCGGGTGATGGACGTGGTCGACGAGGCCGTCGGCATGGGCCTGAAGGCTCCGTTGGTCATCCGTTTCCAGGACAAGCTCCGGCACCGAGTCGTGCAGTTGAACACCGTCTTCGCCAAGGCGATCAAGGACGAGGGCTACAAAAACGAATACCGCGGGGTCTTCCCGATCAAGGTCAACCAGCTGCGCGAAGTGGTCGACGAGATCATCGCGGCCGGCAAAGATTTCAACTACGGGCTCGAAGCCGGCTCCAAACCCGAGTTGATGATCGCCCTCGCCATGCACGAGGGCTCGCAACGCCTCATCGTCTGCAATGGTTACAAAGACGACGACTACATGCGCCTCGCCCTTCTCGGCCGCAAGCTCGGCAAGAAGGTGATCATCGTCATCGAGCAGCTCTCCGAGGTCGACAGCATCATCCGCATCGCGCAGGAAACCGGCGTGAAGCCACTGCTCGGCTTCCGCGTGAAACTTCAAACCCGCGGCGAGGGCAAGTGGTCTTCGTCCACCGGCGACAACGCCAAGTTCGGCCTCAACACCGCGGAAATCCTCTTCGCCGTCGAGAAGCTGCGCGCCGCCAAGATGCAGCAATGCCTCCGGCTGATCCATTTCCACATCGGGTCCCAGGTGCCGAACATCATCACGATCAAGGGCGCCGTCGTCGAGGCCTCGCGCTTTTACTGCCAGCTCGCCCGGATGGGCTTCCCCATGGGCTACCTCGACGTCGGCGGCGGGCTCGGCATCGACTACGACGGCTCGCGCACGAACTTCGAATCGTCGATGAACTACTCGCTCGAGGAGTACGCCCGCGACGTGGTCTCGAACATCCGCGAAATCTGCACGGGCTCCGGCGTGGCCGTGCCGGTCATCGTGAGCGAATCCGGGCGGGCCATCGCCGCGCCCCATTCCATGCTGGTCGTCGAGGTGTTCGAACGCATCAACAAGCGCGAGTCCCTCGGCAAGCAGCACGAACCGAAATCGCGCCACAAGGTCGTCGACGACCTCGCCGAACTCCTGAAAAACAAGGCCAAGCTCGGCCGCCTCGAGCGCTTCCACGACGCCCTCCAGAAAAAGGAGGAGGCCTTCTCGCTGTTCAACCTCGGCTATCTCGACCTTGAAAACCGCGCCGCCGCCGAACAGATTTTCTGGCAGATCTGCGAGCAGATCGACAAGGAAAGCACCAAGTCCGGCTACCAGCCCGAGGAGCTGCACGACCTCAAAAAACTCCTTGCCGACCAGTATGTCTGCAATTTCTCCGTCTTCCAGTCGCTGCTCGACTCCTGGGCGCTCAAACAGCTCTTCCCTGTCACGCCGTTGCACCGGTTGCTCGAGAAGCCGAAGGTCAACGCCATCCTGGTCGACATCACGTGCGATTCCGACGGCAAGGTGAGCAGCTTCATCGACCTGCAGGACGTGAAGGATTACGTCACGCTGCATCCGCTCAACAACGAGCCCTACTACCTCGGCATCTACCTGACCGGCGCCTACCAGGACATCATGGGCGATCTGCACAACCTTTTCGGCCGCGTCAACGAGGTGCACGTTTTCCTCGAGGACGACGAGCCCAACGGCTACTACATCGAGGAAGCGCTGGCCGGCTCGCGCGTCGCCGACGTGATCGAGGGCGTGCAATATCAGTGGGAGGAGCTCTGCCGCCGCGTGAAGCAGCAGATCGATCACGCCACGAAACGCGACCTGATCAAGCCCCGCGAGGGCGTGCGGCTGGTGGAGTTCTACGAATCCCAGATGCTCGCGAAGACCTACCTGAACATCCAGCCGAAGGTCACGGGGCGGAAGAAGAAGAAATAGGCCGGGACTGGTTGCGCTGGGTGGAGCGGGTTGACCTCAACACACTTTTGTCTGGTGCGTCCGGACCAGCGCATTGGGGTCAATGCGCTCCACCTCGGAGCGCGATCGATTGTGTAGGGCGGGATTTCCAAATCCCGCCCGGTTTCCGAAATTGTGGGGCGGGGTCGCCGACCCGCCTTTTTCGCAGCCTTCGTCACGTTCGCAGGCGGGGTCGGCGACCCCGCCCTACAACCGATTCGCGTAGCGCAGGCATCCTGCCTGCCTTCCCGGATGCAGGCTGGAAGCCTGCGCTACTGCCTGCGGCGGCCGTCACTGCTCGTCCTTGCCACTAACATTACTGTTCGACCGACCGGTGGAAATTAATCTGACAATCCCGATAGGGCTCACCCGTTGGAGTGGAACCGATGGCGCCTATCATACGAAATGTTTGGAGCACAGCGTCATCAAAGTCTCGATTGCCAGAGGAACGCACTATGTGTAGCTTGGAGATTGTACCGTCTTTTTCCACATCAAATTCCACGCTAGTGACCAGTTTGTCACTGAAATCTCGCAAGGTCTCGTCGGCGGCTTTCTGCAGTTCCTGGTTAAGAAAGGAAAAATAGGTGCTGCGCTGGTCCTGCTCTTCCCGCGTCAGCGCCTTGCCGCCACCGCCGCCGCGCGTGTTCGAGACCGAACCGCCACGCACGCCCTCGGCGATCCCTTGCGCGTCGATGCGCGGACCCTTGCCGGTGCCCGCCGTGGCTGTCGACGCGACCTGCGGCGCGGGCTTCGGCAGCGGATGCTTCTTGAGATAATCGCGATACGACATCCGCTCGCTGCGCTTCATCTGCTGCTTGATGGACACGTCCGCCTTCGGCTTGGCCGTCGGCGTCGGTTTGGCCGTGGGAGCGGGCGCCGCGGGTGTCGGTGTCGGCTCGACCGCCTGCACGGTTTCCTGGACCGGCGGCGTGGGCGGAGCGGGTTGCGCCGGCGCGGGCTCCTCCTTGGGCATGTCGACTTTCACGGGGTTGAGCGTGTTGCCCAGGGCGGGCGCCACGAGGGCACCCGGATCGGTCGGCGGGCCGGCCACCAGCTCGAAGATCACGGGCGGCTTGTCCTCCTGTTGCGTGAAATAGTAGGTGAAGAACACCAGCAGCCCGGCCACCGTGCCGTGCAGGAGCACGGAGACGAAAAAAGCGCTCGGGTAGTGGGTGCGCATGGCGAACGAGGAAACGATGCCCCTATTGCGGCGACTGGGTGTCGAAGGTGATCTTGGTCAGGTTGTGCTTCTTGATCTCGTCCATCAAGCGCACGACCTGCTGCCATTGGAGCGTGAGGTCGGCGCGGATGCGGATGACGGGCGGCTTGGCCTTGGCGGCGAAGGCGGCCAGATTGCTTGACAGCTCGGTGAACGACACGCGGCGGTTCCCGATATAATACAGACCGCTGCGGTCGATCGAGACCGACTGGAACTCAGTTTCCGGCGGCTTCTCCTGCGATTTCTTGGTTTCCGTGGGCAGGTTGACCGGGATGGTCTGCTCCTGCTGGATCAGCGGGGTCGCGATCATGAAGATGATAAGCAGGGTGAACCCGAGGTCGACGAGGTTCGTGACATTCATCTCGGCGATCGGGTGCGAAGTGCGCGGGCGGCGAAAGGTGCGGGCCATGGTGGGTTATTGGTTATTGCTTGTCGCCTATTTCTTATCGGAGCCGCGCAAGCGGGCAGTGCGTAATGAGGCTCCAATGATTCGGCGTAACTCGTCACACTCCGCCGCGAGCCCCGTGAGCAAACTTGGTTTGAGCAGTTTGCTCTTGGTAATCACTCTCAGCCAGATCGAGGTCTCGTTTAACTCTTTGATGCAAATCCTCAGCTTGTGAATGAAATCCGCTCTGCTTTCCGCCGAACGCGCCTCGGAGTAATTCGGCGCCGGAGAAGTCCCCGAGCGGACGATCTGTCCGGCAATATGGCGCCCGGCGAAGGAATCGCTCAGCTGGTTGGCCAATGGGATAATTCTCACCGCGAAATCAATCAGACGCTCCTCGAGAGCATCCGCTTGGGTCTGGGGGCTGGGATCGGACGACATAACAAATGAGCGACACGCAATAACCAATAAGCATTTTCCCTATTTCTGCATCTCGAGCTCGATGCGGTCGGCCAGGGTGCTGGCGTAATTTTCCAGCTCGGTGATCAGGATCTTGGTCTTGTTGAGCAAAACATTGTAGCCGACCACGGAGGGAATGGCGACGATCAGGCCGCTGATGGTCGTCAGCAGCGCCGCCGACACACCGGGCGCGAGCGTCTGGATGCTGGCGGTCTGCAGAACCGACACCGCGCTGAAAGCCTCCATCACGCCCCAGACCGTGCCGAGCAGGCCCATGAAGGGCGCCACCGAAACCAGCGTGGCGAGCCAGACCATGTTCTCCTCATAGCGCAAGGACTGGCGGGCGAGCGCGCGCGCGATGGCGTTCTCCGCATGCTCCAGTCGCGCGTGGAGACTGTCCTCGCCCTTTTCCTGGGCGATGCCAGCGGCGCGCCAGTAGGCCTCGAGCGCGTCGGTCAACAGGTCGGCGTACGGGATGGCGCGCCGGTTGCGGAAGGACTCCGGCAGCTCGAGCACCTTGCGCTCGTCGCGCAGGGCGCGGTCGAAGTTGTAGTTCAGGCGGCGGAGTTTGTTCAGCTCGGAATTTTTCCCGAGCATCACCGACCAGGCGAAGATGCTGAAGATCAACAGCAGGACGGTGATGACCTGGCCGACCGGATCGCAGCGCAGGAAGACCGTGATGATGTTGGTGGTGGCAAGCGGAAGGGACAAAACCGAGAGAAGACCGGGCATGCTGATGTTGTTGGCGCGTTTCCCGTGCGCAATCAACGGGGAATTTGAGTCCGGGACGTACAAATCTGGTTGCCCGGAACCGCCGCCTCCGGTTTCGTGGGACCGACCACCCTTCCCATGCCTCTCAAGTCTCCGCCCGTCGGCAAACTCATCTCCTTCGAAGGATCCGAAGGCAGCGGCAAATCCACCCAAATCATCCGGCTCGCGGAGCATTTCCAGAAAATCGGCCGCGAAGTGGTCGCCACCCGCGAGCCCGGCGGCACCGAGATCGGCGAACAGATCCGCAACATCATCGTGCACAATTCCCGCGGCGACGAAATGTGCCCGGAGACCGAGCTGCTCCTCTTCACCGCCGCCCGCGCGCAGGTGGTGCGCGAGGTCATCGCCCCCGCCCTCTCCCGCGGCGCCATCGTGGTCAGCGACCGCTTCCTCGATTCCTCCACCGTTTACCAGGGCATCGCCCGCAACCTCGCCCCGGGACCCGTCAACGAAATCAACCGCTTCGCCGTCGGCAATGTCATGCCCGACCTGACCATCGTCATCGATGTCCCGACCGAAATCGGCTTGAAACGCATCCGCCAGCGCGCCTCCGACCTGCCCGACCGCATGGAGCGCGAGAACATCACCTTCTACAACAAGGTCCGCGAAGGTTACCTGCTCCTCGCCAAGCAATGGCCCGACCGCGTCATCGTGATCGACGGCACCGCCACTCCCGACGCCGTGGACAAGAAAATCTGGGCCGAAGTCCAGAAACGCCTCGGGTGAGGCCGCCGGAGGGAGCAAGCGATAAGCAATAAGTTTTAAGCCGTAAGCTGGTGGCCATCGGCCAAGTCCGAAGCCAATTACCAATCGTCAATAATCAATAGCCAATAAAATGGCCCCGCCCGCTCCCTCCTCTTGGCCCGATTCCCTCGCCGGCACCCCGGCCGTCGCCGTCATCGAGCGCGCGATCAATCGGCAGCGCCTGGCCAGCAGCCTCCTCCTGCACGGCGAGAACCTTGGCACCCTGGCCAATGTCGCCCACGGGATCGCCGATCGCCTGCTCAACGATCCCCGCCACGCGACCCAGGTCTTCCCGCCCAAACAGCACCCCGATTTCTTCGCCCTCCGCCCCGCCGGCAAATCCCGGCAGATCGGCGCCGAGGCCACCCGCGACCTGATCGGGCGCATCCAGGTTTCGCCCCAGATCTCGCACCGCAAGGTGGCCGTCATCTACGAGGCCGACCGCATGAACACGGCCGCCGCCAACATTTTCCTGAAAACACTCGAGGAGCCTCCGGCCAGCGCGACCATCCTGCTGCTCACCACGCGACCCTACTCGCTGCTCGCGACCATCCGCAGCCGCTGCCTCCACTTCCGCTTCACCGACTCCGGCCACGAAGCCCTGGCCGACACCGACGAGGCCACGCGTGCCCGCTGGCAGTCCACGCTCGCCGACTACACCGTCTGGCTGGAGCAGTTGACCGCCGGCGTGGTGGAGAAACGCGCCGTCGCCGGACAGGTGATGGGCATCTACGGCCTCATCACGCGTTTCAACGCCGTCCTGGGCGAAGCCACGACCCAGGCCTGGGACCACCAGAAGGCCAAGCTGCCCGACGAACTCGAAGACGAGGAAATCGACGCGATCCAGACCGGCATCACCAACGGCATCCGCCTGAAACTCTTTGCGGAACTGGAGCGGGCGACCGCGGAATTCGGCCGCCGGCAGCTCGCCGCCGGCGACGGTGCGCGGCGTCCCCTCACCGCGGCCATCGCGCAGCTCGAGCACGACGTCGGCCTGCTCCGCGTGAATCTCAACGAGTCCGCCGCCCTCGAAAATTTCCTGCTTTCCTCCCTCCGTGTCTGGGCGAAGCGCTGAGGGGGAACCCGGTTTTTGTGGGCGGGGTGCCCTCACCCCGCGGGTTTCAACCCTCGGAGATCACAGTCACTGGTTCAAAGGAAAAACGAATACGAAAAGATCGCCGCGATCAGAACCGCACCAGCGATCATGAGCACGGCGACAAGCCGGCATAGACTCCGGTAGTCGAAAGGCTGGACGACGTTGAGGTCTTCAGCGCGCACAAAGAAGAAGGTGAACCAGCCACCGATCCAGCCGGTGAACATCAGCCCCGGGAGGCTCGCGATGAACCGCGAGTGCATAGGGAAAGACATTTCTTTTTTGAGTTCGACCGGCAGCACCCACCAAAACGCAGTGATCAGCGCAATCGCCAGAACGAACGCCGCGATTCTCTTCTTGTCACGGAATTCAATCCAATAGCGCGCAGTCGTGGTTTTCCCGCATGCTTTCGATCGGGCACAGCGCGGCAACGAGAATGTGCCAAAATATTAAAACCCAAGCCATTTCGATCGGCCCAATGCCTGCAATCCTCTGCGATGCGCCATTCGGCAAGCCTTCATCCTTGCCGCTTCGCAGTCTGCCGGCCTTCGCGCGCGTTGCCGTGAATCTTTATACCGCTCAGCACCCCTTCTTTTTCGGCCGAGCGGAGAATCGCGACCACCTTGGCCACATTCCGATCCTGCGTCTCCCGGCGCTTGGCGAAATTCAGGTACCGCAGGATCTCCTTGCGCCGCGACGGCGTCAGTTCCTCCCAGACCTTCCGGGCCCGGGGCCGCTTCGCAAGTTCGGCCGCCAGGCCAGCCGGCATCGTGGGCATCCGGGACCGTTCGTCCAACTCCACGCCGATCGAGACCGTGTCGCCCACATCCACCCGAGCCAGACGCCGCATCTGGCCGTTGATGTACAGGCGGTGTTTCCCACCTCCGACCGGAACCAAGGTCGAGCCAACCTTGCCGCCCGGCACCTGCACGGTCACCGGAACATAGCCGCGCCGTGCAAACGACCGGCTCACGCGGCCCGGGACATCGACGTACGGGTTTACTCCGACTATTCGGATCTTCGCTTTGAACCGCTGCATGGGACGAAGTCGCTCACCGGCACGCTATGGCTCGGCGGACAGCCGGCGAGTGAAAACCAAACCCACCGGATTTGGAACAGCCCGAGTACCGGGGCTGAGCCGGTCCGGCGAAAGTCTTCCGTTGTTGTAGGCGGGGTGCCCTCACCCCGCGGGCCATGTGCCGCGAGAGCTGAAACCAGCGGGGTGAGGGCACCCCGCCCACAGGTCCAAGACGGAGGCCCGACGGTGGCTGGACGAGCGGGGAATCCACGGCCCGACGCAGCCGCCCCGGTCGACCTCGCCCGCCGCGCGACTCATCCGCCTTGCGTCACGCACCAGCGAACCGCATGCCGGACAAGTTCGGTCGTATCCTTGAGACCGAGTTTCTCCCGCAGATGGCTGCGATGCACGTCGACCGTTTTGGAGCTGAGGTGCAGCTGCGCGGCGATGTCACGCGTGCTCTTGCCCTGCCCGATGAGCTGGAACACCTCAAACTCGCGGTCGCTCAACTTTTCGATCGGCGAACTGGAGCCGCGCGGGCGGCGCGCGGAAAAATTCTCCAGCATCAGGGCGGACATGCGCTGGCTCACGTAAATCTCGCCGCGCAGCACCTGGCGGAGCGCGGCCAGCAGGTTTTCCCCGCCAGCCTCCTTCATGATATAGCCCCGCGCCCCCGCGCGGATCGCCCGTTCGGCGTAGATCGCCTCGTCGTGCATGGAGACCACCAGCACCGGCAGGCCCGGCATCGACGCCTGCAGATCCTTGATGAACTCCAGCCCGCTGCGGCCGGGCATGGTGATGTCGGTCAGCACGAGATCGGGCCGACTGCGGGCCAGGAGCTGAAGAGCTTCCACGGGATTGCCGGCCTCCCCGCACGCCTGCATGTCGGCCTGCCGGTCGATCAGCTGCGTCAGACCCGCGCGCATGAAAGGATGATCGTCGATCACCAGCACGCGCCGGCGGACCGGCGCCGGGGGCACGGCCGGCAGCGCTGTCGTCTTCGTCGCACTCTTTTTCGCCGGAGACTTCATGTCTTCACCGGCAGCGTGCACGTGATGGTGACGCCGCCGGGCCGGCGGGTCTTGATCGCAAGTTCCGCCCCGATGACCTTCGCGCGGTGCTGCATCACCCCCAGGCCCACACCGGCGGGCTGTTCCGGCGGCAGACCGGCCCCGTTGTCCGCAATTTCGAGCCGGAGCCGCCCCGCGTGGCTTTGCAGCCGGACGGTCACCTGACGGGCGCGAGCGTGCTTGAGGGCATTGTTCACCGCCTCCTGCGCGATGCGATAAAGGTGTCCGGTTACGGCGGCATCGTCCAACAACACTGGTTCCGGACAATCGAACTCGCAACGAACTTTCCCGAGGCCGTTGGTGCGGCTGACGAGCTCGGCCAGTCCGATTTGCAGCGCGTCGGGCTCGCCGCCGACCGGGACCAGCCCGCGGGCCAGGTAGCGCGTCTGCGCCACGGCCTCGCGCAGCATCACGCCCATCTGATCCAGCCGCCGGGCCAGGTCCGGCTGCGTCCGGATCGTGTCCTCCTTCAGCATGGCGCACGAAAGTTCCACGGCGGTCAGCAACTGCCCCAGGCCGTCATGCAGGTCCGCGCCGATGCTGTAGCGCTCGCGCTCCCCCGCGGCGAGGACCTCGCCTTCGAGGCGCCGGTGCTCGACCTGCGCCCGGGCCAGGGCCCGTTCCTGATCCAGGGTCGCCAGCACCCGCTTCACTATGGTCGGAAGCAGGTCGAGCAGCGCGGTGTCCTTCATCACGTAGTCGAGCGCGCCGCGTTTCATCACCTCGACCGCCGCCCGTTCGTCGCCCTGCCCGGTCACCACCACGAACGGCACGCGGGACTCGCCGCGCTGAAGTTTTTCGAGCAGGGCGGGCCCGTCCACGTCCCGCATCTTCAAATCAAGCAGCATCAGGTCAGGCTGGTGCCCGTCGAGCCACTGCAGCGCCGCGCGGCCGGATCCGGCCACCGCCACCTCGTGCCCGTCCGCGCGCAACGCCTCGGCCATGAGCAACAGCAGGCCTTCGTCGTCATCGACGACCAGGATGTTCGAATGCGGCTCGGCAACGGGCATGGGCCGGAACCTCAGCGGCCGTTGACCGGCGGGACCAGCAGCAGCATGACGAAGAGACCCAGCCGCTGAATGGCCTCGGCGAACTTGTCATAGTCCACCGGCTTCTGAATGTAGACGTTGCAGCCGAGTTCGTGGCACCGCGCCACCTCGCGCGCATCGTCGGTGGTGGTGAGCATGATGACCGGCAGCCGGTGCAGGACCGGATCCGCCTTGAGCCGGCGCAACACCTCGATGCCATCCACCTTGGGCATGCGGATATCGAGCAGGATGAGGAAAGTGCCGTCCGGCCCGCGCACCGCCTGGCCCTGGCGGTCGAAGAAGAAGTCGAGGATCGCCTGGCCGTCGCGGAAGTGCTGGATGGGATTCTTCAGGCCGGCCATCTCCAGATTCTCGCGAATGAGGATGGCGTGGCCCTCATCGTCTTCAACGATGAGTATCGTGGGAGCTTGATTCATGCGTGGGGACCGGCGGTTTAACCCGCCGGCAATGAAACGTGGAAAGACGAACCGACTTCCACCCGACTCTCAACCCAAATTCGGCCTTTCTGCCGTTCGAGCACGCGTTGCGCGATGGTGAGGCCCAGGCCTTCCCCGGTGGTGGCCTCCGGATTCAGCCGGTGGAAAATGTCGAACACCTTGGCCTGGTGCTCCGGCGCGATGCCGATGCCGTTGTCGACGATATCGTACACCGCCTGACCGCGCTCGACGCGGCCGCTCACGACGACGCGCAACGGCCGGGCCGCGCTGCGATACTTGAGCGCATTGTCCAGCAGGTTGGCGAAAACCTGCCCCGTGTGCGTGCTGTCGCCAAGGCAGCCGGGCAGCGGCTCGACGCGCACCTCCGCGCCGGCCTCGTCGAGCTGGAACTTCATCGCCGCCACGATCTCCGCGAGCAGCGCGTTCATCTCGAGCGGGCGGATCGTCAGCGCGACCCGGCCGAGCCGCGAGTAATGCAGCAGGCCGGTGAGCAGGGCATCCATCTTGCTCACGCCGGCGTTGATGAAGCGCAGGGCCTGCGGGATGGTGGTCTCGAGGGGAGGCTTGAGGTCGGCGGCGGCCACGGCGCCATTCGGCGCGGCGGCCACGACCGCGGAGATTTTTTCGCAGGCCCGGCTGAGCTGCCGGCCGAAACCCTGCACGTTCACCAGCGGCGATCGCAGGTCGTGCGACACCGTGTAGACGATCGTCTCCATCTCCTTGTTCTTCTCCGCCAGGTCGGCCGCGGTCTCCTGCAACACCAGTTCGTCGGCCTTGCGCTTTGTGATGTCCGTGCGGATCGCGACGTACTGCACGGGTTTGCCCGCCACGTTGACGAACGGGAAAATCGTGGTGTCGACCCAGTAGTGCGTGCCATCCTTCGCCCGGTTCTTGATCTCGCCGTGCCAGACCCGGCCATGGCCGATCGTCGTCCACAGGTCGTGGAAAAACTCCTTCGGGTGATGGCGCGAGTTGATGATCCGGTGGTCCTGCCCGAGCAGCTCCTCCCGGGCGTACTTCGAAATCGCGCAAAACTTGTCGTTGACGTAGGTGATGCGGCCGCCCGCGTCGGTGATGGCGACGATCGAGTGCTCGTCGAGCGCCGCTTTCACGTCGCGCAGTTCCTTCGTCGCCGCGAGCAGCTCGCCGGCGAACTCCGTCTTTTCCTGCGCGAAGGCCTGCAGACGCGCGATCAGTTCGCTCCGGGACAGCGTGGAATAGTCGTCGGACACGCTCGCGAAACTGCCCCGCACGCGCGCGCGTGGCAAGGTCGGAACACCCGGTCGCCGGCGCCCGCCGGGACCACCCTAGGGAAATCCTTTAGCGAGATACCGCCGCGCCTCCAATTCCCAGGAACGGTCGCCGGTGCTAAGCTCCGGCCATGCAATCGAACATTTCCACGCCTGTTCCTGCTGCCCCCGCCGATGACTCCGGTGCAGATGTTATCGCGCACCTGCAACGCTCGGAGGTCTTTCGCGACTACCAGAAGGCCTTTGAAACCACGTTCGGGCTGCCGCTCGTCCTCCGGGCCACCGGCTCGTTCAACTCTCCCCTCCACGGCTCGAAGAAAGCCAACGCGTTCTGCTCCCTCATGGCCCGGACCAACAAATCCTGCGCCGCTTGCCTGCAAATGCAGGAGCGGGTCGAGCAGGAGGCGATCTTCGGCGCCAAGACGATGCAATGCTTCGCCGGCCTGCACGAATCCGCCGTGCCGGTCCGCGTCGGCGCCAAGGTCCTCGGCTATCTCCAGACCGGCCAGGTGCTCCTGCAGGCGCCCACCGCCGCGAATTTTCGCTCAACCATCCGGCAACTGACCCAGTTGGGGTCGACGGTTGCACCCTCCGTGCTCAAGGCCGCCTATTTCCAGACCCGCGTCGTCACCAAGCAGCAATACGACGCCATCGTGAACCTTCTCTCGATCTTCGCCCAGCACCTCAGCGCCCTGAGCAACCAGGTGATGGTGCAGCAGGCCACCGCCGAGGCCCCGGTCATCGCCCGTGCCCGCGCCCACATTGCCGCGCACTACAGCGAGATCCTGACCCTGCGCGACGTGGCCCGGGCCGTGAACACCAGCGCGTTCTATTTCTGCAAGCTGTTCAAGCGCGCGACCGATCTCACCTTCACCGATTACCTTGCCCGCGTTCGCGTTGAGGCGGTAAAGGAGATGCTCCTCAACCCCCACACCCGCGTGAGCGAAGCGGCCTACGCCGCGGGTTTCCAATCGCTCTCGCAATTCAACCGGGTGTTCCGCCGGATCGCGGGCGAGGCGCCGTCGCCGTACCGCGACCGGCTGCACCTTTCGGCTTCGGCCGGTTCAACCTCCGGTTTTTCGCAACGGGCGGCGTAAGCAATGCCTCCCGTCTCCCGCAAAATCCTCCTGCCCGCCCCGTCCGTCTACCGCCGTGGAGACCCACTCCCCGCCCGCTCGCTCCGCCACCCACGCCCGGACGATCGGCTCATCTCCGAAGCTGGGGAGCCGCGTCGGCCCGCCGCGGTACGGACCCAACAGACCAAAGTGCTGACCCGTCGCGCCCACCCACCGCAACGCGATTGACCGGGCCCGTTTCCCCGATTCCCGTGAAAGGGGTCAGGCTAGGGTTGTCCGGTCTTACGGCGAAGCAGAACGTTCAGAGTTCGGCTCCGTCTTGATGTCGAGCCGCAGAATCTCGCCGTTTAAGTGCCAAATCCTGACACGCAAACCTTCTCGGATCGGTCCACCGTGCGACGCCGTATTGTTAAACCCTGCAGTGACTACGTAGTCTGAAAACCCAAACTTCACGCCATTCACCGTGAACGATTCCATCGCGTGTCCCGTAACTGGCATCGGATGAAAATCTGCGACCGCGCCTTCGACCATAGACGCTTGGTGATCCCGCATGGCGGCCGCGGCTCGGCGGTAGTCACTGAACGTTCCCAAGAACGACGTGGACGTCCACATTATAGCGAAGCCGAGGAAAAAACGCGGGAACCATCGCTCCATCGTCGGCGAACTCTTTCGGACTATTCCCCTCTTGATGAGCATCGGCAGAAGCAAGCCGATGGCGACGAAGATCAATCCGAAAGATGGGAAGCTCCAGCTCTTGAACCCAGCGTCCGTAATATCAAAAACCGTGACGTAGTCGTCCGTGCTCATCTTTTGTCTAACAGAATATTCACCTTAACTGAGCCGATGTTTCCACAGTTTGGTAAACTGACGATAGGACAGCAACCAAGCTCTTGGGGAGCAATGCCTGATTTTTCGGGTTGAGCTTTTGCACGTCGATTTTTGATCGGCTAAAGTCGAACTCGTTTTCCCACGGGCCGGTTTTATGAACGATCATCAGCCTGTTATCTTTCCCGCGCAGAAAACCGTTTTGGCGCAGTCCGGCCTCAGCGCGGTGGTGACTGAGGTTTCAACGCGGAGGGCGCGGAGATCGGGGGAAGGCGCTTGGGGGCAAGCGACCCTACCGATGCAGCCTGCCGGTGGGATCTGACGAGGCGTCGGGAATCGAGGGGAAGAAGCCCGCTCGGAGAGCGGGCTCCACCCAATGCGGTGCTCCTTCATTAAAAGACGTCACGTCTTGACTTTTGACAATAGAAGAACCCTCGCACTCGTCCGCATTGCGTTTGTCAAGAGTCAAGACGTGACGTCTTTAGGTCGATTCAGGTCGATTGCAAAAGCGAAAGATTATAACAATTGCAACCCAACCCTTTTTGATCGGACCTAGCGCCTGGTTAGGCCGGATTGAGATTCTAATAACTTCAGCCAACGCTGCATTAGCATGCCTGAATCAGGCTGCTCCTGCGCGCTATTCCTAAATTTTAGGATATCGTCGATATTTATTGCTGTGGTCATTTCGTCTCCGATACACCCCATCGCCCAGCCTTCAAATACTCTGCGGAACGTCGTTGATATGCTCACGATAACCAAATCAGAATGCCGCTTGTCCTGTGCGATCTTGATATAGCATCTAAGTACATTTAACTCTTCCCCTTCTAGAATTTGAGCAAAGTACTCTGTCTTGAGGCACAGTACACCAGAAAGCCCGAGCGATTCATTGTTCTTCCGCGATTTCTCGAGAATATCCGAGATATCCGACTTAGCGATGGTTCCACTAGCCTTACTAACGTAGAACAATCGGATCAGATTCATGATATTTTGCCCAACGCCATCAGTCAGACACGGAGGGGCGAAGCCCCGGAGTTGTCTGTGATGCACTGGTTGGGCTCTTTCATAGACTCCGGTAGACGACGAAATACAGGCATGCCCATCCGACCACTGCAAGCGCAGCGATGGCCGAAAGAAAGCCCAGCCGAATCAACGCTGCCCAAGCAAGTAGTCCGCAAACAATCTCTGCGCATCCGATCAGCCAGATAGTCCAGAGCGGCACCGAATCCATGATCGAATGGGACGCCACGAAAAAGCCGGTCACGATGATCGGAAAAGCGGCAAAGAAGGACAGCCAGATGACGACATCTCTTCTTTCGGTCTTCCGATATTTTTCGCCGTGAGCGATACGGAGCAAAAGCAGGACAAGCGGATTCATCTTTGTTCGCCCAACAGTGTTATTCAGCCACAGAATAAAACCACATTTTACAACCTGACATGAGACAGAGGATGCAAATAAGCGCCTCAGCCGCAATCCTCGATTTGTAAAGTGTGGTTTTTTGTGGTTGCGACATTACCGGAAAAAACCACATTTTACCACCGGGCCAAACCTGATGAACTTTGGCTCGATTCGATTCCCCGATTGGAAGAGGTGTTGGCGGGTGCATTGATCGCTCCGCAGACCAAGGCGGCCTGCAGCCGGGAAATCCTGACCTTCCTGAAGTATTGCAAGGAGAGTCGAGCAGCCGCCACCACCGAGCTGGCGAAAAAATACCTGGCGTGGCGGGAGAAACCGTCCTCCGGGCCCGCCCGGGAAGCGTTGCGATGGTTCTACCGGGAAGGGTTGGGGCGAATGCGGTCCGCTGCGGCGGGCGAGCCCGAGGCGCACAGATATTTTTCCCCACGAAGCCGCGAAGGACACGAAGTAAGGTCATACGCGACGATCCCAGAGGCGCGGAGGAAAGGGGCGGCTGAACGAATGGCGGATTCGGCCCCAGCGACGGATTCGGTAGCCTCACCACCGGGGGATTCGACAGGCTCACCGCAGGCAGGCTCGAGGCCGGTGCCCCCGGTCGGCCTTGCATCATCGGGAGGGGAAACGACGGAGCGGCGAGATTCGGCGACCTCGCCCTGCAACCTGCGGGCTGCTGCTGCGCACGAGGCGGGGTCGGCCGCCGAGGCTGTCGTACTCCTCGCGACCCCGCCCTACATCGGGCGATCGCGTCCGATGGAGCCACCGCCAGCCGCCTCGGATCTGGGATCCGCCCCTTGGGAGCGTGATCTGATCAAGGCCTGCCGGAAGCGAAATTTCCTCTGGCGGACGGAGCAGACCTACCGGGAGTGGGCGGTGCGGTTCGCGTGGTTCATCGCGCCAAGGTCACCCTATGCGGCCGCGGCCGAGGAGGTGGCGGCGTTCCTCAGCGCGCTGGCGGTGGAGGGCCGGGCCAGTCCCTCGGCCCAGAAACAGGCGCTGAACGCGCTGGTTTTTTTGATGGAACACGCGCTGAACCGGCAGCTGGGCGAAATGGACTTTAAGCGGGCTTATCCGAAGCAGCGGCTGCCGACGGTGCTGTCGCAGAACGAAGTGCGGTCGTTGCTGGCCCAGTTGGAGGGCACGCCCAGGCTGATGGTGGAGCTGGCCTACGGGGCGGGGTTGCGGTTGATGGAGTTGCTGCGGTTGCGCGTCCATCATCTGGACCTCGAGCGGCTGCGCTTGCAGGTCTTCGGAGGTAAGGGGACCGCGTATACGGCTGCGCCGACGCGGTTGTTTGAAACCAGAACGTAGCAATGCACTATGTTTACGTACTCCAATCGGGCTCCGATTACGGACTGTACATTGGTTACAGCGCGAATCTGAGGCGTCGGTTGGCGGAGCATCAGGCTGGATTCGCGCCCGCCACGTCGTATCGCGGGCCATGGCAATTGATCTACTACGAGTCTTATGTTGAAGAAACGGATGCCCGCGGTCGGGAGGAATTTCTTAAAAGCGGAGCGGGCCGCCGGTTTCTCGCTAAGCAATGCCGGCACCATTTTGAGAAGCATCCCTTGCGATGTTCGCTCGACGGGGCTTGAAGCCGCGTGGACGCAGTCTTTACGCGGCAGGAATTGCTCGGGCACGCGAGCGTGGAGACCACGCAGATCTACACGCATGTGATGAAGAAGCCGGGATTGGGAGTGCGGAGTCCATTGGACGGGCTCGGGGCGGGGCCGCTGGATGCTGGAGGTTGAGATTTTAACGCAGAGAGCGCAGAGCACGCGGAGAGAGAGGAAAGGCGCTTGGGGGCAAGCGCCCCTACCGGTGGATCGGGCTGACGGAACGGCGCGCCCGGCGGTCACGCCCTACCATCGAGCCGTCAGCACTCAGCTTTCGGCTTTCGGCTTTCGCCTTTCGACGATCGGCGATCGGCGTTCAACTGTTGGCTTTCTGCGTTCGGCGTTCAGCACTCCGCACTCCGCAGCCTTCCGCCTTCAGCCTTCCGCTCACTGCTTGAGCAGCTGGAGGACCTGCTTGGGGGTCTGGTTGGCTTGCACGAGCATCGACGTGTTCGCCTGGAGTAGAATGTTGTAC
>CAYZGG010000044.1:0-29910 GCA_964477955.1 uncultured Opitutaceae bacterium
GGCCAGCGGCGGGCGACCAGATAAACGGCGAGGATGGCGAGCAAGAAAAGTTCGGCCCGGAAGAGCCAGCCCATGCCGGCGACATCCTTTTTCTTCAGCAGGCGGTGCCCGTGGATTTCCATCACGCCGGTGCCGACCACCAGAAGGCCGACGGCGCTGCCCCCCCAGTTTTGCAGCACCAGCGTGAGCAGGGTGCCGAGTCCGGCGATGATGGCGATGCTCCAGCCGTTGAAACGAGAGACGCTGAGCACCCGGGCCAGGGTCTTGGCGGCGGGGGTCGGCTGAGGGTCGGGTTTCATGGCACGATTATTTTTTGATTTAGAAAGCCGGGTTTCTCCGGTTCGCTGAGATTGGCAAAACCAACCATGCCGTCACGCTCCAAACCATCCGCCTCTTTTCGCATCGAGTTCCCGCCCGAGCTGCCGATCAGTTCGCGGGCCGACGAAATCATTGGTCTTTTACAGCGGCACCAGGTGCTGGTGCTGGCGGGCGAGACGGGTTCGGGCAAAACGACGCAGATCCCGAAAATGTGCCTGGCGGCGGGTTCGGGCACGCGCGGGCGCATCGCCTGCACGCAGCCGCGCCGCGTGGCGGCGGCCTCCGTCTCGCGCCGTGTGGCCGAGGAACTCAACGTCCCCTGGGGCGGGGCGGTCGGCTGCAAGATCCGCTTCGCCGACCAGACCTCCGCGCAGACCGTGATCAAGTTCCTGACCGACGGCATGCTGCTGGCCGAGCTGCAGGGCGACCCCGACCTCCGCGAGTACGACACGATCATCGTGGACGAGGCGCACGAGCGCTCGCTCAACATCGATTTTGTGCTCGGGCATCTGCGCCGGCTGCGGGTGAAACGGCCCGAGCTGCGGATCGTGATCACCTCGGCCACGATCGACACCGAGGCCTTTTCGCAGGCGTTCGACGGCGCGCCGGTGATCGAGGTGTCGGGCCGCGTCTTCCCGGTGGAGGTGGTGTGGTCGCCCCTCGAGGAGATGAAGGGCGACGCCAGCGAATACACGTACATCGACGCGGCGGTGGAAGCGGTCGATCGCGTGCTGCGCGAGAGCAGCTCGGGCGACGTGCTGGTCTTCCTGCCAACGGAGCGCGACATCCGGGAGACCCGCGACCTGCTCGAGGGCCGCGGGCGGCGCGACCTCGAGGTCGTGCCGCTGTTCGGACGGCTCACCAATGCCGAACAGCAGCGCGTGTTCGCCCCGACCCAACGCCGCAAGATCGTGGTCGCGACGAACATCGCCGAGACCTCTCTGACCATCCCCGGCATCCGGTTTGTCATCGACACCGGGCTGGCGCGTGTCAGCCGCTACGTGCCGCAGAGCCGCACGCGCCGGCTGCCGGTGGAACCGGTGGCCCAGAGCAGCGCCGACCAGCGCAAGGGCCGCTGTGGCCGCGTGAGCGATGGCGTGTGCATCCGGCTTTACGCCGAGCAGGATTTCAACGACCGGCCGCGTTTTGCGCAGCCGGAGATCCAGCGCAGCAACCTGGCGGACGTGATCCTGCGCATGAAGGCCTTCGGGCTGGGGGACATCGAGGATTTTCCGTTTTTGAACGCGCCGCCGGGGAAGGGCATCCGCTCCGGTTACGCGCTGCTGCACGAACTCGGCGCCGTCGACGAGGCGGGCGAACTGACCGGGCTCGGCCGCGAGCTGGCGCATCTGCCGGCGGACCCGACCGTCGGGCGGATGATTTTGCAGGCGCGGCAGGAGAAGACACTGCGCGAGGTCCTCGTGATTGCCGCCGCGCTCAGCATCCAGGATCCGCGCGAACGCCCGCTGGACCAGCAGCAGAAGGCGGACGCGGCGCACCGGCGTTTCGTGCATCCCGACTCGGATTTTCTCACGCTGCTCGCGATCTGGGAGGCGTATCACGACGAGTTTGAGGCGATGACGCTGGGCAAGCTGCGCCGGTTCTGCGCCACGCATTTTCTTTCGTTCATGCGCATGCGCGAGTGGCGCGACGTGCACGCCCAGTTGACCGAGGTCATCGCGGATCGCGAGGGATTCGTGCCGTCGTCGGTTTACGACGGGCTGAAAAAAGGGCAGGAACTGGCGCTGGCCCCGGGCACGCCGGCGTACCGGGCGATTCACCGTTCGATTCTGGCGGGTCTGCTTGGCAATGTCGCAGTGCGGTCGGACGACGGCGGCTACCAGGCCACGCATGACCGCAAGGTGGCGGTGTTTCCCGGCTCGGCGCTGGCGGAAAAATCCGCGAAGCCGGCCCCCCGGGCGCCCGGCGGACGCGCGGCCCCGGCCAAACCCGGGAAGGCGCGCTGGCTGATGGCGGCGGAGATCATGGAGACCGGCCGGGTTTACGCCCGGACCTGTGCGCGGATCGATCCGCATTGGATGCTCGACCTCGCGGCGCACATCATCCGCGCGTCGCACAGCGAACCGTTTTGGAGCGCGGAATCCGGGCGCGTGCTCGTCAAGGAGCGCCGCCGCCTCTACAACCTCGAGATCGAGACGCGCGCGGTGAGTTACGGGAAGATCAATCCGGAGGCGGCCACGGAAATCTTCATCCGCGAAGGACTGGTGGGTGACACGATCACGTGGCCCCTCGATTTTCTCGCACGCAACCGTCAGCTGCGGGAAAAGACGGAGGAGATTCTCACCCGGACGCGCAGCGCCGGCTACCTCGATCTCGACGAGGCCGCGTATCGTTTCTATGCCACCCGTCTGGGGCCGCCGGCGAAAGCGGCGGAGGACCGCGGACCGTACGCCGGCATCAGCAGTGTGCCCGAGCTGGTGGACTTGGTGCGGCACCGCCAGACGGCCGAGCCGAAGTTTCTGCACATGGCCGACGAGGACCTGCGCCCCCCGGCGGAGCTGGTCGAGGCCGCGGCGGGTTTTCCCGAATCGCTGCCGCTCGCGAATCTCGCCCTGCCGCTCAACTATTCCTACAAGCCCGGCCAGGACGACGATGGAGTGACCCTGCGCGTGACCCCGGCCGAGGCGGCTGCGCTCACGCCGGCCGCGCTCGACTGGGCCGTGCCGGGACATTTGCGCGAGAAGATCGAACTGATGCTCAAGGCGCTGCCCAAGGAGCAGCGCCGCAACCTGATTCCGTTGACGGAGGCGGCCGGCAAGATCGCCGAGCGGATCGGGCTCATCGCGGAGCGGACGCCCCGCCCGTCGCTGGCCCAGGCCCTGGCCGAAATCCTGACGGACCGGCTCGGGGTGCGGATCGATCCGCGACAGTGGGACGACAAAACGACGCCCGACCATCTGCGGGTGCGGGTGGAAGTCGTCGACGAAAACGGTGCGGTGTTGGGCGCGGGGCGCGAGCTGGCCGCGCTGCAATCGCAGCTGGGGGAGAAGCGTCAGGCCTTGAGCCGGCAGGCGGCCGAGGGCGACACCGTCGCCTGGCGCGCGGCCCGGGCCGCCTGGGAGCGGGCGCCGGCGTCGGAGTGGACCTTTGGCGACCTGCCCGAAACGGTTGTGGTCGCCGAACATGCCGGCGTGCCGGTGCTGGCCCATCCGGGGCTGCAAGGGCGCGAGACCGGCGCGGCGGTGCGCCTGTTTGCGGCGGCGGAGGAGGCGCGGGCGGCCACGCGCGGCGGTCTCGCCCGGCTGTTCGAATCGGCTTTGCGCTACGATCTCGGGTGGTTGGAGAAAGATTTGCGCGGGCTGCGGGCGCTCGGACCGCTGGCGGTCACCCTGGCGCCGCTCGAACAACTCCAGGCCGACGCGCTCGTCGCGATCCGACGTTGGGTCTGCGAGCGCGAGGTCCGTCCGTTGCACCAGACGGTTTTCCGGCAACGCCTGGAGGAGGCGAAAGGCGAGCTGCGCGGCCTGGTGCCGCGGTTGACCGACTGGTTGCGGGAAACGCTGGCGCTCCGGCTGGCGTTGCAGACGCACGCCATGCCCTATCCCGGCCTGGAGGAGGAGCTGGTCGGGCTGCTGCCGGCGGATTTTTTGCGCCAGACGCCATTCGGCCGGGTGAAGGACCTGCCGCGTTATCTGAAAGCGAAGCTGGCCCGGGCCGAGCGGTGGAAGCGCGACCCGGTCAAGGATGCGCAGCGGGCGGCGGAAGTGGCGCCCTTTGCCGGGGCGGCGCAGAAGCTGGGTCCGGCCGCGGGTGATTTCCGCTGGCTCGTGGAGGAATTCCGGGTGAGTTTGTTTGCCCAGGAGCTGGGCACCGCCGGACCGGTGTCGGCCGTTCGCCTGGAGCGGGCGAGGCAGGAGATTTCCGCTGGTCGCGCGGCGGGTGCGGAGGGTGTCCCGGCCAAGGCCAAGCCGGTCCTCTCCCTGCCGGTCAAGGGCCGGACCCGGTTGAAAAGCCTGGACGCCCTCGGAAACCTGCCGCGTTAAGGATGGTTTTGGAGATTGCCCGCGGCGGTTTGGCCGGTAGACTGGTTGCAACCCCACTACCCCATGAACACATCCATTGCCACGCTCTTGGAGCGCAAAGGCGGTACGCTGCGTACGGTGCCGCACACCCTGACCGTAGTAGAAGCCGTGCAGGAAATGAACCGGCACAAGATCGGCTCGGTCGTCGTGATGGACGGCCAGAGCCTCGTTGGCATTTTCACCGAGCGCGACGTCCTGCGCCGGGTGGTCGGCGGCGGGCTCGATCCTCTGCTCACGCCGGTGACGGAGGTGATGACCACGAATGTGGCCACGATCGAGGCCGTGAAGACCGTGCAAGAGGCGATGGACATGTTTCAGGAGCGGCGCTGCCGCCATCTGCCGGTGACCAAGGACGGGGAGCTGCTGGGCCTGATTTCGATCGGCGATGTGTCGCGCTGGGTGGCGGGCACGTATCGGGCGGAAGCAGAATCGCTGCGGCAGTACATTGCGGGCGGGTTGACGGTGTGAGCGCCGGTGCAATGCCAGGCGGGGGCGGGACGCAACGGTCTCTCGCCGCTTGCGCCCGGCACAAGGTCGGTTAAGCTCAAGGCATGCGCAAAAAGATATTGTTCCTTGTCGCGGGCGCCTGTGCGCTCGGTTCCACCATGCCGGCCAAAGTTATCACCAAAACGGTCGACTACGAGCAGGGTGGGGTGAAACTCAAGGGCTGGCTCGCCTATGATGACTCCACCACGGCGAAGCGCCCCGGCGTGCTGCTCGTGCACGAATGGTGGGGGTTGACCGATTTTGTCAAAGGCCGGGCCGAGGAGCTGGCCCGGCTGGGGTATGTGGCGTTCGCCGCCGACATGTATGGCGCCGGGGTGTCGACCGAGGATCCCAAGAAAGCCGGCGAGCTGTCCGGGCAGTTTTACGGGAAGCCGCTGATGGCGGAACGCGCCCGGGCCGGACTCGACCAGTTGCTGGCCACGGGGCTGGTCGCGGAGGGCAAGACGGCCGCCATTGGTTTTTGTTTTGGCGGCGCCGTCAGCCAGGCACTGGCCTACAGCGGTGCACCCGTGACGGCGGTCGTCAGTTTCCACGGCAGCCTGATTCCCGCCCCCGCCGGGGCGAGCAACAAGGCCCACATTCTCATGCTGCACGGTGCGGCGGACACCTTCATTTCCGCCGACCAGATCGCGGCCTTTCAGAAAAGCATGAAAGACGGGAATTTTGACTGGCAGTGGGTCAGCTATCCCGGGGCGGTGCATGCCTTCACCAATCCGGGTGCGACGGCCCTCGGGAAGAAATACGGCATGAACATCGCCTACAACGAGGCGGCGGCCACGGCTTCCTGGGCGCGGATGCAGGAGTTTTTCCAGACGTTGTTCGGCCGATAAAACCGGACGTACGCGATTTTCTGTAACTTCAGGGCGGGTCCCGGGGTTTTAACCGGTACGATCCCATGAACAAATTAATCCGCCTGCTCGCCCTGGGCGCGGTCCTGGCTGTTCCGGCCGGGCTCGACGCCAAAATCATCCGTACGGTCGAAAAGACCTTTGCCGTCCAGCCCGGGGGCAATTTCAAGGCTGTCACCTCGGGCGGTGAAATCGTGGTGAAGACGGCGGACGTGGCGGAAGTCCGCGTGACCGCCAGGGAGACCATTCGCGCTTCGTCCGACCAGGAGGCGGACGAATTGTTGAAATCGCTCGACCTGACCTTCGAGCAACAAGGCAACGACGTGACGGTGGGCGCCAAGTACGAGAAATCGTCCTTCGGTTTTCATTTTGGCAGCTGGCCCCCGGTACAGGTCAGTTTCCTCGTCACCGTGCCGCGGAATTTCAACGTCAATCTCGCCACCTCGGGCGGCGACATCGAGGTTGCCAGTCTCACCGGCAACGTCCGCGCCCGCACGAGCGGGGGCGGACTGAAGTTTGAGCGGATCGACGGAGAGGTCGACGGGGACACTTCCGGCGGCGACATTTTTCTGAAGGAAGGGACGGCCCGGGCGCATCTGACGACTTCCGGTGGCAACATCACCGTGGAGCGGGCGGGCGGGCCGACGGAGGTTTCGACGTCGGGTGGCAACGTCACGATCAATTCGGTTGCTCATTTGGTCAGCGCCACCACCTCCGGCGGCGATGTGCGGGCGGTGCTCAGCGCGCCGTTGCAGCAGGATGCCGTGCTCAGCACTTCGGGCGGGAATGTCACGGTGCAGGTGCTCAAGAGCGCGGGTTTTCTGCTCGATGCGCACACTTCGGGCGGGGAGGTGGATGCCGCCGGGGTCACGCTGACGATCGACCAAGGAGGCGTCGGCAAGAGCCATCTGGTGGGCGCGGTGAACGGCGGAGGTCCGCGGCTCAAGCTCAGGTCGTCCGGCGGGGATATCCGCATTCACGCCGATTAGGGGCGTTGCCATTTTTGCCGGACCCCGGCCCGGTTGTCCGCGCCGACCCCAGGCCGCCGGGAGCGATCAAGGCTTTGGCGCAGCCTGGGCCGGTGGATAGAAGCGGGTCTCCACAAGGTAGTGCGTGGCGATCGTGAACGCGACGGACAGACCGAGGGTCAGGGCCAATTGCCAGAAATAGTCATGGCAACCAGCCACCACGATGAGCATCCAGGAAGAGAACATGATTGCCGGGGTGTGCACGGCATAAAGGCTGTAACTGATTTTGCCGAGATAACGCAGTGATCGGACGGAGCCGAGGACCACCCAGCCGGGGTGGCGTTCTTCAACTCTGAGCAGCCGGAGGAGAGTCAGAACGCAGACAAGTCCCCAGTCGGCTTGTTTGATCAGATTCAGTCCATAGAAATGAGGGAGCGCCTTGAGCGCCAGAAAAGTGCCCCAGACCAGCCCGATGTGAAGCCAGGATACCCGGTCTCGACCCTGAAGAAAAAGGTGGGCGGCAAAAGCTCCCGCCCACCAAAAAATCCCGAGCATGAATACGCTGTTGAAAACCCAGAAGGGCGTAAAAAAAACGAGGAGTAGCAGGGAGAGCAGATGGGCGCCCAAAAAAACGCAGCCCAAGCCCAGCCAGCCGGCGCGCGTGGCGAGCCGGTAGATCCACGGATAAAGGGCATACATGATTACCTCCGTGCCGATCGTTGTCAGGATGTAGTTACCCGCGATTATTTCCTTCGGATAGAAGCCCTCCGCACCGAGCAGTCTCAGCGCGACCCCCGAAACGGCCGTGGCGTGGAAGTGCAGCAATTCGTTGCCCGACGGGTGCAGCGTTTCCGTGGCGACAAAGAGAAGGCCGAGCAGCGCGGCCGTCCAATAGACCGGAAAAATTCGCAGAAAACGGCGGCGATAGTAGTCCCGCCAATCGGGACCCGTGCCGCGCCGGGCATAGGGGTAGTGGATGCAAAACCCGCTAAGCACAAAAAAACACAGCACCGCGGGATGATGTCCACCGGTCGGCCACGTCAGGGTCACACAAGCCTGATAGATGTTTTCAAAGAACTCCCGGACAGACCTTTCCAGCCCTCCTTGCGGAGCGAAGCCCGACCACAGGTGCCAGTGGCTGAGAAAAACCAGGGCGGCACAAAGGCCGCGAAAAATGTCGAGCGACCAAAGACGCGCGGGCCGTGCGGGGGCGGGCGGAACGGGCGCGAGCATGCGAGAGGTGTCGCCGGGATGGGGTGGGCGAGCAAGTGATTTTTCGGATCGTGGATGGGTCGCGAGAACGGTTGCGGGATGAAAATGGCCTCGCTCGCCGCAAATCTGTTGGGAAGATGGGCGGGAGCATGGTCCTCATCGACACTCATACTCACCTTGACTCGTTTATCCGCCGGGGCGAACTGCGGGCGGCGTTGGAGCGGGCGCGAGCGGCGGGGGTGGGCCGGATGATTGCCATTGGCACCGAGCCGGAGGATTGGACGCTGTATCGGGATGCCGCCCGGACCCATCCGGATGCGATCCATTTCGCGGCCGGGTTGCACCCGTGCAGCGTCGATGAACACTGGGCGGACCGCCTGGAGGGCCTCGAAGATTTCTGGCGGCAGGAGCCCCGGCCCGTGGCGTTGGGTGAAACCGGCCTCGATCGTTTTCACCTGCCGAAAGACGACCCGGTGGCGGCGGAGCGGATCTTTGGCTGGCAGCGGGCGGCTTTCGACCGGAGCCTGGCCGTGGCCAAGGAGCTGGACTGTCCGGTCGTGGTACATTCGCGCGGCGCGTTTCGCGAGTGCGTGGCGCTGATCGACGCGAGCGGGGTCGACTGGTCGCGGGTGGTCTTTCATTGCTTCACCGAGGGTTTGCCGGAGATGGCTGAGCTGACGCGGCGCGGAGGTCGGGGATCTTTTACGGGAATCATCACCTACAAGACCGCGGAAAACGTCAGGGCGGCGGCGCTGGCCCAGGGCCCCGACCGTTTGATGCTGGAGACCGACGCTCCGTTTCTCACGCCAATGCCCCACCGGGGAAAGCCGAACGAACCGGCCCACCTGCGGCACACGGCGGAATTTTGCGCCGGGCTTTTCGGCGTCAGCTTTGAGGCGCTGGCGGAGCTGACGTCGGCCAACGCCCGGAGTTTTTATGGACTGCCGCCGTGAGCAGGGTGGGAGGAGCGAAGATGCGACGCGCGTTTCGCCAAGCGGGGTGAGGGCTCCCCGCCCACAAAGAGGGCTCTCGGAAGATTGTTCGGTCTGCGGGGGAAACGGAGCGTTCAGGATGGAAGCGCCCGGCCAAAAAAAAGACCGGCGGGGCCGGCCTCGTTTTCGTGGTCTGCGGAGCGGTCCGCCGTGAGCCGGCTCAGGCCTCGTCGAATTTCTTGGCGAAAAGCTGTTCCAATTCGGCCAGCATCTGGGGGGCGTCTTCGCCGGTGGCGATGAATTTTGTCTTCGAACCCTTGGCCGCGGCCAGCATCATGAGTCCCATGATGCTTTTGCCGTTCACCTGCTCGTCGTCTTTTTCGACAAAGACCTCGGCTTTGTATTTGTTGGTCACGCGAACGATCATCGCGGCCGGACGGGCGTGGATGCCCATCTTATTTTGCACAAGAAGTTCCCTGATGTGGGTGGCGGCGGTTGAAGTGTCACTCTTTTCCATTGCGAGAATACCGGATGTTCCGGTTAAAGGATTTGGAAAAAACCGCCTGCGCCCCGCCTTGCAACCATAAAGACCCCCGCATGCCCGCCTTTGCCATTATTGTGCCCTGCCGTTTGGAGTCCACGCGCTTCCCTCGTAAGCTGCTGCATCCGATTAATGGAAAGCCACTTGTGCTGTGGGTGGCCGAGCGGATTGCCGA
The DNA here is from genome assembly GCA_964477955.1 of uncultured Opitutaceae bacterium. Lineage (GTDB taxonomy): Bacteria > Verrucomicrobiota > Verrucomicrobiia > Opitutales > Opitutaceae > Didemnitutus. The sequence continues at coordinate 9,545 of CAYZGG010000044.1, forward strand.
GCAGGCTCCCGACCTGCCATTGTGGTTTGCGGTCGACCACGCGCTGCTGGCGGAATGCATTGAGGGGGCTGGGTTTAGAGCGATTATGACAGACGCTGATCATCCGAGTGGAACCGATCGGATTGCCCAAGCTAACCGCAGGGTGCGTGCCAGTTATGTAATTAATGTCCAAGCGGACGAGCCGCTGGTTACGAACAACCAGATTCAGGCCCTGGCCCGGATGATCCAGGGCGACTGCCCGATGGCGACCCTCTGCACGCCGTTCAAGCGGGCGGTGGATTTCAACAATCCGAATCAGGTCAAGGTCGTCATCACGAAGACGGGCCGTGCGCTCTATTTCTCGCGGCTGCCGATTCCGTACCTGCGCGACTCGGCGGGGAGCGTGGATGATGCCTGGGTCGCGGCCAACCCCTGCTTCAAACATCTTGGGCTCTATGCGTACAAGGCGGACTATTTGGAACGCTTCGTCACGCTTCCCCCCGGCAAGCTGGAGCAGATTGAGAAACTGGAGCAGCTGCGCGCCCTCGGCGCCGGCCAGCCGATCGCGATCGAGGTCACCGACGACCCGAGCATCGGCGTCGACACTCCGGAGGACGCGGCCAAGTTCGAAGCCTGGCTTGCTTGACCGGGATCAGGGCCCGGTCTGTTTACGGACGAAAATCCTGAGAGGCACCCCCGGTTGATCCCCGATCAGGCTCGATGCGAGAATGTAATTTTCCCGGACAAAGCGGGCAAACTCGGGAAACGAATCGATGCCCGACGAGGCGACAGGCCAATACCACGTGAAACAATCGGACGCGACCGCGTCGACGATTACCTCGGGTCTGGCTCCGCGTACTTCGGCGAGAAACTGCTCGCGGAGCACCGCCTGACTCGGCCCGGGATCGATTAGAAAATGACCGACGGTGTGGCGGGTGACGCAGCTCAATCCGGAGCGGACATACAGTCCGGGCATCCAGCCCCAGACCACCATCGTCGAGGCATCGGGAGCCAGTCGGCGTATTTCGTGGACCACCGTGGCCGGGAAGTCCTGATTGGCGTCGGCGATCTTTGCGGTGAGATACCGGCGCAGAGCGGAATTTTGTCGGGTGTGGACGACGGCCAGGAGGCCAATTGGCAGGATCAGCAGGCAGGCAATGCGGCCGATTTTCATGGCGCCAAGTCTTCCGGGCGTCGCACCTTGGTCGCGCTGGATTGTGCCGAGCAACGCACCGCTGGCCACGATCAGGGGATTGATCAGGAAGATGTGGTAATGGCCGAAACCGAAGGGCGGACGCAGGCAGCTGTAGACCGCGATCCCGAGGTACCCGGCGGCAGCGGGCAACACGTCCGGGACGAATCCTGATCCCCGCCGCTCGCCGCGCAAAAGCCGGATCGCACAAAACAATCCCAACAGGACCACGGCGGTCATCAGGCCATTGAGCTGGCTTTGCAGAATCAGGTCGCGGAAACGCAGAAGGGCGGTACCCGGGGAAAAATCGCCGGCATATCCGAGGTTGGCCACGACATAGGAGGCCCAGAAATCCCGGAACACGCCGCCGAATAAAACGCAGGTCGTGATCGCCACGGAAGGCAACAACGCCGAGCTGGCCACAAAAACCACCGGGGCGATCCGCCGTCCGGTCGATGTTCCCACTTTAGGCGATTGGGTCCAGGTCCGCCAAATCGCCATCGCAATCAGTGCGGCTGCGATGGGTGCCGCCTGCAGTTTGGCCCAAGGAGATAAACCGCTGCAGAATCCGGATACGCAAAGCCACGCAGTGGCGGTCCCGCCTCCGTGCCGTGCCCGGAACAAAGCCAGCAGTCCCAGCGACAACGCCAAAGCGGGCACCAGCTCGGTGGCAAAGTACATGAAGTTGATCGAGGCGCTGCCGGCGACGGCAAGCGTTCCGGCGATCGCGGCCAGACAGGCAAGGCTGAGAGGGAGAAAAACCCGGACGGTGTAGTAACTGGCGGCGACAATCGCCGACTGCAGCAAGGCGGCGAGCAAATGGAGACCACCGTAGGTCAGAGGCCACCCGGCTTGGCCGAGCAACAGGAGAAACCACGGATTTGCCGGTCCGATTGTGCTACCGTCCACGGACCGCCAGGGCAGCGGGTCGTGATGATAGCGTCCGATCTGGACGAGCAGCTCGCTTTCGTCGGCGCTGAGCTCGCCGGGATAAGTCAGGCTGAAGGAGCGGGCCGTCAACACGACCGCCATGATTCCGACCCCGATCATCAATTCGCGGATCAGCGGGGACAGGATCGGTTGGGCGGGAGGGGATTGCACCGGAAGTTCCGCGGGCAAGCTGATGAGACAGCGCGGGAAGGCAATCCATTACCTCTCTCGTGCGCTTGTGCGACGGGAAAACCAGCGGTCGCCGCCGCCGGGGCGGGCTCCCAGTCAGATTTTCCCGGCCTTGCGTTTCTGGATCAGCCGGTGGAAATCGGAAAAAAGCGGATCGGCGTCGTTCGGTCCGGGAGCGGCCTCGGGGTGATATTGAACGGAAAAGACGGGCAGTTCCTTGTGGCGAAGGCCTTCGACGGTTCCGTCGTTGAGGTTGATCTCGGTGATGACCGCGCTGCGGGATTCGAGGGACTTCGGATCGGTGGCAAAGCCGTGATTCTGCGCGGTGATGGAAACCTTGCCGGTCTCAAGGTTTTTCACCGGCTGGTTGCCGCCGCGATGGCCGAACTTGAGCTTGAAGGTGCTGCCCCCCAGGGCGTGGGTGATCATCTGGTGGCCGAGGCAAATGCCAAAGATCGGAAAATCCGGCAGCAGGGCGGTGACGGTGCGGTGAATGTAGTCCAGGGCCGCCGGATCGCCCGGGCCGTTGGAAAGAAACACCCCGTCGACACCCGCCGCGCGAATCTCCTCGTGCGTGGCCGTGGCGGGAAACACCTGTACTTCGAAACCGTGGCGCACGAGCTTGCGGAAAATGGTGTACTTGGCCCCGTAATCAAAGGCGGCAACCTTGAATGTCTCCCCCGGCCGCGGGGTGACGCCCTGTGTCGTTCCCGGCGGAAGATATTGCCCGTTGTGCCGGGTGGGATCGTCGGCGCGCCAGAGATAAGGGGCCGCGCAGGTCGTGTCTTTGACGTAGTCGCTGCCCGCCATGTCGTGCCAGTTGCGCGCGCGCGCCACGGCCTCCTCGTCGCTCAACGCCAGGGTGCTCAGGCAGCACTTCATGGAACCGTCGACCCGGAGTTTCTTGGTCAGCGCGCGGGTGTCCACGTCGCTGATGCCGGGGATGCCGTATTTTTTCAGGTAGGCATCGAGGGACATCACACTGCGCCAGTTGCTCACGACGGGGGAGACCTCGCGCACGACGAACCCCGAGCATTTGGGGGCGGCGGACTCCTCGTCCTCGGGGTTGATGCCGTAGTTGCCGATCTGCACGGCCGTCATCGTCACGATCTGGCCGAAATAGGACGGATCGGTCAGGATCTCCTGATAACCGGTCATCGAGGTGTTGAAAACGCACTCGCCGGCAATGGTGGCCGTGGCGCCGAAGGCGGAACCGCGGAACACACTGCCGTCTTCGAGCGCGAGAACTGCAGGCTGAGTGCTGGGCATCAGCGCGCGACGAAAAGGTGTCCGACCCCGTCTGCCAAGGGGAATCGTACTCCCCGGGGCAAAACTCTGCGCGGGGAGGGCGCCGGTCCCGCCCGCTACCGGCTCAGGGTCGGAGTGGCCTGGATCAGGCGGATCAGGTCGGCCGACTGGATCGGTTTCGTCAGATAATCGTTCATGCCGACGCCGAGGCAGCGTTCGCGATCGCCGACCATGGCGGAAGCGGTCAGGGCGATGATGTGGATCTCGCGGTTGCGTTCCCCGGCTTCGCCCCGGCGGATGTGCGTGGTGGCGTCCAGCCCATCCATCTCCGGCATCTGGCAGTCCATCAGCACGAGATCGTACGCGTCGCGGCGGAGGGCGTCGAGGCAGGCGAGGCCGTGGCTGACCAATTGCGGCTGGTAGCCCAGCCGCCGCAGCAAGCCGGCGATCAATTTTTGATTAACGGCGTTGTCCTCGGCGACCAGGATGCGCAGCGGATGCTGTTGCCCGAGGGTCGGGTCGAGCTTGGGCACGGGGACGGGCGGCGTGGAACCGATTTCCACCAAGCGGGGGGTGGTGAGAGTCTTGTTGACGGCCTCGAGCAGGGCGGCCTGGCGGACCGGTTTGGTCAGAACGACGCTGAAATAGTCCATCGGGTTGAACGAACGGAGTTCCTCCCGGCTGACCGAGGAGAGCAGGATCAGCGGGAGCTTCTCGCGGCCGGGCAGGGCATGCAGTTTGGCCGCCAGTTCCACGCCATTCATGCCGGGCATCATCATGTCGAGCACGGCGACCTCGATTTCGCCATGGGTGCGCAGGTAGTCGATCGAGTGCGCGGGTTCCTCGAACGCGATGCATTTGATGCCCCACCGCTGCAGCTGGCTGGCGAGAATCCGGCGGTTGGCTTCATTGTCATCGACGATGATGGCGCACCGGCCGTCCAGTCCGATGGCCGGCTGGGGCTCCACCTGACCGGCGGATTCATCAGCCGGGGCGGTGGTGGAGGTGGCCTGGATGGTGAAACGGAAGCACGAACCCTGGGCCGACGTGGAGGCGAGTTCGATGTTGCCGCCGAGAAGCTGGGCCAGGCTGCGGCTGATGGCGAGCCCGAGTCCGGTGCCGCCGAAACGACGGGTGGTGGAGGAGTCGGCCTGGCTGAACGGGCGGAAAAGCCGGCAGAGGCGGTCGGCGGCGATGCCCTCGCCGGTGTCGCGGATCGAGAACACCAGCTGCGGCGGCTCGCCGGGTTGCGGGGGCGCGAGGTTGACGCGCACCTCGACCTCGCCCTTGGTGGTGAACTTGATGGCGTTGCCGATGAGGTTGACGAGGACCTGCCGCAGGCGGGTGACGTCGCTGAGGACCCACTCCGGCACGTCGCTCTCGATCCAGTGCAGCAACTCGATCTTCTTCTCGCTGGCCTTGCTCCAGAGCAGGTCGAGCACCTCTTCGATGCAGCGCCGGATGGAAACGGGGTGTTGTTCCGGCTCCATGTGGCCGGCCTCGATCTTGGAGAAATCCAGGATGTCGTTGATGAGCGTGAGGAGGGATTCGCCGCTCGAGCGGATGGTGAAAAGCCAGTCGCGCTGCTCTGTGTTCAACGGGGTGTCGAGCAGAAGGTTCGTGAAGCCCAGCACGCCGTTCATCGGGGTGCGAATCTCGTGGCTCATCACGGCGAGGAACTCGCTCTTGGTGCGGTCGGCCGCCTCGGCCGCCTCCTTGGCGCTGCGCAACTCGGCCTCCGACAGCTTTTGCCGGGTGATGTCGGCTTGCGTGCCGACCATCCGCAGTGCGCGGCCATCGGGCCCAAAAAGGGCTTTGCCGCGGACCAGGGCCCAGCCCCAAGAGTCGTCCTTGTGCCGGATGCGGTATTCGCAGTTGAAAATGTCGGCCTGCTGCTGCAGGTGGGCCTTGAGTTTGAATTCCAGATCGGCCCGATCGTCGGGATGGATGCGCTGCGTCCACTCGTCCCGCCGGTCGCCCAATTCCCCGGGGGCGAAGCCGAGCATGGTCTTCCAACGCGGGGAGAACCAGATCTCGTCGTTCGCCAGGTTCCAGTCCCACACGCCCTCGTTGCTGCCGGCGACGGCGAGATGCCAGCGCTCCTCGCTGGTCCGCAACGCCCGCTCGGCCTCGCGCCGCTCCGTGGCATCGCGATCCATGCCGATGACGAGTTCGCGACCGTCGACCACCAGCAGGCACACCGAATAGTCCACTTCGAAAAACGATCCGTCCTTGCGCCGGTGGGTGTCGAAGCCGCTCCGTTGAGGGATTGTCCGCATTTCCCTGATCCACTGATCGTCGGCGTTTTTGGCCCAGGGCACGGCTTCGATGACGTCGATTGATTTCCCGACCAGTTCTTCCCGGTCATACCCGTGGAGCCGACAGGCGAGCGGGTTGCAGTCGATGATCCTGACCGGCACCTCCTTGTCGTGGGGATCCATGATGATGATGCTCAAAGGGGCGTCATTCCAGACGGCCCGGAGCATCGGCAGGGTTGTTTCGAGGGCAAAGCGGTGCCGTTCGGTTTCGCTGTGGGCGTCCCGGGCAATGCGGGAGGCCTGCCGGATCCGGATCGACGCGAATGCCACGGTTGCTCCGGCGACCAAGACCAAGATGCCCAGCAACGCGCGATCACCCGATGCGCGGGCCAGCAGCAGGCATGAGATTCCAATCAAGACGGCGAAGAGCCCGGCGAGAACCAAAAAATCCCGTCCCGCGTGGTGCGGCAGGGGGGCAGCGGACTCATTGCGCGATGGGTCCGCGGTGATCGGAGAGGATGGGGGCATTGGTGGGCAGTGATGATGTGCCGGCGGACCAAGGGGCCAGCTGACACGAAGATAGCCGATGGGGGGCTGGTTCTTCATCGTCACATTTGGGAAATATTTTACCCCAGACTGATTCTTTACACGGGAATTTAAATATATCCCTATCAACCAGCTGCGCAGGCGTCCTCGTCGATTGGGGAAAATCCGGCACCGGCGGGACCGCATGGCCCCCGGTATTTCCCCTTTGCGCTCAGTTTTCGGTCAGCCGATAGCCGATGCCGGCGTCGGTGCGCAAATGGCGTGGCTGGTGTGGCTCGATTTCGAGTTTCTGGCGCAGATGAGCCATGTGCACCCGCAGGTAGTGGGTCTGCTCTTCCGCGTTCGGGCCCCACAGCTCGCGCAAAATCTGCCGGTGGGTCACGACTTTCCCGCGGTGCTGCACCAATAGGCGCAGCAGGGCGTATTCCTTGGCGGTGAGATGCACCTCCTCGCCGCCCCGGCGGACGAGCCGCGTGGCCTGATCGACCTCGATCTCCCCAAACCGGACCACTGCCGGCTCATTGGCGCCCGGGGCGCGCCGGAGGATCGCCCGCACCCGGGCCAGCAGTTCGCGCCCGTTGAACGGTTTCGTCAGATAGTCGTCGGCGCCGGCGTCGAGTGCGGCGATTTTGTCGTCCTCCCCCTCGCGCACCGAGAGCACGAGCACCGGCACCTTCGACCATTCGCGCAACCGCCGGATCACCTCGGTGCCGTCCATGTCGGGCAGCCCCAGGTCGAGGATCACGCCGTCGGGGGCGTGGTGGGCGATCTCTTGCAGACCGAGCTGCCCGGCCTCCGCTTCCCGGACGTGATACTGTTCGGCTTCCAGGGTGATGCGCAGCAGGCGCCGGATCTGGCGCTCGTCGTCGATGATGAGCAGGGTTGGCGGGGTGGTGGTCGGCAGGATCATGGACGGCGCGAGGGATTTTCGTCGTGCACCCGGGCTCGTCCTGGACTGAAGGGAGGAAAGAGACTCATTCCGGGGGCGGAGTCTGGGGCGCTTGGTGCGGCAGGTAAATGGTGAAGACGGCCCCGCCGCCGGGATTCTCGCCCACCACGATCTCGCCGCCTTGGGCGACGACGAAGCCGCGCACGATGGACAGCCCGAGTCCGAGTCCGCCGGCAATGGCCGCGTCGCCGCGCTCGAATTTCTTGAACAGCCGGTCCTTCATCGCGAGCGGGAAACCGGGTCCGTTGTCCGCCACCGTGAAATAAATCCGCTGCCGGTCCCGTTCCAGGCCGGCGGTGAGAAAGACCTGCGTGCCGGCCGGGGTGTGCCGGGTGGCGTTGAGCAGGAGGTTGGCCAGGGACTGTTCCATGAGGGCGAAGTCGGCGCGCACCGGCGGGATGTCGTCGGGCACCACGGTTTCAAACGGATGGGCGGCGAGCGCATCGCGCACCGCGTCGATGGCGGCGTTCACGAGATCATGCACGTCGCACCAGTCGAGATGGGGCTTGAGCGCGCCGGTCTCCAGCCGCGTCTGGTCGAGCAGATTGCCGACGAGCCGGTTGAGCCGGCGCGCGGCGACCCGCGCCTCGGTCACCAGGGTGGCGCGCTCCGGGGGCGGGGCGGTGTCCAGGGTTTCAAGCGAGCCGGTGATGACGGCGAGCGGCGTGCGCAGTTCGTGGGAAACGCTGTCGAGCAGCACCCGGTGAAGTTTGTCCGACTCGGCGAGCAATTTCTCCCGTTCGCCCGCTTCGCGAAGGTATTCGCGTTCGACGGTCAGGGCCAGTTGCCGGGCGAAGGCCTCCAGCAGGTCGCGTTGCGCGAGCGTGAGCGTGCGCGGTTCGGGCACGGCCACCCCGAGCACGCCCAAGGCGCGGTCTTCCCGGACCAGCGGCAGATAAAAGCCATTGGACCCGGGGAGCGTGTCGGTGAAACGCCCGGCCGGGCGCCGGTTGCGGAAAACCCAGTCGGCCACACTGCGCTCCTTCTCGTCGAGCCCGAAGGAACCGGCAAAATGCGGCATCACGCCGCTGCTGCCGTGGGCGAGCAAAAGGGCCGTCTTGGCCTCAAACAGTTCATCGGCCTGGCGGAGGGCGGCAAACACCGCCTCGTCCAGCGTGGCGGCCTCGGCCAGCGCGCGGGTGAGCTCGAACAGGGCGGTCGCGCGCTCCTCCCGCAATCGTTCATTGTGGGCCTGCGCCCGGATGCGGGAGGTCAGGTGCCCGGTCACCACGGCCACGATGAAATACGTCACGAAGAGCGTCACATCCTCGACCTTGCTGATATAGAAGGTGAACTTGGGCGGGATGAAAAGATAGTCCCAAGTCAGGGCGCCGATGACGCCGGCCGCCAGCACCGGACCCCGGCCGACCCGGAGGCTGAGCAGGATCACGAGCAGCAAATAGACCAGGCCCACGGCCAGGTACATGTCGGCCGGCAGCAACAGCCCGAGCGTCGTGGTGACCGCGATGGCGCCGACCACCACGCCATACTCGCCCGGCCGGCTCCGCAGGCCCGGATCCAGGGCGGGCCAGCGCCGCCGGGCCCCGCCGGGTTCGGCCGGCACCACATAGATGTCGATGTTGCCGCCCTGGCGGACCAGACGGTCCACCAGCGTGCCCCCGCGCAGGACGTCGAGCCAGCCCCGCGTGCGGGGTTTGCCGACGACAATCTGGGTGGCGTTGTGCTGCAGTGCGACGCGTACCAGGGCGGCGGCCAGATCGTCGTCGTGCGTGACGACGATCTCGGCGCCCAGTTCGCGCGCGAGCGAGAGGTTGGCGTCGAGGAGCCGTTGCTGTGGTTCGGCCAGCGGGCTCGAACTTTCGATATGCACGGCGATCCACGGGGCGCCCTGGGCCGCGGACAGCCGGCGGGTCCAGCGCACGAGCTGGGTGGAGAACGGGCTGGCGCCGACGGCCACGAGCAGGCGTTCCCCGCTGCGCCAGACGGTCTGCTTGACGGTGCCGGCGCGCATTTCGCGCAGCTGCCGGTCGACCCGCTCCGCAGTGTAGCGCAAGGCGAGTTCGCGCAGGGCGGTGAGATTGGATTCCTGAAAAAAATTCTCCCGGGCCGCGACGGCCCGCTCGCCGAGGTAAACCTTGCCCTCGCTCAGCCGGTCCCGCAGGGCCGCGGGCGTGAGATCGATGAGTTCGATTTCATCCGCCAGGTCGAGGACGGAGTCCGGCACGGTCTCCTGCTGGCTGGCCCCAGTGATCTGGCGCACCGTGTCGGCACGCGATTCGACATGCTGGATGTTGAGGGTGGTGAAAACGTCGATCCCGGCCTCGAGCAACTCCAACGCGGCCTGCCAGCGTTTGGCATGGCGGGAACCGGGGGCATTGCTGTGCGCGAGTTCGTCGACCAGCGCCAGTTTGGGCGGGCGGGCGAGGATGGCCTCCAGGTTCATCTCGGTCAGCTGGGTGCCCCGATAGTCGATGGTCTGGCGGGGAACGACCGTGAGCCCGGTGAGCAGGGCTTCGGTCTCCAGGCGGCCGTGCGTTTCCACCACTCCGACGACCACGTCGGTGCCGGCCGCGCGCTCCTGCTGGGCGGCGCGGAGCATGGCATAGGTTTTGCCCACGCCGGGGCACATCCCGAGGAAGATTTTCAAATGCCCGCGGCGCGCGCGGGCGTCCTCGCGGTGCAGCGAAGCGAGCAGGGCGTCTGGGTCGGGTCGGAGCTCGGGCATTCAGCAAAGGTGGCCAACCACGCCGGGTTGCACCAAAGGAAGCCTGGCCCGCGAGCAGCCCGTCTGCGACGAAAAACCGCCACCCGGGATCAGAGCAGAAACACGGGCGTCAGGACGGCGAGCCAGAGCAAGGTGGCCCCGACCAGCAGGCCCGTCATGAAACGGCGCGCCTGCGCCAGCACGATCTCCGGCAACTCCAGCCAGGAGATGTCCACCAGCCACCGGACGCCCAGATAGGAATCCGGCCCCGCGAGCGAAAACCACTGGTAGCCGTCGGGGATGAATCCCTCGGCCGCCAGTTCGCGGACGAAGCTGGATTTGCGCTGCTCGGAAAAAGTATCGCGGGAGGCACGGACGACCACGGTCCGCGCGGAGCTCTCGACCTGGACCAGGGTGTCCCGGTCGGGGAAATAGAACTCGAATTTTCGAGTCGAGGGAAAGCCGGTTTTCATTGCGGTTTAAATCGGCACGATTGGTGATAGGTTGAAACGGGTTGTTGCGACGGTTGGACATCCGCGGGGAAGTTAAGTTTAGGTGAATCGGGGAACTTCCGGCGGGAAGGTGAAGTCAACGGGGAGGACAAACGGGCCGGCGGGCCTGGCGCGAGCGCTGGGGGGCACCACCGACCGCGCCGGCGGCACGAAACCGATCGGTCGGACGGACCTGGCTGACCGTCCGAAGGGGATCCGTCCGTCGGGGTTCACCGGAAGACTCCGAGGCAAAGGTCGGCGAGGAGGGTCGCCCAGAGCAAAAAAAGACCGAGCAGCAGCAGCATTTTTTTGCGCAATCGGGCGCGTCCGGTCGGAGTGGCCGGCGATTCCCGCCAGGAGAAATCGACGAGCCAGTGCACGGCCGGCCCCGCGGTCGCCCCTCCGGAGGGAAACCGTTGGAACGAATCGTCGATGAAACCTTCCGCCGCCAGGGCGCGGATGAAGGCGATTTTGCGGGGAATGGAAAAGGTATCGCGGGTGGCCAGGATTTCGACCGAGTGGCCGTAGTCTTCGACCCGCACGTGCGTCGCCAGGTGCGGGAAGGCAAATTCGAAGGTGCGCGGCTGGACGAGGGTGGTTTTCATCGGGAAGATTTGGTCCGGGAGGGGGGAGCCGGTCATTGAGCAGGGAGATGATCCGGTTTCCGCGGTCCGATCGGACCGCGGGGACAACCAGCGGGTTTGGGTCACAGAGTACAGCTTGCGGCCGGGCTGCACCACCGGGGTAATCACCTTCCCTGATCATATTTTGCTCGAAGAGTCTTCTTTACGGTTTTTTGTCGGAGGGAGAGGGTGCATCCGGCCAGTTGATTCGCGACTTGTCGCCATCACCATGGCTGGGGTCGGAGAACCAGAGGTAGACACAGAGGAGACCAAGCAACAGCAGCACGATCGGGAACAGAAGGCTCTTGCCGGGGCGGTCGGGACCGGACTGCAGGGAGGCGGGCATGGGAGCGGGGATCATTGGGTGGTGGCGGGTTGGTCGAGCGCGAGGTTGAGGAGCAGCACATTGACGCGCGCTTCACCGAAGATGCCCCAGTCGGGCGTATCGATATGGGCGGTGATCAAAGCCTGGACTTTTTCGAGCGAGAGGCCGCGGGCCCGGGCCACGCGTGCCGCCTGCTGCAGGGCATTCGCGACGCTGATGTGCGGATCGAGTCCGCTGCCGGAGCTGGTCACCGCGTCGGCGGGGACCGGGTCGGTGTCCTTCAGGCCATTGGCGGTGCGGTAGGCCGCAACGGCTCCCTTGATGCTGTCGGCCAGCTTCTGGCTGGTCGGGCCGAGGTTGGTGCCGGAGGAACTGGTCGCATCGTAGCCGCTGCCGGCAGCGGAGGGGCGGGGCTGGAAGTATTTGTCGCTGCTGAAATTCTGGGCGAGCAGCGCGGAACCGCGGACGGCGCCGTCCTTGTCCGTGACGAGGCTGCCGTTCGCCTTGGCCGGGAAGAAAGTCTGGGCGCCGGCCCACACGAGGAGCGGGTAGGCGCCGCACAGCAAGACGGCAAACACCAGGGTGAGGCCGAGGGAGATTTTGAGTTCGGTGAAAAGGGTTTTCATGGCGGAAGGAATTGATCGGCCGGGCGAGTCGTCCCGGTGCGCCGGGGGAGGCCGGATTTCAGACGAGGTGGACGAGGTTGATGAGGAGATCGATGGCCTTGATGCCGATGAACGGGATGATCACGCCCCCGAAGCCATAGATGAAGAGATTGCGGCGGAGCATGGCGGCGGCGCCGATCGGACGGTAGGCGACGCCCCGCAGCGCGAGCGGAATGAGCGCGATGATGACGAGGGCGTTGAAGATCACTGCGCTGAGGATGGCGCTCAGCGGCGAGGCGAGGTGCATGACGTTGAGCGGGGCGATGGCGGGAAATACGCCCACCAGCATCGCCGGGATGATGGCGAAATATTTGGCGACGTCGTTGGCGATGGAGAACGTGGTGAGCGCGCCGCGGGTGATGAGCAGCTGCTTGCCGATCTCGACGATCTCGATGAGCTTCGTCGGGTTCGAGTCGAGATCGACCATGTTGCCCGCCTCCTTGGCGGCCTGCGTGCCGGTGTTCATGGCGACGCCGACATCGGCCTGCGCGAGGGCGGGCGCATCGTTGGTGCCGTCGCCGGTCATGGCGACCAGATGGCCGGCGCCCTGTTCGGCGCGGATGCGGGCCAGTTTCATCTCGGGCGTGGCCTGGGCGAGGAAATCATCGACGCCCGCCTCGGCCGCGATGGCGGCGGCGGTCAGCGGATTGTCGCCGGTGATCATGACCGTGCGGATGCCCATGACGCGGAGCTGGGCAAAGCGCTCCTTGATGCCACCTTTCACGACATCCTTGAGGTAAATCGTGCCGAGCACCATGCGGTCCTCCGCCACCACGAGCGGCGTGCCGCCGGCCTTGGCGATGTTGTCCACCGCCGCGGCAACCTCGGCCGGATAGGTGCCGCCCTGGCCCTGGACCCACAGGCGCACGCTTTCGGCGGCACCCTTGCGGATGGACCGGGCAGACTGGCCGGCCTCGGCGGCGATATCGACGCCGCTCATGCGGGTCTGCGCGGTGAAGGGCACGAAGACCAGGGGCGGAGTGGCGACTTCGCGACCGCGGAGGTTGAACTTTGACTTCGCCAGGACGACGACGCTGCGGCCTTCAGGGGTTTCGTCGGCGAGCGAGGCCAACTGGGCGGCGTCGGCCAGGCGTTCGGGCGTCACGCCGGGCGCGGGCACAAACTCGGTCGCCATGCGGTTGCCGAGCGTGATCGTGCCCGTCTTGTCGAGCAGGAGCACGTCGATGTCGCCCGCGGCCTCGACGGCGCGGCCGGACATGGCGAGCACGTTGCGCTGGAGCAGGCGGTCCATGCCGGCGATGCCGATGGCGCTGAGCAGGCCGCCGATGGTCGTCGGGATGAGGCACACGAGCAGCGCCACGAGCGTTGTGATGGAAAAGGCGACGTTGGCGTAGATGCCGAAGGGCTTGAGCGCGATGATGACGAGGAGGAAGATGAACGTCAGCGCCGAGAGCAGAATGGTGAGGGCGATTTCGTTGGGGGTCTTCTGGCGCGTCGCCCCTTCGACGAGGCTGATCATGTGGTCGAGGAACCCCTCGCCGGGGTTTGCGGTGATGCGGATGAGCAGCTGGTCGGAGAGAATGCGCGTGCCGCCGGTCACCGCGCTGCGGTCGCCGCCGGCTTCGCGGATGACAGGGGCGGACTCTCCGGTGATGGCGGATTCGTCGACCGACGCCACGCCTTCGATCGTCTCGCCGTCGCCCGGGATCAGCTCGCCGGCCTTGACGAAAACCACGTCACCCTTGACGAGCGCGGAGGCGTCCACTGCGTCGTACGAACCGTCCTTGCGGCGGCGTTGGGCGATGAGTTGTTTGCGGGAGGCGCGGAGCGCGCGGGCCTGGGCCTTGCCGCGGCCCTCGGCCACGGCCTCGGCGAAGTTGGCGAAGACGACGGTGAACAGGAGCCAGAGCGCGACTTGGAGCACGTAGCCGAAGGGCTCCTTCGAGGTGACCAGCTGTTGGAAGGTGATGGCGGCGCCGAGCAGGGTGATGAACATCACCGGGTTCTTCAACTGCTGGCGCGGGTCCAGCTTCTTGAAGGAATCGGCGACGGCCTGCTGCAAAATGGCGCGGTCGAAAAGGGAGGCGGCTTTGGTGCTCATCGGAAGGAAAGGAGGGGATCGGGTTGGGGCGGGCGTCAGAACAGCGTGCCGGTGCCCATGAGGTAGTGTTCGACGACGGGACCCATCGCCAGGGCGGGCAGGAAGGTGAGGGCGCCGACGAGCACGACGGTGCCGACGAGCAGGACGACGAAGGTCAGGCCCTCGGTCTGGAACGTGCCCGCGCTGGCGGGGATGAGTTTCTTGCCGGCGAGGTTGCCGGCGAGGGCGAGGATCGGCACGATCATGAGGAAGCGGCCGATGAGCATCGCGAGGCCCATGGTGGTGTCCCAGAGCGGGGTGTTGCCGGTCAGGCCGGCGAAAGCGCTGCCGTTGTTGCCGACGGCGGAGCTGTAGGCGTAGAGAATTTCGCTGAAGCCATGCGGGCCGGCGTTGTTGAGCCCGGCCTGACCCCAGGCGCTGACGCCCGCCCAGGCGGTGAAGCCCAGAATCGTCGCCGAGAGCAACATGAGCACGAGCATCACGAGTTTCACGTCGTAGGCTTCGATTTTCTTGCCCAGGTATTCCGGCGTGCGTCCGACCATGAGACCGGCGATGAACACCGCGAGCACGACGAAGATCAGCATGCCGTAGAGGCCGGCGCCGACGCCGCCGAAGATGACCTCGCCGGTCTCGATGTTGAACAACGGCACGAGCCCGCCGAGCGGCGTGAAGGAGTCGTGCATGGCGTTGACGGCGCCGCAGGAGGCGTCGGTGGTGACGGTGGCGAAGAGCGCCGAGTTGAAGATGCCGAAGCGCACCTCCTTGCCCTCCATGTTGCCGTCGGCTGCGGCGACCCCGAGCTTCTGATGAATCGGATTGCCATCGGCCTCGGCCTTCCAGCAGACGAGCACACCGGCCGCGAACAGCGCGAACATCGCGCCCCACACGGCCCAGCCGTGGCGCTGGTTCTTGACCAGGCGGCCGAGATACCAGGTGAGCGCGCTCGGGATCGCGAAGATCGAGAGCATCTGGAAAAAGTTGGAGAGCGGGGTGGGGTTCTCGAAGGGGTGCGCGGCATTGGCGTTGAGGTAGCCGCCGCCGTTCGTGCCCAGCATCTTGATGGCGATCTGCGAGGCGACCGGTCCTTGCACGATCGTCTGGGTGTCCACCACCTGATCGACCATGACGGGCTTGCCATCGGTGCCGTTGACCGGATTGCCCTTGTCATCGGTCTTCTGGACCTGCGTGGTGTAGGGCTCGAAGGTCTTGGCCACGGTGTAGGGTTTGAAATTCTGGATGATGCCCTGCGAAACCAGGAACAGTGCGAATACGACGCAGACTGGAGCGAGCAGGTAGTAGGTGACCCGCACGGTATCGGTCCAGAAGTTGCCGATGGTCTTGGCGGAATGGCGCGCGACGCCGCGCACGAGGGCGGCGGCGATGGCGATGCCGGCCGCGGCCGAGGTGAAATTGTGGATGGCCAGCGCGACCATTTGCGAGAAGTACGACATCGTCGCCTCCCCTGTGTAGAATTGCCAGTTGGTGTTGGTGGTGAAACTGGCCGCCGTGTTGAAGGCGAGGTGGGGGGACAGGCCCGGCAGACTCTGCGGGTTGAGCGGCAGGTGATCCTGATAGCGCAGGATGAAATAGGTGAACAGCATCCCGACGAGGCTGAAGGCGAGCAGCGAGAAGGCATATCCGGCCCAGGTCTGTTCCGTTTCCGGGTCGATGCCGCACACGCGGTAGGTGAGCCGTTCGAAAGGCTTCACGAGCGGGTCGAGCCAGGTGCGGCCGCGGGCGTCGAGCACCTGGACGAGGTAAAGCCCGAGCGGTTTGGTGAGGAAGACCAGCGCGGCGGTGAAGAGCGCCAGCTGAAGCCAGGAGTGGGGATTGTTCATGAGGGGCGGCCGGTCAGAATTTTTCCGGACGGAGCACGGCCACGATGAGATACACGAGGCACGCGGCGGCGAGGAGACCGATGAGAATGGATTCCATGGAAGGGAGGCTGTCGGCGGGTCGGGTCAACGCACCTGCCGGCAAAAGGCCACGTAAGCGGCGGCGAGGGCAAAGAACGCCACGCTGAGGGCGATGAAGAGGAAATCGTTCATGAGGAGGAAAGGGCTGTTTTGCGGACGGAGTCGTTTTGAGTGCGTCCCCATCCTAACCCGAACCGGTGGGAAGGCCTAGTTAAGAGGCCCGGGCGGAGCGTTAAGATAACATTAAGACCGGTGCAAAGGGCACGGGGCGGGGAGGGCAGAGCGGTCGGAGATTTGCGCGCCCGTCGAGTCGACCGTGACGTCGGGCGTCTGCAGCTGGAGCGCGCGCGGGAACTACCAGGCATGGTTGGCCAGCAACAGCCAAAGAGCCGCCGCCACTTGGAGGGCGAGCGGCAGGGCCAGCGCCAGCAGGAGCCGGCGATACCGGCGGGCGTGGGGGCGAAATTCCGGCGCGCCTCCGCGCCGGGGGCCGCGACGGGACAGATGCGCCCTGGCCGGGGCGTCCAGTTCCGCGCAGAAGGAGCGGGCCGAGCGGTGGCGTTTGGCCGGTTCCCGTTCCAGGGCATGCAGCACGATCTCCTCTGCCTGGGGCGAGACCGCGGGATTGAGGGTTCGCAACGGCGCAGGATCACTCACGAGGCGGGCGTTCATGACGGCGAGGGGGCAATCGCCTTCGAAGGGCGGACGTCCCGCGAGCATCTCGTACAACAGGGCGCCGAGGCAGTAGAGGTCGGTCCGGGCATCGACGCGTCCGCCCTGGATCTGTTCGGGGGCCATATAATCCGGCGTGCCCATCGCCAAGGCGGGACCGCGCGAGTCAAGCCGGGGCGATCCGAACGACCGGGCCAGGCCAAAATCGAGGAGGCGGATCGTGCCGTCGCAGCCAACCATGATGTTGTTCGGATTCAGGTCGCAGTGAGTGACGCCCTTGCGATGCAGGTAGTGCAAGGCCTGTCCCACCAGACTCCCAATCTTGAGCGCATCGTTTTCCGGCAGCGGCGACATGGCCTCCAGCAAATGCGCCAGCGTGCAGCCGCGCAGATATTCGGTCACGAGGTAAGGCCGGCTTTTCGAAGTGGTGATCGGAATGAATTTCAGGATGAACGGGTGGTTCAACCCCAGCCCGATCTCCTCTTCGCGTTGGAACCGCGTGAGGACGGCGGGATCCGCCGGCCTCTCCGCGTGTGGCATTTTCACCGCCACGTCGGCATTGCGATCGTGCAAATCCTGGGCCCTGAAAATCAGGGCCATTCCGCTGCGGCTGATCACCTCCGTGATCACAAACCGATCGTCGAGGATATCACCGGGACGCAGCGCGCCGGCCCCGCCCGCGACGGGAGGATGATAGTCGGGCACCTGCTCGCAACAAGCGATGCCTGCCAGCGGCGCGGGCTGTTCGTTTTTCATGCCCTATTATCGCACCGCGCCGCTCCCGGGGAAAATAGACTCTGAGCCCGAAGGCATTAAGAATGTATTAACGCCTCGCTGGTCTCGGCGCGGGCCACGATGGGAAATTCTTGTCGGACAAACGCGAGCGGCTTTCGGCCGGGGTGATCGATGAAACCGGCCTGAACACCGAGTGCGTCCGTCTCTCCGTAGATCCGTCCGGGCCGCCGTTATTTCAGCAGAAAACGGAGAACGAAAAACATGGCGAAGAGCAAAGCAAGCACCCCGAAACCGACGAGCAACCCGGCGAGAATCGGCGTCGCCTGGAAGCTCAGGCGCCACCGCGGGGCCTGCAATCGTTCGCAGTATCCCGTGATCCGGACACGCTCGGGGGCGTCCAACTCGGCCCGGAAGGCCGCGGCGGTCGGGTAGCGGTCGTTGGGGTCGCGTTGCATGGCGTGCAGGACGATCTCCTCCGCCTGGGGCGAGAGGGCGGGGCGCAATTTTCGCGGGGCGATCGGATCGCCGCTCATCCGGGCATAGGCGGAGGCCCAGACGTCGTCCTGGCGAAAGGGCACTTCGCCGGTCAGCATTTCAAAGAGGATCGCGCCGAGACCATAGATATCGGTGCGTTCATCGACGACGTCGTTGGCCACCTGCTCCGGCGCCATGTATTCGGGGGTGCCAAACGGCGACGTCAGTTTGGCCAGCACGCTGCGCTGGCGCAGGGGGGCCGAGGCCAGGCCGAAATCGAAGAGGCGCAGGGTCCGGTCGTCGCAGATCATGATGTTCGCCGGTTTCAGATCGCGATGGATGACGCCGTGCTCGTGCATGTGCCGGAGGGCTTCGCAAACCGCGCTCGCGATCCGCAGTGCCTCCGCTTCGGGCAGCGGTCGCGTTTCGTGCAGCCAATGGGCGAGCGTCCGGCCGCGCAGGTATTCCATCACGATGTACGGACGGCTGCGGTTCCCGGGGGACGGACGGACCTTGACGAGGGACGGGTGATCCAGTTTTGCGCCGATTTTTTCCTCCTGCAGAAAACGGGCGAAGTTCACCGGATCGTTTTCGATGACCGGCCGCGGCACTTTGATCGCGACGGTGTCGTCTCCCTGAGCGGCGTCTTCGGCCCGGTAGATCGTGGCCATGCCGCTGCGGCCGACGGTTTCGCGAATTCGGAACCGGTCGTCGAGCAGATAACCTGAGGCCAGTTCGGCCTCGGTCCGCGCGGCTCCGGCGGATCCGTTGCGCCAGCCACCGGTCTTGTTGCGGGAGGATTCTTTCATGGGGACAACCGTTTTAGGTGGCTGGGGACGAAAACGAGCGACGGGGAATCACGCGGTGCATGGGTTGCCGGCCGGTTTGGTGGGCCGGCAGTCTTCGCCGGAACGAAGATGGAAAGGTCGGCCGGACGATCAGGTCCGACTTCGCTGAGGCCGGATCAATACCAGCCCGCCCGGAGCTCAATTTTTCTATCGGGAGGGAAAGAGGACAGGGAAAATTTTTTTCTCCGGTGAAGATCAATATCCAGGCCATGAAGCGGCCCAGCACGGGGGTTAGGGCGATCCCCAACCCGAAGAACAGTACGATCTGAGCAATTTCGATGGATTTCATGGCGCGGGATTCAGCCCGGCCGCCACTCTACGAAAATCCCCGCGGCAGGTGTGAGTAAAGCGTGCGCTGATTACCATTAAATTATCGTTAAGCCAGAGGCGGCGAGGCACGGCCGCGGCACCGGGCTTGGCCGGCGTTTCCAGCTGGAGGAAAGTGCGTTCAATGGGAGCCGACGCCCGGTTAGCAGGCCCGACTGGGAGCGGCGGAAAATAGAAACGGTCCGTTTGACACCCGGGCGGTTCCGGCTATTCCTCCCTCCCACATCATGTCTTACACAGAAGATCGCGCGACCTGGTTTGAGGGTCAGGGGCTCTGGTCGCACGTGCCGGAGTCGGATTGGCGGGACTGGACCTGGCAGCTCAAGAACCGCATCACATCGATAGAGCAACTTGAACGTCATCTTACGCTTACGCCAGAAGAGAAGGCGGGCTGCCTTTTTGCCAATCAGAAGCTGGCGCTGGCAATCACGCCTTATTTTTTCAACCTGATTGATCGGGATGATCCGGCCTGTCCGATCCGCCGGCAGGTCATTCCGCGCAGCGAGGAGATGGTGGTATCCTCCGGTGAGATGTTGGATTCGCTGGGTGAGGACGGACATTCTCCGGTGCCCGGCCTGGTGCACCGGTATCCGGACCGCGTGCTGTTTTTGGTGACCGACCGCTGCGCAGCCTACTGCCGTTACTGCACGCGCAGCCGGCTGGTGAGCAACGCGCAGGATTATAATTTCCATCCCGAATACGAGCAGGCGCTCCGCTACATCGAGGCGCACCCGGAGGTGCGCGACGTGCTCCTTTCGGGCGGCGATCCGCTGCTGCTTTCGGACAAGAAGCTCGAACATCTGCTCGGCCGCCTCCGGGCCATCAAGCATGTCGAGTTCATCCGCATCGGCTCGCGCATCCCCGTGTTCCTGCCGCAACGGATCACCCCGGAGTTGTGCGAGGTGTTCAAAAAGCACGGCCCGATCTGGATGAGCCTCCACGTCAATCATCCCCGCGAGGCGACGCGCGAGCTGAAGGATGCGTGCGAGCGGCTGGCCTTTGCCGGGGTGCCGCTCGGCAACCAGAGCGTGCTGCTCCGCGGCGTGAACGACGACGCGGAGGTGATGAAGGCGCTCGTGCACCGCCTGCTGCGCATGCGCGTCCGCCCGTATTATCTTTACCAGATGGATCTGATCACCGGAGGGGCGCACTTCAAGGTCGACGTGCGCAAGGGCCTCGAGATCATCCAGGCGCTGCGCGGGCACACCACCGGCTACGCGGTGCCGCAGTATGTCATCGATGCGCCCGGCGGCGGCGGCAAGGTGCCGATCA
>CAYZGG010000045.1:0-29761 GCA_964477955.1 uncultured Opitutaceae bacterium
GTGGTGCCAGAGGCCGGGATTGAACCGGCGACCAAAGGCTTATGAGTCCTCTGCTCTACCACTGAGCTACTCTGGCGGTACGTGGGCGGGCAATGAGCCAGATTTCCCGGCGGAATCCAATAATAAAGTGGGGCGACCGGTCCGGCCGGTTTGACGGGTTTCCCGGCGACTCTGGAACAGCCGCCGAGCTTAACCTGCACGGAGTTCAGGTTCCACCAAATTGACCTACATGCAGCCGGTTTTGGGTTGAAGGGCCGCGAAACCAGTCTCCGAGGAGTCCTCCCCTCTTTCCCGGGAGCGATCCCCACTTTCCGGGGGGCCGTCCCCAATTAAAATGGACTGGTACTTACTTGCAGGAGAGCGGTCCCCGTCTGCCGGGGAATGATCCTCACTCCTCGGGGAGCCGTCCCTTGTTACAATGGCCGGAGCCAAACTTGGTGGGAAGCGGTCCCCAGTTGCGGAGGAACGCTCCACACTTGCAGGGGAAGGCTCCCCACCTTCGAAGAAGCCGTCCCCGGAAACGGAGAAACGCTCCTGTATCAGTTTGCTTCTGCTGGCCAATGTGGGAGCGGGTTTACCCCGCGACGAGTCGGGGCATGAAGCCCTTCCCACATGCAAACCGGCTCGGAGCGAACCATCGGACGCAGGTTGCGCGCTTGCCGCGCAACAAGCAGTGGCGGGACCAGCCCGTCACCTACCGGGTGGCAGGAGGCTAGCTGCCATGCGGTCTGCTCACCATTGAAGTTTAAACCAAATCGGGATGAAAAGAATTCTAGCCACTGTCGTGGTCACCCTCCTTCCCTTGATTTCGGTGACGCCAGTGCCAGGGATTGACGAAGTTGTCTGGGCTTCCTCAGGGACGGCGAGCGAAACCGCCTTGTGGGATCTCTCGTTGACGACAAACGGAGTCAGAACCACCACCTCGGGATCGACCTCCAGCGAAGTCTTTTCCATCGCGGCCGGGACGGGTTGGACGCAATAGTCAGGAAGCTTTGCCATAATCTCATTTCTGATCCTTTGCGAGATCTTGCCCGGGTCCGTCGGGGTTTCCGCGACGGCCAGACCGGCCTGAAACCAAAACAATATGATCAGAGAGCGACGAATCATGGAGACTGGATTCACTGGTGGACAGGCTTGATGGTTACCTATGAGGCAAGATTTCACAATGCTCTTTTAAGGTCCCGGCCAACGTTAAGCCGGGCCACCTCGGCTCGGGGCCGAGCCAAAGGGGTCCGGCTTTAAGCATATGGTGCTCTGAAAACCTTAGATCCTGGCCCTTTCTGGTCCCTCCGCTCAGCGCAACCCCTCGCCACAGGCGTGTTCAACCGGCATCACGCTTCGCGCTACGACGAAACCGTACGCCCAGACTCAGGCGCGGGAAACACGCCTTTCAAATCTTCAAGGGAGGACCCACCACTTCCATTCCATGCTCCTCGAAAAGCTTCTTCACCTCCGTCGCCGCATCTTTTGGAATCTCCCGCCCCAGGCGTACCATCTGGGAAAAAAAGTCCTCCATTGAACCCGCCGGCTGAAACAGGACGAGCATCTGTCCCACGCCCTCACTGACCATCGCGAACGCATGCGGCACCTTCCGCGGGGCAAACGCAGAATCGCCGGGCCCAAGCGTGACGACGTCTTCGCCGACCTTCACGACAAACTCACCCTTGAGAACGTAAAACCACTCATCCTGAGCGTGGTGCAGGTGCAGCGCTGGACCTCCTTTGCTGGAGCGCTCGGTATCGTAAATGCAAAGCTCACCTCCGGTGTCCTTCGCCGAGACTTTCAGATCGAACCGCCCGCCCATGATGAGCAGCTCCTCGTCCCGCCGGTCCTTCCCGGCGCCCACCCGGAAGCCACGATCGCTCCTGGCAGCCGCAGGATCGGTCGACGATCCGCGTGCTAAAGCGGCCAAGGCCCCGAGCGCGATCGGCCCCGTGATAAATTTTCTGCGATTCATGGAATTTCGAGGAGGCGCCGACGTTGAGATCAGACACGAAGGGGCGAAGCCCCGAAGTTGTCGGTGCCGTCTGGTCGGACCTTTCTGAAGGATTCAAGTGCCTTTACGGCTCCAGTCGTGAGGGTGATGCGAATCTCAGAATTCCGATCACGAACGGAGAGCTCATACCAATCACCCCAAAATCGCGTTTTCTTCTTCAGGGCGACCACCTTCTCCCAAGGAATCAAAAACGGCTGGTGAAATACACGGAATAATATCATCGGATAGACGTACACACCACTCTCAGAAAATACCACGCGCATGACATTGCGATAGGAAGCGAGGATCGAGCCGAACGAAGCGGCCGGGCAATTGAAGCTCATTCCGGGCGGACGTACCGATGCTGCATACTTCTGTGCGAAGCCGTGCCAGCCCATCCGAGAAACAATAAACCCGACGACAAACCAGAGCGGAAGGAAGATGAATGGGAGGAAATCCTCTGCGGTGGCGTGCATCTTTCGTGGTCCAACGTTGCGATCAGCCACCCATCGGCGGGGTTGGCTGCGCCGGGCGGTTAAACCAGCTTGTATAGCGCCCCGTCAACCAAAACACGGAAATGAATATCGAAGCGACCGCCCCAAGAAGCGCTGACATTTCTTGGAAGGCAGTTGTGGCAATCGAAGGAACCAATACCCAGACAAACATCCACCCAATCGCACGCGCCAATTTCCCATCGGGGACTCGCCATAACACTGTAACGTAAGCGACAGGGAGAAGCACGCATCCAATCAACGCGCCAAGAATGGCTGGAAACCTCGCCCCGTATCCAACCGCCAAAGCCCAGGTCACGGCGGGGTCGTGATAAAGCACGCGGTACCACGCAGTGCATTCCAGAGAGATGAGAAACGCGCAAAGATAGCCTGAAATGGCACCGACCAATATAGACGCTCCACCATGTTCGATGCGCCGCTTCATTTGGGCTCAACGTTTCAGTGAACCGCGCCCGGCGCCGGTTCCGTTGAGTGGTTGGGCATTCTTTCGGCGGCCTGTAGAGTCAGCGATTTCAAGGCATCGGCAAGAGCCACTTGCTTGAGCAACCCCTGCATAATATCAGATTCACTGGACGGATTCACACGAACAGCAGCCTGGTAGTAAATAACTCCCTTGCCGTTCGGGCCGGGTACAAAACGCATTTGGTCATTCTCCAGGTAGGCATCGCCCGGCGGCCGAATAGCCAACATGAATCTTCGATCAGTCGTGCTCGAATCTTCCTCTTCCTTTATCTTCTTACCGGGACTTCTAACCTGTGCGATGTAGGACTTCCAGCGCATCACTACCTCATCAACGCTTTTTGCTGATCGGACGTAGCGTACCGCAAAAAGTATCTTCCAATTATCGAAGGTCTCGTCCTTCCGGATATATTCGTTCAAGACGACATCAGCGCCGTTCTCGACCGATGCGAGAAATAGCGTTTCGTCCGCAAGGACTACGCTGGGGTTGCGACTGATGTCGTCTGCCAACGCCGCAGCAACCAAGGTCAGCATTGAGAGAAGGGTAAGGGAGATTCGCATGCGGGTATTTGTTGCCGAGCGTTTACGATAAACCACCTCGGCTTGGCGAGGCTGGTTTCGCCGTATGGTTAGCCGTTGTCCGTGGTTAGCAGGGCGCTCATTTAATCGTCGAGATAAAATCCCAAGTGCGGAATGCAAATATCGCGCTCACAACCAAACCAACGAATGACCTGAAAATCGACCACTTCTCTTTAGCGCACAAACTAAACGCTGCCGCATAGATTTCAACTACCCCGCAAATGATGAACGCGTAGCAGTATGTGTGGTAAGCGCGAAGGTAAGGCCATTCAGTTCTTGGCGGGAGCCACGAAAAACAATCATAGCGAAAATCCAACTCACATGTCCCGACTGCCAAGAATGGAGCGGCGAGACAAACCCACGTGCAGAGTCTCCCCACACGAACGGTCGAAGCTTTCATTCGGCTAACGTTGGTTATATCGCCGTGAGCGGTAGAACCGATTTCACTGTACACTGGCCCGGGCTGAGTTGTGGAATATCGACCCCTTGGAAAAACCGACCTTGGTCGATTTTCCGTGTTCTACCGCTCACAACGGTAGAACGCTTTCTGTTTTTCGTTAGCACGGGCTTGGTTCCGGGAAAGCAACCCCTCGCAAAATTGGGGCCAGCGGCCTCCAGCAGGTTGAGTCGCGCATTGCGAAAATCAACGTTTTCCGGCTTTCGAAAATTGCCCGGCCAGCGCACAACGCCCGCGGCTCGCTCACGGCACCGGGCGCATCTGGATTGTGTCGATGATGTTGTCGCCGGCGAGCGCGTTCGTGACCACCACCATCCAATCTCCGGTCTGCACCCAGCCGCGGCGGACCAGGTAGGCCAGCGCGTCCTCGATCGTCTGCTCCGGCTCGGGTTTGAAATCCATCAGGAACGGCTCCACCCCCCACACGAGCAGCAGGTGCAGGAAAACCTGCTGGACATCGGTGAAGACGTACAGCGGACAACGCCACGCGCGCAACGCGGCGAGCGTCCGCGGCAACAGGCCCGTCCGGGTGAAAACGACGATGCCCGCCTCTCCCAGTTCCTGCGCGAGCACGACGGCGGCGCGCAACAGCCGGTCCTTGTTGGTGTGCAGCGGAAGATCTCCGTTGTAACCCTTGGCAATGCTCCCCTCGATCCGCCCGGCCACGAGTTTCATGAACTGCACGCACTCGAGCGGAAAGCGGCCGGTGGTCGTCTCGCCCGAAAGCATGATGGCGTCCGCACCCGACCACACCGCCCCGGCGATGTCGCTGACCTCCGCGCGCGTGGGCACGGGGGACACGATCATCGACTCGAGCAGGTGCGTCGCCACGATCACCGGCTTGCGGGCCTGGATGCAGGCGTCGACGGCGCGCTTTTGAATCAGCGGCAGATCCTCCATCGGCACCTCGATGCCCAGATCGCCCCGCGCCACCATGATCGCATCGGCGGCCTGGATGATGTCGTCGAGATTCGCGATGCCGGACTGGTCCTCGATCTTGGCGATGATCCGCGCCGAACTGTTGCCGTCCTTCAACACGGTCCGCAGAATCTCGACATCGCCGGCCTCCCGCACGAAGGAGAGGGCAAAAAAATCCACGTTCTCCTCGATCCCGAGGACAATGTCGGCCCGATCCTTCGCCGTGAGCGCCGGCAGGCGCACCTTCACTCCGGGCAGGTTGATGTGCCGGCGGCTGCCGAGCCGGGCCGGCACGACCACGCGACAACGCACCCGGTCGGGCGCCGCGCTCACAACGATCAGCCGGATGAGTCCGCTGTCCACCAACACCGTGGTCCCAACCGGAACGTCCTCGCCGAAATCGGGATAGTTCACCGTCACCGCCAGGATGTCGCCTTCCGGGGCGGCCGGCTGCGGCAGCAGGTCGATCAGCTGCCCGGTGGCCAGCTCGACCGGCGCGGCGAGATCGCCGGTGCGGATTTCGGGACCCTTCACGTCCATCATCAGCGCGATATGCCGCCCGCTCCGGCGACAGACCTCGCGCACCCGCCGGATCATGGCGCGGGTCCAGACATGGTTGGCATGCGCCATGTTGAGCCGGCAGACGTCCACTCCCGCCAGGATCAGGCTTTCGAGCACCTTCTCGTCCTCCGTGGCCGGGCCAAGCGTAAAAATTACTTTGGTCAGCCGATAGGCCGCCTTGGGTGTACTGGCGGCAGGGGAGATGTTCACGGATTGGGGGAAGCAGAATGAATGCCATGCGCCCCAGCCGTCGCGCGGGCCGGCGAATCAGAGCGCTCCGTGGCACGGGTCTCGCGACCCGCGTTCTGATCATCACGGGGCGGGAGACCCGTGCCACACAAATCGCATCGGGGCATCAAGCCCCTCCCACATCCTAACTGATCCACTACTATTTTGCCCCTTGGCTTGCTCCCGGAAAACGGCAGGCTGGCTTTGGTGCGTGAACGAGGCGGCGCGCGCTTTCCATGAACGAAAAACTTGATGCCCTGAGGCGGCGGATTGAGCACGAGGACGATCTCATCAACCAGCGGCTGTCGTCGCTGCTGGCGTCGCAGGCGTTTCTCGTGACGGCCTTCGCGATCTCGATCAACGCGCCGACCGTGTTCCGCCTGGAAAGTTTCGGACCGGCCAACCTGGCGCTTGTGCGCGTTCTGCCCTGGGTGGCGATGGCCTGCATCGTGGTCCTCGCCCTCACCCTGGCGGGCGCGATCCTGTCCCTCGCCGCCCTGCGGAGGCGCGCTGCCGAATTCACGATGCCCGGCGATCTGCCCGTCCACAACACCGCGCTGATCCGGCGCCTGGGGCTGGCCGCTCCGGTGTGCGTGCCGTTCATTTTCTTCCTTTTCTGGCTGGCCGTGATCCTCTGCGGTCGCAGCGGACATCCCTAGCCGTTGCGCTACAATCCATTTTCCGAAGCAAATGCCACAAAAAGCGCAGAAGGCGCAAAACGTATCATTCGTCAGAAACCCCGAAAAACGATGGCACCGGTTGTGTAACCTCGGAAAAATATACCTAAAAACCGCAGTTGAAATGCGGAGTTCGCAAAGGGCGCGGAGCGGGATATTCTCTGCATCGACTGTCGACCGCTTCACCTGGCAGGTGAAGCGGTCTGATGATCGCCCAAGCGGTAAATATCTCCTTTTGCGATTCTTGTGCTTTTTGTGGCCATTCTTTCGGCAGAATTTAGGATGTGTTTCTCTCCAAGCTCCTTCTCCGCAATCTCCGCGCCCCTCGCGTTTAAATCAAACCGCCGGCATAATCTGGCCTGAAGACAACCCCGTCTGACCTCTCCGCCCCATTGCTCACCGAAGCTGCCATCGTTCCGCTCCGACGGAAAACCGCCCGCGACGCCCTGCTGCTGCTGGCGGCCGCCCTCCTGCCGGCCTTGGTCACGGCCGGATTTCATCCGCACCGCCCCGCCTGGGGCTGGACCCGGCCGGAGGTGGAACAGGTCGAGCTGGACGACGCCGTGCGCTGGGGCCGGACCGCGCTCTGGATCGACGCCCGGGATGCCGCGTCTTTCCGGCAGCTGCATGTGCCCGGCGCGATTTTGCTCAACGAGGACACGTGGCAGGATCTCATTCCCGGATTTCTCGAGCACTGGAAACCCGGCGTGCGCGTCGTGATTTATTGCGACACCGAAAAATGCCACGCGAGCGAGGAAGTGGCGGCGCGACTCAAGCGCGAACTCCAGATTCCGGAAATTTATGTGCTGAAGGGAGGATGGTCCGCATGGCTGCGCGCGCCACACCCCTGAACGCGGCCGACTGGTTCTGCCGGTTGGTGCTCGGCGGAACTTTCGCGTGGGCCGCGGTGGCGAAAATCCTCGATCCGCAGGCCTTCGCCGCGGACATCGACCATTTCCGGCTTCTCCCCTACCCGCTGACGCTGGCCGCAGGCGTCTACCTGCCTTGGTTGGAACTGGTCTGCGCGCTCGCGGTGCTCGCGCGCTGGCGCGAGCGCGGCGCGCAGGGGGTGTTGGCCGGGTTGTGCGTGCTGTTTTGTGTCGCGCTGGCCTCGGCGTGGGTCCGCGGGCTGGACGTCAGCTGCGGGTGTTTCGGTCATGCCGCGGCGGCGACGAACCTGCCTCTGGCCTTCGCCCGCAGCTTCGGCCTGGGAATCACCGCGGTGCTTTTGTTGCGGCGGAGTTGAGGCCGCAAAAGTTCGGGAGCCTCGTTGAAGGCCGAAGCGGGGTGAGGGCACCCCGCTCACACTTGGAATTTCGTCGGAGCGGCTTTCCGCCGCGATGGTACGTGTGGCACGGGTCTCCCGACCCGTGGTCCGTTCATCACGGGTCGGGAGACCCGTGCCACATATCCACCCCTTCACTTCTCCTTGGCATACGGCACGCCGATGACGCGCGGGGCCATCGCCCGGCCGACAAACCCGGCGAGCAGCAACACTGTGAAAACATACGGCAGCACGTCGATGAACTGCACCGGCACCTGGCCGACGACCGGCAGCGCCACGCCCTGCAATCGCGCCGCGAGGGAGTCGGCGAAGGCGAAAAGCAGGCACGCCGCCAGGGTCGGGAACGGCCGCCATTTGCCAAAAATCACCGCGGCGAGCGCGAGGTAGCCCTTGCCCGCGGTCATGTCGCGCACAAAGCCCGCGCTGGCCGCCGTGGCGATGTACGTGCCGGCTACGCCGCATAGCGCGCCGGAGATCAGCACGGCCTGGTAGCGCAGGGCGTTCACGGAAATGCCGGCCGTGTCCACCGCGTGCGGATTCTCGCCGACCGCCCGCAGTCGCAGGCCGAACCGCGTGCGATAGAGCACCCAGGCCGCCGCCGGCACGAGCGCGGCCGCAAAATAAACGATGAGATTGTGCCCGCTCAGCAGCTCGGCGTACATCAACCCGGGAAACGGATGGGCGCGCGCCGCGACCGCGCCCGGCCAGAGCAGGCCGGTGAAACGCTGTCCCGGTCCGTCGAGCTGCGGCGTCTGCCCGCCCAGGTCGAACCAGGCCAGCGCGAGAGTGGGACCGAGCCCGGCGACGATGATGTTGATCGCCATGCTCGCCACCACCTGGTTGCCCCGGTGCGTGATCGTTGCATAGCCGTTGAGCAACGCCAGGCCGAGCGCGGCGGCGATCCCGGCGAGCAGGCCGAGCCAGGCCGAACCGGTCACGGCGGAAACCGTGGCGGAGGCGAACGCCGCGCCCAGCATTTTGCCCTCGAGGCCGAGATCGATCACGCCGGAGCGCTCGCTGAACATCGCGCCCAGGGCGGCGAGCAGCAGGGGCGTGGCGACCCGGATGGTCGCCGCCAGCAGCAGGACGATGAACGTGTAGGACTCCATGCTATTTCCCGTTTCGCGCCGGCGCCGTGCTGCCGAAGACCGCCGTCAGCGGCCGGCGAAAGACATTTTCCATCGCCCCGCAGGCGAGGATCACCAGGCCCTGGATGACGACGACCATGTCGCGGTTGACCTTGGGCATGTCGAAGCTCAGCTGCGAGCCGCCCTGGTCGAGGGCGCCGAACAGCACCGCGGCGAGAAAAATGCCCAGCGGGTGGTTGCGGCCCATCAGCGCCACGGCGATGCCCACGAAACCCGCGCCCGCCGGAAAATCGATCAGGATGCGGTGCTGCGAGCCCATCAATTCGTTCAGCCCCATGCAACCGGCCAGCGCGCCGGACAGGAGCATTGCCACGACGATGATGCGCGAAGGCGAGATGCCCGCGTAGCGCGCGACGGCGGCGCTCTGCCCGGTGACCCGCAGCTCATAGCCCCAGCGCGTGTGCCAGATGAAAATCCACACGAGGGCCGAGGCCGCCAGCGCGAGGAAAAACGCGAGGTTCCAGGGCGAGGCGGCGAAACCCACGCCGATCTTTGCCAGCAGCTCGTGCACGGCGGGCATCGTTCCGCCCGCGGCAAACTCGCGCGTTTCCGGCGACTGCTGCCCGGGTTTGATCAGCACGTTCACCAGCAGGTAGGTCATGACCGCCGAGGCGATGAAATTGAACATGATCGTCGTGATCACGATGTGGCTTCCGCGCCGGGCCTGCAGCCAGCCCGGAAGGAAAGCCCACGCCGCGCCGAAGAGCGCGCCCGCCGCAATCGCCACCGGCAACACGAGCCAGAACGAGTGCGCGCCGAGCCAGAGGCAGACCAGCCCGGTCCCGAGTCCCCCAATGTAGACCTGCCCTTCGCCGCCGATGTTGAAAAGTCCCGCATGAAACGCCACCGCCACCGCCAGGCCGGTGAACATGAAATTGGTGGCGTAGTAGAAGGTGTAGCCAATACCCTCCTGTGAACCGAAGGCCCCGCCGACCATCAGTTGCAGCGCCTGCCACGGGCTTTCCCCCATGAGCGCGATGATCGCGGCGGACACCAACAGCGCCGCGGTCAGCCCGGCCAGCGGGAGCAACACCAGCTCGGCCCACCGCGGCAACTGCTTCGCCGGGCTCACCGGGGCGTCTCCTTCACCCCGGCCATCAGCAGGCCGATCCTCTCCTCCGTCGCTTCGGCGCGGCTCAGCGCGCCGACAATCCCGCCATGGTACATCACCAGGATCCGATCCGCGAGCCCGAGAATCTCCTCCAGTTCCACCGAGACGACCAGGATCGCCTTCCCCGCGTCGCGCAACGCGACCAGCTGCCGGTGGATGAACTCGATCGCGCCGATGTCGACCCCGCGCGTCGGCTGGCCGACCAGCAGCACCTGCGGGCCGCTGCCCACCTCCCGCGCGATCACGAGCTTTTGCTGGTTGCCCCCCGAAAATGACGCGAGGCGCAACCCCGGGTCGGGCGGACGCACGTCGTAGTCCGTCATCTTCTCGCGGCAATCGGCCAGGATCGCGCGGCTGTCCGCCAGCCAGCCGCGATTGTAGGCCGGGCGGTCGTGGTAGCCGAGGATGACATTGTCCTGCGCGCTGAAACTCGCGACCACGCCGAGCCGCAGCCGGTCCTCCGGCACGTACGCCAGCCCGAGCCGCCGGCGCGCGCGCGGGCCGAGGCCTTGCGCGAGAAGATCGGTGCCGTTGAGCAAAATCCGGCCGCGACTGGGCGTGCGCGTGCCGGCGAGCGACTCCAACAGCTCCGACTGGCCGTTGCCCGACACGCCGGCCACGCCGACAATCTCGCCGGCCCGAAGTTCAAAGCTAACTCCTTTCAACCGCGGCACCCCACGGGGGTCGCACATCTCGAGATCGCGGACTTCCAGCAAGGCCGGGCCGGGGTGGGCCGGCGTTTTGTCGACCTGCAGCAACACGGCGCGTCCGACCATTTTCTCCGCCAGCTCGCGGGGCGAGGTGTGCTGGGTCTCCACCTCGGCGACCACGGCGCCCTGGCGCATGACGGTCACGCGGTCCGTCACGGCCATGATCTCGCGGAGCTTGTGCGTGACCAGAATGACGGTCTTGCCCTGGGAGCGCAGCCGGCCGAGCATTTCGAAAAGCTGCGCCGTTTCCTGCGGCGTGAGCACGGCTGTCGGCTCGTCGAGGACGAGGATGTCCGCGCCACGGTAGAGCGCCTTGAGAATTTCGACGCGCTGCTGGAGGCCCACGGGAAGGTTTTCCACCGCGGTATCCAGCGGAACCTCCAGGCCGTACTCCCGTGCGAGCCTTTCCATTTCGGTCCGCGCCCGCGCGAGTCCGGCGCGAAGCCGCCGCCCGCCCTCGACCCCGAGCACGATGTTCTCGAGTGCCGTGAAATTCTCCACCAGCATGAAGTGCTGATGCACCATGCCGATGCCCGCCGCGATCGCATCGTGCGGACGGTGTATTTCCACCTGCCGGCCCTGCACGAAAATCTCGCCGCGGTCCGCGCGGTGGAAACCGTACACGATGTTCATGAGCGTGGACTTGCCGGCGCCATTTTCGCCGATCAGGCCGTGCACGCTGCCACGGGCGACAGCGAGGGTGATGTCCCGGTTTGCGTGAACGGGACCGAAGCTTTTGTCGATGCCGCGCAACTCCAGCGCAGGACCGGCCCATTTTGTTTCCTCAACCACGTCGCCAACCATTAAAAACAGGGAATTGCGGTTGCGCAACCCTCCGTTGTGCAAAAACTTGCCTGTCCCGCTTCCGGGACGCGCGCGCTTCCCGAACCTGTGCTATTTGTAGACTAAATCAGGCAACCGGACCGCGGTTATTCCTGGCGGCAGAGGTCCCGATCGTCGCTCGCGGCCGGTCGGGAAGACTCCCCACGCCGCGAACCCTGGCGGAATTGATGACTACTCCGCCTTGTACTCCGGCACTTTGATTTTCCCGCTGATGATCGCGGCCTTGGCCTCGTCGAGTTTCTGCCGGATCTCCGGCGTCAGGACCTTGGCGTTGTATTCGTCGGCCGAATAGTCGACGCCCTGTTCAGCCAACCCGAGCACCAATTGCCCCGGTTTCCAGGTCCCGGCGCGGGCGGCCTGGTAGGTCTGATAGACGGCGACGTCGACCCGTTTGATCGCGGAAGTCAGCACGCCGCCCGGATGCAGGTAATCCTGGTTGCTGTCGCAGCCGATGCTGAGCAGCCCGGCGTCCTGCGCCGCCTGCATCACGCCCAGTCCGGTGGCGCCCGCGGCATGGAACACCACGTCGGCGCCGCGGCCGAACTGGCTCTTGGCCAGCTCGGCGCCCTTGGTCGGATCCGCCCAGGCAGCCGGAGTGGTCCCGGTCATGTTCACAAAAACCTCGGTCTGGGGATTCACGTATTTTGCGCCCGCGGTGTAGCCCACGGCAAATTTGCGGATGAGCGGGATGTCCATGCCGCCGACCAGGCCCACCTTGCCCGTTTTCGAGGCCAGCGCCGCGGCCATGCCGCACAGAAAGGCCGATTCCTGTTCGCGGAAATTGACGGATTGCACGTTCGGCAGTTCGACCACGCCGTCGATCAGGGTGAACTTCACGTTGGGAAATTCGCGCGCCACCTTTTCGACGGCCGAGGCCTGGGTGAAGCCCACGGCGACGATCACCGTGGCTCCATGCCGGGCCATGTGCTCCATCGCCTGCTCGCGCTGCGCGGCATTGGTGACCTGGAATTCGTGCACCGCGACACCGGTCTCCTTCGTGAAACGGTCGGCCCCCACGGAGGCCGCCTGGTTGAAGGAGCGGTCGAATTTTCCGCCGAAATCATAGACGATGGCCGGCGAAAAATCATTTGATGCCGCCGCCCGCAGGAAGCCGGCGAGGCCAAGGAAAATTGGGAAGGCCAAATTGCGGAAAGAGCTGCTCATGGGAAAAGGTTAGGCAACGAACTAAAATGCGCAAACTCCTCATGAATTCAACCTCCGACCGGCCGCCACGAAACCTGGGAAGAGCTTATGACAGAAGTTGCACGATGCGCACGAGCGGCAGGAACAGCGCCACGACGATCACGCCCACCACGGCCGCGAGGAACACCACCAGTGCCGGCTCCAGCAGCGAACTGAGTCCGGCCACGGCGTCGTCCACCTCGCCATCATAAATGTCGGCCACCTTGCCCAGCATCTCCGGCAGCTGGCCCGTGTGTTCGCCGACGTCGATCAGACTGGCCACCATCGGCGGAAAGACCCGCGTGCCTTCGAGCGGCCGCGCGACCGGATCGCCTTCCTTCACGCGGTCGTGCACGAGTCCGATCGCCCCCGCCACCTCGGTGTTCCCGCAGGTGTCGCGCGTGATGAGCAGGGCCGGTAGAATCGGCACGCCACTGGACAGCAGCGTACCCAACGTCCGGCTGAAACGCGCCACGACCGACTTCAGCGCGAGTTCTCCGAAAACCGGCAAATGGAGGGCAAGTCGGTCGAGCCAGCGCCGACCGATGGCGTGGCGGTGGCCGACCTGCCAGGCCAGTCCGCAGACAAACGCCACGCCCGACAAAACCGCCCAGTGAACCCGCACCGCGTCGCTGACCGTCAGCACGGCCCGGGTGAGCGGAGGCAGGGGCGCACCCCGCAACAAGTCCGCGAAGATCTGTTTGAATCGGGGAACGACATAGGTCAGCAACCCCGCGACGATGACCGCCGCCACCAGCATCACGACGACCGGATAGACCATGGCGGCACGGATCTTGCCCTGGAGGCGGAGGTTTTTTTCCTGAAAATCGGCCAGCCGTTCGAGCACGACATCCAAAGCGCCCCCAGCCTCGCCGGCCCGCACCATGTTGATGAAAAGCCGGTCGAAAATCCGTCCTTGGCGCGCGAGGGCGTCCGAGAGCGACCCGCCCGCCCGGAGGTCCTCGGCCACGCCGGACATGATGGCCTTCAACCGTTGATTTTTCTCCTGGCGGGCCAACACTTCAAGAGCCCGCAGAAGCGGCAGGCCCGCCCGGATCAGCGTGGCCAGCTGCCGCGTGAACAAGGCCAGCTCCCGGGGTCTCACACCCGGGTGGAAAGGCCGCGCGCAAGCCGCCCCCACCCGCCGCACCGCGGAAAATTCCCCGGCTGGCATCTCATTGGGAGATCGGGCCGGCACCGGACCAATGTCCGTCGGGTACAATCCCTGTGCCTTGAGGCCGGCCGCGGCCTGTTCCCCGCCGATGGCTTCGATCAGGCCGGACTGCTCGTCTCCGCGTGCAGTGATGGCCCGATAGAAAAACTGTGGCATCGTTCAGGTGTAGCGGGCGATTTCTTCGAGGGTGGTCTCGCCGTCGGCCACGGCCCGCCAGCCGGCCGTGCGCAGAGGGATCATTCCGAGTTCGATTGCTTTCCGGCGCAGCTGCGCCAGGGGAGCGCCGGCCGCGATGAGCTCGCGCAGCTCGCCGTTGATCATGAGCATTTCGAAAATCCCCATCCGTCCGCGGTAACCGGTCTGCTGGCAGGCGGCACAACCCGCGCCGCGATAACACCGGAGTTCCGCGGCCCCGCGGCCCGCGAGACCGAGCTGAGGGAGCAGACTCGCGGTCGGCTCGCATTCGGTTTTGCAACCAGCACAGATGCGGCGGACGAGGCGCTGCGCGAGCACGGCTTCGACGGACGAGGCGAGCAGAAACGGCTCCACGCCCATGTCCATCAGGCGGGTGATCGCGCCCGGTGCATCGTTTGTGTGCAGGGTGCTGAGCACGAGATGCCCCGTGAGCGCGGCTTGGACGGCGATCCGGGCAGTCTCGGGATCGCGGATTTCCCCGACCATGAGGATGTCGGGATCCTGCCGGAGAAAAGTGCGCAACGCCCGCTCGAAAGTCAGCCCGGCGGTCGGGTTCACCGGCACCTGCATGAGCCCGTCGACCTCGTACTCGACCGGGTCCTCGACGGTCAGGATTTTCAAGTCCGGGGTGTTCAGGATCTTCAGACAGCTGTAGAGTGTGGTGGTCTTGCCCGAACCGGTCGGTCCGGTGACGACGAAGATGCCGTTGGGCCGGCCAAGCAGATCGCGCACGCCGGCCGCGATGGCCGGCGGCAGACCCAGCCGGTCGAGATCCTCGAGCGCCGCCGACCGGTCGAGGAGGCGCAAAACCACGCTTTCCCCAAACTGGGTCGGCAAGGTCGACACGCGCAAATCGACCGTGCGGCCCGCGAGCGTGAGTCGGATGCGCCCGTCCTGCGGGACGCGGTGTTCGGCGATGTTGAGATTGGCCAGCACTTTCAGCCGGGAAATGACCGGACGCGCGAATTGCCGGGGCGGCGGAGTCACGTCGCGCAACAGGCCGTCCACCCGGCAGCGGATTCTGAACCCGTGTTCAAACGGCTCGAAGTGCAGGTCGGACGCCCGGTCGCGGATGGCCTGGGTCAGCACGAGATTGACGAACCGGATGATGGGTGCCTGTCCGGCCAGTTGCTCGAGATCGGCGTCCGTCAGATCGGCCGGCTCCGCCCCGGCGGCCAGCTGGGCCGGCAACCGTCCCGCCAGTTCCCGGACCGTCGCTGGTTCCTCGCCGTAATAGCGCTGGATCAGGGCCGTGACCTCGGCTGGATCGCCGACCGTGAAACGCACCTCGCGTTCGAGCGCGAAAGCCAGGTCATCCTGGGCGTGACGGTTGAAGGGATCGGCGGTGAGCAGCGTGATCGAACCTGCCCCGGCCCGCAGCGGAGCCACCCCATAACCGCGGGCGAGACCACCATCGACCAACGCCACGGCGTCGTCCGGCAACGCCGCGGGAACCGCCCCGGCGTAATCGGCTCCGAGGTGCGCCGCGACCGCGCCCAGCAGGACGGGTTTCTCGATCAGGCCGAGTTCGATCAGGACGTCGGCCAGGGACCGGCCGGAGGACTGGCGTTCGTCCCGCGCCGACTCGAGCTGCTCCGGGTCGACCAGCCGGCGTTCGGCGAGCAGTTCGAACAGCGTCTGGTCGTAACCTTCGAACATTTCCGGTCGGTCACACCGCGCGCAGCTTGTAGCCCATGTTGAGGAGTTTGGCGCGCATGTTTTCGGCGTCCTGCGCCTTTTCAATGGCCTCCTCGGCGTCGATGAGCTCCTTGTTGACCAGGCTCATGAGGTGGGCGTCGAGCGTGATCATGCCGAGGTTGGCGCCCGTCTGGATGTCGGAGGCGATGCGGAAGGTCTTGTTATCGCGGATCAGCGAGGCGATGGACGAGGTGTTGACCATGATCTCGTAGGCCGCGATCCGGCCGCCGCCGTTCTTTTTGCACAGCGTCTGGCTGATCACCGCCACGAGCGAGGTGGAGAGCTGCGTGCGGATCATCTCCTTCATGGTGGCGGGAAACGCGTCCACGATGCGGTCGATGGTCTTGGACGAGCTGTTCGTGTGCAGGGTGCCGAACACCAGATGGCCGGTCTCGGCGGCGCTGATGGCCGCCTCGATGGTCTCGAGGTCGCGCAACTCGCCGACCAGAATCACGTCGGGATCCTGGCGCAGCGCGCGACGGATGGCTTCGGAGAAATTGGGCACGTCCGAGCCGATTTCGCGCTGGGTCATCACGCAGCGCTTGTGCGGGTGGAAATACTCGATCGGATCCTCGATGGTGATGATGTGGCCGTCGCGGTTCTCGTTGATGTAATTGATCATCGAGGCGAGGGTCGTGGTCTTGCCCGAACCCGTCGGCCCGGTGATCAGGATGAGGCCGCGCGGACGGAAAAGCAGTTCCTTGATCTTGTCGGGCATGCCGATCTGGCGGAGATCCATCAGCAGGTTCGGAATCTGCCGGAGCACGAGACCATAATTGCCGCGGACCTTGAGCACCGAAACGCGGAAGCGGGCCTTGTCCCGGTAGTCGAAACCGAAGTCGGAACCGCCGTTGAGCTTGAGGTTCTGGACATGCGTGTCGGGCGTGATCGCCAGGATGAATTTTTCCGTGTCCTCCGCGGTGAGCGGCGGGCCGTCGATCGTGGTCATGCTGCCGCGCAGCCGGAGCACGGGCGGCGTCCCGACCTGCAGGTGAAGATCGGAAGCCTTCTGGTCGACGACCAGCTCGAGAAGATCGTTCATTTCATAGCTCATGGCAGGAAGGGTTTGCGGTTATTCGGCACCGCCGGATGTGGCGGCGACAACTTCGTCGATTGTGGTGAGTCCGGCAAGGACTTTGCGCATGCCGTCCTCCCGCAGGCTGCGCATGCCATCCCGGCGGGCCTGGGCGCGCAGCCGCGCCGCACTCGTATTTTGCCCGATCAGGCCGCGGATTTCGTCGTTTATCAAAAATATCTCAAAGAGCCCGAGGCGCCCTAGATAACCCGTCCCGTGGCAGGCGGGGCAGCCCGCGCCGCGAAAAAGCTGCGCCCCGGCCAAAAGATCGGGAGGGAACCCCGCGCGCCGCCAAGCCTGCTCCGCCAGCGTCTGCGGCTGCCGGCAGCGCGGGCAAATCCGGCGCACGAGCCGCTGCGCCAGGGTCGCACGCAACGCCGCCGCCACCAGAAAGGGTCTGGCGCCAAGATCGGTCAACCGCGTGACCGCGCCGGGGGCATCGTTGGTGTGCAGGGTGCTGAAAACGAGATGGCCCGTGAGCGCGGCATTCAACGCCATGTCCGCAGTCTCGCGGTCCCGAATCTCGCCAACCATGATGATATTCGGCGCCTGGCGCAGCATGGCCCGCAACGCAGCCGCGAACGTCATGCCCACCGCCGGCCGCACCGGCACCTGGTTGATGCCGTCCAGCTGATATTCAACCGGATCCTCCACGGTGATGATCTTGCGGTCGGACTGGTTCAGCTGGTGCAGGCAGCCGTAGAGGGTCGTGGTCTTGCCGGAGCCGGTCGGTCCGGTGAGGAGCACCATGCCGTCGGGCGCGGCGATGAGCTGCCGGAACGCGCGCTCGTCGTCGCCCTCGAACCCCAGCTCGGCCAGCCCGGGCCGGAGCCCCTCGCGATCGAGGATGCGCAGGACCGCGCTCTCGCCGTGGGCGGTGGGCAGCGTGGAGACCCGCAGGTCCAGGCTCCGTCCGTCCCGCACAATTTGCATGCGGCCGTCTTGCGGCAGTCTTTTTTCCGCGATGCTCAAGCGGGCCATGATCTTGATCCGCGAGATCACGGGCCGGTGCAGTCGCAGTGGCGGCGCATCGAGTTCCAGCAGCGATCCGTCCACCCGGCAGCGGACGCGAAACCGGCGCTCGAGCGGCTCCAGATGAATGTCGGACGCCCGCAGACGGACGGCTTCGGCGATGATCGTTTCGACGAGGCGGATGACCGGGGCGTCGGCCTCGCCCGCGCCACCTTCCGTTCGGGCATCGGTGACCGAGGGTCCGGCCGCGGTCCTCGCGTGCGGATCGCCGCCAGCAGTTTCCAGTCCGGCCAGCAAGGCCTTCATCTCCCCTTCCTCAAGGTCGTAGTGCCGGGCGATGGCACGCCGAATCTCGTCCACCGTCGCCACGCACGCCTGGACCGGGCGGCCCGCGAGGTGCTCCAGGCTCTCGAGCAATTCGAGGTCAAGCGGATCGGCCAGCGCGACCCGCAACCGGTCTCTGTCCCAGCCGACCGGGCAGACGAGGTGTTTCACGACCACGGCGCGGGGCAATGCCGCGAGCGCCGCGGCCGGCACGTCCAGGCCGGCTGGCTCAACGAACGGCAGACCCGATTCCGCCGCCACGGCTCGCGCCCGCTCGCGAGAATCCAACTGGTCCGGCGTCGCCGCAAACTTGGCCGGAGCGCCTTCGTGCCCGCCCGCGCCGCCGGATGGCGCCGGCGCAATTGGCCGTGCGGCGTACCCCGGGGCATGGCCCGCGCGCACCCGGGCGGGGGCGGGGGCGAGCGGAGGGTCGTCAGCCTTGGTCACGTTTTCGGGCGGCCGGTCCGGCCCGTGAAACCGGCCGGGGTTCAGCGGTTCAAACTCATCAGGAATTCAGCGTTGGTCTTGGTTTTCTTGAGGCGTGTGATGAGCATTTCCATCGAATCGGCCGCGGGCACGCCCTGCATGGCACGGCGCAGCGAGTAGATGCGGGCGAGCTCGTCGGGATGGTAGATGAGCTCCTCCTTGCGCGTGCCGCTCTTGTCGATGTTCACGGCGGGGAAGATCCGCTTGTTCACGAGGTCGCGATCAAGGTGGAGCTCCATGTTGCCGGTGCCTTTGAACTCCTCGAAGATGATCTCGTCCATGCGGCTGCCGGTGTCGATCAGCGCGGTGCCGAGGATGGTGAGGCTGCCCGCACCCTCGATGTTGCGCGCGGAGCCGAAGAACCGCTTCGGTTTCTGCAGCGCGGTGGCCTCGAGGCCGCCGGACATGATCTTGCCGGAGTTCGACGCCAGGGCGTTGTAGGCCCGCGCCAGCCGCGTGATCGAGTCGAGGAGGATGATGACATGCTCGCCCTGCTCGACCAGCCGGCGGGCCTTTTCGATCACCATCTCCGCGCAGTGCACGTGACTCTCCGGCGTTTCGTCGAAGGTCGAGCTGACGACCTCGCCCTT
Organism: uncultured Opitutaceae bacterium; assembly: GCA_964477955.1. GTDB lineage: Bacteria > Verrucomicrobiota > Verrucomicrobiia > Opitutales > Opitutaceae > Didemnitutus. Next base: position 19,160 of record CAYZGG010000045.1, read on the forward strand.
GCAGTGACGGCGGAAATCCGTGACCTCCTCGGGACGCTCGTCGACGAGCAGAATGATCAGCCGGGCCTCCGGCGAATTCGCGGCGACGGAATTGGCGATGTTCTGCAGCAGAATGGTCTTGCCCGTGCGAGGCGGGGCAACGATCAGGCCGCGCTGGCCGAAGCCGACGGGCGTGACGATGTCCACCATGCGCATCGACACATCCTTCTGGCCCGGCATTTCAAGCCAGATCCGCTTGAGCGGATAATACGGCGTCAGCTCCTCGAAGGGAGCGAGACTGGAAATACTGTCGGGAGCGCCGCCCATGACCTTGCGAAGGCGGACGACCGCGGGGCAGCGTTCGTTGTTCTGCGGCACCTGGACCTGCACCTCGACGTGGTGGCCGCGCCTCAGCCCGTATTTGCGCACGAAGATGTCCGGCAGCAGGGCGTTTTCCGGATAGAGCCGGTAGTTCACGGTGTCGTGTACCACAAAACCATAGCCGCGATCCGTGAGATCGAGCCAGCCCCGGTCGAGCAGCGGAATCTTCTGGTCGGCCACCGCGGCGAACACGGCGCCGAGCAGCTGCTTGCGATTCGGCACGCCCTCGAGTCTCGCCCCGAGGCTTCGCGCTTTTTCGCTGAGCTCGGCATGTCCGTAGTTATAAAGTTCGGTGAGCCAGATGGGCTCCTTTTGTTCGTCCGCGATCGCGCCGGCCAGCGTCTCCAGCGCGGCGACATCGGTGAAGCGCGCGGGATCGGGCAGATCGCCGAAATAGACGTCCGATTTGGGCGGAGGCGGTTGCGGCGGGTGCTTCGGCGCGTTGCCGCCACCGCTACCTCCACCACCGCCGCCGGGATGCTGCTTATTCCATTTCCCGCGAAATTTCTTTTCCTGCCAGCGGCCAAATTTGCCGCCGCCGCCACCACCACCGCGACCTTGGTACTGACCACCGTCATCGCCACCACCGTCGTAGTTCTGCGAAGGCTGCGGCGGTGCGCTCGCCGGTTCCGCAGCGACGGCCGGAGCCGGGGCGGGAGGAGGCGCCTCAGCCCGGGGGACTTCGACCGGTGCGGGCGCAGCCGGAGGCGCGGGCGTGGGTTCGGGAGCGGAAACGGGTTTGGGCGCGGAAACGGTTTTCTTTTCGCCTCTTTCTGCGGACAGCGGCAGCTCGCCGGACTCGCCGCTCGCGGCGGATTTTGCCGCGGACTTCGGCGGCTTGGTGCGCTGAAGGCGCGAACGCGGGCGCGGGCGTTTCTTCGGGGCCGCAGCGGTTTCTTCGCCGGTGCCGGCGTTAGCAGTGTCCTCGGAGGAGGGCGGAGGGACTTCCATTTTGAGTGTCGTCAGGCGATTTGGTAGTGAAGGAGGCGTGGGGCCAGCAGGTTGACCTGGTCGCGGAGGAATTCGAGTGAGCCGTCGTTGAGGAGGACAAAGTCGGCCAGTTCGCATTTGCGCGCGAGGGGCAACTGTCTGGCCAGTCGCTGGCGGGCGAGCTCCGGGGGTAGGCCGCGCAGCTCAAGACGCCGAATTTGCGTAGCAGAGTCTGCAGTGACGCAAACAACGAAATCAAACCAATTCTCCATCCTTTTCTCAAAGAGCAGGGGAACCTCGACGATGAACTTCTGTCCGGCACTGGCCGCAAACAGGGCCCGCCAGCGGGCGCGCAGTCGCGGATGGAGCAGATCCTCCAGCCAACGCAGCCGGGCCTCGTTGTGAAAAACCACTTCGGCCACCCGGCGGCGGTTCACGGCGCCGTCCGCCGCCACGCAACCCGCCCCCAGTTGGGCCCGGATCGCCGCGATGACTTCGGGGTCGGTCAACAGTTCGTCGCGCACGACCTGGTCGGCATCGAGCCGGCGGAAGCCGTGGGCGGAGAACAGCTCCGCCGCGGTCGATTTGCCGCAACCCATGCCCCCCGTGAGACCGACGATCAGATTGGCGCCAGAGGCCATGTCATTTCTTTACGGCCAGACAATGCGCTTGCCCGGAGAGCCGGCAAACCCTATTTCGAGCTCGTCCATGGTTTCCACTCTTGCGGTAGATACAAATGATCCGACGGCCGTCAGCTCCTATGCCTGTGACGTTTTTGACAAACTGGGCTGGGCGAAGAGCGGAGCCATCTTGAAACGCCTGTTTCGGGATGTCGCCGACCTGTTCGCCGGCAAGCACGCGGGCTACCGGGCGATCGACATGGGCTACCACAATCTGCAACACACCCTGCAGGCCACGATCTGCCTGTTGGAGATCTTGGCCGGCCGCCACCGCGCCGGCGCAGTCCCGGCCCTCGGCCAGCGGGACGGGGAACTGGCGGTCATGGCGGTGCTGCTGCACGACACGGGATTCATCAAGCGCCTCGGCGATCCCGCCGGGACGGGCGCCAAATACACGCTCGTGCACGAACGGCGCAGCTGCGATTTCGCCGACGAGTATCTCTCCGGCCTCGGGGTGTCGGCGGACGAAATCAGGGATGTCCGCGACGCCATCAACTGCACCGGCCCGAACAACCGCCTCGCCAAGCAGTCCTTCCGCCGGCCGGAAGCGCGCGTCCTGGCCTGTATCCTCGTCACCTCCGACTACATCGCACAGATGAGCGCCCCCGATTATCCGGAGAAGCTGCCTTTTCTTTTTTTGGAATTCAAGGAGGCCTTCGATCACAAGGGCCTGCCCTTGAAAGACCGCCCCTATCGCTCCCTCCGCGACCTGGAGAAAAAGACGGCCGAGTTCTGGGAGCAAAAGGTGCTGCCGATGCTTGAAATCGACGCCGAGGGCGTGTACCGCTATCTTTCCATCACGGGCCAACCCAACCTCTACCTGCAAGCGGTCGAACAAAACGTCGCCCGCATCCGCCAACGGCTGCAGTAGAGCCCGGGTCGTACCAACCCCGCGCCCTTCGTGATTAATGCTCGCCACCATCTGCTCGGCGGCCCTCGCCGGCATTGACGCCGTGCCCGTCCAGGTCGAGGTCAACACCGGCGAAACCGGTGAACCGCGCCTCTTTCTTGTCGGACTCCCCGACGCCGCCGTCAAGGAGTCCGACGACCGCGTGTTTTCCGCGCTCAGCAATTCCGGTTTCCGGATGCCGCGCACGCGCACAACCATCAATCTCGCACCCGGCGGCCTCCGCAAGGAAGGCGCCCTCTACGACCTGCCGATCGCCCTCGGTATCCTCGCGGCCGACGGCAAACTCGCTCCGGACCGGCTCGACGATTATCTCATCGCCGGCGAGCTCAGCCTTTCCGGCGCCACCCGGCCCGTCAAAGGCGGCCTGGCCATGGCCGTGCTCGCGCGCAGCAGCGGACGCCGCTCGCTTCTGCTCCCGCGCATCACCGCCGAGGAGGCTGCGCTCGTCGAAGGCGTGGCCGTGCACGCGGTCGATTCGCTCGACGAGGCCGTGCGCTTTCTGGGCGGCGAACTCAAGCTGCCGGCCCTCCGGACGACGCGGCCGGCCAGTCGCGTGCCGGATCCGTCCGAAGCTTTCCCGGATTTTTCCGAAATCAAGGGCCAGCACGCCGTGCGCCGCGCCGTCGAGGTCGCGGTGGCGGGCAGTCACAATCTCCTCATGATCGGCCCGCCCGGGTCCGGCAAATCCATGATCGCGAAACGCGTGCCCGGCATCATGCCGCGCCCGTCGCTCGACGAATATCTCGAGATCCTCCGGATCCATTCCGCCGCCGGGCAAACCCTCGGCGGCGCGGCACCGTTTCTCGAACGGCCCGCCCGCGCACCGCACCACACCAGTTCCGACGTGGGCCTGCTCGGCGGCGGCGCCATCCCCGGACCCGGAGAAATTTCCCTCGCTCACCATGGCGTGCTCTTCCTCGACGAGCTGCCCGAGTTCAAGCGTTCGGCCCTCGAGGTGCTGCGGCAGCCGCTCGAGGACGGACACGTCACCATCTCGCGCAGCGCCGGCAAGATCACGCTGCCCTGTAATTTCATGCTCGTGGCCGCGATGAATCCCTGTCGGTGGGTCTATCTCAGGAACATGAATTTTGGCACCGTTACTCGCCATTTCCGGAAATCGTCTGGTTCGAAAAGATCGAATGATCTGCCTAATAGTGTAATTAAGCGCTTTTCACGAGTCTATCGCGACTAAACCGACTTCCTGGCTTCAAGTAGCGCATCTATAGCATCCGCTAGAGGAATAAAAAGACGGACCAAGCGCTCAACATCTTTCTCGAAAAGTTTTTCATCTAATGGCACCCATCCTTGCATCAAAGTTTGAGGGCCATACTCCACCGATACACCCGGCCAACCATTTTTCTGATCCGCAAACTGCGCTCGGAATGCGGCGGCAAATTCGCGACTTTGAAGTGTGTAGGCAGGCAGGCTTCGAAGACATAACGCGTGTATGTTATACAACGCCTGTTTCTTCTTCAGGCTCTGCTCGGTTACCCATACCGAGAAAAAGATACCGGTGTGTTTCGACCCAGGAACGCGTTGAGCTTCCGTCCAGCTGCGCCTTTGTACCTTGAGTACAGACGAGTTGACCCACGTGCCGACGAGAACCTCAAGATTGTGCTTATCCAGAAGAGGACCGATTCGACGAGCGACGCGGTTGAAAGCATCAAGGCTGCGTTTCATCTCACTTGCTGACGTTCTTAGTGAACCGCGCCCGGCGCCGGTTCCGGAAAGTGGCTAGCGCTTATCGGCATACCACGTCTGTCTTGGTATTTCATCCCAATTGAGGGAGCTGCGCTTGAAGAATTTCGTTGCCCCGCTCGAACCCAGAGAGTTTCTCGTCACCCTCTCGCTCGGCATGCCATCGTCGTCAAAAGCTTGGGTCGAGATCATTTGTCCATTTAGATACCGTGAGTAAACCCCCTGAATGATTTGATGTGTTTGGTCACTCCAAAGTCCGATAGCATAATGGCGCTCATTGTCCCAGCTGCGCTCGACAGCGACGTGGGATTCCGCGCCCTTCTCCCATACTACCACAGAAAAGGTCGGTTCGCTCGTTCGCACGATTACCTTTTCGCCAGGTTGCGCCATCAAAACCGTTTGAGTGATCCCGTCTTGATTCTGCGTGAAGACGAGCCGATGCGCGCGAGGCCATAGCAAAACAAGGCCTACGGTTTCCAGTAAACAGACTGAGCCGAGAACATAGACCAGCGTTTTATTCATGGGAGTGTATTTAGGGACGACTAACGTTACGGCAAACCGGCTCGGCTTGGCGAGCTCGGTTCCTCGCGTGGTTCGCCCTTCTATCAGTCAACATACTTCGACTCCTCTTCCTTCAACTGGTTCGGAAGATCTCCCCACTGCTTCCGTGCCGCTTTGAACATAACGCGCATTGAATAGCCGCCCTTTCTTTTGTCTCCAGGAAGAACGATGACCCAATCGACAATCTCTTTGAGCGGCACGTCATGGAGACGCTCCAACTTGCCGGTGTGAGATACTGGCGGCGTAGACAAACGAATCTTCAGGACATCGCCTTCAAGTGACAGCACTTCCGCTCCAAGATACTCAGTCCTGCCGGCAGAAGTAACGAATGGCCACTTCACCATCGCACCGTCAGGATGCTGGCGATAGAGTGCGACAAACTCGGGAAGCGTCGCCTGCGCCTTCGTCCGAGCTTCTTTCATCTCGGGATCGTCGTCATCGATAGCGAGAGGGGGAATAACGGGCCTCGGCGGGGAGAACCGGAACCAGAGAAAACCGAGGACGACCACTGCCGCGACAACAATGAGGGCGATTTTCATGCTTCTTGGGGAACGTCAAAGGTCAGCCCCGGAGTTGTCTGTGCCGATTGGTTGGGCTTCCTCTCTTCTTTCCGATGCTTGATGAAGAGCCGGATAAGCGAAAGCACATCGACTCGCTCCTTCTGACCTTTCTGCCAGGTTGCGCCGGTCTTCGCATCTACGAACACGGGGAATCCCACGACAGGGCCTAGCTCCGAGTGAAATGTAAGTCGGAATAGGTCGCCGTCCCGAACCGGCTCCTCAAAATATCCTCCCATCGTGCCGGTGCTGTAGAAAAATAGATATGCCAACTGCTTCGCTTCTTTGGGGCCGATCGACTTCGCGGTCAGCAACCACTCATATTCGCGCGAGAACAACGCGGCACCGGGACCCTCGGCCTGCTCGATCACCCACTGCCGCCGATGCTCCAGCGATGAATGAATCACACGCGGATCAATCATCTCCGCCTGCGGCTTTTCATCGGCCGCGAATAGCCAAAGAGGGAATGCCAAGAAGAGAGCGGCGAGAAGCTTGGTCATGCTTTGCCCAACGTTTACGATAAAGCGCCTCGGCTTGGCGGCGCTGGTTTTGTCGTATCGTTGGGCTCTTCTTCAATTGATAACATAAATGTACCAGTCGCCCTCGATGGGCTTCAAATAATCTCCTTCTTCGCGGGGCCAAAGTGAATCAGAAGATAGCAGTTTGTAGAACTTTAAACTCTTGGCAGGAACCCGAGCGATGCCCTTTCGAGTGCCAGCGATTGAAAGCCCGTGTGCCGAAAAACCAAATAACACTGCTCCGTCGTCCCGGCGCACAAGATGGAAATCATCGTCTTGCAGCAGCGACGAGCCATACTGAACGACAATCTTGGCGTGCTGCTCGGGAACAACGTATCCGGTGATGCCACTTGCGTCGACTGCGTCCGCAACATCTGCAAAAGCGGTGCGCTTCTGTGTGAACAGCCGTCGGAAGGCCTCATCACTCGGATGCTGGAAGCAGCCCACACACGTTAAAGCGACAAGGCCACAGAGCGCGGCAAGAGGGAGCTTCATGTTCTTGCCCAGACGTTAAGCTGAACCACCTCGGCTTGGCGAGGCTGGTTCCGTCGTGGGTTGGGCACCTTGTTTCAGCTCTTTCGCCGCGATCAACAAAGCGCAAGTTGAGAGTAGGACGGACATGAGGGCATGGGCTCGAGAATACCAATAAAGTAAATTTTCCTGGTGAAAACCCGTCCAAGCAGTGAACACAGCAAGCGTTACGAACGCATAGGAATCCCAAGCAATGCTAGCAATCCAGAACAAGCGAATCATTGGCAGTTTTCGCCCAAGAGCAATCGCGGCCCAGCCGGCCCAGACAATCCACCCGGGCAAAAATGGCGGAACCGTCCCGGCATAAGAAAATGTCAGCAGCACGAAGAAAAGTCCGCTCACCGCAAGAATTGCGGCGATTTTTTGCTGATTCATTTTTCTTTGCCCAGACGTTACGATGAACCACCTCGGCTTGGCGAGGCTGGTTTCGTCGTGTGGTTCGGCTCATTGTCACTCATCGTAGATGGGAGTGCTGCATTCCTTGCCGTCCTTCTCAAACTCCAGCACTGAACCCTTCGGCGCACCTAGCTCCCTGAGCTTCTTCTTCGTAAACGCGAGTGCATCAGTCAGGTTTACAAGCTCAATATCGACGCCAACCCAATCGATCGTATTCTCCTTAGTCAGGCTGCTACCACCGCCAGTCACCTCGCCGAACTTCGCTTGCTTGAGCGCCGCGTCCAGTGGGTCCTCATACTTTGTTCCTCGCTCGATTGGCTGCACCCGATCTTGGATTTTCGCGAAGACGAAAACCGTTGATTTCTCAGATGCGGCCGCCGCCGATTGCGCTCCAGCAAGGCAGATCACCGTCGCGAGAAGAATCAAAAGCCGTTTCATTTCAGACAAGCCGAACGTTGATGTCAGCAGCGCTGGCTTTTGGCCAGCGTCGGATGCGCAGGTAATGGTTAGCCGCTCTGCGCTTCATATTGAAGGTAAGCTAACGCCTCCAAACGCGATTGCTACGGAGAGAACCGAAATTGCTGAGGCCGCGAAGAATGCAACAAAATCCCGGCTCTTCCCATCCGCCAAGAACCATGCGCAGCAGGCCAATGCGGGCAGGACACCAGCGAGCAAGAGTCCGGCACCAATCATCGCGACCAAAGCGAGCGGATTTTCTTCCGCGCGCACGCTCACGGGATCATCCCAATGCACGAATGAAGACGTGACCACGACGACGACCGCCGTGAGGGTCACCAATGAAAGCCATACTTTGCTGAACTTGAACATACTGCGGCTAAGGTTACGATTAACCACCTCGGCTTGGCGAGGCTGGTTTCGTCGTGTGGTTGGGCGGTGATTTCTTCTTGTCGAATTGATATGGGCTAAATCGCGAACCAAGAGTCTTCCTCAGAAATGCTGGATCATCTTTTCCTGCAAACCTGACGGCGAGCATATAACCTGAATCGAGAGTTTCGAGATGGATGAACCTTTCCGTGTTTCCGTTCTTTAGCTTACCGACGAATGCAAACGTTTGCCGTTCGGACTCAGACATTCTGTTCGACTGATCTTCGACGGTAAACCCAAGCGCTTCGACTTCACCGAGCCAGGTCGCCTTCTTTTCTGCCGGGATGTAGTAAAGATCTCCGCCCATATGTCCGCGCCCAACGTTCAGATTAACCGCTCTGGCCCCCCGGCCAGAGTCGGTTTCGATGATTGGTTCGGCTCACGCAAAATGGACTTTGGCATCTCCGAGGGAACTCCGCCACAATAGGTCCCGACATCATAATCAACGCGATCTAAGGCGCTTTCCGGTAGGAACCGGAATCTGACCGAATAGCGAGTCACTATCGGGCCCTTACGATCCTCGACTTCATAATAATATACCGAAAGTGAATTTGCATCCTTTAGGACGAGGACATCTTGAGGCCATTTCTTTGAGTACACTAGACGTTCGATTCCGTCTCGCCCAGCGCCTTTCGGAAAGTGGGTCTTAAGTGAATTCCAGATATCCATCCGATCGATCATCCCCGAAGCGTATCTTGAATGCACGTCGCTAAGGCCAAAATCTGCCACCATTCTCTTATCATAAATCGACACTCCCGTTTTTGCGCTATTGTCAGCACTCCCTCGCAACTGGCAGACACAAACACCGATGAAGCCGACCAGTAAGTGAGCAACAGCTGGTTTCATGAAAAGCCGAACGTTGAGATTAACCGCTCTGGCCCGCGGCCAGAGTCGGTTTCGGCGATTGGTTCGGCTTTCCTTCGACTGCCTGCAAGAACTCTGTCGGCGGCAAATAACTGTGAGCTTCTATGTAATGGATGATCAATTTTGGAGCAGCGTAGATTTTATCTTTAGAGCAAACGACGATCACAGTACTGCCTTTTCGCTCACTCTTCGACCAGCGCAAACCAGCGAACGGTCCACAAAACTCACAATGGTGGTAACCGCGATGCCGTACTGCTGGCGTGAATGCCAAGTCTTTGAGCTTTCTCAATACTCCGTCCGGTACACTTCCCTTAGGGAAATAGTGTTCTCGGTCCAGCCAGCCGACGTTGACCGCACCGGGGATCGGACCGGCGTAGGCGTATGGACTCAGGTCTGGAAAGTAGGCCATTATTGCCGAACGTTTTTAGTGAACCGCGCCCCGCGCCGGTTCCGAAAAATGGTTCGGTGGTTTCATTGGGGTTCGGCCCATACCACTTCGCGGATTTCTGGGTCAGAGGCAAGCACCTGGTGAATCGCCCGAGTTAGCCGCGTAAGCTCTGCGGTGTGATCAACCGATTTGAATAATTTCCTCTCGATGGGCGAGCCCGGGTGCGTGAAGCACAAGAATTCGTCGTCATCCCCGGACTGATGCCCGCAACAGACCGCCATCTTAATCGCCTCGCCAATGATGGGAATGTAGTAGCCCCAATCCTCTACCACGATCGAACCCGGTTGGATCCCAGTCGCAGGAAGTTTCTCCACCAGGTATTCAGCAAGTCGCTTGCCCCACAGCCCCGGATTTACTTCGGCTTCCTCCCCGTCATCAGGCGGAAACTTCGAGGACCTAAATGTGACCTGCGTCTTCACGTTCCGCACACCGAACGTTGATATCATCCGCGCTGGCCCTTGGCCAGTGTCGGATGTGAAGATTGGTTAGCCTTCTGCTCTTCAGCGGCCTCTTTGACCGCTCCAACGGGATCCGAAAGAAAGCGGAAAGCTCGATGCTTCTGAAGCGCGGAAAAAACGGCGGCGAAATCAGCCGGCAATATCTCGCGCGTGGAACCGACGAGAAGATCGCAGTGTGCCTCGCGAGCGAGATCCACAATCGAGCGCAGCAACTCGATAGGGTCGCGGCCGGGAGCAAATCGAAATCCAATCTCAACGATTCTTCCGTCTTGGGAGAACATGCGGATGTCAGAGCCCCAATCGTCCGATGAAACAAACTCCTCGCAGCTACCCCAGTGTTCAGCCTTCGGCAGCAATGCACGCAGCTTCGCTGCCACCACAGTCGGAACATCATGATTCGCGAGTAGCCAGCCGTCGCGCTCTCCCTGCGCGTTCCAAGTGGGGCGCGCGCCAATTGGCAGGAACTTAATTTGGAAATGATGGGCACCCATGTCTTCGGCTAACGTTTAATCAGCCATCCCTCGGGTTGGTTCAATCAAACTCATAATTATTTCTCATCGATCCACATGGCGAAATCAAGCCCCCAAGTCAGGGGCTCAAAAGGGCGGTAGGAAATTATTACCCAGCCACGCATTGAGCCACTCATTGAGCCACGCACGTAAAAAACGGCTTACCCTACCGACGGCGCTAGAGGACCGCACCTAGAACCGTTTCAATCCGCCTCTCGTACTTGCCGCTGGGCTGCCGCTCGTCCCGCTCCCATCTGGCAAGGGTCGTCGGATCGACACCAAGAAACTTGGCAAAAT
>CAYZGG010000046.1:0-2221 GCA_964477955.1 uncultured Opitutaceae bacterium
TCGTGGTCCGCGTCCGCACCATCGGCGACATCATCAGCACCGGCATGATCGAGTCGCCCGCGGACAGTGTGGATGACATCATCGCCGAGATTGCCGCCGCCCGTGTCACCGAACGCGGCTCGCGCGCGGACGACCGCACCTCGGAAGCCGCCATGGAGGACCGGAAAAAAGCCGGCTATTTCTAAACAATCTTTCGAACGCCAGGAGCCTGCCTGCAGGCGACCTGCGTTCACCGCCCAGCCCCAGACCTTTCCCCGATTCTTGCAATGCCCGCTTCCGCTCCGCTAGCTTCCCTCTCCCCTCTGCCGTCTGCGGCGCCGCGCGCCACCGCGTCGCCGTTCATCGACATCCTGCGCTTCAACACGTGCGGCAGCGTCGACGACGGCAAATCCACGCTCATCGGCCGGCTCCTCTACGATTCAAAATCGTTGATGGAGGACCAGATCGAGGCGCTCGAGCGCTCGGCGGACATCACCGGCGGCGGCCAGATCAATCTCGCCAACCTCACCGACGGCCTCCGCGCCGAGCGCGAGCAGGGCATCACGATCGACGTGGCCTACCGCTATTTCGCCACCCCGCGGCGCAAATTCATCATCGCCGACACCCCGGGCCACGTCCAGTACACCCGCAACATGGTGACGGGCGCCAGCACGGCCAACCTCTCCATCGTGCTCGTCGACGCCCGCGCCGGAGTCATCGAACAAAGCCGGCGCCACACCGCGATTGCCTCGCTGTTGCGCATTCCCCACCTCGTGGTGGCGGTGAACAAGATGGACCTCGTTGGCTGGAGTGAGGCGCGCTTCCATGAAATCCGCGAGCAGTTCGAGGAATTTCTTCCGCGCCTCGACATCAAGGACGTCAAATTCATCCCGCTCAGTGCGCTCAACGGCGACAACGTCGTCGAACCCTCGCGGCACACGCCGTGGTTCGCCGGGCCCCCGCTGCTGGGTCATCTAGAGACGGTCCACATCGCCTCCGACTGGAACCTCAGCGGATTCCGTCTGCCCGTGCAGTGGGTCAACCGCCCCAACAATCCGACGGATCAGCAGCTGCACGATTTCCGCGGCTTCAGCGGCCAGATCGCAGGCGGCATCGTCCGGGTCGGCCAGAAGGTCATGGCCCTGCCGGGCGGAGTGCCCACGCGGGTGAAGGCGATTCACACCTACAACGGCCCCGTGACGGAGGCTTTCTGTCCACAGTCCATCACACTCGTGCTGGAGGACGACATCGATGTCAGCCGGGGCAGCATGATCGTCGGGCTCGAAGAGTCCTTGCCGGGCGGCAGCACTGAGTTGCATGCCAAGATCTGTTGGATGCACCCGCGCCCGCTCCAGCGCGGACGGAAGTATTTTCTCAAACACACGTCGCAGACCGTGCAGGCGATCGTCACCGAGATCGAAAGCCGGCTCGACATCACCAGCCTGGAACCGCAGGCGTCGCCGGCCGAACTGGCGCTCAACGACCTGGGTGAGATCCGCATCCGCACGGCGAAACCGGTGTTCTACGACGGCTACGCGGTCAACCGGCTCATGGGTTCCTTCGTGTTGATCGAGCAGGGTACCAACGCCACCGTGGCCGCCGGAATGCTGCTGCCCCCGACCGAGGTCGTGAAACCCGAGAGCACCGACTACGCGATCTGAGGCCGGACCGCCCGCCGCTTTTGCCCTCTTCGCCATGAAAATCTCCGCCAAGCTCGACTACGCCTGCCGCATCCTGTGCGAGCTGGCGCGCGAATATGCGCGGGGCAATCCGCTTTCCATCGAACATCTGTCGAAGATCGAGGCGGTGCCCGCCAATTTTCTCGCCCAGATTCTGGGCGACCTGCGCCACAGCAACCTCGTCGTCAGCCGGCGCGGCGTGCAGGGCGGCTTCCTGCTGGCGCGCGCGCCCGACGGCATCACCTTGCTCGACATCATCAAGGCGATCGACGGCGGACTGCTGGAGTTGAACGGGACCAGCGACGATGGCCGCTCCGGCCGGAAACTCCGGCTGATCTGGGACGAAATCCGCGAGGCCGCCGCCGGCAAAGCCCGCGGCTACACGCTCGAGTCCATGTCCACCCGCACCGAGGGTGCGATGTACTACATTTGAAGTGGCGCAGGCATCCTGCCTGCCTCCGTCTCGTGGCACGGGTCTCCCGACCCGTGAGCTCGGGATCGGTAGAGTAGCGCAGGCTTCCAGCCTGTCTCTTCCTCTTTTCCCAAGCAGGCTGGAAGCCTGC
>CAYZGG010000046.1:2231-29737 GCA_964477955.1 uncultured Opitutaceae bacterium
CCCCCGCCCCCCCGCGCGCCGGGGGGTGTCGGCCCCCCCCCCGGTGCGCGGGGGACGGGGCGTGTCGCGCCGGGCCCCCGCCGGCCTCTTCCTCTTGGCCCCCCCGGGTTGCACCCCCCCGCTACTCTGGCGCCGGATGAGCCGCTTTACGCCGCGATCCGGACCGCACGAGTTGTTCGTCGCGGCGTAAAGCCGCTCTCGCATCGGATCTCCAATCCACAATCTGCAATCCCCAATCCCCAATCCTCAATCCTCGATCCACACCAGATCCTTGGCGCGGACCTGATCGAAAAGGTCGATGATCTCGAGGTTGGCCATCTGCACGCAGCCGGCACTGGCGGGCTCGCCCAGCCGGTCCTCATGATTAGTGCCATGGATGTAGATGTAACGGGATTGGGTGTCGACCTCGCCGCCGAGGTTGTGACCGGGCTCGAGTCCGCGCAGCCAGAGGATGCGGCTCGTGATCAGGTTTCGCGCCTGCTCTTCGGGGCTTAACTCCGAAAAATGCCGGCCGAGCCCGACCCGGGATTTGAACACGATCCCCGGCGGCTGCCCCCCACCAATCTTCTCCGCGATTTCGTGCAAACCCCGCGGAGTCCCGAGCGAGTCCCGAACGTTTGACGGGGGCCGCAACGAGGTTGAGACGACATATGACCTGATCAGATGCCCGTCTTGATGAAAGCCAAGCAACTGGCGCGCAATGGATACGGTGATAAGCCGCGTTGTCGGCTTGAGTCCGAGCGCGTCACACTTTTCCTTGATCAGTTCCAACGTCTCCTTCACGTGAGTAATCAATCCTACAAAGTCGGTATCGTCGGCGCGACGGGTGCGGTCGGTCAAGAACTGATCGCCCTTCTGCTTGCGCGCCAGTTTCCGTTCGCGGAGCTGAGGCTGCTGGCCTCGGCTCGTTCCGCGGGCCGCAACCTCGATGTCGGCGGGAAAAAACTCACGGTGCAGGAAGCCCGGCCCGAAGCCTTCGACGGACTGGACATCGCCTTCTTCGCCGCCGAGGGCGCCATCGCCAAGGCCCTCGCCCCGGAGGCGGTCAAGCGCGGCTGCCTCGTTCTCGACAAGAGCTCCGCCTTCCGCATGGCCGCCGACGTGCCGCTCGTGCTGCCCGAAATCAATCTCGCGGCCACGCACGACCACCGCGGTATCATCGCCAGCCCGAACTGCTCCACCTCCGTCGCGCTGATGGGCCTCTATCCGCTGCACCGGCAGTTCGGCGCGAAGCGCGTGTTTTTCTCCACCTACCAATCCGTGTCGGGCACCGGCGCCGATGCCATCGACGAGCTCGAAGCCCAGGTCCAGGCCTATGCCAAGGGCCAGCCGCTGCCGCGCAAGGTCTATCCGCACCAGATCGCCTTTAACGTCATCCCGCAGGTCGATTCCTTCGGCGGCGACGGCTACACCGGCGAGGAAACCAAGATGCGCGAGGAGAGCCGCAAGATCATGGGACTGCCCGCCCTGAAAATCTCGGCCACCTGCGTCCGCGTGCCGGTCGTGCGCGCCCACTCGGTGGCCGTGAACGCCGAATTCGAGCGCCCGGTCGATCTCGCCGCCGCGCGCGCCGCCATTGCCGCGTTCCCGGGCGCCGTGCTGGTCGACGAGCCGGCCAAGAACAGCTATCCGACGCCGCTCGATTTCAGCCGCCAGGTCAGATGCGGCGTCGGCCGGCTGCGCCACGATACCGCGTTGGACAACGGCCTGGCCTTCTGGGTCAGCGGCGACAACCTGTGGAAGGGCGCCGCCTTGAACTCGATCCAGATCGCCGAAGCCATGATCCGCGAGGGCATCCCCCTCCGGCCCCGCGAACCCGCCGGGGTCTGACGTCGGGGACGGAACTGCCCGGCCGCCGGGCTGTCAGGTATTCCTGGTCCACTGTGGGCGGGATGCCCCCATCCCGCTCGTCGAGCTTCTGCTCGGTAGCGTGGAACCGGACCTCCGGGCCGGTTTTGTTCGCGCAGCCGCACCAGCCCGCCCGGAGGTCGGGCTCCACCTTTCGAGAGCCCCCGCTCTCCGAGCCTCCGCCTCAGTAGGGGCGGTTGCCCTCAACCGTCCTCGCTCTACTTGGCACATGTCCGGGGTCCCGGCTTCCCCCAGCGCCTCGATCCCGCCCCATCAACGCACCGCACCGGATTGACGAGCCCAAAATCGTCTCCCGCCTGCGATTTTCCGCGGGCCCGGCCGCATTTTTTCCATTGCGCCGCGATTTGCCGCTCCCTCTAGTTTTCCTCTTCCAGCTCAATGCATCTCAAGGCTCTAAAGCTCCACGGCTTCAAAAGTTTCGCGGACAACACCACGCTCAGCTTCAAGCCGGGGGTCACCGCGATCGTCGGCCCCAACGGCTGCGGCAAGAGCAACATCGCCGACGCCATCCGTTGGGTGCTGGGTGAACAGAGCGCCAAGGCCCTGCGCGGCGGCAAGATGCAGGACGTGATTTTCGAGGGTGCCGACACCCGCAAGGCGGCCCAGCTCTGCGAGGTCGCCCTGCTCCTGACCGAGTGCGAAAAACAGCTCGGCAGCGAATTCCACGAGATCGAAATCCTGCGCCGCGTCACGCGCGACGGACAAAGCGAGTACTTCTTCAACGGCCAGGCCTGCCGCCTGAAGGACATCCAGAAACTTTTCATGGACACCGGCGTCGGCCGGACCAGCTACTCGATCATGGCCCAGGGCCAGATCGACCAGATCCTGTCGTCGAAGCCCGAGGAACGCCGCGTGGTGTTCGAGGAGGCCGCCGGCATCACGAAGTACAAGAGCCAGCGGCGCGAGGCGATGAACAAGCTCGCGCTGACCGAACAGAACCTCGCGCGCGTCTCCGACGTCATCAACGAGGTCGCGCGCCAGATCGGTTCGTTGAAACGCCAGGCCGCAAAGGCCATGCGGTACAAACGCCTGAGCTTCCGGCTGCGCCAGCTCGCGCTGGCCCAAGGCAGCCACCAGTGGCGCGGACACAGCGACGTGCTCGCCGGACTCGAAAGCCGGGTGACCGGCCTGCGCAGCGACGCCGAGACCCGCCGCACCACGCTCGACGAACGCACCCGCGCGCTCGACGAGAAAAAGGCCGCCCGGTCCGGCCTCAACCAGCGCGTGCAGGACGCCCAGCAGGCGGTCTTCGATCTGCGCTCGCAAAAGGAACAGGCCGAGAACCAGTCGGGCCTGGCCCAGGTGAAGCGCACCGGCCTGATCGAGCGGCTCGACGCCGGCAAAGACGATCTTTCCGAACTCGAGATGCAGCTCCGGGAGCTCGCCTCGCAGGTGGACACGGGCGCGCAGGACAAGCAGATGCAGCTCAGCCTGCTCGGCAGCTCGGACGCTGTTTTCCAGGACCGCAACCGCGAGCTCGCCGTCCTCGATGGCGAATTGAACCGAGCCGAGCAGCAGCTCAATCAGGACAAATTTCACCTGCTGCAGCTGGAGAGCACCGTCGCCCGCTTGCGCACGGACAGCTCCGGTCTCGAGGTTGACGCGCGTACCAGCCAGAACAAATACGACCAGCTTTCGCAGGATCTCGCGCAGCTCCGCGCCGCCGTCGAGAGCGCGGCCTCGGCGCTGGCTGAGGCCAGCCAGAAGGTGCAGGAAGCCCGGACCGAGCAGAGCCGCGCGCAAAACGACGCCCAATCGGCCCAGGCGACGTTGCAGGAAATCACTCTGAAATTCCGCGAGGCCCAGCGCAAACTTCAGGAGATCGACCGCAATCTCGCGCAGAAGTCCGCCCGCCTGAAACTGCTTCAGCAGTTGCAGGAAAAGTGGGAAGGCTTCGGCGAAGGCGCCAAGGCGCTGCTGCAGGGACGCCTGTCCGCGCTGTTCGGCGAGCAGAAATTCGTGCCGATCGCCCACGGCCTCGAAGTCCGCGCCGAATACGCCAAGGCCCTCGAAGCCCTGCTCGGCGCTTCCGTCGAGGCGATCTCCGTCTCCGATCTCGCGACCGCGCAGAAGATCCTCGCCCAGCTCGAAACCGACAAGATCGGCAGCGTGTGCCTGCAGGTGGCGGAATGCGGAGCGCGAAGTGCGGAGCGCGGGGAGTTGCCGGCGTTTCTTCGATCGGCCACGGAAGCTGTGGCGAATCTGGACGGATCTCATCCGGCGGCCTCGATTCTGTCCGCTTGCTACTTGGCGGACGATCTCGGTGCGTTTCTCGACTACTGGAAAGCCAATCCGGCGTTTGCCTTTCTCCTCGTCGCCACGCCGAAGGGCGACCTCGTGGATCGCCGTGGACTGATTTACGGCGGTCATCACAAGAAGCCCGCCAACAGCATCGTGCAGCGCGAAGTCGACCTGCGCGAGACCGGCAAGGCGGTCGTCGCCGACCAGAAGGCGCACGATGAGCAGCGCGGCCTCATCGACCAGCTCAACACCGCCCTGGCCGACGCCGAGCAGGCGCTGGAGTTGCGCCGCAAGGACGTCCTCACCGCGTCCCAGCACGCCGCCGGCCTGCACAGCGAGGAAAAGAACGCCCAGCGTTCGCACGACGACGCCCGCAACCGGCTCCAGCGGATGGAAAACGAGCTGGCCAATCTCAAACGTGAACACGACGAGGCCCAGGTCCGCCTCGCCAAAGCCCAGGTCCAGCTCGGCGAGGCTGGCGCGGCCGTGGAGGTGCAGAAACAGAAAATTTCAACCGTCGAGGCGTCCATCCACGAGAAACGCAGCGATCGCGACCAGAAAAAGGAGGGACTGGCCCAGGCCCGCCTCGAGCTGGCCGAGCGCCGGCAGAAGGTCGAGGTGCTCGATCGCGGTCTTACCGAGATGGAGCGCCGCCGCGCGCAGCTCGCCGACCTGCACGCCCAGCGTCAGATCGAAATCGAGACCTGGACCGAACAGATTGCCCAGCTGGAGCGCGACAGCGACGGACAAAAGCACCGTGCCGCCGAGATCGCCGCCACGCTCACCGTGGCTCAGGACAATGTCGAAAAGACGCGTTTCGAACTTTCGGCGGTCGAACAGGAAATCAATGGCGTGGAATCCGGCCTGACTGCGATCCGCACGGACGCCGAGGCCGCCATGGCGGAATTGTCGCGGAACGAGGTCAAGGTCGCCGAGACCCGTGCCCGCGTCCAGTTCCTCACCGAGGAGATCACACACGAATTCCAGACGGATGTTTCCACGCTCGATTGGAAAATCCTGCTCTGGCACGCCGACGACGAGCCGGAAGGCCTGAAGGATTTGGATTTGGATGAAGAAGAAGAGAGCGGTCAGCCGTCGGCTGTCAGCGATCAGCAGCCCGCGGGCGAGGGCGCCGCGGCACCACAATCAAAAATCAAGGCTCGAAAATCGAAAATGAAGCAGCGCGGCGCTGCTTCGGAGGCCGACCTCGCTGCGCTTGACGCGACCAACTGGGACGAGATCAAGGCCGAGGTGGACGCGCTGCGCCAGCGTCTGGGGGCGATGGGCGCGGTCAATCTAGTGGCCATCGAGGAATATTCCGAGCTCAAGCAGCGTTATGAATTTCTCAAGACCCAGAGCGACGACCTCACCAACGCCAAGGCGGCGCTGCTGAAGGCCATCGACGACATCAACCAGACCTCGCTCGAGCAGTTCAGGATCACGTTCGAGCAAATCCGCAAGAATTTCGCGTACACGTTTCAGATCTTGTTCGGCGGCGGCCGGGCCGAGATCGAGCTGGTGACGGCGGAGGATCCGCTCGAGAGCGGCATTGAGATCGTGGCGCAGCCGCCGGGTACGAAGCTCAAGGGCATCACGCTGCTTTCCGGCGGCCAGAAGACGCTCACCGCCGTGGCGCTGCTCTTCGCGCTCTACATGGTCAAGCCGTCGCCGTTCTGCTTGCTCGACGAACTCGACGCGCCGCTCGACGAGTCGAACATCCACCGGTTCACGGAGCTGCTGCGGAAGTTCGTCGCGGAGTCGCAGTTCATCATCATTACGCACAACAAGAGCACGATCGCCACGGCCGACGCGATCTACGGCGTGACGATGCAGGAGCGCGGCGTGTCCCGCACCTTGTCGATGCGCTTCGACCAGGAACGCGGCGAACCCGAGTTGCTGCCCGTGACGGTGGCCGACGCCGTCCGCAACGCCAAGCCCGAGGCCCCGGTCGGAGCGTGAGGCGCGGTGCTGCATTAGAAATTTATGCTGGCCATTCCCAAAGCATATTTTTTGTTTGGGGCCCTTGTTGTGTTCAGCTTTCTTTCCGGCGGATGCGCCACTGGGCCTAGATATCAAAGCACGGAGCATTCCGATTCAGCGAGGATTGAAGGGCCTGTCACTCCTATTCAGAATTCGGAAAACGGAAGTTGCAGCATCGATATAGCTGAGGTGGATGGCTTGATTTCGGGGTTTACGGCGAGTTTGCCTGGGCTCAACTGGTTTATCCCTAGAACGCAACTGTATGTCGCGCCGGGAAAGCACACCCTCAAGGTGAACATTTCTGAAATTGACACCGAGTACGGCAATGTGGGTCATGGCAGGACCGGAGCGATAGGTGACTCTACTGCCGGCGGCCGGCCTACCATTACAGTGGAATTTGCGGCTAATCACGTCTATCGATTAGCGGCATACTTACGCGGAAGCACGATCGAGTTGATCCTCTGGGATGAAACTGCTGGCGTGGCCTCGCGCTTTAGAGCGGAAAGCTGGACGATGGACAGCAATTCGAGCTATTCAGAGAACATCCCGCCAGTTCGTAGTCGGTAGACTGAGGTTGCCATGATCTGACGGATTGTGGACTGGGGATTTAATTTAAGTTATATCAATGAGCATACATGTTATCCGCCTCGGGAGCCCGCGACTGCCCGGAGAGGGGGTCAGGATCGGAACAGTTCGCCGGCCTCCGCGTGGGGTGCCGAAGGCCGAGTTTGCCAGCCAGAACTGGTACGATGTGTGGTTCCCGAATCTGGCGCCCAGCGTTGCGACCATGAAAATCGGGCTGGCAGCGGCGACCGCGGCGCAATGGGCGGGGTTTGCAAGGAAGTACAAGACCGAGATGGCCGCGCCCGGGGCGAAACACGATCTGGCGCTTCTGGCCGCCCTGTCGCACACGACCAATTTCTCGGTGGGCTGCTACTGCCAGGACGAAGCCCGCTGCCACCGGTCTCTGTTGAAACAGCTGCTCATCGAAAACGGTGCGAAGGTTGACTAGTCGTGCGACCGGGGGGGCGCGGCAAGGCCGCGAGCGCTTGCTCGGGCTTGCTTTCTGCCGGTGACGGTGGCCGACGCCGTCCGCAACGCCAAGCCCGAGGCCCCGGTCGGAGCCTGAGGGCGGGTGAGTTTATGTCGGCGTCGCTGTGCTCGGAGCGCTCAGCTGGGCAGCAGAAACTTGAGCGGACCGCGGATGCGAAAGCGACGGAGCACGCGCCGGATGAGCGAATGTCCGAGGACGAGGGACTTGGATTTCACGGCCGCGAGGGAAAGGGAATTCGGGTACGACATGGTTTGCGTTTCCATGGATAGCACCGGCTTGCCGGAAACGCGGGCGATCATCTCGGCCTGGTGCTGTTCGCTTTCAATGAAAAGCTTGGCGCCGGAGTCGGCGGCGTAGATCCGCGCCTTGTGCGGACCGTGGGCGCCGGTGCGGGCGCGTTCCTGGGCGGTCGGCAGGTCCAGCATGCTGAGCCGCTCATAGCGCACGCCTTGGCGTTGCAACCACGCCTCGGTTTCCGGCCGCCATTTTTCCAGCCGGGAAGTCACCAGGTGGCGAATCGGCACCGAGGGAAGGATGTGGGGCGTGGCCTCGAGCAGGAACTGGCGGTACCGGGGACCGTCGTCGTTGACCGCCGGGTCCGGGTCCAGGCACAGCACGCCGTCGATATCCACGCAGCAGCGGGAGAGATGTTCGTGATGGAACACGTTCCACTGGAACTGCCGCGGGAACGGGCAGAGATCAAAATGCAGATCGACCAGGGGAATCGACTCCCGGGTCGCGAAGACCGCCGCGTAGGTCACGCGACAAGCCGGGTTGGCCTGGCGGATCCGTTCCTTGACCCGGGCGAGCGAGGTGCCGGTGAGGACGCTGTCGTCGACAACCAGCGCATGCCGGAAACTGGCACGTTCACCACCGGCGAGCGCGCGGGAGCTCCCGTGCTGGGGAGTGCGGCCGGCCAGAAAGCCGTCCAGATCGATGAGGTTCAGGTTCCGGGTGCAGGCGATGATCGCCGCCGGCAGGTAGCCCGAGCGCGGGATCGCCACGACGAGATCGACGTCGTGCGGGACGACCGAGATGTTCTTCACCACGATCTGCGTGAGATCGGCGTAGGATCGGTAGTTCATCGTTGGCGTGGGTCGGGTTGGGGGCGGACAGGGCCGGGACGAAAATCTGCGTGGGGCGGGTTCAGTTCGGAGTGCGGACGGCTTCGGTCGCCCGGAGAGTCGCCGGATGCGGCGGATGACGGAAAGATTCGCGTGCGGGGGCCTGGCGTCGGCGGACTGTTTCGAGCACCGCCCAAACGACGCCGATTCCGGCCACGCTGGTGGCGATGTCGCGCAGGTCGAACCAGCGCGTGGGAATGAAAAGCTGGGCACACTCCAGCCCGATCGCGAGAGCGGCCAGCAGCAGGGCGGTCCGCACGCGCCCCGGGAAGCGCGCCTCCCGGAGCAGGAAGGGCAGGGCCAGTGCGGCGTAGGCGGAAAAGTTTCGCATGACGCCGTGGTGATTCACCCAGAGGGTCAACCAATCGGGCGTGAAACGCGTGAAGGGCACGTCGCCGGAGCGTTTCAATGACAGGAACAGCGCCGCGACGATCCCGAGGCCGCCCACGGCGAGCAATGCCTGCGACCAGAGCCGGGTGAGCACCGGGGTCTCCGTCCTGGCCGCTGCGATCTGCGCCTCGTAGAGCCCGCTCACCCGCCCGAACGTCACCGCACTATCAAAGGATTCCCGGATGATTTCCACATGATTGATCGGCCGCCGGGCCGCCAAATCCCGGTACCAGCTTCGGATGACCTCGACAAAACCGGCCACATTCCCGGGCCGGGCGTTCCAGCGGTGCGACAGCGGCAGGCGGATGAGATCGCCGGTGCCGGGCGCCTCGCTGAGGATCACGGGCAGGTTGGTGGCCAGGGCCTCCAAGGCCGCGAGTGAAAAACCTTCGTAGCGGGAGGTCAGGATGAATCCGTCGGCGGCCTGATAAGCCTCGGCGGTGTTGGGCAGATAGGGAAGGCGAACGACCCGCGCGCGCACCCCGAGTTCGTCGAGCAGCGTTTCCAATTGCGGATCCAGCTCTCCTTCACCTACGTGAAAAAGCCAGGCGTCGGGGCACTCCGGCAGGGCCAGCGCAAAGGCCTTGTAGAGGGTGAAGGGATCCTTTTGCACCGAACTCCGGCAGACCGCACCGAGCACCGGCGCGTCGAGCGGGAGCTTGAACTGTTCGCGCAGAGTTTTCTTGCGCTCCTCTCCGACGGGATGAAAGCGGGCGCAATCGACGGCATTGGGAATGAGGAAGCAGCGCTCGGGGGCAAGGCCCAGCCGACCGGTCGCGAAGGCGCGTTCGTCCTCCGAGCAGCTGATCGTGGCGCCCACCTGTCCCAGCACCGTTTCGGCCAGATTGAAAATTCCGACCAGCCGGCCCGCCTCCGGCTGCATGCCGCGATAGGCATGGGCATGGTACAGCTGCGGACAATCCAGGCCGGCGTAACCCAACAGCCGCGCGAGCGCGCCCGCCTTGGAACTGTGCGAGTGGATCAGGTCCGGCCGGATCTGTCGGGTAAATTTCCACAAGCGGTACAGCGCGGGGAGATCGCGCAGCGCCGGGCGGCTGTCGACGCGCAGGTTCAGCGTCCGGCCGCCCGCCGCCTCGATCCGGCGGACCAGCAGCGGCAGCCGGTCGCTGCCGCGCACGTCGGAGTACGCGAGATGGACCCGCACGCCGCGTGAGAGCAGAAAGTGGCTCAAGGCCTCGACGTACCGAAACACGCCGTTCACGCCTGGTTCAGTGACAAGCAGAATGTTCATATCACCTCCAATGGATTGGAAATAGTTTCGGTCGCCCGCACCGTCGCCGCGTGGGGCGCCAGAATCCGTTGATACAGCGCGACGAGATTCTCGACATGGTCCTCCGTCGTCCACGGGGCGGACCAGTACCAGCGATAGGCCGCCTGCCCGAGGCGCCGCACCTCCCCGGGCTGGTCGCGCAAACGCGCAATCTGCCCGGCCAGCGACGTGACGGAGCCGTGTTTGAAGTGCAGGCCGTTCTCGCCGTTTTTGATGAAGTCGGTCGCGGCACAGGAGTCCGAGACGATCACCGGAACGCCCAGACTGGCCGCCTCGATCACGACCATGCCCAGCGTTTCGTACCAGAGCGGCGGGAAGACGACCACGCGCGCGGTGCGCAGCGCCCGCCGGATTTCCGACGGCGGCAGCCACCCCGGAAAGCGGATCTCCGGATAGGTCGCCTTCAACTCCGGGGCGAGCGCCCCGTCGCCGAGAAAAACCGCGGGGACGCCGGCGGCCCGCACGGCGGCGGCGAAAAGCCGGGCGCCCTTTTCCTCTTCCAGGCGGCCGATGAAGACAAAGTCGCGATTTTCCGCCGCGCCGACGGCGGGCTCGCGTTCGCTCTCGATTGGATTCCGGATCACCGAGGCCGGGACCTGGGGCGGCAGATAGGGACGCATCACCTCCAGGCTGAAGCGCGACACCGCGACGAAATGCGCGACCTGCTCCGGCAGCCGCAGGATGCGGTTTTGCAGCACGGTCCGCAACACGCGCCAGAGTTTGTGGCCGTAGTTCCGCCGGTCGCAATTGCAGCTGACGCAGCCCACGCTCAGCGGCCGGAGGTGGCAAAGCTGTCCGCTATTGTGGAGAAAGAATCCGCCGGTCGGGCAGGTGATGAAGAAATCGTGCAGCGTCACCACGACGCGAAAACCGCGCCGGGCGGCGAGCACGGCGGCGAACGGCGACAGCGCCTTCGTCCAGGTATGCAGGTGGATGATGGTCTCCGCGGGGTCTTTTTCTGCCAGCAGCGCATCGAGCCGCCTGACGGCCGGGCCGTTGCGCAGCCCGCCGACCAGGGCGCGCAACCGGTTCGGGTCCCGGCCGATCTCCGGTTGATCCAGGCAGACCAACTCGAGATTGGGTTGGCCGGCCAGGTCTGGCGCGACTGGTCCGACACAAGTGAAAAGCGTCACGCCGATGCCGCGCGCGGCCAGGCCGCGGGCCGAAGCCAGCGCCACCGCGGAGGAGCCGCCGGTCACGCTGGCATAGTCGTTGAGAATGAGAACTTCCATCAGTGCACGGGCAAAGGGTTGCTCCGGCCGCCGAGGATGGCATAGCTGCGGCGCAGGCCGTGGCGCCGGAGGCGGGACAGATATTTGGGAAGATTGTACAGACGAAAACGGGCCACCCCGAGGCTCCGCCGCCAGGCCGGGATGGGGGCCGGCAGATGGCGGGCGACGATCTCGTCCTGCTCCGCCTGGGTCCGCTGCGTGTTGGAGGAGAGCTGGCCGCTGCGCAGCCGGAACTGCGCGACGCGCTCCGGATAACGGCGGAACTGCGCTCCCGCCGCGTAGCAGCGCAGCCAGAAGTCCAGGTCCGCACATAATTTGTAGCGCAAGTCGAAGCGCCCGATCCGGTCGACGAGGGAGTGTTCGAAAAGCGTGCCCTGTTGCATCAGCGGACTTATCCCCGACTGCAACAGCGCGGGGATCCAGGCGGGCGAGCGTTCGATGGTGATGCCGGCGACCACTCCGCCCGCCTCGTCGATCAGGCCCACCTCGCCGTAGACCACGGGCTCGGGACGAGACCGGGCCAAATGCTGCCGGACCACCGCGCTCAGGGCGGGCGTCAGCAGATCGTCATCGTTGAGGTAGGTGAACCAACTCCAGTCGGAAGGAACGGCGTCGAGAGCGGCATTCAGAGCGCCGTAGATGCCGCCGGTGCGACCGGCATCCGGCACCACCGTGGCGTGGGGGTAGCGCCGCTGCACGGCGTCCACCTTGGCTTGCGGCACGGAGAGGACGTGGAGGAAGGCGAATTCCTGGCGCAGGACCGACTGCACCGTCGCGTCGAGGAATGGCGAATCGGCGAGCGTCGGAGTCACGATCAGGATGGGGGCGGTTTTCATGAGTTGGCCTGGTAAATCCGGACCGAAACGACGGTGGCGTCGAAATCGATGTTGTGGTCGGGTCCGGGATCGACGGAAAAATCGAGCGTGGTGCCCGGGCGGACGGGCAGGGTGGTCGAGAAGTCGGCCACGGTGGCGCCGCCGCCGCCGAGTGTGCGGGAAAAAAGCACGCGGTCGGCCGCCCGGATCTCGACGCCCACGCCGTCGCCCCGCACGCCGGTTTGAAAGCGGGCGGTGATCTGCACCTGACCGGTGCGGTCGCTGGTCCAGCGGCGCACGGCCGCGATTTTTTCGGATCCCGTCACCGACGGGTGTTGGTCCGTTTCCGTGATGGAAAGATGCGGATGGCGGTCGGCCCACTCCCTTTTCCAATCGGTCACGCGATAGGTCGACAGCGGAATGAAGCCTGCCGTGTTTCCCATCACGCAACCGTACGACCAGCCGGATCCCCCCTGCTGGGCCGAGAAATCAGCCGTCGAGTCGGCGAGCAGCGTCGGCGCGTCGGGCGCAGGCGCGGGCAGACCCTGCACCGGGCCTTCGATATAGACGGGATTTTCGGTCACCGCCAACTCCTGCGCCGGATTGATTTCCTTCCCGTACAAATCTGTGATGCGGGTGGCCCCGACCGGAGCGATTTTCCTCCCGCTCAGGCTCCACAGCACGCGCAGCTGCCTCCCGTCCGAAGTCCCGAAGCGCATCGAATACAGATCGGCCGGGGTCCGATCGCGCCCTTGGTAAGTGCATCCGCCGAGCAGGCGCACCATCACCTTGGCTGCCGCGTAGGAAGACTTGGGGGAGGCGGACGCATCGTCGTGTACCAGCCCCATGGTCGCGAAAGGCCCGTAGTCGCGGAACAGGTACCAGTAAACCCGCTCGACCTCCGCCGAAACCAGCAGGGCGTAGGCGCGCACCAGAAAACTCGCCTGCCGGGAATCCGTGATCTCGAGGTCGCCCGGTGCGACGCTGGCCTTGGTGCCCCAGCCGATCTCGGTCACCCAAATCGGCATCGTCCGGCCGTGATTGTACTGCCGGACGAGATCGTTCAACCGCTGTAGGTCCAGCTCGAGTCCTTCGGGCGGACGATCGAAACGGTAGGGATGGACCGACAGCGCGTCCATGTGCTCGAGCGCCCCGAGGCGGAAAAGTTTTTCGAGATACGGCAGCGGGATGCCGGCGGTGCCGCCGCCGACCACGATGACGTCGGGCCGGTCGCGCTTGATCCGGTCGTGCGCGGTTTTCAGCAGGGCGAAGTAACTGCCGGCGCGATCCTGGGTGTCGGGGCCCTTGCAAAAACTGCCGTTGAATTCGTTCCAGATCTCGACGGTCTTGATCTGGCTGCCGTAGTGGCGGAGCACGGCGGAGGCGTAGTTGGCGTAGGCCGTCCGTCCGGCGTCGGTGCACGGCGTCAGCCCGCCATCGTAGAGGGGATTTTCAAAATCCAATTCGATCAGGGGCGCGACGCCGCCGGCCGCCAGCCCGGCCATGTAGGTCTCGAAGCGGGCTGGAAAGGTGTAGACGCCCGGCTGCGGCTCCACCGATTTCCAGTACAGCTCGTCCCGCACCGTCGGAATCTGCGCGGCGGACACCGCTTGGATCAGAGTCGGATTCCAGCCTTGGGCGAAATGAGTCATGACGCCGAACTCGGCGCCGCCCAGCAGGGGCGCGAAGGCGACCGCGGCGAGTCCGGTCAGCGCGGATCGTCGCGCGGGTCGGACCGGGCGTTTGAACTGGCGCGGGGCGGGCATCGGATTAAGTCGCGACCCTCCCCAGCCAGAGGCTTCGGGTCCGTCGATCCATTTTTAGCACGGGTCCGATCCCGGCCAGCGTGCCGCACAGATAGTTCCAGCAGATCTTGGCTTCCACCCAGCGCGGCCGACGGAGCGTCGCGCGCATCGTCAACAGCGATCCGCGCAACGCCTGTTTGCCGATGAAAGTGAGGAGGGAAAAACCCCAGGCGAGGAACGACTGCCGGCGCTTCATGCCGGTGAGCATCGGATGCGCGAGGCCGAAGCCGGCGTGAAGTTTGAGCAGATACGTGTCGTTGATGCGACGGGTGGAAATCAGGTGTTTCATCCGACATCTCGGCTCATACCAGATCTCGAAACCGTTCCGCGCGATGCGCATGACGATCTCGAGATCGTCGCCCGCCATGGTGTTGAGTCCGCGCCGCCCGCAGCAGAGCTGCCAGTCCAGCCAACCCGTCGACAGCAAAGCCTGGCGGTTGCAGACCAAGCCCGCGCCGCGAAGTTTCCAGCGCGCCTCGCCCTCCAGCCGGACGGGCTGGGACCCGCCGAGATCCAAGGCGGCGTAGGCATAGTTGTGCGCCGCGATGGACCGGGTCGGCGGCGTTTCCCAGTCGATGTCGATGCGGCCGCCGAACGCCCCGCACCGCCGGTTTCTCCGGGAGAAGGCGACCGCCGCGCCGATCCAGCCCTCCTGCAGCAGATTGTCGTCATCGACAAAGGCGATCCAATCGCCGGTGGTCTCCCGCACCCCGCGCACCCGCGCGTGGACCTGCCCCTGGCACGTCTCCACCACATAGCGCAGGCGCGGGATGGTGCATTGCGCGATGAATTCATGCACGACCTGCGCGGTGCCGTCGGTGCAATTGTTGTCCACGACGACGACCTCAGTCGCCAGGCGGGGCGTCATCTGGAGCGCCAGGTGTTGGAGCGAAAGACGCAGCGCGCGTTCGTTGTTGTAAGTGCAGATCACGATCGAAAGCACGGGCTTCGGTTTTGCGTTAAAAGTGAAGTGAGGGCGCTTCATGGTCGGGGAGGCTCAAGAGGTTTTCATTTCCAGGTTCTCCGCCGGCAGGAGGACGAGGTCGGATTTCGGCAGGCGGACGATTTTCCAGGCCTCGAACATGTTGCCTAGAAGGTTGAACGGCACCGCGCCGAGGAGGAGCCCGATCACCACGCCTGCCGGTCCCAGCGGGTGCACCAGCCGGGTCATGAGAAATCCGCAGGCGCCGGCGCTGGCGAGTGCGTAGAGGGTCGTGCGTTTTACCTCGGAGAAACCAGCCAGGAGATAACCGAACGGCTGTTGCAGGAAAACCGCGGCGGTCCACGCGAACATGAGCCAGATCAGTTCCTTCGGCGGCTGAACGGCACCGCTGCCGACCCAGGCCTTGATGAGGGGGCCTGCGAGCAACGTCGCCACGGCCATCGGCGCCACGGTGCAGACGAGGGTGGCCGCGACGGATCGCTTGAGCGTGCGCCGGACCCATGCCATCTCGCCCCGGGCCTTGGCCTCCGAATAGGCGGGCCACAACGGCAGCATGAAGGCGTTTTGAATGACGCCGAAAACATTGAAGAAGCGCTGCAGAACGTTGTACGGCGTCACAGCCGCCGCGCCCAGTGCCGTGGAGATCACGATCTGCGGCGCGGAGAAGAGCAGGAGATTCAGAATCTGCTGCAGGCTGAAATAGCCGCCCAGCCGCAGCATCGACCGCAAACGTGCGCCCGAGAAATAGCTTCGCCGGGCCACGTTCCACCGCAGCTCGATCAGCTGGATGAGGAGCAGGATCCCGTTCGCCAGCGCCAGGGGACCCTGGGCCACCACGATGATCGTGACGAGCGACGCGTGGGCCCGGGCGGCGAGCGCCACGCCGGCCAGGGCCAGCACCACCGAGACCGCCTGCGCGAGATTGTGCAGCCAGCCTTTTTGGCGGGCGTAGGCCAGCCGTTGGGCAAACCCGAGCGGAAAATTGAGGCAGAACACCGCAAGGACGGCGGCGATGGCCGGTTTGGCCGCCTGCCGGGTGGCGTCATCGCGCAGGCCGAACACGTGGTTCACGTCCAGCAGCCCGATCAGCCCCGCTCCGGCCAGCGCCACCACGGCGCTCATGAAAAACAGAAAATACAGGGCGGTGGTGGCCGTTTGCCGGGCGGTCTTCCCGTCGCCCGCGGCCAGCGCCTCGGCCATGACATTCTGGGCCCCCTGGCCGAGGCCGAAATCCGCGAAGGTGGCCAGAGTGCTCACGCTCATCAGCGTCATCCACAGGCCGAACGCCTCCGCTCCCAGCGCGTGCACGGCCAGCGGGACCTGCAGCACCTGGCCGGCCATGCCGAGCCCGCGCGCGAAAAGCGAAGTGCCGGCAAAAAGTCCGAGCGACCGGTTTCGGCCGGACATCTGCCGCGCGCGCTGCCGCCATGAGTTCAGCGGACTCATGGCGAAATCCTCCGGCGGTCGATGTCATCCCATCCCTTGCGGATCAGGAACACCAGTCCGCAGCTGGCCGCAATATAGACCCGGTGGGCGCCGGAAAAGGGGCTGAAAAACAGGTTGCACAAGGAAGACAGCAGCAGGAGCAGGAAAACCGGACCGGCTCGCTCCCAGGGGCGGGTGAAACAAAGCTCATAGAGCGTCCGGACGAGGAGGAAGCCGAAGGTGAAGAAAAAACTGGCCCCGAAGATTCCGCCTTCGGCCAGGGCGACGAGGAGTTGAGAATGAAAGGCGACCGTGCCCGGGCCCTCGTTTTCCTCGGGAAAGCCGCCGACATGCGCCTCGCGCGCCCGCTCCTTGCGGATCACCAGGAAATCCTCCCAGACATCCGAATTGCTGAACCAGGACCCCTGTCCGATCAGAGGCGAATGGAGAAAGGCTTCGCTGGTCACGATCAGCATCGAACTGCGGGAAACATCCGACCGCGTCGCCCGATGCACGTTGTTCGCCTGACTCTGCCGGTAGAAGGCGTACGAGACAATCATCGTCAGCACCACGAGCGGAATCAGCATCGGGCGCAGGCGCCGGCCGAATTGTTGCAGTCCCGTCAGCGCCGCGACCAGAAAACAGATCGCCCCGAAGCTGCGGAAATCCAGCACCAGGCTGACGCAACCCATGCCCGCCGAGGCGGCGATCGCCGTCCATGGACCGACGAGACAGGCGCCGGCGATCACGAAGTAGGTCAGCGGAACGCCGATGCCGAATTTCCAGATGTCGCCGAAGAGCGAGCCGACCAGCACCGCCCGCGCCACTTCGCCTGCGAGTTCGGCGAAGAGGTAGTAGAAAAAGCTCAGCCGGTCTGAGACCAGCAGGTAGCTCATCGCGACCAGATCCAATTCGAGGAAGAGCATGCGGCCCCAGCCCCGCGCCATGTCGTGCGCGCTGCTGTCGCGGTAAAAATCCGAAAAGATGTAGGCCGCCCAGGCCAGAACCTGACTGCCGCACAGGACCCAGAACTGCCGTTGCCGGAAGATCTCGCCCGGCCAGCGGCCCGAGAGCAGGGCATTGATCGTCAGGTAGGCGATCACGCCCATCAGGAAAAATTCCCCGATCGGCATCTCGCCCACCAGCGAGACCGTGAAGGGCGTGAGCAGCCCGGCCAGGGCGGCCGTCGTGCGGGTGCCGTAGGCGCCCCAAGCCGTGCCGGAGGGGGCGTTGGCCGGGGTGACCGCAGCGGGCCAGGTTTCAAGCGGGTACGTGGATGTGCCGGTGGGCATGGGTCAGGGGGTGGCGAAGCGGCCCGCGGGCTGCTTCAAAGATGGCGGTGACGGCCGGCGCGGAGACCTCCCAGGAAAAACGCTCGCGCGCCTCCTGGGCGGAACGCAGGGCGAGGCTTTGGTAGCGCGCGGGTTCCCGCCACAGGGCACAGATGTAGTCCGCGTAACGGTCCGCCGGGTCGTGCAGGGAAAAAAGCCGGCCGTTCACGTCGTTGCCGATGATCGACGGAATGCCGCCGACGTCCGTGGCCAGGCTGGGAACCCCGAAGGCGCCGGCCTCGGCAAAGACGAGGCCGTACGCTTCCGCGAGGGAAGGCACAATGAGGAAATGGCTGCGGGCATAGATGGCATTGAGTCCTTTCCGGCCGGCCGGGGAATTTTTCGCCAGATAGGGCACGAGTTCGACGCAATCCGGCAGGAAGGCGCCTGCCGGCGGCCGGCAGCCCACGACGGTCAGCCGGGTGGGCACGCCCCGTTCGTTCAGGAGCTGGGCGACCTGGATCGCCTGATCGACGCCCTTGCGCTTCCAGTCGACGCCCACGAGCGTCAGTTCGCAGCGGGAGGCCGAGCGTTGCTGGATCATCGCTTCGACCTCGCGGGCCGCGGGACGCTCGACCAGGTTCGCGCCGAACGGCACCACGCTGATTTTCGCTGGCGGCACCTTGTAGCACGCGATCGCGGTCTGCGCGGCCCACTCGGAGGAGTAGATCGCCTTTGTGCAGACATCGAGGGCGGATTGCTCGGCATGGTGGCCGTCCCGCAGGGTGCGCGGCGAAAGATCCGCGAACGACTGATAGAACCCGACCATGCTGGCGAAGCAGGCGTCGGTCCAGAAGACGACGGGCAGCTTCGTGCGCGAGTAGGCGATCAGGCGCGAGCTGGGACTGAACACGACGTCCACCTGGAGTTCCACCAGGCGCCGGTCCAGCTGCCGGGCGTAGCTTTTCAGGACCAGGCGGTCGCAGGCGCCGACGTAGCGCAGTTTGCGAAAATATCGGTAGTAGGCGTAGTTGAAGACCGTGAGCGCGCGGGCCGGATCGCGCAGCCGCACGCACTCGCTCTCGACGCCGCATTCGCCCAGGGCCCGGTGGATGAAGTAGGGCAGGCCCGACCACGAATCCGGATTGGTTGGATCGTAGAAATCGTTAGAGACAAATGCGATTTTCATTGTTGTTCGACCGGGCGCGGTTGAAGCCGGAAGCGGATCCGCCCAGACTGGCGACGGCTTCGACGTAACGATGGCAGAAAACCCGCCAGTTGAGCCGGGTTTCAAATTCTTCGAAAGCGCGGGACGCGAACTGGCGGTAGGATTTCAGGTCCCCCAGCCCGCGGAGGATCGTCCGCGCATAGTCGCCGGGTCCGGCCTCCGGCGGCAGCAGAAAGCCGTTGGTCCCGTTGCGCACGACCGACGGGATGCCGCCGGTCGCCGTGGCGATCGCCGGCACGCCGAACGCGTTGGCCTCCGCGAACGTCATGCCGTAGGCTTCGGCGCGCGAGGGGACGAATACGAAATGGGCCTGCGCGTAGAGTGCCCCAAAGCGGGCGCGTTCCGCGGGCACACTCGCACGCAACAGACCATGCGTCTTGATCCAAGGCACACCCCGCAGGCGGCCCGGGACCTCGCATCCCACCAGATCAAGTTCGACCTTCACGCCCTGCGCCACGATCGACTGCACGGCGGCGACGACCAGGTCGCCGCCCTTGCGCTTCCAGTCGCGTCCTACGAATACCAGGCGCACGCGGTCGCCCGGGCGTTCTTGAATCCATTGCTCGACCTGCTCGCGCCGGTTTTCCGCCCCGAGATTGGCCCCGAACGGGATCACCTTCACGCGTTGGGGATCCATCCCGTAGTAGTCGATGGCGGAGCGGGCGGCCCATTCCGAGGGATAAATCGCCAGACTGGCCCGTTTCAGCGCGGAGGCCTCCTGGGCATGTCCCTTGCGCAGGTACGCGGCGGAGATGCGGCTGAAGTCCCAGTAGTAATTCACCAAGTTGGCGAAGGTCGCATCCGCGCAAAACGTGATCGGCGCCGCGGTTTCCAAGGCCGAGATCACCTCGCTGCCCGGGCAGAAGACGACGTCGAAATGCCTGCCGGCCATCCGGGCCTGGGCCTCGCCGGCCAGGGCTGCCAGATAGGACGCATCCCGGTCCCCGCGATGATAGTGTCCGGTCAGACGGCTCAGGATTTTCCGGGAGAGCGACGAGCCCGAGGGCCGGGCACTGAGCGGAAAAATGTCCTCCACCTCGGCCCCCATGGCGAGCAACTGGCGGCGGATCGAGGCCGGGCGGCCCGATTGCACCTCCGCGTTGGCGGCGTTCCGGTGATAGAGGTACGCGATTTTCATCGAGAGTGGGCGAGGGGCCGGGCTAAGCCGAGGCGGCGAGCGGCGGCAGTTTCCGCTTGGGCTTGTAATATTTGGCGGCGGCGCCGTGGTGCCCGTACGCGAAAGGCGCATCGGTGCCCGCCAGCCGGAAACAATTGAGCAGCAGGCCCAGCACCGGCGCGTTGGTGCGGGCGAAATCGACGATGATGCGGTCGACGAGGGTGGCGGCGGCCCGGCCCTCCTTCACCACCAGCACGGTCTCTTCACAGGACCGCGCCAGAATCAGCGCATCTTGAAAAAGGCCGGCGGGAGGCGTATCGACGACGACGACGTCGAATTTCCAGCCGAGTTGGTCAAAAAACTCCGTCATGGGCGGGGCGACGAGGTACCGCGAGGGCTGCACGTCGGTACCGCCCGCCGGGATCAACGAGGTGCCGTCGGGCAGGACGGTCAGGCCCAGCGGGCCGTCGGGGCTCAACAAATCCGGGCTGGGCTTGAACCCGCCCTCGGCCCAGGTGATCAAACCCCGGTCGTTCTTGGTCCGGTGCATCCCGTGCTGCGCCGGCCGCCGGAAATCGCCGTCCACGAGGACGGTCTTCCAGCCCAGACGGGTGAAGGTGGCGGCGAGATTCGAGGCCGCGGTGGATTTGCCCTCGCCGGGAAGCGCACTGGTGACGACGATCCGTTTCGGAAAGGGCTTGAGCGAGACCAGGTCGATCTGGTTGGCGACGGTAAGGAAGGCCTCCACGTAAGGCAGCACCACCTTGTCCCGGACGACATGGGCGCGTTCGACCTTCCGGGTTTTCCCCAGTTTGGGGATCGCCCCGAGCACGCGCAGGCCGAAGCGGCGCTCGAGATCCATGCTCGCGGTCACCGTGCGGTCGAAGAAATTCAGCGAGACCGTGGTCACGAAAAAGGCGGCGCCCGCGCAGAGGGCCACGATGGCGGCGTAGATGACCTTCAGCGGAATGAGCGGATAAACGACGTAGGCGGGATCGATGATCCGGAGCACGTCGACGGGGAGCTGCGTGTCGATCGAGGTCTTGTCCAGCTGCTGCAGGAGCAGGTCGAGGGTCTTGCGCTTGCTCTCGATGGTCTGGCCGAGCGCGTTGAAGTGTCCGGCGAGCTCGTTCAACTCGAGGGATTTGTTGAAGGTCCGGGCGATCTCCGCCTCCAGTTTCCCCGCCGAGTTCGCGGCCAGTTCCGCCTGCGTGCGCAAATCCTCGAAGGCCAGGGAGAAATTGCGCCGCAGGCTTTCCTCCTCCGCTGCGACGCTGCGGTCAAGTTCGCGCATCTTGGCGTGGTTCGGCCCGAAGCTCCCGGCCGCGATGGCGCGCTGATTCTTGAGGGTTTCCAGCTCCTGCCACTGGGTCTGGTTGTGTCCGTAGGCGGCGAGGGTCGGGTTCGAATACGGCAGCGGCGACTGCGCGAGATCCTCCCGCGCACGCGCCACCTGCGCGTCCAGCTGAAGTTGCTTGATGCGGACGTCCGACAAGGCCTCGTGCAGGCTCTTCAACTGCTCATTGAGCATGTCCTGGTTGGCCTCGACCGAGATCAGGTTGTATTTGCGCCGGTATTCGAGGCTTTCCTTTTCGAGGGCGACGATCGTCTCGGACAGTTCGCCGGCCTGTTTGCGCAAAACCTCGGAGGCCTTCTGCGTGGCGCCGTGGAGTTCGTTTTGGACGAATCGCAGGTAGGTGGAGGCGAAGTGATCCGCCATCATCATGGCGACGTCCGGGGACGGATGCTTGGCCGTCACCGTGAAGAAGGCGCGCTCGCGTTCGCGGTCCACCTTGATCTTCTTCGCGAGCAGACCGGCGAACAATTCGGGCGACTGGGGATGGCGGCGGCTGGCGTACGGCCGCTGGATCGCCGCGCTTTCCTCCGGACTGAAGCTCGCCACTAACGTCTGTTGAAAACGGCGGCTGGTCATCATCGACAGGTGGTTCTTCAGCGCATCCTCCTGACGGTCGAGCTCCACTTGCGAGCCGGTGGTCGGATTGAGAATCTGGTCAAACGTGCTCTGGGCCAGCAGCGTGGTCTGCGCGGTGGCTTCGAGCGGATGCCGGAAAAGCAGGTAGCCCGCGCCGGCGGCGATCACCACCGCGGCCAGCAGGCCCAGCGGCCAGCGCGACCGGAAGATGACGAGACACAACCGGATGATTTCGCGGGGGCCAAGCGTATCGGGTGGGCTCACGACGACCGGGGCCGGCGCCCAGGGTACGGCGGTGCGGACGGCCGAGGGTTCGGCGCCGTCGGTGATCGTCACCTTCGCGCGGCTGCCCGGAGACGGGCCTTTGTCAGTTAGGTTCATGGAAGGATCGCGGTTGATTTAAAAGGGGCGTTCAGGGACGAAAACGATGTCGCCGGCGCGAAGTTGGAACTCCGGGGCGGGCGTGCCGTTCTTCGGGTGCAGGATCTCCTCCATGTTGACGGTCACGCGCTCGGCCTGGGTCGCGGCCTGGCCGCCGCGGAGCACTTGCACGGCCTCCGTCCGGGCGACGCGCGTGAAGCCGCCGGCCTGGGTGATGGCCTGCAGGATGCCGATCGTGTTGGTTTCGGGCGCCAGCGCGATGCGCGCCGGATCCTTCACCTGGCCGAGCACCGCGACAAAACGGTCGCCGTACTGCTGCACGGCGAGAATGACCTGCGGCTCCACGAAGTAACCCTCGTCACGGTAGACCTTTTCCAGCAGATGTTCGGCATCGCGCAGGGTGAGCTGCGCCAGCCGGACCGTGCCCACCAGCGGCAACCGGACCTCGCCGTTGGCGGTGACCCGCTGGACCGTGGTCATGTCGAGCTGGTTGTACATCTGGAACTGGATGGTGTCGCCGGCGGTGATCCGGTAGTCGATGTCGGCCACCGCGGACGGTGCCGCCGGTTCGGCGGAGAAACCCGAGAGGCCCAGGAGAAGGAGACCGGAGAAAAGTCGGAGCGTTTTCATGGTGATTCGTTGCGGTTCAAAATTTGCAGGCCACGCTGGAGGTGAAAATCGCGCGCTCGAAGTTGATCTGCGGATCGGGCGATTGCTGCCTCGTGTAATGGGCGGTGACGGCGGCGGTGCAGCGGTCGGTCAGCGCGTAGTGCAGTTCGACGAAGGCGCCGCGCGAGCGGTCGACCCGGTTGCCGGCGTCGGAGCGGTACTCGGTCCGCCGGACCTCGGCGCCGAGGGTGGCGGAGTATCCACCGGCAAATTCCTGGGTCCACTGGGGTCCGACGCTGGTCGGAAGGTACGCGAATCCGTCCGGCGAAAACGACGGGCGCCGGCTGGCCGCCAGCGTGAGGCTGCCGCGGGCCGTCGCCTGCCAGACCAGGCTGAGGTCGCCCTCGAGATCGTCATCCGTCTGCGGCGCCGTTCCGTGGAAGGCGGTGCGGGCGAGGCCGACGGAAAAGGAGCCGGAAACCTTCGGGAGAAAATCGCCGCGCCCACGCAGTCCCAGAAGATGCTGGGCGAAACTGGGGGTGGTGGCCGCCGGGTCGCGTGGGAGCGAACGGCCGAACTCGAAGTCGTACGCCGCGCCCAGCTCCAGGCGCTCGTCCGGCCGCCAGGCGACCGTGCCCCCCGCGAGCGCGAATTCGTTGTTGTTGTAGCCCGCCGTCAGGTAGTCGGTCTGGCGGAGCTCGACGCGGCCCTCCACCGCGGTCTTGGCCGCGGTGGCAAAGGTGCCGGACCAGCGCGTGTCAAGATCCTGCCGGCGCAATCGCCCACCGACGTCCGCGTTCACCTCGGTCGAGCGGTCGACCAGCATATCTATCAATTGCGTGGGATCCTCGGTCTCGGTCACCGGGTACCGCAGGGCGAGGGCTAGTGTCGGATCGAGCGAATCGAGCCCGGACCGGGTGAAGAAGGAGAAGGACTGGACGGACAAGTCCGCATGAAAACCGGTTGTGGCGTTGAGGCGCTGGAGCGAAAGCTCTGGAGTGAGGAGAGCGTAGCCGTCGCCCCCGCCTCCGGCCCGGGCGAAGAGATTGCTGTCGTAGGCCAGCGTGGCGGCTGCGTCCGCCGTCAAGGCCCAGTGGCCGGATTGCGCGAGTTCGGCCCGGCCGGCCGGAACGCACCAGGCGAGCAGGCCCAGGAGCAGGGCGCCGCTGCGCGCCGGCACGTGGACTCGTTTGATCGCTGAGAGAGGTTGGCTCATGAGAGGACGGACAGGACGTCCGCCGCGGCGGTCAGTGGGCGTTCTTGATTTTGAAGAACGTGGCCACGATGCAGTAGAGATCGAGGAACGGGCTCCAGTTCTCGAGGTAGTAGAGATCGGCCTCGATGCGCTTGGTCAGGTCGGTGTCGCCGCGCAGGCCGTGGATTTGAGCCCAGCCGGTGATGGCGGAGCGCACCTCGTGCCGGGCGTTGTAGTTCGGAATCTGATCCTTGAACTTCTCGATCAACTCCGGGCGCTCTGGGCGGGGGCCGACCAGGCTCATGTCCCCGACGAGCACGTTCCAGAACTGGGGCAGCTCGTCGATGTTG
This sequence comes from uncultured Opitutaceae bacterium, assembly GCA_964477955.1. Lineage (GTDB taxonomy): Bacteria > Verrucomicrobiota > Verrucomicrobiia > Opitutales > Opitutaceae > Didemnitutus. The sequence goes on from CAYZGG010000046.1 coordinate 26,485, forward strand.
AGCCGGCGCATGAAAGCGCCGATCTTGAGGCGGCGGTTGTCCTCCTTCTTGCACCAGACCGCGCCGGATTCCGCCTCCGCGTTCATGCGCATGCTGCGGATCTTGTAGATGAAAAAGGTCCGGCCGCCGCGGCTGGTGCGGCGCTGCCGGTAGATGACCGGTCCGGGCGACTCCAGGTAGACCAGCAGGGCGAACGGGGGAATGACGACGGCGCAGACGCACAGGCCGAGGAGCGCCCCGCCGATGTCCATGATGCGTTTGCACAGGCGGTTGATGGCCCGGTCCAGCGGCAGCTGGCGGACGCCCAGCAGGGGCACGCCGCTCATCGCCTCGATCTGCAGCCCGGAATTCAGCGCGGGGAAATATTCCGGCACCATCTGGAAGTTGAGCATTTCCCGCTGGCAATAGGTGATGAGCTGCTGAATCTCGCGGGCCGAGCAGGAGACGTCGGCCAGAATGATCGCGTTGGCCTGGCATTTGACCACCAGATCGGGCAGGTCGGAATAGTCGCCGAGCACCGCCAGTTCGGCGGGCGGCGGCGAGACAAAGCCGCGCCCGGTCGCGGGCATCGGCACGCAACCGATGATTTCCTGGAGCTGCGCCAGGTCCCGGCGCATGGCCTGGCGGAGGTGCGTCGCCTTGTCGTTCCAACCGACCACGATCACCCGCGCGCTGGCGGCCTCCTTGACGCGGGGTTGGATGAGGACGATGAAGGAGGTCAGCCGCCAGGCCACGACGAAGGCGGTGAGCGTGCCCATGCAGTAGGCCACGCCGATGCGCGGCGAGAAGTCTGTGATCCGGAAGACTCCGATGCAGGCCCAGAGCAGGACCGACCAGATCAAAACGGATTGCAGGATGTTTTTCAGCCAGCGGCGCACCCGGTAGAGATTGTCCGCCTCGTAGGTCTTGAAGAAGACCATCAACCAGGAGAACATCGCGGCACCGCCGATGGTCCAAAGCGCCATGGTCGAGCCGAGATCCGGGCGGAAGGCGGTGATCTCCCAGCCGGCCCGCTGCCATTCGCGCAGCTGCAGGCCGGAGAAGATGGCGGCGCAGGCGACGATCATGTCGCCGCCGAGCAGCATGGCCGCCAAGGTGAACGCGAACTCACGCGGAAGGCCGCGGGTGACCGGCGGGGCCGGGGATTCCGTCCCGGCCGCCCGGGCTGGAGGTGACGCCGCGCCGGCGCGGTCTCCGGACGGGAAACCGAAAAGAGTGCCGGCGGCGAGACCGCGGGCGGACGAAGAAGTGCCTGAAGCGAGTGAAGGCTCCATAACGAAATGTGTGTTGCTCTCGGACGAGGGAGCGGTCCGAGCCTACCGCTGGGGCAAAGGAAAAAGAACGTTGGGTAACTAAGAATGAAGACTGACACCGACGGCACACTTTCATGCACGTGGAGTGCCAATCGCCGGCCGTCGCCGGGATTTTAAGAATTTTGCAGCGCGCACGTCTAAGTATTAGCGAGAACTGCCTTTCAAAAATGGTGGCATCACCCCGGCGAAGGCTGAGGTTTTCAACGGGAACATGAATCGCGCGCCGGCCCCGCGTCCCATCCACAAGTTTGCTTCATGCCGACAAGATCATACGTTAAGGTTCCGGACGAAGATTGGTGAAGTATCAACCATCGCATCGGCCGCGGTTTGCCGCGAAGCGCGTTGGTCGACGAAACCCGGAGAATTCCGAAAATATCACGCCGAAGGTGATCCGACCGGGCTCGCCGTGAGTGCGGAGAATCCGCTCCAAGCTGTCCGAAAATCTTTCCCGGAGGCAGCTCTGGATCGATCGCAGGGGCGCAGTCTTGCTGCGCCCATTCGGGTTTGCGCATCCCTGGGCGCAGCAAGACTGCGCCCCTCCGAAGGCCACACGGGATTTCCCGGTTTTTGGATCGCCTCTAGTCCTCGGCTTCGTCCCGGCGGCGGCGGTCGATCTTCTCGATCTTGAATTCGTCTTTCGGGAGGACGTTGTCCGTCACGACGACGGACACGGGGGTCTTGGTTTTCACCCAGAGCTCGGCTTCCTTGAAATATTTCGCGCTGCCGCTTTCGAGCGCCTCGCCGACGGACTTCACGGGCAGGAGCCGGCCGCGCTTCGAGGCATTGAAATCGTAGGCGCCCTTGAAAATGCGGTCGGTCGTGGAGTGGGGGCTGGCTTCCTCCGGAATCTGCACGACCCAGCCGACCAGGTCCTGCCGCGGCAGCTTGCCCTGCGGGTCCGAGAGCAGCACCACAAACTGCTTTTTCGGCGCCGGCGGCTTGATGTCGTCGTCCGCGCCGGGCTGGGTCACGGTATTCATCTCCTCGACGATCTCGCGGAGGAGAGCTGGGGCGAGTTTGTGTTTTTTCAGGATTTCAGCGACCTGACTGACTTCGATTTTGGCCATGAGTTTTGGAAGGAAGGGACATGAAAGGACACGAAGGGAGGCGGATGACAAAACAAATTGCGTCCGGTGAGTTTCCACTTGCGGATGACTTTGTCGCCGGGTCATTGTCGCGCCGGGCACCGCTTTCTCCCCGGGCGGCGGCTCCGCGCCGGCTCTGGTTCCTTCCGGCCCGACCATCGATTTTTCGTCATCCACCCCAATGCCGATCATTGCCTCCAACCAGGTCAAAGAAGATTACGATGTCATCGTGGTGGGCTCCGGTGCCGGCGGCGGCCAGGCGGCGTACACGCTGACGATGGAGGGAGCGAAGGTCCTGATGCTCGAGGCTGGTCGCGACTACGATCCGGCGAAGGAGACGCCGATGTTCCAGGACAACTCGCAGGCTCCGCTGCGCGGCACCGGCACCCCCGACAAGCCGTTTGGCTTTCACGATGCCACGATCGACGGCGGCTGGCAGGTGCCCGGCGAGCCGTACACGCAGGCGTCGGAGGATCCGGCGCGCCAGTTCGAGTGGTGGCGCGCGCGCATGCTGGGCGGTCGCACCAATCACTGGGCGCGGCACGCCCTGCGCAACGGGCCTTACGATTTCAAGCCCTACAGCCGCGACGGAAACGGTTTCGACTGGCCGCTCGGTTACGAGGATCTGGCGCCCTACTATGACAAGGTCGAGATGCTGATCGGCGTCTACGGCGAAAACAACGGTTACGAGAACACCCCGGATTCCTCGGCCGGCGTGCTCCAGCCTCCGCCGCCCGCCCGCGCCAGCGAGCTGCTGGCAAAAAAACACATGGGCAACCTGGGCATTCCGGTCATTCCGATCCACCGGGCGGTGCTGACCCAGCGCCTCGATACCGACCGCCTGCCCGCGAAAAT
>CAYZGG010000047.1:0-28338 GCA_964477955.1 uncultured Opitutaceae bacterium
CCGACTTCAACGGGGACGGGCAGCCCGACATCCTCTGGGAAAACGCCTCCACCGGTGAGCACCTCATCTGGTTCATGAACGGGGCCATCTTCGCCGGCTGGGCCGACCTCGGCTCCCAGCCCACCGCCTGGCATGTCGCCGCCGCCGCGGACTTCAACGGGGACGGCCAGCCCGACATTCTCTGGGAAAATCCGTCCACCGGTGAGCACCTGATCTGGTTCATGAACGGCGCCATCTACGCCGGCTGGGCCGACCTTGGCTCCGTTCCCACCGCCTGGCATGTTGCCAAGTAGGCACCGATTGCCTTCTGACCAAGTGCCCGCAGGACGTGGCCCCTGGCCACCCCGCGTCGACCGCGATCACCGCCGCCGTTCTTAACCATTACGAACTCGTCAACGAGGTCCCCGCCCGGACATCCACGCTTGCTCTGCATCCCATGAGATGTGTGGCCGCACCGACCCGGGTTTCAGAAGCATCCACCGGTGTTGCCCAAAAAGGGGAGATTGGATGCATAGCCGTAAATCCCCATCAAAACCTCGCGAGATCGAAAGCACCGGCTACGCCTTTTCGTTCTAGTTGGTTTACACCATTAGCGGCGGTAGACGGAGGGGGCACATTCAGTGCCAGGTAAACAGGCCCGCTGGCGCCGGCCGGATCGGTTTGGGTTGAGCTGACATGCGGTTCAATCCCGGCAAATCCGCGTTGGTCTCGTTCGGCCGGCTGCCGGCGACCGGCCGGTGCCATTGGTGGCGGCTCCTGGTCCACGGGAGCAGGATGGTCGCGTAAATTTGCGACTTTCACTGTGAGTGTCCGGCCGGGCTATCAATTACCCACATTTTGAGAGGCGATTGGACCGGCTGGTCGAGCCGCTGTTGGCCGCACTGAAAAAAGAAGTTTTCGCCAGCGGCCAGCGTAGACTTGCCGGGAGCCGCCCTACGCGCAGCCGACAGGTTTCAGGCCGCGCAAACCAGCGCCTTGGCCTCGCACGGACTCGGATCGGTCCACCTTACCGTTCGAAGTCTGCAGCAAATGCCCTCCGGTCGGCAATTTTTCCGCAGCCATCTTCCCTCTCCTCATCATCACCGATCGCTTCAATACGCCGAGTTTGGCGGAAAAAGCAGCTGCCAGGTCGTCTTGAGCGTAATCTGCAAGTCGAGCCAAATTGACCACCTGGCAACGTAGTCGAGATCCAGCCTGACTCGGTTTTCGAGCAGCTGCTGATCGGTAATCTCGCCGCGATAGCCATGACATTGCGCCAGTCCGGTAATGCCCGGCTTCACGAAAAACCGTGTCCGATACCCTTTCATGACTCGACTGAACTGATGGTCGTGGGCCACAAGATGCGGACGGGGCCCGACGATGCTCATCTCACCCTTGAGGACGTTGATAAACTGCGGAAACTCATCGATGCTGGTGCTACGAAGGAACCGGCCGAAAGGATAGATCCTATCGTCCCCGCGTTGCGCCTGCAATGACTCGGACTCCGCCGTCTGACACGCTTCATACATCGAGCGAAACTTGAAGATTTCAAAAGAATGCTGCCCATGGCCGGTTCTTTTCTGCGTAAAAAAAAGTTTTCCAGGCGCCTGCAACCGCTGCATGACCCACACCCAAAGCGTAAGCGGAGGCAAAAGAAAGAGGACGACCGGCAACGAAAGCACCAGGTCAAAAACCCGTTTGAGCACCCGGTTCAAAGGATCCTCGAGAGGCTCTTCCTGAAGTGTATGAAATTGATGACCCTCTTCGGTCACCGAGATCAAAGGGTGGCGCAATTGCTCGGCGAGATTGTTATAAATCAGCACTCGGCACCCCAGGCTCTGGCAGGTCGCGATGATATACTGTGATTCGGCGATCATGCCAGGAAGCTCCAAGACGATTACCTGCACGACGCGACGGTCTTCAATGATGCGCGGAAGTGATTTCAGGCTGCCCAAAAATGACGGCGTCGAGCCGGGCTGAAGGTCTTCCTGGTCCGAGAGAAATCCCACGGGTTGGAGGCCGAGCATTTCTTTTGACGCCAGCCACTGCCTCAACCTGTCCTGACTTTTCTGGCTGCCGATAAACAGCGTCGGAACCCGTCGACTATTGCCGAACGACAGCCGGCAAAGGAATCTCGGCAACCCCAAGTTAACAAAAAGCAGCATCACCCATAGCGAAAGGAGATAAGCGCTGATAAAAACGCGGCTCATATCCGATTTCTTAAACGCAAACATCAACGCGAAAATGAAAAGGGAGACCACCACTGTCTGCCGGGTCGCCAAAAAAGCCGAATCCACCCACTTGAGTTGATGGAAGCGACTCAGAATCCAATCGGAGTATCGAGTCCCGATGACCACACCGGCGATCACACAATACAAATATTGCATGATATCGACCGTCGGATTGAGCTCCTTGGGATAAAGGCGGTGGAAGTTATACTGGTAAACGAGCAACAAAGAGGCCGACATCAGCACTGTTACGGCTGTGTGCAGGCTGAGCAATCCACGCAATCGATTTGCGATCATCGGAGATTAATTATAGTATCTAGGCATCCATTCAGGATCCGCCGGTACCAAAACGCCATCGTCGGCGAATCCAATACTGTGCAAACTGGCAGTACCATGCGGTTAGCCTACTGAAAACGGAGCCCTTGGCAAGCGCCAAGGAATGCGGGGCGGGTGCAAAACTCTGATATCTAGAACGATCCGAAACCGAACGAAGTATCTGGATCCTTCAGTGGCGCACGTCAAGTCAGCGATCCACGCCGGCGACCGCTGCGATTCGGGTGCGCCAGAGCTTCAGGATCCGCTCCCGATCATATTCCTCCACTTTTTTCCGACCTCGTTGGCCCATGGCGTCAAGGTCGTCGCTGTTTTTCATCCGCCGGAGATTCTCCACGAGTTTGGCCACGTCTTCGTACGGGCTGACTAGTCCGCACTGCGCGCTCCGAATTACCTGAGTTAGTTCTGAGGTTTCATCCGCGGCAACCAGCAACGGCTTCGATCGCGCCATTATGCCCAGCAGCTTGGACGGAAAGAAATTGTCCCCGGCTCCGCTCCTTTGCGCCACAAACACGACCTTCACCTCCGCCAGCATGGCCGAGTACTCCGGGGGCGAAAGAAAAGGAAGGAACGTGCAATTGCGCAATCCGAGCTCAGCCGCCAGCGCCATCAGGCGCGGCTTGTCGGCTCCGTCCCCGATCACAAAGAAGTGCAAGTCCGACTCGGCCGCCGCCGCGTGGGCTGCCCGCACCAGCAGATCGACTCCCTGTTTCATACCAAGGTTGCCGGCGTAGGCGACCGTGAACTTGCCTGCAGCATCAGGATGATCGGCCAGGAAGTTCTTTGCCGGGGCCGCCCGCTCCGCCGCCTTCACGTCGATCCAGTTTGGCACCAGCATCAGCCGGCTGGCAGACACGCCTTTGGCCCGGACGTTTGCCAACATGCTCGGCGAAATGGTTACCACCAGGTCCGCCTGTCGGTAGATCCACTTCTCCATTCCCTGCAAGATCCGCAAGGGAAGGCTTGGCTTGAGCAATCCCAGCGCCAAGGCGGCGTCGACCGGAAGATCCTGAATGTTGATCACCAGCGGGCGTCGCCACACCCACCGGAAGAGCACCCCGACAAGTCCGAGAAACATGGGCGGAGTGAAAAGAACGATCACTTCCGGGCGCCCGGCCCGGACGAAATTGGCCGCCGCAAAAAGGCAGAAAGACAGTTCATGCCACAGCCGGGCCAACGTCGACACCTTGCCCGGGACGTGCAAGTAGCCGCGGAAAACGTCAACTCCCCGGTGGATCTCGCGGGCAAACAAAACTCCCCGATGCTCCGGTCGTTTTCTCCATTGCGGATAGTAGGGGAAACCGGTGACCATCGAGACCGCATCGCCTTTCTCCGCAAGAAATACGGGGAAATCGGTCGAGTAGACACCAATCCCAGCGTGGTCCGGCGCGAAATTTATACTTGCAACCAGGATTTTCATGGAGCTCGGCCAATCAGTTTCAAACCATGCGCGGTGGGAACACTGTGCGCGGTAGAACAGGTGGTCAGCCTTGATCGACGCTCTAGGTTACGGCTCTTCCTCAATTCTCTCGGACCAAAGGCTCACGCGGGATCACACAACCGACGAATCATTCAAATCGCTTCAACTCCTCGGCAAGGGCCCGGACGCAAGCCGGCCAAGAGTAGCCTCGAGCCACCTCTAGTAGGGCGCGGTGCGCACCGAGCTTATCCGGGAGGGCGATCCATGCATTTGCGGTGGCCAGCCATTGCTGGGGGTCATCCGAGCAGCAGCAGATGGTCGGCAATTCAAGCCGGTCGAACCGACTCTGTGAAGTCGACAGAAATGGAATCCCACTTCCAAGGGATCGGATGAGCTTAAGCTTTACCCCGGTTGCGTAAGCAAAAGGCAAGATCGTGAACGTACTCTCGCGCAGGAGAGACGACAACGCCTCGTCACTCACATCCGCATACAACTCCCAGACATTCTGCGCAACCATGCTCCTGACTGCCTCGCTAGGCCGACTGCCGACGACCCGAATCCGCAGCCTCGCCCCAAACGCAGCCTTGAGGGTCGCCTCGAAGGTGTCGTGGAAATGGCGCAACGCATCTGTAGCCATTTGCACGGCGAGGCCTCCTGTGAAAGTCAAGATGATCGGACTACTTTCCTCAACCGTCGGCCAAACGGGATTAACATCGATGTCTGTTCCGATCGAAACGATCAAATGGCGATGGCCAGGGGCCACGCGTTCGAATCCCTGCCAATCTTTTTCCGTCACATGCAGAAAAACAGCCTCCTGCGCAAGTCGAGGAACCGCGCGCTGTAGCCAATTCAGCGAGACGCGGGCCACCTGTCGCCCCATTGGGTTTTTCACTTGCTGGAGTAAATCCTCGAACCATTTGAAGTCGTCGTTGTGTGTCCAAACCAGGTAGCGTTGGCCAGGCATTCGTATTGGCAGCAACGGCAGCGTAGTCAGATAGCTGGCGAGTACAGTACCATAGCGCTCGGTCACGAACATCTGCTCGACTATCCGCGAGATCTGTGGGGTGTTAAACCGTTCCAAAAGGTAGTGGCTCCGTTTCAGAAGCGCCCGGACCCCGCCTACCCGTTTGGATCGCATTCGATTCGCAAACGGAGTTTCGCGGACCAAATCACCGCCTTGGTAGCGTCGGACCGTATCGCAGCCGACCAGGTCGACCAACACGGTGTGCAGGCTGAGGAATCGAGCCACCCGCTCCAGCGAAATATCCGCCCCGTTCCGGGCCGGATGGATCAAATGAGGGGCCACCACCAGGACGGGTTGTTCCAGCGACCACATCGTTTCGTTATTGGGCATCAGACGGAGCCCTCGTTACTCGGTCCCCACATGCATGACTATCGGGACCGGGCGGCCGTGGGGATCCAGCCGATCCCCCACGCCTGAAAAACGGAATCTAAAACCAGGATTGCACCCGGCCAGAAATGCGCTGATCTGCCGATAATCGTTTTTGGGGGTGTGATAGACCGTGACGGCGAGTTGCCTAACCGGCCCGGCAAGGAGCTTGGCGGCGCCTTGAAGCATCGCGAGTTCCCAGCCTTCAATGTCCGCCTTGATAAAGCTCGGCTTCAGGTCCTGATTTTCAAAAAAATCATCCGCCGTTACGATCGGGATTTCCACTCCGGTCTTCGCCCGCTCGTCAAATCCACTCGTGACCCCGGAATCTTGGAACGCCACCCGGTCCGCGGTTGCACCCAGACCAACTGCATGGATCGAGACATTCCGAAATTCCGCGAACGTTCGCAGCAGCGCGGAACGGTATAAGGGAGACGGTTCGACCAAATGGACGTGACGGCAACGCCCGGCAATGGTTAAGGCGAACAATCCTTCGGATGCGCCGCAATCCAGGACGACATCACTGGGCTTAATTTCCGTGCCATGCGACTCGTATCTGTGCCAATGCCGGGGGTTCAACTGCTCGTCGGCAACCACCCAAAGGTGGTGCAGGGGAAGCGCCGCCGGCCACCAGACGGCGTGTTGCAGTTGTTTAAATTTAACAATGCGATATCCGTCAACGTCACGAATTTCATCTACCCACTGGATGACTCTGGCGGCCAGAGATCGTTGTATTAACTGCACGCACAAATCGTAACCTGGTGCGTGCCAGGAGTCTGATTTTGCCATGCGCCACTTCAGCCAAGGTCCCAGCAATCTTACCCGATATGGTATCATTTTTAGTAATTTTCCGGTCGATAAGTCTCGCGCTCATTTCTGGAGCATGCCGCATTAGGTCCACTCAAAGGAGTGCCCTCGCTCGCCAAGGACGCGCGGCCTTCAACGCGCCCGCCATCGGATCGTTGTCCTGTTGGCTCCGTCACGCCGACTGTTCGTCAACTCCCTTGGCAAGACCGGCAAGAGTAGATCCTACCCCGCAAAAATAATGTCGGCGCCTGGGGCGTTGATTTTGCAGGAAACCAGATGGTGACCAGCAAACGCCCGTCGTAACCTCGCATGGGTTTCAGGCGGCGCCATGAAAAGCATAAAGCCTCCGCCCCCGGCTCCGAGCAGCTTGCCGCCCCAGGCGCCTTCAGCCAGCCCCAGTGCGTAAAGGCGGTCGATCTCGTCATTTGTCACCGCCGCGGCCAGCCGTCGTTTTGAAACCCAAGCTTCGCGCAGCAGTTCCCCAAAATTCGCCAAAGAAACCCCGGTCTGCAGAATTTCACACCCCTTTTCCACCATCTTCTTCATGCTTCTCAAAAGCTCGCGCTTCACTTCGAAATTCTCGAGCTTAACCCTCTCGATCGTTTGCGCCTGGCGCTTGATTCCAGTGAAAAGCAGCAAAAGGTGCTCCTCAAACTCACGAGTCCGGCTGGCGGTGAGCGCAAGCGGGTGCACGCGGATATCATCCTTGGCTCGAAACTCGAGCAGGTTGAAACCGCCTACGGCAGCCGTCGTCTGGTCTTGCACGCCAACGCATTCCTTCAAGACATCACGTTCGATATAAATGGCTTCATAGGCGAGCTGAAGAGGAGTTACGTATTCACCTTTGTACGCGTGCAAGGCTTTCAAGAGCGCCACCGTAAAGCTCGACGACGATCCCAAGCCGGTAAATGAAGGCAGATCCGCGACCGTGTGGAGTTCGATATCCTTGGCCAGCCCGCAAAAGCGCAGACATTCGCGGAAAACGGGATGCTGAATATCTTCGATTGTTTTGGCCAGCTCCCCTTTGCTATAGGAGATGCGAACTGCATAGTCGAAAAGGTGGCTGTGGAAGGTGCTGGCCGTGACATAGGAATACTTGTCGATCGCCGTGGCCAACACGGCACCGCTCTCCTTCGAGAAATATTCCGGGAAATCGGTACCGCCGCCGAAAAAGCTGATTCGCAAGGGGGCGCGTGATATGATCATGATGGTTTCGGTGCGTTGCCAAACAGGGTTTCCTCAACCAGCTGACAGACAATATGACCGATGGTAATGTGGGTCTCTTGCACATGCTGCGTTTTGGAGCTGGGGACCGCAACAAGGACGTCGCAGAGTCCCTGCATTCTGCCTCCGCCGGCGCCGGTGAAACCAATGGTGCTTATCCGCTGGTTTCGCGCGGCGGTCAGGGCGGCCAGAATGTTGGCCGAGTTGCCGCTGGTGCTTATTCCAACCAGGACGTCGCCCGGACGGCCCAAGGTTTCAACCAGCCGCGAATAGACCTGTTCAAAACCAAAATCATTGGAGCGAGCCGTCAGATACGAGGTGTCGGTCGTCAGCGCAATCGCAGGCAACCCGGGCCGGGGAAAATCCTGTCGGAGAAGACTGGTGAATTCCGCCGCAAGGTGCTGGGCATCGGCCGCACTACCACCGTTGCCGCATAACATGACTTTTCCTCCTTGTCGGAATGACTCGACGATCAATTCCGCCGCCCGCGAAATACCGGAAGCACAACAGTCCAGTGCCGCTATCTTTACTGCTGCGCTTTGCCGCAAATGCTGGTCGATTATGTTTTTTGCCCGAGTATCCATAAAGCAGCCTCTTCCATGTTTTCTGCGACCATGTCAGGCTTGGCCAAGGAAGAGAAATTGTAGTTCCGACCATAGCCGGATCTGACCAAGATCGTGCGGGCGCCGATGTTCTTGCCCAGCTCGATGTCACAGGGCTTGTCCCCTACGACAAAGGACCGGCTCAAATCGCCGTTCAACGCCGCGGCGGCCTTCAAGGCCATTCCCGGCAGCGGCTTCCGGCAGGCGCATTTTTCGCGCGGATGATGCGGACAAGAGAAGATCCCTTCCACTTTGATATTCTGATCGGCCAGCATTTTTTCCAGGCGATCGTGGATTTTCGCCAAGGTTTCCTCGGTAAAGAACCCCCGGCCCACTCCGCTTTGGTTGGTCACAATCGCCAGGGGGATTCCTGCCTGGCGCAACAACTTTAGTCCCTGCGATACACCGGGGAGCAGTTGAAGTTGCGCGGGATCCGACAGATAGTCGACCTCAACGTTAATCGTGCCGTCCCGATCGAGCAACACCAGTGGTCGAAGTCGCCGGTTATTGCCGCTGGAACCAGTCTTGGTGATCACGGATAAAATCCTCGGCTTGCGAAAGACTTTCTTCTGTTCCGATGTCCAGAAACGGACCGTGGCTGCTGATCACACGGAGCGAATGCCCTTCCGCAAGCAACGCGGGAAAAACCTCTGTCTCGAAGCTGAGGGGGCGGGTGCGCGGAAGCATGTCCAACAATTGCTGACGGAATGCGTACACTCCGGCATTGATAAGGCCGGCCCCCGGCCGTTTCTCCGCAAATCTCTTCAGAACCCCCTCCGGGGTGACCTGGAGGGAACCGAATCTTCCCGCGTCCTCAACCTCCAGGCCAAGAATGACGCCCAAGCTTGTCCCCTCTGAAGCCGCGGTGCAGAGCCGCCCAAATTCAGTCGTCAACACGAGCGAATCGCCATTCGCGACCAGCCAATTTTCGCTGACTAAGCCCGAAAGCTTGACCGCGTTCAGGAAGGCGCCGGCCGTCCCCAAGGGCTCGCTCTCTCGGGCGCAGACGATTTCGACACCGCCGACCGGCCTCTGCGCAAAATGCTTTTCAATTGCCTCCCCCCGATATCCTGTGGCCAACACAAAACGACTTATTCCCTGTTTGGCAAAGTAGCGCACGACCCATTCCAAGAACGGGCGCCCCGCGACAGGCATCATCGGCTTGGGCAACTCCCCGAGCAGATGCCGGATGCGCGTTCCAAGCCCGCCGGCCAGGATCACGGCGGTCAGCCCGTTGGCTTCATGACCTCCCTCAGATCTCATCGGCATTGAAATATCTCATTGGCGGACATCCACCGCTCCGTTGACAAATTCCCTTTGCTCTACCCGTGCGTCTGCAGCTTCCCATTTCACAGCCGGTGCAACCCGTCTTTTTGCCGCGGCAACAATTGCTGCGGACGTGCACCACAACATCGCAGTGTTATAACCGCCCTGCATGCACCAGAGGATTCCAAGCTGTACCAGCAGTAACAACCAGAGAGAGAATCGTCTGAGCCTGCACAGCATGATCAGGAAGCCGAAGGCCAGCAATCCACAAACGCCCCCAAAATAGATAAAATGCAGGCCGACGCTGTTGCTTATTCCTTGAGCGATACCTTCGTCCGAAACCAAGGAAATCCAGCTCATGCCCATTGAGAGATACATTGTCCTGATGTCATCCACGTACATTTCAAGATTTCCAACCACGCCAATTCCCACCACCGGATGCAGGGCAACAAACTGTGTGCAAAACCTGAGCGGACCGGCAAACCTCATATTGAAACTCCCGTCGTTTTCGAGCAACGAGCCGAAGCGGTTCGCGAAGGCGGACCAAAAAAACATACCCATCGCGATAGTTACGATCGTTGCAGCGCCGATTTTTACGAAGGTTCCAGCTGAAAATAATACCCGCCGTCTCTCCATAAACTCGAACACCGCAAGAGTAACGGCAGCACCACCGCCCGCGACGATCAGCATTGGGCTTCTGACCGACCATAACAGGGCGGCCAGCGAGGCTAACCAAAGAATGGCTCGGCGCAGGCTAAGACGCCCGATCCAAAGCCATACCATCGTCAACCAGTAGACCGTCAGACCGACGATCGACGGTTCCGGCGAAAATATTTTCGCACGGATCGCCCCATGCTCCGCCAAATCGCGGGTGTTCGAGTCATAGATCCACGCCGGATTGGCAATTGCCCTCGCGTGGTCGGAGAGGCTCTTCAAAGGCCCCAACGCCTCCAGAATCCCAAAAATGCCCATGATCACGATCAGTGAGAGACAGACTGTCGCCAGCCGCCTCCGCGGCATAGCCTGGATAAGACAATAAAAGCAGCCCGCGATATAAAGCGAGTATGTCAGCTGCGCAAATCCGCGAAGTCCGCGCATGCTATAGCCTGGGGGAGTTCCCAAAGCGGTTACAATGAAAGCCAGGCTAACAAAGCCGCCCAACAGTACCACTTGGCGCAAGTTAGAGCGCTGCATACTAAGCTTTATCAATAAAGGGAGGGCGAGAACGCTTGCGGCGAAACAGATAACATACGGAAATGGCGTGCCGTCATTCGTGTAAAACGTGTACACGGTATGCAATCCGAAGACAAAAACAGTAAAGAGGATAATTTTAAACACGTCGAACAACGATTCGTCGCGTCGCGGCAAAATCTTCACCTAAACGCGATCAAAGAGGCGCAAGAATCAGGGCGCCTGTTTTCAGGTCAACGACTCTTTGCTATTTTTTGAATACGATTGCCTGACCCGTATGCAAACAGAGCGGAACGTGGTTCTTGTCGCGAAAAAAATCATCCACGGCTTTACGTGCACCGGGACAGCTCGGAAAGCCGTAATCGTCGAAAACGATCACCCCTCCCGGTGAGAGTCTTGGCCAGATGAACTCCAAACTATCAATGATTGATTTATAAATGTCTACGTCGATATGACAAAAGGAGAGCACGAGGCCAGACAGGCCCGCAAACGTATCTGGAATGAACCCCTTTTTGAAAATGCACGTTCCCCCTCCCCCCCCCACGAAGGACTGAACCGCCTCGAACGAAGTATCTGAGAAGTCTCCTTTTCGGTGCAGATCTTCCTCTGGGTTTGTTTCCGGCATTCCTTCAAATGTATCGAAAAGATAGAGCTTCTTGGAGGATTTCGCCTCCTCCAGCAGAGCTCGAAGGAGGGCGGCCGTACCTCCTTTGTAGACGCCGCACTCAAAAACGTCACCCGGAACCGAAAGTGTCTGACGAAGCAGACGCTCCAACACATAACAACGGTCACGCGAAACGAGCGTTCGTGGAGCGGCGATAGAGTAATAGGCCGCAAATTGGTCGCTCTCCCACGGTGCATAGAGAGGACGATAAAGTCCGTCATGGATTTGCCGCTTGTGAACTTCGTATCCGAGTCCGCGCAGGATATTGCGAATAGCATTCTTGATCATAATGTTTGTTGGCTGAACTGTACGGGGATCCCTCAATAACCGGGTTGCGAGATTTGGCCGTCAAGAAGCGGACTCCGGCCGGGAGCGTTCCGAACTCACCGACCAGACTGAGCGGAATCACCACCGGCGAAGCGCTCAGACTCGGAGCCGGTCTCCTCTTCATTGTCCGGGAACGTCCGTCCGACACCACCGGCGCTGGACACTATCATACCGGCGAATGACCCGTGCCGGCGCTCCCACCGCCACCGAATAGTCGGGGATTTCCCGCGTGACCACACTGTTCGCTCCGATGACGCAATGGCGCCCGATGGTCACCCCTGGTTGGATCACTGCTCCCATTCCCACCAAGGTGTTGTCGCCGATCTTGACCGGAGCCGTGCGCAAAGGCTGCTGGCGAATCGGAATCCCGATGGTTTCGTAGCCGTGCAGGATGTCAAAAATGCCTACCCGTTCGGTGATTGCGACTCCAGTGCCAATCTCGATCCGCTGGGCGCAGGTGATGTGGCAGCCCTGCTCGAAGGACGTATTCTCGCCAATGATAAGCTCTGGTTCAAATGTCCGCCCTTCATATTGCGTGACCAGCTCAATCCGCGCGCCCTCCCGTATCATGCACCGATTTCCCAGACTTATACGGCCCCGGCCAAGTAGGATCAACGGCGCTCGCATAATTGAGCGTGACCCGAGTTGCGCGAAATGTCGCCGGTAAAGGGTCTGGGTCACCAGCCACCAGAAATAGTCGCCAGCCGGTCTCATCGCATCGGGAGCTTCTCACTCCGTTCCGCCACCATGGTGATGTGTCCACGGGGCAGCACGTAATCGAGCTTGGCTGTCAAGGCAGCAGCGGCCTTCCAGAGGACGCTCCCAAGCCGGCCGCTTTTTTTCGCGATACCGGCGAATGTGCCCGCCAGCCCGACATCGCCCAGTGGATGCCAGAACCGGCACACACGGAATCCGCTGCCTTCAAGCAGTGCCGCCAATCCCCGCTCGGTATATTGGACGTAGTGAACCGGAGCGGTGAACATATACCATCGGTCCCGAAAGAAACGGGCCCACCAGGAATTATAGTTGGGCACGCTGATGTAAACGCGCCCACCCGGCCGCAAAACGCGTCGGCATTCGGCCATCGTCTCCCGCGGACAGGCGATGTGCTCTAACGCATCCCAGAGCACGACGGCATCAAATGATTCGGGCTCAAGTCGCACCGTGAACAGGGTGCCCTCGTGCGCCTCATGCCGATGGCGACGGCACACTTCCACTGCGCGCGGACTGATATCCACGCCGCAGGTCTGCCAACCGAGGTCTCTGTACAGATCGAGCTGCTGTCCGTTGCCGCAGCCGACGTCCAGCACGCGCCCTTCGCGCCGGGATTCGATCAGGCGTGCGGCCCCTTTCGCGCGCGCCAGGAGCCAGACCGCGGGCCAGTAGACGATCTCCATCGCCGTCATCGACTGAATTTGAGTGTAGCCGTAGTAACGCCGGGCGATCAGTTGCTTGATGCGCAATCGCCGGGTCATGCCGCGAGAGGCGAAGTCCATCCCCGTATAATAGGTATCCGGATAAAAACGGGATATCTCGTCCTCCGGGATGGGCGGATTCTGGAAGGCGGACCCGCAGCTTCGACATTCCGCGTAGGACCAAGTCCCGGGGTTGTCATAAACATAGTCGCGGGCAATCACGGCACTTGGCTCAACGGTCGTGCCACCGCAGAGCAGGCAGGTCGGAATGGCGCTGGGGTTTGCTTCGTTCATTGGATGGCTCCGCTGGGACTATTGACCCACAACCCGCTCTCAACACAGAAAGACTTGGTGAGTTTCGCCGGCACGCCGGCGACCATTGAATAGTCTGGAAATGAGCGGGTCACAACCGCACCGGCCGCAACCACGCAATGTTTGCCAAGGGTTACCCCGGGCAGGATGATGGCCCGGTAACCGATGAACGTGGAGGCGCCGATTGTCACCGGTCCCCGCGATTCCCATGGCTGCACGACGATGGGGCCTCGGAGCGGATTCATGCCGTGAGACGCATCCGACACGTAGACATGGTCGCTCAAGACGCACAGATCCTCAATGGTTACCGCATTGATGCTGGCGATGCACACGCGCTGCCCGATGTATATCCGGCTGCCGATCTTGATCCTGGGCGTGAATTGCTGTCCTCCCATCCGTTCAATCGCCTGTATCTCGGCGCCGCGCTGAATAAGAGTTCCTTCGCCTATCGAAATGCAGCCCGACCCCAATATCGTGCGAGGAAAAGCAATCTTCGAACCCTGCCCGGCCGCGGCCAGCCCATGGGGCAGCGAATAACCTGCACTCCGCAGAATGGTTTTTACCAGGTGCTTCAGGGCGCTCATCCTCATCGCATGCTTCAAAGCTGCGTTCCGAAGTCAGCGGGAGCCACAATGGGCGAGGGCATCATGATCATGCGCCATGATTTCCACACCACGTAAGCCGAAACGGGAGCCGTTCCAAGGACCATTCCCAACGGGACACCAACCAAGCCAAGGAATCGGGGCAGCTCAAATACCAAGATCATGACCATCGCCGTGTTGATGATTGCTGGAATTGTGAAGGCATCGCCCTCGACTGCGAGCGCGGGGGTGGCATGGGCACTATGATGCACGTAGACGACGTAGAAGACGAGAACCGCCGCGAAACACGCAGCCGAATAGGGCACCTTGGCTCCCAGCCACAGCGCGAAAATCTCGCGACCAAACAGACAAAGAGGCAAGACCATCAAGAGCGTTATCGCCACCGAAATCAGCAAACCTGCAACGTAATAGCGCCGGCACCGGGCATAGTCCCCCGCCGCCCAGGAACTGGCGGTATAGGGATACAGCATCTGCGGGAGCAGGCTGCCCACGGTTCCGATCAGAACACCGACGCGCAGCATCGCCGAATACGCTGCCACCTGCGTCAGGCCAAAATACTTTTCAACAATGAAGATGGTGAACTGGGTGATCAGGTAGGTGAGGACACTGAGCAACAACAGCTTTGAGCCCTCACGGAAGAGCGTCCCAACCTGGCCGGCCTGCGGCGGCAACCGCCGGGCCGATTCGTCGAGATAGCCGCGCAGCTTCCAATGCGCCGCGATCCAGAAAAGCAGGTTCTGTCCCAGGTAGATCAATCCGAGGGTGGGCAAGCTGGCTCCCATCATCAGCGCGCCCCAAACGGCGACAAAGCCCAACACGGTGAACACCGAGCGAAAGACTTTGTCCCACCCGACTTCGCCGTATCCATTCAAAATGAATATGCTGGCCTGGCCCTGCAGATTGGCCGCCATCCCGACGGCATAGGGGAACCAGCCCATTGCAGATGCCAGGGTCAGGTGCGCACGCTGCGCCGTTGACCATAGATAACAGAAGAATATCGCGACTGCCGCCACCGCTACCGCACCGGCAACGAACCGAAAGGCGACATCGACCGCCCCGAGCAGAGACCTCAGCTTGTCGGTGTCGTTCGCCACCCGCGCCGTGGCGACGGCCCGGGCGATCGCGGGCCCCAAACCGCACTGCAATACCAGCAGAAGCGAGCCTGCGGAAGTCACCAGGATCCAATAGCCCGCCTTGTCTACGGAGAGATATTGGGTAAGCAGCCGCAGGATCAGCAGGCTGGAAATTCCGTCAATGCCCAGGCTGACAATTCCAGCCCCAACCCCGAAGAGGATCTTTTTGCGCGCCATCTAGTGCCTGTGAACTTGCAAATTTAACGCAAACGACCCCTGGATCGCTTGAGCGCCGCCTGAAAACCAAAGTAAGCATACCTTATCCCGCCAATCCGACGAAGACTGTTCAATTTGCAAAGATTGCCGATCCGCCATCTCCGCGTCGGGGGAAGTTTTTCCCAGCAGGCCTTCGCTTCTTCCAACGCTGCCGGCGTACCCAGCCGCCCAAGCGCCGCAACCTTGTCAGCAATGCCGCGAGGCAAGCCGAGGAAGTGGCGGGCAAATTCTGCAGAGCCGATGAGTTCCTTCACGGCCGGCTTGCTCCATGTCGTTTGCTGGGCCAAAAGCCAGATCAAGCGCCGCCCCTGGTCAATCGCGGCGTTTCCCGAGGAAAGATTGATGTAACCTTTCTCGTCGGTGAGCGCCCTTCGCCAGGAGAACAGCACGTCCGGCAGCACGTCGATCCGGCTTCCGCTGTCCAGCGCCCGGAACAGGAAAAACGCGTCATCGCCGATCCCACAGCGTTTGTCATAGCCCCACGCGACCGCACGGTTCCGGCGACAGCATAGGGTGAAAGGATGAAACGCCCACATCGGCAGCACGTCGTAGAGGAAAACCTCCCGCCACACCTCGCCATGGCCCACCTGCAGCGTCAGCGTGGCGGGCACATGCCGACGGTAACAATGCCGCCCTTCGAAATCGATCACTTCATATCCGAATACGATCAGATCCCGATCCGGATTGCTGCGCAGATGTTCGGCCAGCCGCCCCAGGGCATGCGCCGGCAGCAGGTCGTCATCCCCCAGCAGAAGCACGAACTCACCTCGCGCCGCCGCCAACAAGGCATTGCGGTTGTCCGACCACCCGAGGTTGCGCGGCTGCAGAACGAACTGAAACCGCGGGTCGTTCGCGAACCGTCCGGCTGCGGAGGCAATCTCGGAGCCGCGTGGCGAAGCGTCATCGGATACGATGACTTCGAGGTCCGCCATGGATTGCGCCAACACCGACTCGATCGTCTGCACCAGCAGTTCGGGCCGGTTATACGAGGGGATAAGGACCGAGAAGAGCGGCAACGGGGCAATCGTCGGCACGGTGAGCGAGATCTTTGGCCGGTCAACCGGAACGAACCGTTCCGCCGCGGAGGAGCCCGGTCGTTGTCATCTCTTCCAGAGATTTCATATACCGGGAATTGAGCCCACGCTCAACCGCCTGGTCTTTCACCCAAACGGAAAAACGCCGGATCCCTTCCGGAAAGGCGACAAATTCATGCGCGCCCAAGGTCCGGAGCAGCAAGCCGGTGTCGGCCGCGGCATGCCGGATATCACCAACACGGAATTGCCCGGAGACCCGGAAATCCGGCTTGCATCCGTACGCCACGGCCAGCGCCGAAACGACGTCCAGCAGACTTTGCCTCCGCCCCGTGCCGACATTACACACGTGGCTGCCTGGTAGACCACACTCCGCCGACCGACAGTTGAATTCGACGACATCGTCGACGTAGACAAAGTCCCGCGTGGGCCGGCCGTCCTCAAAAACATTGATCGGCTGATCCTGCAGAAGCAACTGGCTGAAAATCGAGAGAATGCCGGTGTAGGGGTTTTTTAGCGATTGCCCCGGTCCGTAAACGTTCTGGTAGCGCAGGCACACGGCCGGAATATCGAGCGCCTCGCACAGATTCAGGATGATCTGCTCCTGGGCGAGCTTGGTGATACCGTAAATCGAACTTGGTTGGCAGGGGTCGCTCTCCAGCGAGGCGGCCTCTACGAGGGCGCTCCGGCACTGCGGACAAACGGGATTGAATACACCCCGATCGAGCTCCGCCAGTCCGCGCGTCCGGGGGAAGACACGCCCGTGTTCCGGACACACGTAGGCTCCCTCCCCGTAGACGGCCCGGCTCGAGCTGACCACCACGCGGCGGATCTGCGAGCGCCGTTGAACCAACTCCTCGCCCAGCACCGCTGCCCCGAGGACATTCACTTCGGTATATTTCCGGACCTGATACATGGACTGCCCCGTGCCCGTGCCCGCCGCCAGATAATAGACCACCTCCGCCCCGTCCAGGGCCCGTTTCACCGCGACAGGATCGCGCACATCCCCGACAGAAATCGCCACTCGTCCTGCGACCTGTCGGAACAGTTCCGACGACGCCACATCGGAACCGTGGATCTGTGGATCCAGCGCATCGAGAATCGACGCCGTATGGCCGCGGGACTGAAGTTGGAGGGCGGTGCGCGCGCCGATGAAACCGGCACCTCCAATGAGGACACAATTCATGAGTATACGGAGGAAATCAATTTAACGGAAGGAAACGGAGTGAGAACGCGCCTCCGGCTCCTGAAAAACGTGCCGACAATGCAATCGCAACCAGGGAAACCGCCGTGCTCCCTTGAAGGGATGGCATAGCTTCGCCCCGTCGCTTCCGGGCGACCGAACAAAACCAGAGGCTCTTTGGCCACCGACATTTGCTTCTTACTTTCTCCGCTTCGAGCCGAGCAAAGCACTGAGCACGGGAAGAACCGTGTTGATTCGCCGCCGCCACCAGTCCAGTTGTTTCGCTCGTTCCAAATAAAAATTGTTGGCACCAGGGTCGCACTCAGCCAACGAACACAAGCGCGCCAGACGCTCTGCACCGGTCGTTGCCAAGGGCGCCACCTGCTCGCGCAAGACGCCGCTCACCAGCTCGCGCAAGCTAAGCTCGGGTTCATAGTACTCCCGGCGCCCTCCGTCGGGACCAAAGGGCAACGACCTCAAAGCCCCGGCTGATTGCCCGGCCCCCCTTTTGTGGCCCAAAGGCTTCAGCCTTAGATCCGTCACCTTGATCGCGCCAAGCGAACGCAAGAGCTGCAAACCCTGACTCGCCGAGCCTTTGCTGATTTCCAGCCTTTCCACGATATCTGAGAAACTCAACGGGGTTGGCGACGCGTAAAGCAAGCCGTAAATCAGGCCGACCGACTTCGGCACGCCGAAGACCTGCACGGCTTCGGCAAAAAACTGGCCACACTCGGCTTGGAACGCCTGTTGCGTCCTGGTCGCGGGGGGGCACGCAGTTGATGAGGGCGATTCGGCCGGCATGGACGGGGCATGTTGACCGAGGGAGCACAATAAGTTCAAGCAAAAATGAACTTATCCCGGCCGCCGCCGCGCCGGCCGCCGCGGTCGGGTCGGCCCAAATCTGAACCGCGGATCTTGGGTGTGCTGTTCACCAAATGGGCCGGGAAGGCCGGGAAAACGCATGAACCCTTGGCCAAATCGTTTCCCTTGGTCGCGACCTGGCGCCAGCTCCCACCAGGGTGGCTTTCCGGAGTTTTCCCCGGCGCGCCGGACGACGGGCCGGATTCCGGAAGCGCAGTCCCGGCCGGATTCTCCAGCAACTGGCGGCGCAAAAAAATCCGGGCCTTCCGGGAATGGATTTGCCCAATCCGAGGCCCCGATGACATCCCAATCCGTCCGTTGAAACCCCAGCATGCGCCCCGGGGAATGCGCGGCAGGCACAATCCGTGGTTGAACACGGAACGGAAGTCGTCTTCATCAAAACATGTTGCGAGGTTCTTTGCCGGACAATCTCCCGAAACGGTCAACGGGCTGGCCGCAGTCGGGATTGGCTCACCTTTTTGGCCGATTCACTTTCAACCTCATCTTCACTCTCGATTCGTCGAAGTCCAAAAAGGGTAAGCACGATTTCTTCTCCGCTCTCTTTCTCCCGCATTCTCAAATCCAACCATGAACGAAAACGTCTCAGCCCATTCCAACAGCGAATCCGATAGCATTGACATTAGAGAACTCCTTGGCCGGCTAAAATGCGGCCTGCCCATGATCATCGGCATGACCTTGTTGGGTCTGGCCATTGGGGCTGGAGCCTACTTTGCGTCCGGCCAATTCCTGACCGTGACAACGTCCACGCGCGTCGTTTTTAGTTTCCCGGGCTTTGAACGGGGTGAATACCCCGACAAATCGAAGTTTCAACCGGATGATCTGCGCTCGCCGGAAATCGTTGCCGAGGCCCTGAAACGAAAAGGACTGGAAACCGCCCAGGATGTCCAGGGCAAGGTTCGGTCGGGTTTGAGCATCGAGGGCATCATTCCAGACAGCATCGTCAAGGAGCGCGACAGGCTCCGTGCCGCCGGGCAGACACCTCGCCTCTATGTGCCGGACGAATACACTCTCACCTTGTCGCTCCCCCGCAATTTCCCCCTAACGGCGCGCCAGCGTGAATTGCTCCTCGATGAGATTGTTATTGTCTATCAGGAAAAATTCACCCGCACGTACGCGGCGCTGCCTCTCAATATGGGCAAAGCCTTCGAGTCCCTGGTCGGAGCGGATTATTTCGACTACGAGCTGGTGCTGAAACGAGAGAGTGAAAACATCGATTTTTTCCTCACGCAAATGTCGACGACCGCCAGGGCCTATCGTTCGCCGCGCAGCAATCTCTCGTTCAGCGACCTCCTCAAACAAAGCCAGCTCTTCACCCAAATCCGTTTGAATGAAGTCTTGGGTCTTATTCGCCGGGACGGCTTGTCGAAAGACCGCAACCTCGCCATGGTGAAAATGGACTACTATCTCAAGACCCTGAGCGACGACGAACACCGGGCCGCGGAAGAAGAAAAGGTCGTACAGTCACTCTTGAAACAAGCCGAGGAAAGGGAGCAAAGCTATGCCTTGGGTATTAAATCACAAGCCGGGCCGCAAAAACCTGAAGCGATGGTGGTCGATCAGGGTCTGGTCGATTCCTTGTTGCTCAATGACGCTTACAATTTCCTCGTCCGACAGGCCTTGGACGCCAGCCTGAAGACCGTCCGCATTCAATCGGAAAGGGCCATTTTGCAGGACCGGCGGGATACCATGGAGTCGTTCGTCAAAAGCGACGTGTTACAGAAAGCCGAAGCCATCACCCAGTTCGAAGTGTCCTTCGATAATTTGAAGCACGTCTATGAACACCTGATGAATGATATCCGGACAACTTACGAGGATTGGAACCAGCAGCAATTCGGTGATGCCGTGCGAGTCAGCATGCAGACCAAGACCGCCAGCTTTTATCGCGGGCTGGCTATCGCAGCCGTCGTCGGGCTCGGCCTCGGATTGGCGGCCGGTTTGGGACTGAGTCTGCTTGAGATTGGCATCGGTCGCCCCCGCCGCGAAGGGGCCTGAACCTGAACCCCGGCCGTTTTAGGCCGGGCGTTCGCCGCTTTCGGATGCAAAGCAATCCGCCTCCGAACCACGATATCTTCCGCGCCACGCGGGGACGCGGGTTGTTTGCGCTTGTCCTGGCAGTTGCCGGATTCCTTCTGCCGCAAGAAGTGCCGCTGGAGTGGTATCCGCTCAACGAGCCGGGAACTGACATCAACCTTCTGGAAATCTCCTGTGCGGCCGACCGGACAGGGGACGTGCAGATATTGTACGACCTGGCGCGGCATGGGCATCGCCCGATTGACGCCGTCCGCTTTCCCATCTCCCCAACTGAACAGACATACACCTACACCTTTCCTTTGCCCGATGCTCCGATTGTAGAGATGCACGTCGCTCCACCCGGTCAAGGGGGAACCCTGACCATCCGGCAGATGCGGATCATCAACCGGCGGGGCGAGGAAATTCGCCGCTTCACTTGTGACCTTTTCAGGTCCGAACGCGAAATTTCGGCCATCGCCCCATCTGTCGAAGGCTGGAAACTGACTTCGACCGCTAGCGCAACCCGGCCGCTCACTCGCATCGAGCTTTTTTCCCCCATCATTCCGGTCGGGAAGGACTATCGCAATCTGCTCCGCTGTCTGCTCTCGGTGGGCTACCTGTCTATGATGCTCTGGATCCTGCTGCTGGCCGTCCTGTTCACGTTTTATCGGCCCGTGGGCTGGCGGGATTTGACTGCCCGTCTTGGCTCTATGGCCTGTCTTGCCGTCTTGTTCGCCTTTGTCGGCAATCGAGGCCTGATCCGCAACTCGGTGCACTACGCCCGGTTCGTGAGCTGGCCTGTAGCCGCTGGAAAACGCCTGGAATTTGATCTCGAGACCAGCAGCCCTTCCACCGCCCAGCTATTTTGGGATACCGGTCGAGGGATGAACGAGACCGAGAGCCTCAGACAGGACTACGAACCGCATCGAGGCCTGCAAACCCTTCGTTTCCCGCTTCCCGACAAACCGCTGCGAGCGCTGCGTTTTGATCCCCGCGATGGCGAGGGTCGGCTGGAAATTCGCGGCATCCGGGTTGTTGATGGCGGACAGCGTACCTGCGCGGTTCTGCCTCTCGACGCCCTGAGGCCTGTGCATGACATCGCCAAACTCCATGCCGAGGCCGATACACTGCTCATCGAGACCTCTTCCGCCAGCACCGATCCGATCACGCAGTTCACGGCTGCAGCCACGGCAATCGTGAACCGGGCCTTGGCGGAGAAGGAAAAGCCTTAGACGCAAAGCCCACCACTTCTTCAAAATCCAAAGTCAGGCCTGGACAGACAAAACCCGTTGGGAACAGCGGCCCTAGCGAATCAGGCGGAGCGTTTCAGATCTTTCGCACCTCCCGTGACATGCATCGCGCCCGGCAGTTCCGGCTCGCGACCGCCGAAACGTGGGCCGGCCGCATCCAACAACGCTCTTGCTCCTTGCGTCCGACCTGCGCTCCTTTCTCCTAAAGCGTCATCGCATGGCCTCTCCTCCCCAACAGATTCCTGGACCCGTGGTCGCACTCCGCGGCGTGAGCAAGACGTACGTGATCTGGGACAATCCCTCGGCTCGCTTGCTCTATTTGCTCCGACGGACGCTGGGCTTCGGCGGGACGGCCGCGGCAAATCGCACGTTCACCGCGGTCCAAAAGGTCGATCTGGAAATCGCCTCCGGAGAATGCCTCGGGATCATCGGCCGGAATGGGGCGGGGAAAAGCACCCTGCTCCAGATGATCGCCGGAACGCTCCAGCCGACGCACGGTTCGGTCGGGGTGAACGGGCGGGTCGCGGCGTTGCTCGAACTCGGCAGTGGCTTCAATCCCGACTTCACGGGTCGCGAAAACATCCACCTGAACGCCGCCATCCTCGGCCTGTCCAAGCCGGAGATCGCGGCCAAATTCGACGCGATCGTCGCCTATTCCGGAATCGAGGAATTCATCGACCGGCCGGTTCGCACCTACTCCAGCGGCATGACCCTGCGTCTGGCCTTTTCCGTCTGCGTCCACGTCGACGCCGACATTCTCATCATCGACGAGGCGCTGGCCGTGGGGGATGCGCGCTTCCAGTTCAAATGTCATGCCACTCTCGATCAGTTGCTCAAGGAGGGCCGCACCATCATTTTTGTTTCCCATGACACGAATGCGGTCAAACGACTCTGCCATACTTCCGTCCTGCTCGAGCGCGGCGAGGTATTGCTCAAAGGCTCGCCCAATGATGTCACCAACATCTACACGAAACTCATCACAAGTCCGCACGGCGTCGAAGCGATTCGCGCGGATATTCTGGCCCTGCAACAACGCCCGGCGGGAGAAGCGTCATCCGCTTCTCCGCCGGTCGCCGAAACCACACCCGGCGCGGGTCCCGGCGCGACCCCGCCCGCCAGCGCACCAGCCTCCCCTCTCGTCGCGGAAGAGCGTGCCCACCAGCAGATCTCCGACAAAGAGTATTCCTACGGCGGAGAACTCGGCCGGATCACCGCGGTGCAGCTCACCGACGTCCACGACCAGCAACGCCTGACCTTTGTCCCCGGCAGCACGATCCGGGTGCGGGTTACATGTCGAGCCACCACCGACATCACTGAACCCATTTACGCCCTAACTTTGAAAAACGTGAGCGGACAGGAGATATTCGGCACGAACACGTACTTTCAGAATCAGCTGTTGCCGATCGTCCCCGCCGGCACGCAAACTGAAGCCGTGTTCGACGTGCAGCTCAATGTCCTGCCGGGGGTCTACTTCGTTTCGCTCGGGTGGGTTCGCCTCGACAATGCCGAGGTTCAGGTCATCCACCGACGCTACGATGTCCTCCGCCTCGATGTGTTGCCCAGCGACCGGTCTTTTGGTCTCGCCTACTGCCCCACCAAAATAGCGGTTAAAGCACTTCCACGCTAGGACCCGAACAAACGTGCTTCGTCATCTGCCAACCGCGCTATGCTGTTTGGTCCTGGCGGCTTCCAGCCCCGCCCATTCATCCTCGGCGAAAACCGCGGGATCAACCACTCGCTGGACCATGCTCAACGTCACCCCTTTGGAGGGGCAGGCGGACTGCCATCTGCTCGAATTTGCCGACGGTTCACATGTTCTGATCGATCCGGCCGAGGCTTGGGACGCCCCGGGCACAGCGCTGGCCCAGCTGAAAAAACGTGGGATCACCCATCTTGACCTTGTCATCATCAGCCATTTTCACCGCGACCACTATGGCTGCCTGATCAATTTCCTCGACGCCGGGATCAAGATCGACCGCATGGTGCTGAATGTTCCGGTCAAAAGCGCCGCGGATATCGAAGTTCCCTGGGGGTGCGACCTGAACCATGTCCAGTCCGTGTTAGCTCAATTGCGCGCCCGCAGAATCCCGTATGTGACTCCCAAGGCCGGAACTCGGATTTGGGAGGTAACCAACTCCGACAAGGTCATCTCCGGCATCGATGTCTTGTGTCTATTTGACGGCGTGCACTCGCCCATCGGCCAAACTGCCGTCAACGACACCAGCATCATTCTGCGGCTTTTTCATGGTTCAACCAGGGTTCTTTTCACCGGCGACATGGGCCCGGTGTTGGAAGCCTACCTCGCGAAAAGTGACATCGACCTGAAGGCTGATTTGCTCAAGGCCCCCCACCATGGTGCTGACGGAGTGGCACTCGATGAATTTTATAGCCGGATTGGAGCCACTGCTGTGCTGGTGCCTTCGCCGAAAAGACTTTGGGAATCCGTCCGATGCCTCAGCATTCGCAATTATCTGATCGAGCATCATATCTCCACCTACGTCAGCGGCCTGTGCGGCAACGTCACCGCCACCTTGACCGCGCAAGGCTATTCGATTGAGACTGAATACTAGTCCCATCGTTCAACCTTCCCGTGTTTTCAATCGATCTTGTCCACCAAGGAACCCTCCACACCGTGCCCGCCGGCGGTTGTTTTGCCGCGCCACGAGAGGCCGGTTTTCGCGATACCCCGGCCGCTGAACTCCGGGAACTCATCGGGGAGGTCGAAGCGGGCCGCGCCTGGCGGGAGGCCCTCGCCGCCCGATACGAGGGAAGCAAGAACTGGCTGTACCGAATTGTCGCCGATCCCAGTCGCACCGCCTTTTTCGGGCCGGTTCTGCCTGAGGGCGGGGGGGTGGTACTGGACATCGGTTCCGGCTGGGGCCAGATCGCGCGTCCACTCGCCACCAAGCGTCCGGTCGTGGCCCTTGAACCGGTCGCGGAACGGCTGGCTTTCGTTCGCGCTGCGGCTCGACAGGAAGGGATTCACGATCGCATGGCCTTCGTGGAAAGCGATTATTTCGAAGTCGAGTTCACCACCCGTTTCTCCGTGATTTGCGCCATCGGCGTGCTCGAATGGGCCGGTGCTTTCCAAGGCACGGCCGATGCCCAGGAAAGGCAGCGCGCTTTCCTCGGCAAGACCCGGAACGAACTGGCGGCCGGCGGCTCCTTGATTCTCGGCATCGAAAATCGTCTGGGCCTGAAGTACCTGTTGGGTTGTCCGGACGACCATATCGGCGTGCCGCACATTGCCTGCCTCCCCGCCGACCTCGCCCGCCGGCGTTGGCAGGAGGCCGGTGGCCACCGCCTGCAAAGCTTCACCTATTCGTCAACCGAGCTGGAGGCGATGCTGCGGGCGGCGGGCTTCACGACAGTGGAGTTCTTTGCCGCCTTTCCCGACTATAAACTGCCGCAGCGGATCCTTTCCCTCGCTGACGGCGGCCGGGCCCTCAATCGACAGCTCCGGGAAGGGCCGTTTCCGCCCGATCACAATGGCTATGATGGCAGCCGGTTGGATCCCGGTCTTCTGGACGTTCTCGGCGCCCAATACCAGTCCCTGGCGGCCGAAGGAATCGCCCACCATTTTGTGCCCAGCTTTTTCGTTCGCGCCGGTTGAGCGCGCCGTCCCGCCATGACCGAGCCAACCACCGTCAGTCTGCTGCAGGAGCTGGTCTCGCTCGGGCTGATCGCCGCCCAACCGACGGCGGAACCACTCCCAAGAGGCAACAGTGATCGCCGCGAGCCCGGGACGCGCAACTCGTGGCGAGTCAACCTGCCCGACGGCCGGACCGCCCGACTGGTGCTCGGCACCCGCCTGGCCGACCTCGCCGCGCGACAGACCGCGTTTGCCCGGGCTTGTCCCGATCTGGTCCCGGCCCCTTTTTTCCACCGGCGGCTATCGCAGGGAGAAGCTTTGGCCGAACGATTTGTTTCCGGCACGCCGTTGGAGACAGTGATCCGCGAATCACCCACCACCGCTCGGACCGGGTTTGCCCGGCTCCACGCGGCACTCGTCCGCACCCTTCACTCGTCCACCGACAACGCACGCCTCGCCGAGTGGCAGAGCTGGGCCAGCTCAATCGAGTCGCTTGAACTCTGGACCGCGGCCGAGAAATCCTCCCTGCGCTCGCTCCTCCTGCCTCAACTCTACCCTCTGCTCTGCGCCGCGCCGCCGACGCTCCGGTGGAGCAACGGCGATTTCATCAGCCGCAACATCTTGGTCGAATCCTCCGGCACTCCCCACCTGATCGACCATGAATTCTCTCGCGAAACCCATTTCTACACCGAAGACCTCGCCCGCTTTCACGCGCTCTCGCCCGCGGTCCGCCGGTGGCCGGAACTGTTCCCCGACAGTCCACCACCTTGCCCCGCGTGGCATCTGTTCTTCTGGCTGCGGCAACTCGGCCTGGAGTCCGCGCACAACACGCCCGCTTATCTCGATCGCGTGCGCCCGGTCCGTCTGGGAACAATCAGACTACTCGCCGAACAGATTCTCGGCGGCCGCCTGAGCGGATGGTCCGTGGAGCCCGTGCCGCTGCACCGAGCGGTGGAACACACGCGGTGGGAGCGGCCCGGGGGCAAAACCGTCAGGCTGTCAGGATGGTGCTATGTGCCAAGCGCCAGACCTTGCTCCTTCCTGGCCACTCAGGGAGACCACCTTCTGGTTCAGTCCGCTCCGCTTAGCCGTCCTGATGTCCGGGCGCACTTTGCCGGGCCACCCGCGGCCGAATCCTCAGGTTTCGATCTCACGATTCGCCTGCATGATTCCGCCGCGCCCCTGCTCCTTTCGGCGTTGGGGGAGGACGGCACCCTCCTTCCCTTTCACTCGTTACCCGTCGATCAACGACCCGCTCATCGACCCGCGCTCGACGACTACGCTCAGTGGGCGCTCAGAAGCGACCCCGATCCGGATTCTCCCGAGGAAGAAATCACCGGCCCGGTGTTCTCCGTTTTGGTGCCGGTATATGACACGCCGCCCGAGTTTCTACGGAGCTGTCTCGAATCCGTGCGCCGCCAATATTATCGCCGCTGGGAGCTGTGCCTCGTCGACGACGGCTCGTCTGACGCCGCCGTGCGTGATTTTCTGCGGCGGCTGGCGCAGGGTGATCCGCGGATCCGGTTAAAGGTTAAGCCCGTGAATGACGGGATCGCCAAAGCCACCAACGACGCGCTCGCCATGGCTGCAGGCCCGTTCATTGTGCTGCTCGATCACGACGACATTCTCCGGCCTCACGCGTTGCTCGAATTTGCCCGACATCTGCGATCGAGCCCCGACACTGACGTCCTCTATTCGGATGAAGATAAACTTTCGCCCGATGGGAAAAGGGACACCCCGATGTTCAAACCGGACTTTTCGCCGGAATTTCTTTTGGGCGTGATGTATGTCGGGCATGCGCTGTGCGTGCGAACCTCCTTGGCGCGCAAGGTTGGCGGGTTCGATGGGACCTATGACGGGATCCAAGACTACGAATTCGTTCTCCGACTGAGTGAGCATACCCGGAAGTTTGCGCATCTGGCTAAAATTCTCTATCACTGGCGACAATCCCCCGGATCAAGTGCCCTCCACGGGAACGTCAAGGGCAACATGGACAATAAACAGGCGCAGGCCGTCGGCGCTCACCTCGGCCGCATCGGAGACCCGCGCCAGCCCGTGCCGCTCGGAGGACATCGGGTCAGGCTCGTGACAACAAAATCTCCCGCTTGGCATCTGATCCGCGGAGAAGAGGCGGCCCATCCCAGCCGGGCGCTCAAGCATGCCGCTCAGACCGTTCAAACCGAGATCCTCGTTTTGCTCATGGTCGAACCGGTGGAAGCCTCGGAACACTGGGTCGACGAACTGGCGACGCTCGCGGCCCGACCTGATTCCGGCTGCGTCGCCCCGCTGCTACTTTCCTGTGGAGGTACCGTCTACGAATCGGGACTGACTGCCGACGGGCCATTTCTGATCCCGCTCATGCGCGGTTTTGATGCGGCCGGAGACGGCTACAACGGTTCGCTCGTCTGCAATCGGGAAGTGCTCTCAGTGTCGCCCCTCTGCTTGGCCGTCCGCCGGGAACTGATTTTGCGCTGCGGACCGCAGGATGATACGGCTTGGTCGGATCTCTGCTTAAGTATCGCGCACCACGGTTGCTATCATCGAATTTGTGCTGCAGCCCGGCTGGTGCTCGGCCTCTCGTGGAAAACCAATCGCGCACAGCCGGCCAAAGGAGTGACCGTGGATCCTTATTTCAACCCCCATTTCGATTCCAGGACAGCCGACTACCGCATGGGCGAGCCTCTTCTGATCAACAATCAGCCGAGCAGGGGAACCCGTTGTAGCGACAGGTGAAGCCCACCCCAATCGGACGTTCTGGGGCACCGTCTCAAAACTTTGGTCCGTTCACCTTCTTGTTGCGGCAAGGACCGGTCGGAGCCGGCCTCGGATGCCTGATTGGGGCACGCAGAATCGCAGCCTCCAGCCATTCGTCAAACAAGGTGCCACCTTTCAGCTCCCGCTGGATCAAGGTGTCACCGGCCCTATCCGCCTATCGTCGAGAGCAGACCAAATAATGCTGCGGCCGAATATGCCTGTTGTCGCCGGGGTCGCTGACCCCGGTCCGGGAGGCAGACGCGCAGGCACCGGGGTCAGCGACCCCGGCCACAGTTAAATTGAACACGCTCAAGCCATGGCAGCGCGACGGTATGGCGTAACGGCCCGCACAACAAAAAACGGCTTCATACTCTCGTCTCAGCGCACTTACATTTATGCGTCAGGAACCATTGTGTTCCTCGGGGCACTACGGGAAATCGAAAGTCAGACTTCAGCTCCTTCGGGCACTCGATCAGAAGGCAATCGGTGCCTACTTGGCAACATGCCAGGCGGTGGGAACGGAGCCA
>CAYZGG010000048.1:0-28183 GCA_964477955.1 uncultured Opitutaceae bacterium
ATGCCAGGCCCACGCGCCGGTCACACCGACTTCCAACGTGCCTACCACTCCTCCCGTGTCCGCTCCCGCTGGTGAGCCCCTGCTAAACACCTACCTGTACGTCGTCCGCGATTTGTGTCTCTTGGTCGGCCTGTGCACCCTGCTGTTCGGCTTGCAACTGGGCCTCGCTCCTCTCGCCAACCCGGATGAAGGCCGCTACGCCGAAATCCCGCGCGAAATGCTCGCCACCGGCGACTGGGTGACCCCGCATCTCAACGGGGTCAACTATTTCGAAAAACCGCCGCTGGTCTACTGGATGACCGCGACTAGCATGAAAGCCTTCGGCCAGAACGAATGGGCCGTGCGCCTGGTCCCGGCCTTTTTCGCCCTCGCCGGCGTGCTCGCGACCTACGCCGCCGGACGGAAACTCTACGGACGCGCCGCCGGCCTGGGCGCCGGCCTCGTCCTCGCCAGTTCCCTGCTATACTTCGCCCTGGCCCGCATCGTTCTGCTCGACATGGTCGTCTCGGTGCTGATGAGCGCCGCCCTGTTCTGCTTCATCCTCGCGGTACGGGAGCCGCCCGGCCGGCGGCGCCGCTGGCTGTTCTACGGGCTCTACGCGGCCATGGCGCTGGCCACGCTGACCAAGGGGCTGATGGGTTTCCTCGTGACCGGGGCGGTGATGTTTCTCTGGCTGCTGATCTTCAACCAGTGGCGCCGGTTGCGGCCGCTCTACCTGCCGACGGGTGCCGCGCTGTTCCTCGGTCTCGCGCTGCCCTGGCACCTCCTCGCCGCCGAACACAACGAAACCTGGGTGCGACGCTATCTGATTTTCGAGCACCTGCTGCGCTACCTGACCCCGGCCGCGAGCCGGCCGGGCCCGTGGTGGTATTTCGCTCCGGTGGTGTTTCTCGGGCTTTTCCCGTGGACCGGCTTCATCTGGCCGGCCTTGCGCGCCAGCCTGAACGGAGGTTGGTCCGCCCGCAAACGCAACGTCGACGCCTGGTTCTTCGTCGTCTGGGCCGTTTTCATCTTCCTGTTTTTCTCGGCCTCGAGCTCGAAACTCGTCCCGTACATCCTGCCGGTGTTTCCGCCTCTCGCCATTTTGATCGGGATCCGGCTCGCCGTCACCTGGCAGGGCGGCAAAGGCCGCGCAGAGGGAGCGATGATGCTTTTCACCATCCTGTGCGTGTTGCTGGCGGCGGCGCTGCTCATTGTCGTGATCAAACCGGGCCTGGTTCAGGCCCACGCCCGCGGCGTGACCGCCGAACAGCTCACGGTGTTGCGACCCTATGCCATCACCCTGATTGCCATCCTCCTCTTCGGCGGCTCCATGGCTCCGCATTGGGCCCAGAAAAGCGGCATGCGCGCCGCCCTTTGTACGATGGTGGCGACCGTGGTGTTGTTCTACGGGACCCTCACTTTTGCCGTGCCCGACATCCAGCGCCCCGGCACCAAGGACCTCGCCTGGGTCGTCAAGGAACGAGCCAAGCCTGGCGACCGCGTGGTCCACTACCACGAATTCTTCCACGATTTCACGTTCTACTCCGGCCGCGTGGTCGACGTCGTCAGCGGGAAGGGCGAACTGGAGCTGGAAGAGGACGCCGCCGCGCGCGCCAGCGGACGGTTCATGGACGATGCCGAATTCCGCCGGCGCTGGGCCGGCCCCACCCGCCTCTGGGTCCTGGCCAAAAAGGATGCGGTGAGGGAACTTTTTGCCGATCCGGCGTTCCGTGATCGGGTGTTGCTAGGCGAGAGCCGCGACCACTATCTATTCAGCAACCAGCCCTGACATGCCCGCACCCGCCCGTCCTGCACCCGTTGATCGGGCCGCCCCGCCCGCCTCCGTCACCCCCCCTCCGCCCGCACTGCCGTTCCTGCCGTTCACGCGCCCGACCGTCGACGAGGAGACCATCGCCGGCGTGGCCGAGGTGCTCCGCTCCGGCTGGCTCACCTCCGGCCCCAAGGTGAAGGAGCTCGAAGCGAAACTGTCCGAACTCTTCGGCGGCCGGCCGGTGCGCGCCTTCAACTCCGGCACCTGCACGATGGAAATCGCGCTGCGCATCGCCGGCGTGGGCCCCGGCCACGAGGTCATCACCACCCCTCTTTCCTGGGTCGCCACCAGCAATGTCGTCCTCGAAGTCGGCGCCCGGCCCGTGTTCGTCGACATCGACCCGGTCACGCGCAACCTCGACCTCGATCGAATCGAAGCCGCCATCACGCCCGCCACCCGCGCCATCATTCCGGTCGACCTCGCAGGCCAGCCGGTCGACCGCGACCGGCTCCACGCCATCGCGAAAAAGCACGGGCTGCGAGTGGTCGAGGACGCAGCCCAGTCCATCGGTGCGACCTGGGGCGGCCGGCGCATCGGCAGCTTCGGCGATTTCGTTTCGTTCAGTTTTCATCCCAACAAAAACATCACGACGATCGAGGGCGGCTGCCTCGTCCTCAACAACGAGGCCGAGGCGAAGCTGGCCGAACAGTACCGCCTGCAGGGCGTCGTCCGCACCGGTTACGACGGCATGGAGGTCGAGGTGGTCGGCGGAAAATTCAACCTCACCGACGTCGCCGCGCGCGTCGGCCTCGGCCAGCTGCCGCGACTCGAGGAATTCAACGGGCAGCGGCGCGAACTCGCGCGCCTTTATTTCGAGTTTTTCGACACGCCCGCCGGGCGCGCCCTCGGCTTGGGCCTGCCACCCGCCGATTTCACGAACAGCAACTGGCACATGTTCCAGGTCGTGCTGCCCGAGGAGACGCTGACAATCAAGCGCGCCGACGTTATGGCGAAGCTGCACGCCGCCGGCATCGGTACGGGCGTCCACTATCCTGCCATCCACCTGTTCGCGGTGTACCGCCGCCTCGGTTGGAAAGCCGGCGATTTCCCGCACGCCGAATACGCCGGCCGCAACATCCTCACCCTGCCTCTTTTCCCGGGCATGACGCGCGCCGACGTCGAGCGCGTCGTGCGCGAACTGACCGCCATCCTCCAGGCCCACCGCAAATCATGAGCGCCGCCCCCCAGCTTTCGGTCGTCATCCCGGTCTACAACGAGGAGCTCAACCTCCCGACGCTGTTCGCGCGCCTCTATCCGGTGCTCGACGGGCTCGGCCGGCCCTACGAGATCATCTTCACCAACGACGGCAGCGCCGACCGCTCGCTCGAGCTGCTGCGCGCCCAGCACGCGGCCCGCCCCGATGTCACCCGGGTGATCGATTTCAACACCAACTACGGCCAGCACATGGCGATCATGGCGGCCTTCGAACGGATCCGCGGCGAGATCGTCATCAGCCTCGACGCCGATTTGCAAAACCCGCCGGAGGAAATCCCGAAGCTCCTCGAAAAAATCGACGCGGGCCACGATTACGTCGGCGGCTACCGGCTGAACCGCCAGGATTCCTTCTTCCGCACCTACGCCTCGAAGCTGATCAATTTCGTCCGCGAGAAAACCACGAGCATCGAGATGACCGATCAGGGCTGCATGCTCCGCGCCTACCGCCGGACCGTGGTCGAAGCCATCGTGCGGAGCGGCGCCATCAACACCTTCATCCCCGCGCTGGCCTACAGTTTCTCGGGCAACCCGGCCGAGGTGGGGGTCAAGCACGAGGAACGCCACGCCGGCCTTTCGGACTATTCGTTCTACAAGCTCATCCGCCTGAATTTCGACCTCATCACCGGCTTCTCCCTCGCGCCGCTGCAATACTTCACGATGTTCGCCGGACTGTGCGCCGTGGGCAGTTTCCTCATGGTGCTCGTGCTGGGCTACCGCCGCCTTTTCCTCGGCGCGGAAGCCGAGGGCATATTCACCCTCTTCGGCATCCTATTCTTCCTCCTCAGCGTGGCGATGATCGGCATCGGACTCATCGGGGAATACGTCGGCCGCACCTACCAGGTCGTCCGCGCCCGGCAGAAATACCACGTGAAGGAAGTGCTCGAGACGAAATGAGCACCGGGCCGCGGATCCTCTTCTTCGGCTACAGCGAGGTCGGCCACGACTGTCTGTCGCTGCTGTTGGAACGCGGCGACAACGTCGTCGCGCTCTTCACCCACGAGGACAACCCGCACGAGAAAATCTGGTTCAAAACGCCCGCCGTGGCCGCGCGCGAGAAAGGCGTGCCCATTTTCACGCCGGAAAAAATCACCACGCCGGAATGGCTGGAGCGCCTCGCCGCCCTCCAACCCGACCTGATCCTGTCGGTCTATTACCGGAACATGATCAGCACGAAAATCCTCGGGCTGGCCCCGCTCGGCGCGTTCAACATGCACGGCTCGCTGCTGCCGAAATACCGCGGCCGTGCCCCCATCAACTGGGCCGTGCTGCACGGCGAGCCGCGCCTCGGCATGACCCTCCACCGCATGGTCAAGGCCGCCGACGCCGGCGCCGTCGTCGATCAGGATGGCGTCGAGATCGGTCCGCGCGACACCGCCGAACAAGCCTTCCGCAAGGTCCTGCCCTGTGCCCGCCGCGTGCTCGCCCGCCAGATCGACGCCCTGCTTGCCGGCACCGCGAAGGAAACCCCGCAGGACGAAGCGCAAGCCACCTATTTCGGCGGACGCAAGCCGGAGGACGGCCGCATCAACTGGAACCAGAATTCCGGGCAGATCTTCAACCTCATCCGCGCGGTCACCGATCCGTACCCCGGGGCATTTTCCGACTTGGGCGGCGCCCGCCTCATGGTCTGGTGGGCCGAGGTCGATGCCCCCGCAACGCGCACGCGACGCGGGCCGCCGGGGGAGATCCTGTCCGTTACGCCATTGGTCGTCGCCACTGGCGATGGCGCACTCGAGCTGACGAAGACGGAATGGCGCGGCGCCCCGGTGCCGGCTCTGTGCCCCGGACAGGTTTTCCAGACCTGATCAGTCGTCGCCTCCGGCTCGGCCCGGCCAATTTCAGCCTTTCAGACCTTCCCACTTTCAGTCTTCCTCCTCCCTTATGCCCATCAAAGTCCTGATTCTCGGAGCCAACGGCTTCATCGGCAGCTCGCTCACCCATGCGATCCTCAAGCAGAAGGATTGGGAGGTTTACGGCATGGACGTCGGCGACCACAAGCTCGGCCAGTGCCTCGGCCACCCGCGCTTCAAGTTCGTCGAGGGCGACGTGATGATCTCGCGCGAGTGGATCGAATACCACGTGAAGAAGTGCGACGCCGTGCTGCCGCTCGTCGCCATCGCCAACCCGGCCCAGTACGTCAAGGACCCGCTCCGCGTCTTCGAGTTGGATTTTGAGTCGAATCTCGCCGTCGTCCGCCAGTGCGCGAAGTACAAGAAGCGCATCATCTTTCCCTCGACCTCCGAGGTCTACGGCATGAGCCCCGACCACGAACTCGACGAGCAGACCAGCAACATGGTCTACGGTCCGATCGAAAAGCAGCGCTGGATCTACGCCTGCTCGAAACAGCTACTCGATCGCGTGATCTATGCCTACGGCGTGCGCGACAATGTCGACTACACGCTCTTCCGGCCGTTCAATTGGATCGGGCCGCAGCTCGACAACGTCTTCGAGGCCAAGGAGGGCAGCTCGCGCCTCTTCACCCAGTTCATCTCCAACGTCATTTTCCAAAAACCCATCCAGCTCGTCGACGGCGGCAAGCAGACGCGGTCGTTCACCTTCATCGACGACGGCGTCGACGCCCTTCTCCGCATCATCGAAAACAAAGGCGGCAAGGCCTCGCGCCAGATTTTCAATCTCGGCAACCCGAAGAACGAGGTCAGCGTCGCCCGGCTCGCCCAGCTCATCGTCACCGCCTTCAAGGACTATCCCGACTACCGCGAGCACGCCGCGAACGCGAAGATCATCGCCGTTCCGTCGGGGAAATATTTCGGCAAATATTATCAGGACATCCAGAAGCGGGTGCCCTCGATCGCGGCGATCACGAAGCAGCTCGGCTGGAAGCCCAAGGTGGACCTGAAAACCGCCATCACGCTCACCCTCGACTACCACCTCGCGAACAAGGACTACTCGCTGACCTGAGCGGGCTCGGTAGGTTGGGCGCGACCGCTGGGCGCGCCGCGGACGAGTTACGGCCTGCCCAGCGGTCCGGCGCTATCTGAACTGCAACGTCAGCCCGATGCCTCCCCTCCGCCTCACCCTCAAGATCGACGTCGACACCGACTGCGGCATGCGGATCGGGGTGCCAAAGCTCGGGCCGGACTCACTCAGCAAAACGAACCTGGCGAACGCCTGCCGGCTCTACTTCGGCAACCTCGTTATGGATTCACGGGCTAAAATGTTTCGCAACAAGCCGACTTTATGAGACTAATCCTCGAATACTCCGTCTTGGCACTCCTGACGTCTCTTCTGCTCAGTGGGTGCATCAGCAATCCTGTGAACGATTACACCAGGGCACGATATTATGAGGCCGGTGAGAAAGCGGAAATGGCTGGGGACCTTGAAACGGCGCGGAGGGATTTCGGTCGGGCGCAAATCAACGCCCAAACCGGCAATCTCGGGCCGGCGAAGGAAGCCTACGCCTGCTATGAATGGTCCCGGGTGACAGGTTATCTCGGACGCTATGCAGAGGCCGAGAAAGGGTACATCGAGGCCTTGGCTCTGATCGACAAGGCCAACGGTCAGGCCGACCGATTGCGCCCGCCCC
Source organism: uncultured Opitutaceae bacterium (assembly GCA_964477955.1). Lineage (GTDB taxonomy): Bacteria > Verrucomicrobiota > Verrucomicrobiia > Opitutales > Opitutaceae > Didemnitutus. The sequence goes on from CAYZGG010000048.1 coordinate 6,573, forward strand.
TGCTCTGCGAATACGCCCGCATGCTGCGCGACAGCGGACAGGAGCCGAAAGCCGTGCCGGTTTACACCCGCGCGCTTTCGGAGCTCGAGCAGATCTACATCGAGAGCGTCGATCCGATGGGTATGGCCGAATTTCTCGACGATTATTCCCAGGCTCTCCGCAGTGCGGGAGCGACCGGGCAGGCGGACGCAATTGCCGCGCGGTCGGCTCGTATTAAGGACAAACACCCCGGCGAGCCGGCAAAGACGCAAGCCCAGCAAAGTTATGCCAACGCGGGCCACGCCGCTCAAGGGCGGAACGATTGGGGGGCCGCCCGGCTGTACTGGTCGCGAGCTGTTAGCGCGACAGAATATGCCTGTCTTCCCCCGGCGCAGCTCGCCGTTTTCTACTACGAATACGGTCGGAGCCTAGGAGCGGTGTGCGAATTCGCCGAAGCTGATTCCTATCTTAAGAAAGCGATGAAACTGGATCAGGATAGCGGTGGCGACTATTTCACTGATCTCACCGAACTGGCGCGATTGAACTATGATCAAGGCAAGTTTGGCGAAGCCGCGGCTTTCTACGAACTGGATGTGGCGGCGCTCGACCGGAAGAATGCCGAGGTGACCGCACCGGCGGCATTCCTGGACCTCCTGCGGGAGTTTTCGGACTGCCTGAAAAAAACGGGCCACGACGAAGAGGCAAAGGCAATCGATGCGCGGATCGCCCAGGTAGCGGCCGAACACCCAGGATTGCACTCGATCACCGAGCGGACACCATACGGGAAATATCCGCCCCGGAAAATCTGACTCCATGCCCCTCCGCCTCGCCCTCAAGATCGACGTCGACACCGACCGCGGCACGCGGATCGGGGTGCCCAATCTGGCGGAGGACCTGCGCGGCCTGCCCGCGACGTTTCTTTTTTCGCTCGGGCCCGACCAGACCGGCCGGGCCATCACGCGCGTTTTCCGTCCCGGCTTTTTCAAAAAAGTCAGCCGGACAAGCGTGGTACAGCTTTATGGGATCCGGACGTTGCTCAACGGTACTCTCCTCCCGGCCCCGCATGTCGGCCGCCGCAACGAAGCGGTCCTGCGCGCGGTGCGCGACGCCGGCTTCGAGATCGGCATCCACTGTCTCAACCACTATCGCTGGCAGGACTACGTCCACAAAATGAGCGCCGCGGAGGTCCAGGCGGAATTCGAGGCCGCGCGCGCGGAGTTCCGGCGAATTTTCGGGACCGAAGCCGTCACCGCCGGCGCGCCGGGCTGGCAGGCCAATGCAAACAGCCGCACCGCCTATGACCGCGCGGGCCTGCTCTATGCCAGCGACACCCGCGGCGCCTCGGCTTTTTTCCCGCGGATCGGCCCGCAGACCTTCGCCACGCTCGAGATTCCGTCGACCCTGCCGACGCTCGACGAGCTGCTCGGCCGCCCGGAATTCCCCGACGAAAAGATCGTGCCGCACCTGCTTTCGTTGCTTCGTCCCGACGCGCTGAACGTTTTCACTTTGCACGCCGAGATCGAGGGCATGGGGCGGCGCGCGCTCTTCGGGGAATTTCTCGCCGCGGCCCGCCAAGCCGGCGCAGAATTCGTCTCGCTGGAAAAAGCCGCGCGCGAACTGCTGGCCCGCCGCGCGGAAATTCCGGTTTGCGAATTGATGCAAGCCCCGATCGACGGCCGCTCCGGCCGGCTTGCCGTGCAAGGCGCGGAAGTTTTGCAGCGATCATGAATGCGCCGGCCTGCCAAAGACGTCTTCCGGCCGGCCGACAATCGACCACAATCAGTTCGTGACGAGGGAGCGGGTTACTGCCGCACCGCCGCCTCCAGCTATTCTTTCGGCCAGTCGCGCCAGATCCAGCGGAGGATTTCGGGCAACAGCGAGCCGCCGTGGGTGTCGGCATGCCCGCCGTCACCCCACGCGTGGGCAACGTCATAGCGGGGTCCGGGGTCCTTGGTCTCGTCGGCATGGCGATTGGCGTACTCCAGCGCCGAGAGCATCTGCTGGTTCGCCAGAAACCAGTTGCCGTGCTCGTTGCTGAGATCGTTGGAGCCGTCCTGCAGGAAAATCCGGACCGGCTTCACCGGATTCTTGCGGATCAAGGTCGGATACAGATCGCCACCGGGCACCAGCGGCCGGCCGTCGCCCGCCGGGCGGTATCCGATGGACGTGTAGCTGCCGATCACGCTGATCACCTTGCGAAACTGGTCTGGGCGCTGCCAGGCCGCCGTCCACGCACAGATGGCACCGCTGCTCGTGCCGCCGATGACCCGGCCGTCGGGGTTGCCGGTGATCTTGTAGCGCTCCGCGACAACCGGGATCAGCTCCTCGATCAGCATGCGGGCATAGTTGTCGTTCAGGGCATCGTACTCCTCCGCGCGGTGGTCGGGATTCCCCATGCCCAGGTTGTCGGGGTAGTGTTCGCTGAGATTTCCCGGCGTGATGAAAAGGCCGATGGTCACCGGCATGTCTTTGCGCGCGATCAGATTTGTCATCACCCGGTCGACCCGGAGGGGACCGCCGGGATTGAGGGCGCGCTGGCCGTCCTGAAAGACCAGCAGGCACACGGGTTTCTCGCCGGTGTACTGGGCGGGCACGAAAATCCAATAGCGGCGCACCGTGCCGGGGAAGAACCTGCTATGGAATTCAACGGGCCCCTCCAGCCGGCCCTCCGGCACTCCCGGTTGCGGCAGGGAGTCGGCCGTCGACGGATATTCGCCCGGATGGCGGACGGCCGCGGAATTCTGGCCGAACGCCTGGGCGACGCCCAGGAGCAAAAGGGGAAACAAGGAGATTTTCATGGCCAAGGGGCGAATGGGATCACGCGGAGAACTCGTCGAACCATGGTAGAACTACCCGAGGCAAACCGGCAACTTTCTTCGCCTTGGTGCGGGGGCAAACACAGGGCGGGCTGACAAAACGCTGCATAAAGGGCTGCTGTTTCAGCCAGGCAATGAGTTCATCCGCCATGGCCCGGTCATCGCTCACCCGGGGATGGTTGGCCGATCAGCGGGTAAACACCGATGCGACAGCCCGCCCAGATGACGACCGGCTGGTCCGGATCGGTCAGGTCGAACCGACCTTCCAATCGATAGCGGTGATCGGAGGCTGGCAAAAATTTGGACCCGGGCATTTCAACCACGGGAGGAGCAGCCTGGGTTTTCCAAAAACCGCCAGCTAGCAGCAAACCGCCGACAATCAGCAGGAAGCACCGGCAAAGGCCAGGGGTGCGGTCAAACATATCTCCTGTTTGGCAGACCCGCTTCCCGGGGCAAGCCGTTGTTGTCCGATGCATTATCAGGCTCAAGCCGCCGCGCGAAAGGCCGATTGAACTAATGACATCCACACCCTTTTGCATGGCCGCCACCCAGACCATCACCGACAGCCTCATCCAAGATTTCATTGTCCGCGCCGTCCAAAACGTCTGCCAGACTATGCTTTGCCGGGAGGTCGGCTTTGTTGAAAAATCCAGTTCCGCCGACTACTGCGGATTCAGCGACCGCGTGCACCTCTTCGGCAACGTGGGCTTCGCGGGTGAGGTCAACGGCATCGTCTATCTGTGCATCCCCGACGATTTCGCCCAGGACGCCGCGTCCCGCATTCTCGGCATGACGCCGGCCGAGGTGGAAATGAGCGGCGACGAGGTGGTGAAGGACGTGATCGGCGAAATCACCAACATGACCGTGGGCGGCTTTAAGAACGCCCTGTGCGACGTGGGCTTCCCGTGCAAGCTTTCGCTCCCCGTCATTGTGCGCGGCGACAAGATTTCCGTGGCGTCGATCCGGGGGGCCGCCCGCCACATCTTTCATTTCGACTGCGCGGGACACCGGCTGATCGCCGACATCCAGCTCAAACACGACTGAGGCGGCACGCCCGCCAATCCCCAGGCGATGAAACGCATCCTCTACGTCGAAGACAGTATCACGGCGCAGTTGATTTTTCGTCGGCTGCTGGGGGCGGTTCACGAGGTGACGATTGCCGAATCAACCCGCGTTGCGACCACGCTGCTCCAGACCGGCACCTACGATTTGGTGGTCACCGACTATCTTTTTCCCCAGGGCGACGCCTTGGAAGTAATCGGGCCGTTGCGCCAGGAGAAATCCCCTCTGGAACTGCCGATCATCGCCGTCAGCGGCTCGCTGGACACGGCTCTGATCGCCCGGTTGCACCGGGTCGGAGTGAACGCCTGCGTGCCCAAGCCACTCAAAGCCGACGAATTCCGCGCACTCATCGAGCAGATGCTCGAACACCCGTTCGTGGAAAACAACGCTGACGCCGCCGCCACGGTGTGTTGCTTCCAATGGTTCGAACGCGGGCTGTACCACGAGTACAACCCGGAACTGAACCACCACCTGTCCGGTCGCGATCGGAACGAGGTCACGGCGCGCATGCACGCCTGGCTGCAGGAACGCCTGGCCGGGGGCGACAGCTTGGGCTACACCAGCCAGGAGCGCATTCGCTCCCACCTGCTACCGGCAGCCACGCGGGCCGCGGCCGCCCCTCCTTCCGCCGGAGTCAGTTGAGGCATCGGAGGCAAAGGCAAACGCCGGCCCCTGCGGACCGGCGTCGAGTTTGCCGTACAACACACACAAATTCTGGTCTTACTTGTCGGGGGAAAAGTCGAACTCCTGGGTGACTGCGACCAGCACCGGGGTGCCCCGGCTCACGGGCGGCTCGAATTTCCAGGTCCGCACCGCTTCGACCGCCTGCTCCATCAGATAGGGATGCGGTCCGGGATAGACCGACGGGAGGCGCACGGCACCGGTTTCATCGATGTAGAAATGAACCACCACCCGGCCCCGCACGCCCTGCTGCTCGGCCTGGAGCGCATACTTCGGCGACGGGGCGGTCACCGCCACCGGCTGACGGTCCAATTCGCCCGGCCGGCACGGCCGGTAGACCATCCGCTTTTCGCCCATCTTGTCGAAGCGGTCGAAAAGGAACTTGTCCGCGACGTTGGTCGTGACCACCGCCCCCTCGACGGTGAAATCGAAAGTGAGCTCGGTCTGCAGCGGCACCGCCTCGCCGTCCTGCCGCGCGGGAGTGAAGCGCCAGTTTTTGACGGTGTCGACACACGCGCGCGCCAGCAGCTCCTGGGTGTAGCCGAGGACGAGCCAGTCGGTGATCTTGCCCTCCGGGCTCACCCGAATCGCGATGACCGCAGTGCCGGAAGTGATGCCCCGTGCCACCAGCGAAGCGGGAAAATCAGGCAGCTGGTTTTCCGGATCGAATTTGAGGGACTCGAAGGCAGCCGCAGCCTGGGTGGCCAACGCGGCGCCGAGCGACAGCAAAACAGCAATCTTTTGGGAGGTTTTCATCGGGTTTAATGGGGCCGCAGTACTTAACACCGGAACGGGGCGGATCCCTTCAACGTCGTCCCTGTGGCGATCCACAACGGATGCATCGTGTTGGGCCACTGCAGGCCAATGGGCGACCCGGGGCCGGGGAGGCACAGGCGCAGCCACCGGACTCAGCGACCCCGGCTACAGCTCAATTTAAAACGCGCTAAGTTCCGGCGGACGCTCCGGCGTTCCGGGCTTCCAGTTCCTCCCAGCGGGCCAGGGCCGCCGCGTGATCCTTCTCCAAAACCTCGAGGCGGCCCTTCACGGCAGAGAACTTCGCCGTTTCCGCCTTGTAGAACGTGGGATCGGCCAGTTTCGCCGTAAGCTCGGCCTGCTCTTTTTCAAACGACTCGATCCTGGCCGGCAGCGCCTCCAGTTCGGTGCGCTCCTTGCTGGAGAGTTTCTTGCCGGAAGGCGCCTGGCCTCCGGCCGGGTTCTTCTTTTCCGCCGGCACCGGACCAGCCGGGCGCGAGACCGCCGCAACGGGTCGCGCGGCCTGTTTCGCCATCTCCACCTTCCAGTCGGAGTAGCCGCCGACAAAATCCCCGATCCGGCCGTTTCCCTCGAAGACGAGCGTGCTGGTGACCACCTCGTCGAGAAATTCGCGGTCGTGACTCACCAGCAGCAGCGTGCCCTGGAACTCCACGAGCAGATCCTCCAGCAGGTCGAGCGTCTCGGCATCGAGGTCGTTGGTCGGCTCGTCGAGCACGAGGACGTTCGCCGGCTTGGTGAACAGTCGCGCGAGAAGCAGCCGGTTGCGTTCGCCGCCGGACAGCACCCTCGCCGGCGTGCGGGCGCGCGCCGGTTCAAAAAGAAAATCCTGCAGGTAGCTGATGACGCTCCGCGTGCGACCGTCGATCGTGACGGTCTGGTTGCCGTTGGCGATGTTGTCGGCCACGGTCTTGTTGTCGTCGATCTGCGCGCGGAGCTGGTCGAAGTAGACGACCTCGAGGTTGGTGCCGTGCTTCACGCTCCCGCCGGTGGGCGCCAGCTGGCCGAGCAGGAGTTTGATCAGGGTGGTCTTGCCCGCGCCATTGGGCCCGAGGATGCCGATCTTTTCGCCCCGGCGGATGACCGTGGAGAAATCCCGCACGATCACCTCGCCGTCCGGCCAGACATAGGTGAGGTTCTCGGCTTCGAAGACCTTCACGCCCGCGCGTTCGGCCTCGGAAAGTTTCAGCGTGGCGGTGCCGGTGCGCTCGCGGCGGGCGCGGGCCTCGGCCCGCATGGCCTGGAGGGCGTGGATGCGCGCCGTGGCCCGCGAGCGCTGCGCCCGCACGCCGCGACGGATCCACTCCTCCTCCTGCGCCAGCTTCTTGTCGAACGCCGCGCGCTGCTTTTCCTCGGCCTCCAGCACCTCCTGCTTGCGCACCAGGTACGTGTCGTAATCGCAGGCCCAGCCGGCCAGCCGGCCGCGGTCGAGCTCGACGATCCGCGTGGAGATCTTGCGCAGGAAGGCCCGGTCGTGGGTCACGAAAAAAAGCGTGGGCTTCTTCTCGAGCAGGAAATCCTCGAGCCAGAGGATGGATTCCAAGTCGAGGTGGTTGGTGGGCTCGTCGAGCAGCAGCAGGTCGGGCTGGCCGGCGAGCGCGCGGGCCAGCAGCGCGCGGCGCTTGAGTCCGCCGGAGAGCGAAGAAAACTCGTCGGTGGGCTGCAGGCCGATCCCGTGGATCAGATCCTCGACGCGAACGTCGCGCTCCCAGTCCTCCTCGTGGTGGTCGTCGTTCGACCGCAGCCCCGCCGCCACGACGTCGTGCACGGGACCGGCGAGGCCGGCCGGCACCTCCTGGGTGAGCCGGCGGTAGACGGCGTTCGCAGGCCGGAAGACATCGCCGCTGTCGGCCTTGATCTCGCCGGCGATGACCTTCATGAGGGTGGACTTGCCCGCGCCGTTGCGACCGAGCAGGCAGACGCGCTCGCCGGGATCGATCTGGAAATTGATTTTCTCCAGGATGGCGGGACCGCCAAAGTGGAGTGTGACATCGAGCAAAGTGAGGAGCGCAGCCATGGAAACAGGCCAATGTGGGCGGCGGCAGCCCTGAGGCAAGCGCCGTTGCGGAGCCGGAAGGATTCACTTGGCAAGCTACAGCCCAAGTCCAAGGCTGGACTGCGCATGACTCGCACTCAGGTCCGACTTGCCTTTGCCGGATTAATTTTTCTCTGCGGTTTGAGGCTGCATTCGGAACCCGTTTCCCGCACCCCACCCGCCGTCTATCTGCGCGAAATCGCGCCCCTGCTGACGCCGCTGGGCGAGGCACTGAAAAACCGGACCTCCTTTCCGGAAAGTGAATCCAACGGCGTCGTCCTGCTCGATGAGGTTGTCCGCTACCGCGACTCCTCGGGACTGCTCTACCGCGCCTACCACAATGTCAACCTCGCTCGCCGGGATGCTGCGGCCGAAGTCATGGGCAACCGTATTTTTTCCTACGACCGGGATCGGGAGTCGATTTTTCTGGTCACCGCGGGGACCGTCCGTCCCGACGGCAGCCACGAGGACCTCGACGACCGGGCCGCTTTTATCCAGTCGCCCCAACACGAGGCGGAAAACGGCCTGTACACCCATGAGCAGGAGCTGAACCTGATTTTTCCCAAAATCGCCGCCGGTGCCGTCACGGAGTCGGTTGTGCTCATCCGCGAGGACAAGCCCGCCTTTCCTGGAGAATTGGCGACCCACATGGTCTTCGGCGGAGGCTGGCCAACGGCCCGGGTCCGCCTGGTGCTCGACCTGCCCGGGCCAGAAATGCAGCGGCTGCACCTTGTCAGCGGTTCGGCCCTCGCCCCGTCGCCAACGATCGAAGCGGCGCCAACCGGACGGGCCCGGAAAATCTGGACTCGCGACAATATCGCCGCGCTCCTGTGGGAGGAAGCGGCCCCGTCGATCGAGTTCCGCGCCCCCACGGTCTGGCTCAGCACGCTGGATTCATGGGACCAGGTGGCCCGGTGGTACAGTGGATTGACCACGGAGCGGACCGTCCTTGGCGCTGAGCTGGAAAAGGAGGTCGATCGTTGGACTGCCGGTCTGAAAGAGCCCACCGCCATAGTCGAGCGGCTTTGTGCGGTCGTGGCGAACGAAGTCCGCTATACCGGACTTGATTTCGGCATGGCCGACTATCAGCCCTATCCGTGCGCCCAAGTATGGGCCAACCGCTATGGCGACTGCAAAGACAAGGCCAACCTTTTGCGGGCGATGCTCGCCCGCAAGGGCATAAAATCGTATCTCGTATTGCTCCAAACCGACGATTCGGGCCAGGTCGAAAAACGAAGCCCCTCCTGGAGGCAATTCGACCACGCCATCCTCGCCGTTGACGAGGGTCGCAACGGCTACGTCTTCTGCGATCCTACCGTCAAACATCTGCCCGCCGGTCATCTTGGCCGCTCCGATCGGGCGCGGCCGGTGCTCGTCCTCCACGAGGACCGGGCCGAATGGGTCCAGACTCCCGATGACCCGAACGATGCCATCCGGATCGCAGCGGATCTTGAACTCACATCCTCGGGCGAATTGAGCGGTTGGTTCAGCTTGAAACCGGAGGGGTCGGACGCCGCCGGTTACGCCGAGTACTACGAAAACTTCGACCCTCCTGAGCGCCGGCGAACCCTCCAGCGCCTGCTTGAAGAGTTTTTTCCGGGCGCCGAGCTCATCGACCTCAAATACCAACCTCCCGCCGGGAGCATGACGACCTTCGAGCTGCGTGCTTTTCTGATCCGCAAACCCGGCGCGGCCGTCACCGAAAACCTGGCCTTCCCCTATCCGGCCGCCTGGCTGCCGACGGTCGACACCAACACCGAGCGGAAGTTTCCCTACGCACCCGCCCGGCGCACCGAGAGTCTCGACGTATCCATCAAACTGCCCGCCGGCTGGAATGCCGGCGAGGTCCCGGAAGCCTTCCATGCCTTCTCTCCGGCGGCGCGTTTCGAGGCCTCCTGGACAAATGAACCCGGCCGGCTGCGGGCCCAATTGCGCTGGAGCCCGGAGGGACCCGAAATCAGGGCACCGGACTATGCGGTTTATCAGCGCTCGGTGCGTGCGCTTCGCGCCTGGCTTGAACACCCCATCAGACTGGTCCGCGGGGAGGCGACGGCGGACAAGGCCCAGACAGTCCTGTCCGATTTCCCTCTGCTTGCCACCGCCGAAGGGCAAATGAAGCTGCTGGACCAGCGCTTCCCGTCGGGCGGGAGGGACGGCGACCGCCGCGCGGCGTTGCAACAAGTGATCCAATGGTTCCCCGATGACATCGGCACCGTGTTCGATGCCAAAGTGTCAATCGCCCTGATCGACGGAGCGAGCGACAACGCCCAACTCGCGCGCCTGCTCCGTGCGTTGCTGGCACAATATGGAACCAAAATATCGATTGACTCGCGCTCTTGGGCAAAATTTATCGCCGACCGGGCCGGATGGCAGGCCAGTCACGATCCCGACGCCATTGCCGATCTGAAGGCCATGGCGGCTGATCCGGCCAATAGCGAATTCCGTCGCAGCTGGTCCGCCTACAATGCCGCGCTCTATCTCTCCGAGAACGAGCCGAAGCAGGCGCTTGCGCTCCTGGCGCAGTTCGATTCCGGCGACGCCGATGCCTTGTCCAACATCTTGAAATTGGAGGCCTCGATCCTGGCGCGGCAAAACGACACGGCCTCGACGCGGCAATGGGCCGAGCGCCTGGTGCAGCAATGGCCACCCCAGGATGCCGACTCCATCCTGGAGGGAGCGTTGACGGACCTGGCGGCAAAACCCGAGGGGATCTCCCCGGCGGCACTCACTACTTTCACGGCGGCGTTGGAGCCGTCCTTCGCCAAACCAACGATCCTGCCCAAAACCGCCGCGATCCTCACGCGCCTCCAATCATTGGCGCGGACCGCCCGGTTGCGAAGCGAGTTCGTGGCCACCGTGGGCGCCTGGCTCGATCAACATCCCGTGGACTGGATCACCCCGGCGAAATCGGCCAAATTCACCGATCTGGCGGCCGTCGAAAAGCATCTGGAGGAGATGAATGACGCCCACAATGGGCGGGCCGTGATCGATGCTTTCTTTCAACTGGCCCGATACCACGATTCAGATTACCCCGCATTCGCCAAATACCTTTACTGGACCTCCTGGTGGCTTGAACACGACAAACTGGAGCCCGAGATGTTTGCGATGCTGGTGGCCGCCTCGTACGCGCTCCCCACCGACGCGACCGAGTACGTCATCGACGGGTGGCTGAGATATGCCCAGTCGCTCCTCACGAACGGCCGTCAGGCGGCGGCCCGCGAAGTTTTTGCGCGCATCCTTGCTTCGCCCGGCGTGCGACCGTTTCAGCGCGCGGAGGCTTATGGCGAAATCGCCTTGCAGGAACTTGCCGTCGGCCACTACGACCCCGCCATCGCGGCGTTTGATTCCGCGGCCAAGGACCTCCTTGAGCACAAACGGTGCTCCGAGTACCTCTATGTCGCGGTCCTGCTCGATTTGGAGTTGGGGCGGTATGATTCCGCCCAAAGCCGGTTGGTGGAGATGACCAAGGATGAAGCGAAATATCGCGACGCCGCGCGCTTTGCCCAGATCGCCCGGTACCTCGTCGCCAACTCCACCCACCCCGATGAGCTCCGGCAATACTGGCGGCGCAGCACGAAATGGATTCCCGCTTGGGACACTCTCCTCCAAAAATACGGGGTTGCCCCGGCTTCGGTTCAGGAGCTCACCACTTTCGACGATTTTCAGGTCCTGCAAAAAAAGATCGCCACCGATTCCGACCACAAGGACTTGAAAGCCTACCTGCATGACCTCGACCAGCTGGTCCGCGTCTCGCGCTGGATTCCCATTGTCACCATCAATGCCTGCAACCAGGCCTCCCGGGCGGCCAACATCTCGCCCGAACTGTTTCGCGAGGTCAGGGAGTTCTTTCTGCTCCCTCTCGATGATTTTCCGGCGCTGGACGACGACGCCTACCGTGGCAGCCGGATCATGCGCGCGGCTTTTTGCGCCGACCTCGGCCATAACGAAGAGGCCCGCCAGATTGCGGAAAAATTGTATACGGACTATGGAGCCGGCCAGCCGGCGGGAGCCGCCGGACTGCGCGTCTGGCTCCTGGCCGAGCAGACGGCAGGTGACACCGCGAAAGCCGTGGCGGCCGCCACCCAAGTTTTGGCCTCGGGAACCCAGGTGAGCGAACGCGCGCTGACCGTGCAAACCTTGTCCGATGCCCTGCTGCACCGCAACGACGACGTCGCGCACATCACGCTGTTGGAACGCGAAACGCAAAACCCGGAGATCCAGAAGGAAAAGGAGATGCTTGACCGGCTAACCGCTCGTCTGACGAGTCTGCAGGCCCAGAGGGCCGCCGACGGTGAATTTTCCGGAGCCGTGACCGACTGGCTGCGCCACAGCAAACTCGAATGGTTGATAGACGTCCCTCCCACCTCCCTCTCCCAGCCACGCTATGCCAATCCCACCAAGGACGAAGTCTACACCAGTGAGTCGGGCCTTTCCTTCACCGAAGCCCTCAAATGCAATCTTCTGGTGGCGCTGGATGACGCTCGCCCGCTCGAATTGCGTCATCGGGCCCTGGAAAGCCTGGTGTTCGCCGTCGCTGAGCTTGAGGTCTCAGCCTTCAAAGTCGGCTTGGACTATCACGAGGCCGCGAGCCTGAAGAATTTGCCCGACCGGGTCAGGCGGCACATTCTCAGCGCCGGCCTGACGCTCTTGCTCAAAGACGGACACGCCGCCGAAGCCGAGACCCTGCTCAATCAGATCGCCGATCCGGCCATCCAGGCCGACTTTCGAAAAGCGTTCGCCGCCGACTTCGAGGCCAGCCGGGCCCTCGCCGATTTCACTCCCGAGCGAGCCCGTTTCGCCTTCACCGCCCTGGCCAAAGAACCGCTTGCAAGCCCAGAGGTCACGCTATTGCGAACCCTGCTGTTCCGCCTCGTTTACGCCGGGGAAACCAAAACGGCCGAGGACCTCGTAGCCGGGGCGGCGAGCCTTCATCCGGAGGCTAACACCGGTCTGTCCGCCAACGGCCTGCGCCTTGACTGGACGCGAATGATCCGCCGTGAAACCGCCAACCGGCCGTTTTATCTCAAAGTCCGGGAGATCCTTGGTCAATTCTGCCCGCCGCAGCCTGGAGACGCGGAGATTTATCGGTCACTAAGCTGGCGATATGGCCTCCAAGGCCTCTCGCAGGAAGCGCGCGCCCGTGCCGTATCCGCCGCATTTGGCCAAAACCTTTTTACCGACGTCCATCTGGCCGGAACGGCCTATTACCTCAGCACGGCGAGGACCCTCCTGGTCCGACAGCGTGACTTCGGCCCCGAGTTGGAGACTGCCGTCCTGGACTCGACGTTGGACGAACCAACCCGCGCGGAATGGCTGGACTCGATCTGGTGGATGTGTGACGCCGATATTCTCTCGGTAAGGATCCGGATTGAAAAGGCGACCCGGGCGTTTCTGGCCCGCCCTGACATTCCTCTCACGGCCAGATCACGCACTGTCCTGCGCACTCAACTTGCTTACATCGCATTGCGCACGAGTGACGATCCCCGCCCGGAGGATCTGTTTGGAGAATCCGCCGTGCGCGAGCTGACCAAACCCACCGCGACCCGGATGCAATTCGCGTTTCTTTGCTCACGCCGGCAGACCACGGAAGCCGAGTCGCTGCTCGACCAGATCGACGCCGACGAACTGAGCGCCTTCAGAACTTTTCCGTATGCCTTTCAACTGTTCCAAACTCGCGGACGGGAAAGCGAACTCAAACTGTTGCTGAGCATGGCTCGGGAGAAGATCGAACAACATCTGACGGGCTACTGGCTCGAAGCCCAGGCAGGCAATATTTACAGCTCCAGCATTGTTGCGAATCTGGCCGACGCCAGCGATCTTTTGCCGGAAGCCCTGTTCGACCAAGCCATCACCCGGCAGGCCGACCCGTCCGATCGCGATTACGTCCAGCTGGCCCGATCGATCCTACGTCGCGATTGGAGTAGCCAGGAACAGGCCGCCGATCAACTTCTCACGCACCTCCCTGAATACTACGATGCCATGTACCACCGCGGCGAGGCACGGTTTCACCTGGGAAAACTCGAGGCCGCCCGCCCAGACCTGGAGCTGTTTCTCGAAAAGGCGAAGGATTCGTTTCTGCGATCCGAGGCAGAAAGGATGCTGGCTGAAATTGCCAAGGCGAAGTCCTGAAAACCCGCGCCGGGCGCGAGCTTCGGCTTGGATTTCAGGCCGCCTCGTGGTGGCGGTCGGCGGATAGCTCCGCTCCCGGCTCGACGGCGAGCTGGGCCTGCAGGCTGGCGCGCAGTTCTGCCCCGATCCGCAGGATGACCAGGCAGACCTTCTCGCGCACAACGGGATCGTCGTGCGGAACGTAGCAGCCGCGGCGTTCGCCCTCCAGCCAGGTCTCGTCGGCGATGATCTTTTGGATCACCGGGAGTTCGCGAAATACGACTGGATCTGAAACGGTCATCGGACTGGCACCGGGGTCGTGGAGGCGTTCCTCGGCGCACACTCCTTTCATCGGACCGGACCGCGGTCGGCTTAGCGGGGGCGCGCAGGCAGTAGATTTTCTTAAATTGGACACCGGGGTTTCTGCCCGGAGACTTGCGAAAAAACTGTAACTCCGCACGCTCCCGGCATGCCCGCAACTCATCCGCCCATTTCCCCCGGTGTCCGCATCGGCCACGTCCACCTGAAGGTGGCCGACTTGGAACGTGCGCTCGATTTCTACGTCGGCGTGCTGGGTTTCCAGCTGATGCAGAAATTCGGAACGCAGGCGGCGTTTGTTTCCGCGGGCGGCTACCATCATCACCTCGGTTTGAACACCTGGGAAAGTGCGGGCGGCGAACCGCCCGGGCCGGGCACCACCGGACTCTACCATGTCGCGATCCTCTACCCCGACCGGGCCGCGCTGGCGGACGCCCTCCGCCGGCTGACGCGCGCGGGAATTCCGCTCGATGGCGCCGCCGATCACGGCGTGAGCGAAGCGATCTATCTGCGCGATCCGGATCAAAACGGCGTCGAACTTTATCGCGACCGCCCGGAAAAAGAATGGCCGCGCACACCGCAGGGCGAACTGGCCATGGTCACGAAACCGCTGGATCTGAAAGCGCTGCTGGCGGAGGCGGGCTAACCGGCGGACCGATCATTTCGCGCACGAGGTCGAGCAGCTGCGCCGGATCGAACGGCTTGGCGATCGTCCGATCGGCTCCGAGCATCTGGGCCGCACCGAGCATGCCGGGAACGTGGAGGGCATTGCTCCCGGACATGACCACGAGCCGCGGGCGGGACGTGCACGGGCGCAAGGCCCGCAGCAACTCCAAGCCATCGCAATCCGGCATGAAAATATCGCTCACCACCAGGGCCACCGGATGCGAAGCCAGAAATTCCAGCGCCTCGCGACCCTGACCAACCGAGGCGGCCACGTAGCCGCAACGCCGGAGCAACTGCGAAAGTGAAGCGGCCAGACGGGCGTCGTCGTCCACCAGCAGCACGTCGGTGCGGCCGGCCGAATCGGGACGGGCCGGCACGAACGGGGACGGAGCGCTCATGCCCCCGCCCGCCGCATCCGCGCCGACGGCGCCGACAAACCGGTGCCTCCGCCGGAAGAGTATTTTTCCGTGCGGCAGTTTTTCACTTGGAACCGGTGGGCAAAAGCAGGGCGGCGCGTTGCGGATTCCGGCGGGCTGGCGCGGGTGCAGCCGAGGCCGGCTTGCCGTGACCGACGGCCGCGGCGGCCGACCGGCTGCCGTTGACCAGCGCCAGCAATTGTTCCACGCAGCCCTGCAGTGTGGCGGCCTGGGCGCTCAATTCCTGGGCGGCGGCGGCACTTTCCTCGGCGCCGGCCGCGTTGACCTGCGTCACCTTGTCCATCTGGGTGACGGCGGTGTTGATCTGCTGGATGCCCTCGTTTTGTTCGTGCGAGGCGGTCGCGATCTCCGCGATCAGCTCGTCCACCCGGCGGGCCTTGCCCAAAATCTGGTCGAAGCTGCCGGCCACCCGGCCGCTCAGCGCGACGCCGCGTTCGCTCATGTGCACGGCCTCCTCGATGGTGGCGGCGGTTTCCTTGGCGGCGCTGGCGCTACGCTGCGCCAGGTTGCGCACTTCCTCGGCAACCACGGCGAAACCGGCCCCGGCCTCGCCGGCGCGGGCCGCTTCGACCGCGGCGTTGAGGGCGAGAATGTTCGTCTGGAAAGCGATCTCGTCGATCGTCTTCACGATCTTGGCCACGTTGGCGCTCGTTTTTTGCAGGTCGTTCATGGCGGTGGTCATCTCCTGCATGTCCGCAACCCCGGTATCCGCCGCCCGGCGCGTTTCGCCGGCGTGCGTCTTGGCGTCGACCGAATGCTCGGCGTTGCGCTTGGTCATGCTGTTGAGTTCCTCCAGCGAGGCGCTGGTCTCCTCGAGCGAGGCGGCCTGTTCGCTGGCCCCCTGCGCGAGGGATTGGCCGGAAGCCGAAAACTGCGACGAAGCGAAGGAAACCTGCTCGGCCCCGAGGCCGAGTTCACCGGCGATCGCGCGGATCGGTTTCGTGATGCTGCGGGTGAGGCCGAGGCCCACCAGGATCGAGGCCACGAGACCGACCAGCATCCCGACGAGCGTGAAGCGCTCCACGCGCACCGTCCGGGCGTGAAAATCCGCCTCCAAGGCGCCCGTGACATCGGCGTCAAACTGCTGCACCTGGACGACAATGGCGTCGATCGCGTCCGTGGCCGCGCGATCGATGCCGCGCACGGCGTGATCCACCTTCGCGGCGGAGTCGGGCGCGCCAACCGTGAACTCCTTCAAGGCCGCGCGGTATTTTTCGCCCAATTCGAGATGCGACTGCAGCGAGGCATCCACCTTCGCCGTATCGATGTGTTCGGTCACAAACAACTCGTGGAGTTGCCGCATGCTCTGCTGCGTTGCGTCCTCCCTTTCGCCGAAAGCCTTGTAATATTTGTCGTAGGTGGCCTGGTCATTGCCGCGGAGGAGGAGGTCCTTCCATTCCTGCACCTGCTTCTTGAAGTTGACCTGGGCCGAGCGGGCCAGGTCGATGGACTGGCCGAGGAAGCGGCCCTGATGTTTGATGCGGGCCGAGATCGTGTCGGCGTCGCGCACGGCCTGGGAAAGCCCGTAGTAGCCGACCGCTGAGGCCAGCAAGGCGATGGCCGCAACCGTCATGAACCCGAGGAGCAGCCTTTGGCCGATGGAGAGAGCGAGCTTGGTTTTCATATTTTTGACTGGCAAAAGGTTGGCACTCACCGCCAAGACCTACGGGCGTGAAAAAGGCACAGGCCCGCCAACCCCATTCGAGGGAGTATGAACGTGACTGTGCCTTCGACTGACAGGCCCGTGATGTCCTGCCGGAGAAAGCTGCCCGCAACCAGGTTGCGGACCTTCTGCCTCTCTTATCGGCCGGCTTGCCTTGCGCTTAAGGCGAACTTTCGGGCGGATTTCTTCGCGATACTCGGGGCAGTTCCCCTTCTCCCCGCCTGATCGAACGGCCGGGTCCCGGCTCAGATCACCGGCCCCGGATCGCTGTCGTTATCCAGCAATTGCTGCAGCTGACGGCGCAGATCGGCCAGATCCTTGCTCTTGAAGTTCTGCTTGGTCCGTTCGAGCACCTCCACGGTGCGACGCAGCGCCGCAACGTGGTCCACCTTCTCCAAAGACCCGCCCGGGTGTTCCAGGCTGTGGCTGGCCCTTTCCAACTCGGCCAGCATCAGGATCACCTGCCGGAGCGAGACGCGAAGATAACTGCCCATCGGACCGCCCGGCCGGGCCCCCGGCGCCTGGCGCAAGGCCTGCTCGACCCGCACCAGCTCCTCCTCCCATTCCCGGAGACGGGCGCGGCCCGTTTGCATCGCCCGGAAACCGCGGTAGTTGGCGATGGATTGGTCGAGCAGGCGGCACAATTCGTCGAAGTCCGGCGGTTTGGTCAGGTAGGCGGCCACCGCCAGGCGCACCGAGCGCGCCGCCGTCTCCACCGAGGGACGACCAGTCAGCAGAATGACCGGCAGACCCGCGGCAATCTGCGGCAGGCTCTCGATCAGCTCGAGACCTGAATTGCCTGGCATGTGAATGTCTGAAACCAAGGCGTCAAACTCCCGCTGCCGCAGGCGCTCCACCGCTTCCGCCGCCGAGGTCACCACCTCGCATTCGTACCCGTACCTTCGCAGCATGATCGCCAGGCCTTCACGCGCCGCCCGGTCGTCGTCGGCAAAAAGGACCCGGCCGCGCGATTCGTGATTCACCGGTTCCATTTTCAGGATGCAGCCTTCCGCGGTTGATCGAGCGCCCGGCGCACCGCCTGCGCCAGTCCGGCCAGTTCCACGGGTTTCGCCACCAGCTCCCTGATGTCGAAACCACGCAGGTTTTCCGGCGTCCAGGCGCTGCTCAGGCCGCTGAGCAGCACGACGGGGATCTCCGGACGCAGGGCATGGACCTCGCGAATGACGTCCAGGCCGGTCAGACGAGGCATGGTGTGGTCGGTCAGCACGGCATCGAACGTACCGGGAGCCGCGGCGAACCGCGCCACCGCCTCGACCGGGTCGGTGCAGGCGGTCACAAGGTACCCGAATCTTTGCAGCATGGCGCCAATCGCCTCGCACAACGGCGCTTCGTCGTCAATCAAGAGCACCGACTCGCCCCGGCCGCGAGGGATGCTTCCGTCGGCTTCCGCCGCCGGCTGTCCAATCCCGACCTGGTGCGGGAAAAACAGGTCGAAGGTGGTGCCCTCGCCCGGCCGGCTCCGCACCGCGATGGCGCCGTCGTGATCCTCCATGATGCCGTGCACGACCGCCAGGCCCAGGCCCGTGCCTTCGCCGGGGCCCTTGGTGGTGAAGAACGGTTCGAAGATGCGCGCGAGGGTGGGTTCGTCCATGCCGTGCCCCGTATCCGCCATTGAGATCTGTGCGTACAGGCCGGGACGAAGGCCGGGATGGAGTCGGCAGAAATCTTCGTCGACCAGGCGGGGCGCGAGGCGCACCGTGAGGCAGCCGGGGCGGTCGCGCATGGCATGCGCCGCGTTGGTCGCGAGGTTCATGACGATTTGATGGACCTGGCCGGCATCGGCGAGGACCTCGGGCGCTTGTTCGTCGATGTGCAGTTCCATCTCCACGGTGGCCGGCAGCGAAGAGCGCAGCAGTTGCAGCGCCTCCTGGACCACTGGATGCAGGCGGATCGTGCGGCGCTCCTGTTTTTGCTGGCGGCTGAACGTCAGGATTTGCTGGACCAGTTCCTTGGCGCGCAAGCTCGCCTGCTTGATTTCCGCGAGGTGCTTCCGCAGCTCGTCGGGGCGGTCGATGTCCATCACGGCCAGTTCGCGATAGATCACCATCGCCGTGAGGATGTTGTTGAAATCGTGCGCAATCCCGCCGGCCAGCGTGCCGAGCGCCTCCAGCTTCTGGCTCTGGCGGAGCTGGGCCTCGAGCAACCGCTTCTGCTCCGTCGCCTGACGCTGCTCCGTGATGTCCTCGAACGTGCTCAGGACGCAGGGAATCCCGGCCACCTCGAGCAGGTCGCCATTGCAGAGTGCGATCACCGCACGTCCGTCCTTGGCGCGGACGTTCATCTCGAGTTTTCGTACCGTGCCGTCCGTCCGCAGGCGGCGCACCAGCTCGTCCCGGTCACCCGGGTTGATCCAGAGCACAAGTTCGGTCGAAGTGCGGCCAATGATCTCGTCCCGCGTGTAACCGAACACCCGCTCAAACCCGTTGTTCACATCCAGAAAGCGTCCCGTCGCCAATTCCGAAATGCTGAGCGAGTACGGACTGCCGAGAAACGCCTTGGCAAATTTTTCCTCCGACTGACGCAGCGCCTCCTCCGCCTTCAGACTCGCGGTGATGTCGTGCGAAAGCCGGAAGATGCATTTTTTTCCGCCGAGATGGATCGTCTCCGCGCTGAGCTGCACCACCGAGCGCCGGCCGTCCCGGGTCCGTGCCTGCACCCTCAGGTCGCGGACGTGTCCGCGCTGCTCAAGCTGGCGCAGCATCTCTTCCCGGACGGCGGGATCCTGCAGGATGCCCAATTCGGCCGGCGACCGTCCGATCGACTCGGCCCGCGTGAAACCGAATTGTTTTTCGTGCGCATCGTTCACCTCGATGTAGCGGCCGGTCTCGTACTCGCTGATCGACATGATGTCCGGCGAAACCCGGAAGGCCTTGGCGAATTTCTCCTCCGAGTCGCGCAGCGCCTGCTCGGCCCGAAGCTGCGCGGTGATGTCCCGGCTGACCACCACCAGGCAGGGCCGGCCTCCGATCTCGATCTTTTCCGCCGAAAGCAGAAAATCATTCACCTCCCCGGAACGGATCCGGGCCTGCACCTGCATGTCCCGCACCGACCCGCGCTCCTCCAGCGCGGCCAGCATTTTTTTCCGGCCCTCGGAATCCGACCAAATGCCCAGCTCGGCCGAGGTCCGGCCGATCAGCTCGGCCCATTTGTACCCCGAAAGCTGCTCGTACCCCTCGTTGACATCGAGAAACCGCCCGGTCGAAAGGTCGGAGATGGAAATCGCATCCGGACTCGCGCGGAACGCCTTCGAAAATTTTTCCTCGGACTCGCGCAGCGCCCGTTCGGCGCGCAGCTTCTCCGTCACATCGCGCAGCACGGTGACGTTGTGCGACCGGCCGCCGATCTCCACCATTTCCGAAGACAACTGTCCCACGCGAATATCGCCGTTGCGCAACCGGATCCGGGCTTGAAAATCCCGCACCGAACCCTGGGCGTGCAAAAGCTGGACAAACGTGTCGCGCTCGGCGAGGTCGATCCAGATCCCGAGCTCCTCCGGGGTGCGTCCGATGAGATCGGCGCGGGCGTAGCCGAACAGTTGCAGGAAGCCCTGATTGACGTCCACGTAGCGGCCGGTCTCCATCTCGTGGACGGAAATGGCATCCGGGCTCGCCCGAAATGCCTTGGAAAATTTTTCCTCGGATTCGCGCACCGCCTGCTCGGCGCGCCGGCGTTCAGCGAGGTCGAGCATCGTCCCCAACGCGTATACGATGCCGTCGATCCGGACCGGGTTGAAGCCCATCTGCACCCACACTTCGCGGCCGTCCTTGTGCATCAGCGGGAACTCGGGACCGCTTTCGACCGGCCGGCTTTCCGGCTCCGGCCAGAAATGCGCCAGAAAGGACTGCAGCCGTTCGAGGTATTTTTGCGGCAGCAGCGCGGCCACGGGCAGGCCGGGCATTTCTTCCTCCCTGTAGCCCAGCATCCGTGCCGCCACACCGTTGGCCAGGCAGATTACTCCATCGCGGTTGCTGACCAGCATCGCCACCGGCACGGCTGCCAGGATTTCATGAAACGCACCCGCGGGGAAAGCCGTGAAAGGCGGCAGATTGGAGTGCGGCGGATTCAATGTTTTGGTCCCTGTCAAGTGACGGAGGATCACTCTGCCATTTCCATCCCCGGTGATTCAAACCAAAAACCGGGTACCCTGGCGGAACACTTCGACGGGACGGCAAAGAAAGCAATTCTTATAGACTGATTTTCAGGCATTAGCGCAGTCACTAGCGTTTTTTACCTAAACCGGCCCTCGACGCCGGCGGCAAGGTGCGTCATATTGTTTTTCCCTTCTCTATGGTCAGCCCCACTACCCCTACCCCGGGGGGTGCCACGGAAACCTCCGGTGCACCCCGTTCGATCAACGACGTCGTCATCCGCCTCGCCGGCAACTCGCAGGACGGCATTCAGGCCGTCGGCGGTTTCCTCGCCCGGCTCGCCGGCCGCTCCGACCGGGAGGTCATGACCTACATGACGATCCCGTCCACCATCTCGGGCGGTCCCTCGATCTTCCAGGTGCGCATGGGCACCGGCGACATTCTCTCCGCGGGCGACCGCGCCGACGTTCTGGTCGCCTTCTACCAGCATAGTTACGAAAGTCACCGCGCCTCCCTCCGCCCCGGCGGCGTGCTGCTTTACGACACCGACCACGTCACGCCGAATCCAGACGACAAGGAGGTCACTGCGGTGGGCGTGCCCATGACGAGCGCCACGGTCGAGGCCGTCGGCGGTTCGAGCAAGGAAAAGGGCAAGAACATCTACGTGCTCGGCCTCCTCGCCCGGATGTTCGACCTCGACGTGCCCAAGCTCACGCAGCTGATCAAGGAGCGCTTCGGCGGGAAAAACGAGGACATCGTCCGGAACGCCCTTCTGGCCTTCGATGCCGGCTATGCCTTTCCGGCCGAAAACCTGCAGCGCTGCCTTTACAGCCTCGAGAAGGCCGCCGGCATCGCCGGGGGCCGGCCGCAAATCACGACCGACGGCAACACCGCGCTCACCTATGGCCTCATCGCCGCCGGTGTCCGCCACGGCGCCGGTTACCCCATCACGCCCTGGTCCTCCAT
>CAYZGG010000049.1:0-27392 GCA_964477955.1 uncultured Opitutaceae bacterium
TCCCTGGAGGTGGTTGATGGCCGCGCGGCAGAGGTCGTTGAAATTGTGCGGGAGGATCTTGGTGGAGAGGCCGACCGCGATGCCGTCGGCGCCCTCGAGCAGGACGATGGGGTACTTGGCCGGGAGGGTGACGGGCTCCTTGGTGCGGCCGTCGTAGCTCAGCTGCCAGGTGGTGGTCTTCGGGTTGAAGAGGACGTCCTTGGCGAAGGCGGTGAGGCGGGCCTCGATGTAACGCGGGGCGGCGGCCTCGTCGCCGGTGAGCATGTTGCCGTAGTTGCCCTGGGGTTCGATGAGCCAGCCCCGCTGCCCGATGGCCACGAGGGCGGCGCCGATGGAGGCGTCGCCGTGCGGGTGGAGCTTCATGGTGGCGCCGACGGCGTTGGCGACCTTGTGGAAGCGTCCGTCGTCCATCTCCCAGAGCGTGTGGAGGACGCGGCGCTGGACGGGTTTCAGGCCGTCGTCGATGTGCGGGACGGCGCGGTCGAGGATGACGTAGCTCGCGTAGTCGAGGAACCAGTTGCGGTAGCTTTGGGCGAGGGGGGCTTGTTCGTCCTGGACCTTTTCGCCTTTCTTGCGCTTGGCGGGGGGGGCGGAGGGATTTTCGATTTTGGATTCTCGATTTTGGATTGGGGCGGACCCAGGAGCTGTCAGCGGTGAGCTGTCAGCGGCGGGGGCGGGGGAAGGAGCTGAAGGCTGAGAGCTGAAAGCTGAGGGCTTGGAGGGTTTTCCGTCCTCTGGCTTCTGAGCTCTGAGCTCTGGCGTCTTGTCACTTGGCCCTTGTCCTTTCCCACTTGCCGCGGGCGGCAGCTCGGCGCCGCCGAGCGGCAGTTCGGGTTGGTCGTTGGAGGGTTTCTTGCGTTTGGCCATTTACGAAAGGAGGCACGGACTAACCACGGAATACTCGGAATACACGGAAAAAATTTCTTACAGGAGGGAAACGGAGGGTGGCGTTTGAAAATACTCTGTTTGCCCGGTTAGCTCCTGTGGAATGTTCGGTTCGGTGTATTTCGTAGCTGACAATGATTGCGTTTCAAGGGTTGGGATTCGAAACACGGAGCAGCTGAAGACGGAAGAAAATTTATGACAAGAGGAAGCAGAGACCGCGGAGGGTTGGTTTTGAAGCAACCCTGTTTTCCCGGCTAACTCTTGGGGAAAGTTTGGTTCCGGTTCTGGGTGGGTTGTCTCGAAGATTAGGATTTGAACCACCGCGACCACGGAGCAAGACCGGTTTTAGAAAATTGGTCGGCGGCCTGGCGTTTCGGCGCGGGATCGCGGGGAATCGGCCGTGGGGGTTTTCCTGCAGCTCGATCTGAGGGAGAAGGAGAGGGGCTCGCTCCCAGAAATGCAAGGCTCTTGCGATTATCACGACGCTCGCGCGTGTCGGGTGAAAAATACGTATGCACGTACCAGCTCCGGTGAAAGGACTGTAAGTCAGGTCCCTCGCAGCGGCAGAGGTGCCGAATGGTTGGCTATCCAGAACCCAAACCAGTTCGCATCGCAATGCACACCTCCCGCACCCGTCTAACGTCCCTTGTTTTTTTCATCATCGGTATTTTTGTTTTCGGAAGCACTAAGGCAAGTGCGGTCACCCCGACAGCAACGGTCGGGCAATCCGTCACCCTTTCGGTTACGGCTAGCGGGACCTCGCCGTTTTTCTACCAATGGTCAAAGAACGGGGTCAATTTGTCCGGGGCCACTGGCAGCGTCTATGTCATCAGCAATGTCCAGGCGGCCGATGCCGGCGCATATAGCGTGGTGGTGTCGAATGCCGCGGGATCGACGACTTCGGCCCCGACGAATCTGATGATCGGCAATGTGCCGGCGTTCACGGCGAATCCGGGCGCGGTGACCGCGACGGCCGGCACGCAGGCTGTCTTTACCGTGACGGCCGGCGGGAGTCCGGCTCCGACTTATCAATGGCAGCAATCGGTGAACGGTGGGACGGTCTGGACGAACCTGAGCAACGACGCCACGCACGCGGGTGTGACGACTGCTTCGCTGCAGGTTACCGGCCTGACGACCGAGATAAACGGCACGCAGTTCCGCTGCGTGGCGACCAATTCGCTGGGTTCGACCGTGAGCAGCGCGGCTAGCTTGGTGGTTTTCACGCCTGAAGTTTCCCACACCGTCGGGTCCGACTTCAACGGCGACGGGCACGTCGACATTCTCTGGGAAAATCCGACCACCGGCGCGCACCTGATCTGGTTCATGAACGGGGCCACCTACACCGGCTGGGCCGACCTCGGTTCCCAGCCCACCGACTGGCATGTCGCGGCAGTGGCTGACTTCAACGGCGACGGCCAGCCCGACATTCTCTGGGAAAATCCGACCACCGGCGCGCACCTGATCTGGTTCATGAACGGGGCCACCTACACCGGCTGGGCCGACCTCGGTTCCCAGCCCACCGACTGGCATGTCGCGGCAGTGGCTGACTTCAACGGCGACGGCCAGCCCGACATTCTCTGGGAAAATCCGACCACCGGTGCGCACTTGATCTGGTTCATGAACGGGGCCACCTACACCGGCTGGTCCGACCTCGGTTCCGTTCCTCCCGCCTGGCATGTCGCCGCGGTGGCCGACTTCAATGGGGACGGCCAGCCCGACATTCTCTGGGAAAATTCCTCCACCGGTGAGCACCTCATCTGGTTCATGAACGGAGCCACCTTCGCCGGCTGGTCCGACCTTGGTTCGGTTCCTACCGCCTGGCATGTGGTCAACTAATACCAACAAGGCCAAGGCGTTCAAAGCCAATCCGCCCACGCGCCTGAACGCGGTGGTGGGACTGGCGCCCACCCGGCCGGTGCGCCTGTGGGTGGTGGATGAGGACCGCTACGGTCTGCTGCCGTGATCCGCCGGGTCTGGGGCCGGAAGGGCGTGCGGGTCCACGCCCCCTACGCCACCCGTTACAAGTGGGGCTACCTCCACGAAGCCTTGGAAGTGGACGGGGCGCGTGCGTGTGAACTGGTGCTGACTCCGGCCATTGATCAGGATATCCACGCCATCTTTCTCAAGCAAATCGCCGACTCTGACTCCACGGCGCTGCATGTCGTCATCGCCGATCAGGCCGGTTTTCACCTGCCCGAAGATGATGTCCGCTTGCCGGCTAATTTGCGGCTGTTGCCGCCGCCCGCCCTTGGTCGACCCCGGCCGCCGTTTCCTCCCTCATTCACGCTTGGCTGGCCGAGAAAGCAAATTCTGGCGCTCCAGCCCAAAGTCTAATTCTATGTAGCTATTGGTATAACAGGTCGGCGCCACGGGTCGACTATGCCAGGGCACACGCCGCCGCAACCGCGCGTTTCACGCTTCGATCAGATCCTTTTCGACGCGGAGGTTGTCGATGATGAAGTCCTGGCGCTCGGGGGAGTTCTTGCCCATGAAGAACGCGAGCAGCTCGTCGGTGCTGTAGAGGTGGTTCAGGTTCACGGGCTCGAGCCGGATGTTCTCGCCGATGAAGTCCTTGAATTCGCCCGCGGAGATTTCGCCGAGGCCCTTGAAACGCGTGATCTCGTGCGAGGCGCCCAGCTCGGCCACGGCGGCCTGTTTCTCCTGCTCGGAGTAGCAGTACTTGGTGATCCTCTTGTTGCGCACCCGGAAAAGAGGGGTGTCGAGGATGAAGAGGTGGTTGTTGCGGATGACGTCGGGGAAGAACTGCAGGAAAAACGAGAGCAGCAGGAGCCGGATGTGCATGCCATCGACGTCGGCGTCGGTGGCGATGACGATCCGGTTATAGCGCAGGCCGTCGAGGCCGTCCTCGATGTTGAGCGCGGATTGGAGAAGGTGGAATTCCTCGTTTTCGTAGATGACCTTCTTGGTCAGCCCATAGGTGTTGAGCGGCTTGCCCTTCAGGGCGAAGACGGCCTGGGTTTGCACGTCGCGGGTGGCGGTGAGCGAGCCGGCGGCGGAGTCGCCCTCGACGATGAAGAGCGTGCTCTCCTCAGCGCGTTCGTTGCGGTCGCCGAGGTGGAGGCGGCAGTCGCGCAGCTTGCGGTTGTGGAGAGAAGCCTTCTTGGCGCGTTCGCGAGCGATGTTGCGAATGCCGGCCAGTTCCTTGCGCTCGTGCTCGTTCTCCTCGATCTTGCGCTTGATGGTTTCCGCGGCCTCGCGGTTCTTGTGCAGCCACGTGTCGAGCGACTGCTGCATGAACTTCCCGATGAATTCCTTCAGCGACGGGCCTTTCGGGCCGAGGTCGGCCGAGCCCAGCTTCGTCTTGGTCTGCGATTCGAAAACCGGCTCCTGCACGCGCACCGCGATGGCGGCGTCGATCGACTGGCGGACGTCCGCGGCATCATAGTCCTTCTTGAAATGGTTGCGGATCGTCTCGACCAGGGCCTCCCGGAAGGCGGCGAGGTGGGTGCCGCCCATGGTGGTGTGCTGGCCGTTGACGAAGGACCAATATTCCTCGCCGTAATGGTTGCCGTGGGTGAAAGCCACCTCGATGTCCTCGCCCTCGAGGTGGATGATGGGATAGAGCGGCTCGCCGCTAAGTTCCTTGGTGAGGAGATCCTTCAGGCCGTTTTCCGATTTGAACGGCTTGCCATTCAGCGTGAGCGTGAGGCCGCGGTTGAGGAAGGCGTAGTTCCAGAGCATGTCCTCGATGAACTCCGTGCGGAATCGGAAATCCGCGCCGAAGAGGGCCGCGTCGGGGGTGAATTCGATCAGCGTGCCGTTGCGCTCGTCGGTCTTGGTGACGCGGGACTGGGACTTCAGCCGGCCCTTTTCGAAGTCGACGATCTTGGTCTCGCCGTCGCGGATGGCCTGGGCGCGGTAGGAGGCGGCGAGGGCGTTGACCGCCTTCTGGCCGACGCCGTTCAGGCCGACGGCTTTTTGGAAGGTTTCGGAATCGTACTTCGCGCCGGTGTTGATGATCGAGACGCAGTCGATCAGCTTGCCGAGCGGGATGCCGCGGCCGTAGTCGCGCACGCGCACGGTGCGGTCGGTCAGCTCGATCTCGATCTTCTTGCCGTAGCCCATCGT
Organism: uncultured Opitutaceae bacterium; assembly: GCA_964477955.1. Taxonomy (GTDB): domain Bacteria; phylum Verrucomicrobiota; class Verrucomicrobiia; order Opitutales; family Opitutaceae; genus Didemnitutus. The sequence goes on from CAYZGG010000049.1 coordinate 4,975, forward strand.
GAACTCGTCGATGGAGTTGTCGATGGTCTCCTTGATGAGGACGTAGATGCCATCCTCGGCGTGGGTGCCGTTGCCGAGCCGGCCGATGTACATGCCGGGACGCAGGCGGATATGTTCGAGAGAGCTGAGGGTCTTGATGCTCGCTTCGGTGTAGTTGGACGCCATGGGATTGCCGCCAAAGAGAGCCGCCGGACGCGCGCTGACAAGCGCAATCAACGGCATCCGCTGCGCCGGCGGCGGCACGGGCCCGTCCGAGTGGGATGATATTTTCCAGCGGAGCCTCGGCCCGCAGGCCGCCGGACCGGACCGCTATTGGGCAAAGAAGTCGGCGTGATCCGCCGGCGCCGGAGACTCTGTTGGCCGGCCGGCGAGTCCGGGGCATTGGCGCAGTTGCGTGTCGACGCTGCAAATGTGGCCTTTCAGCCAATCGCCCACCAGCTGGCGAAGATCGAAGAGGAGTTTGGTGTTCACCTGGCTCCGGTTGAACTTGTCCGCCAGCTCGGAGAATTCGCGGAGGAATTTCTTGTGCGCCGCCAGGTTCTTCGCCTTGGAGGGGCAGCGATGGCGCTCCATCAGTTCCTCCTCATGCTTGAAATGGCGCCGCACGTAGTCGGTCAGAAATGCGATCAGGCTCCTGATCTCGTCGTGGCCGCGTTCTTCCTGGAAGGCGACGTGCAGCCGGTTGATCATCTCAATGAGCTCACGATGCTGGGCATCCACGGACTCGACGCCCGTATGCATTGTGGCGACGTCCCATTCGATCAGGGTCTTCGACCGGGAGCTGGGCGCGGCGTCTCCGGGCTTCGCCAACGCGGTGTCGGGCGGAGGAGGGATGTTTGTTGCGCGCGGCGCGGCGGGTTTCCGGTGGATGGCCGCGGACCCCGCGTGGCCGATCAGCTGCCCGAGCTCGGCGACGCTTTCCCGGAGCATCACGGCCTGGGAGTTCATTTCCTCGGCGGCGGCGGCGGTTTCCTCGGCGCTGCCGGCATTGGCCTGGGTGACCTGGTCCATCTGGTTGACCGCGGTGCTGATCTGGCTCAGTCCCTGCGTCTGTTCCTGCGAGGCAGCGGCGATCTCGCCGACGTATTCGTCGACCCGGCTCGCCTTGGCGACGATCACGGCGAGGGAGTCGGCAACTTTTCCGGAAACGATCACGCCGTGATCGCCGTTCTGGATGGCGACTTCGATTTTGGCGGCGGTTTCCTTGGCGGAGTCGGCGGCGCGCCGGGCCAGGTTGCGGACCTCCTCGGCGACGACGGCGAAACCGGCGCCCGCCTCGCCTGCGCGGGCGGCCTCGACCGCAGCGTTGAGAGCGAGAATGTTGGTTTGGAAGGCGATCTCGTCGATGCTCTTGATGATCTTGGAAATGTCGTTGGACGAGGTTTTGATCGCCTCCATGGCCTGGCGCATCTCGCCCATGTCGGTGTTGCCGGTCTCGGCGGCGGTGCGGGTTTCGTTGGAGAGTTTCTTGGCGGCGATGGCGCTCTCCGAGTTGTGCTTGGTCGTGGCGGCCAGTTCCTCCAGCGAGGCGCTGGTTTCCTCCAGGCTGGCCGCCTGTTCGCTGGAACCGTCAGCCAGCGTCTGGCTGGAGGATGAGACGTGCTCGGCGGCGGCGGTGACCTGCGCCGAGGCCTCGCTCAACGTGGTGGTGAGGCGGCGCAGGGTCTTCGTGAGACCGCGGATCATCACCGTACTGAACGCCACGCCGAGCGCGATCATCGCGCTGCACGAGACGAGTTCGAAGACCGTGGCCCGGTGCACCACCGCGGCGGCATCCTTTTCCTTTTCATCGCTGAACTGCGTGGCGAGGGTGACAACTTCGTCGATATATTTCCGGTGGCGAACATAGGCGTCGTGCAGCTCATGCCCGGCCAGCGAGCGCGCCGCCGCGAGATCGCCGGATTTCACGGCGGGAACGAAACGTTCATGGACGAGCTGGAAGAACTCGGCGGCGGGAGCGGCGGAATCGACGACGAGGGCGTCCTTCATCCGCGAAGCGGGGAGGGCCTCGCGCCAGTATTTCTGGCGGTCTTGGAAGTCCCGTTCGGCCCCGGCCAGGTTATCGAGGAGCCTGGCGCGTTCAGCGGCGTCCTCGGCGTTGGCGGCCTGCCAGGTCAGGAGATAGGCCTCGAGGATGTAGGCGGGCGGAGGCAGGATATCGGCCACGAGATCCTTGCCGAGGATGATGCGGGAATAATTTTCGCTGCCGATCTGGACGCGATTGCGCGTGTAAAAGGCGAAGGCGCCAAAAGCAATGAGCAGGGCGGCAAACAGGCCCACGAGGGCATAGAGTTTGGTGGCAAGGGATTGGGGTTTCATCGGAAAGGGACGCGGAAAAATCCTTTGGTGCGGGCGCGGGCCAAGGGACGTTGCTCCTTTCCTTGCCGGCCTGAGCCTGCCCGAAAGAGGCGGTCGCGCCAAAGGGGGGTGCACCGCAACGCTGCCTTGTTTATCGGCTTTTCCGGAGCGGACTTTAGCGCCGAACAACTCCGCACTGGCGATCACGGCGGAGGGGCCGGTGCGCCCAGGGTCGTCAGGTCTTGCGGGCGGCGGGCGTCACCGGCTCAGATACTGGTCCCAGGCTCAACTGCTCCAGCCGCTTGCGGAGCACGCCGAGATCCCTGGAATGGAAGCTGTGTTTCGTTTTTTCCAGGATCGCGATCGCATCGCGGATCGTCTCCTGCAGCACCGTTTCGCGCTGCCGCAGAGTCGTGACCTCCGCCACATGGGCGGTGAACCCCTGGACCACCCCGGCGGCGATGTCGGGTGTATACGTGGCGATCGTATCCCGCGCCTCGCCGCTCGGCAGAGTGATCCGACGCTCAAAAACCTGCCTTTGGCCGGCCAGCGCGCCCAGGATGTGCGGCAGGTTCTTTTCGTACAACGGACCGAGCAAATCCTTCAGCGACATGCCGACCATTTCTTCCGGGGTTTTTCCGAACCATTCGCGATAGGCCGTATTGGCGAAAATGCATTTCTGCCCGGTGTCCCAATAGGCGACCATTGCAGAAATGTGGTTGACGGCGCGGAGACAGGCGGCGGCAGAGTTCATGGTTTGGGGCGAAGGCTGAAGCGTCGCGGCCAGCCTCCGGTTTGAGCGGAAAACGACAAGGTTTTTGAAATAAGCCGGTGCCGTCAGCTCAAAAAAAGAGACATCCGGGTTCGTCGGACTGCTCCGAGCGCGCCCGGTCTACAAAACGCCGGCGCTGTGTCGTAACCTCGGCGCGGCCGTTGTAATGTGATCAATACCGATGGAACGTTGACGGCGCGGGACGGGCGGACGATTCTGGGGCCATGAAAGTCACCTACTATCTCGAAGTGCTCTCGTCGTGGTGTCACTGGGTGGAGCCGGTCTGGGCGGAGCTGAAAACGCGCTACGCAGGGCGGGCGGAGTTCGACTGGAAGATCGCGCTGATGAATCCGGGTGATTTTCCGGTGTCGCAGGCGCAGTGTGAATGGTTTTACCGGCGCAGTGGCGGCACCGTGATGCATTCGCCTTATATGCTCAATGCCGGCTGGTTCGAGGCGGAGCGGAAAGGTAACTACTCGGCGCCGAATCTGGTCGCCGAGGCGGGTCGGGATTTCGGTTTCGCCGGTGATGAACTCCGGCTGGCGCTGGCGAACGCGGGCGTGCGCGAGGGGGTCAAGATCGGCGATCTGGCCACCGCGGTGAAGGTCGCGGCCAAGGCGGGAAAACTGGATGCGAAAAAATTGCGCGCGGCGGCGGAATCGAAGGCCGTCGGTGAGCGGGTCCGGGCTAGCACGGCCGAATTCCACGTCCACCAGATTACCCAGCGTCCAGCCTTTGTGCTCACCGATGCGATCGGCGACAAAGCGGTGTTTTCCGGTCTGGTGCGACTGGAGCCGCTGGCCGCGGCCATCGATGCGATGTTGGCCGACACGGCCGCCTACGCGGCGCACAAGACGCACCACGGCGCGCCGCCCCCGCGCTGAAAAGGTCGGTCAGGTGGCCGGGAGCACGCGATAGCGCGCCGGCGGAATCTTGAAGCGATGTCCTGAATCGAGGTCGGTGAAGATGTGCCACGGACCATGATCGGCGTTGTGCACGTGCACGTCGATGATCCGGCCTTTTTCGTAGGAGTATTCCTCCATGGTGAACTCGTGATCGGCGTGTTCGATGGCCTCTCCGAGTTCGCCGCTGTGTGGTTCGGTGATCTCAATTTTCCATGTCATGGGAGCAAGGGGTTGGAGCCTGCGTCACTGACAAGGCGCTTGATCTGCCGCCATCCGCACGGGCGGACGGCGGTAAGCGTCTCGGGCGCGGATCGAATTGTCGCCCCGACCCTGGGGGGCGGTCAAGCGCGGTATTGTTCCTGCAGGCGCTTTTACGTGTGTGTCTGCGGGCCCGACCTTACCCGGCATCATACAGTTGAAATGAGGTGGAACCAGACCTCCGTGGCCGGTTTTTCCTGCGTGCCCGCCTCAGCCCGCCCGGAGCAGCGGGCTCCGCCTTTCAAGAGCGCATGTTGCAGGGAAATCAGTCTCAACTGTCTCAATCCGGTCTTACTGGCCGAGCGACTCCAACCACTTGTCCACCATGAACCGGGCGGAGTACTCCTCGCTGTCGCTCTTGTCCTCCGCCAGCAATTTGCCGTCCGGCCCGTAAACTTTGAAACACGGGATCGAATGCAGACCGAATTGCTTCGCGACGGGTGAGTCCCAGTCGATGCCTTTGACGTTCGGCCGGTTGATATCGACCCGGACCACGGCGATGTCGGCGCGTTTTTGGTGCAGGCTGGTGAGCGGTCCGACATAGGCCCGGCAGGGGCCGCAATATTCGCTGGAGAAATCGAAGATCGTGGTTTTGCCCGGGACCACGTAGTCGGCCAGATCGATGGTCTCGCCGCGGGAGATGCGCGCGGGTTCGGCGCCCTTGGTGTGGGATCCGTCAGCGGCGGCCAGCCCGACGGCGAGGAAGAAAGCGGACAGAACGGCAAGCAGGAGGCGGATTTTCATGGGGTAGTAACAATGAGTCTGGCCGGCTTCCGGAAAAAATCAAATCAGGCCGGGCCCGGCGCGCAGACACTGACCGGTGCATGGGCGAAGCGGCGGAAGCTGCGCACGACGAGAAACAGCGCGATGGCGGTGAGGCCCGCGGCTTCGAAGAAGGCGATGCCGGGAAACTGCCGGGTGCGCTCCGGCGCAATGGCCCAGCCGAAACTATGCGTGGCAATGAACGGCCCGGGGATGCCCGCGAGGCTTTGCAGGCCGGTCAGCACACCCTGCACGGCGCCTTGCGAGTCCGCCGGGACGTGCTTGGTGATGTAGGCTTGCAGGGCCGGGGTGGAGATGCCGGCAAACGCACCGACGCAGATGATCGCGTAGATCATCCAGCCCTGGGTGGCCAGGCCGTAGCAGGTGAGCGCGGTCATCGAAAGACACAGCCCGATGATCACGGACCGGGTGTCGCCGAGTCGCGGCACGATCCGCTTGACAAGTCCGGCCTGGACGAGGCCGCTGGCGATGCCGACGAATGCGAGCGAAAGGCCCACGCCCTTTGGGCCCCAGGAGTAGCGGTAGTCCGTGTAGAGCGCCCAGGTGGAATACATCATCGCCTGCGAGAGCATCAGAATGAAAAAAGCCTCGGCCAATGCCAGCACGGCGGGAAAGCGCTGCAGCGCCAGCAGCGCGCCGATCGGGTTGGCCCGCGACCAGGCGAACTCTCGGCGGTTTTCCGGGCGCAGCGATTCGGGCAGTACGAAATAGCCGTAGAGGCAGTTGAGGGCGGAGCAGCCGGCGGCGACCCAGAACGGCAGCCGGAGGTCGATGCTGCCGAGGAAGCCGCCGATGACCGGTCCGACTGCGAAGCCCAGCCCGAACGCCGCGCCGATCAAGCCAAACGCCTGGGCCCGCTTCTCCGGCGCCGTGACGTCGGCGATGTAGGCGTTGGCGGTGGACAGCACGCCGGCGGTGAAACCGGCGATGGTGCGCGCGACAAAAAACCAGACGAGGGTCGGGGCGCAGGCCATGATGACGTAGTCGGCCGCCGATCCGGCGGTCGCGATCAAAATGATCCGCCGCCGGCCGTAGCGATCGGACAGGGCCCCGAGGATGGGCGAACCGACAAACTGAAGCAGGGCGTAAACGCTGATGATCCATCCGTACATGTAGGAACCGGTGGCGATTCCGCCGCCCTGCAGTTGCACGATAAGCTTCGGGAGGACGGGAATGAGCAGCCCGAAGCCGATCACCGAAAGCATCACGGTAATGAAGATGAACCTGACGGCAGGCTGGCGTGGAGGAGGCGTGCCCATTCCCACCACGTTCGCGATCCGCTCCGGAGTTGGCGAGCCCGGAGATTGCCGGCGGTCGATGCGGGCGGATGGGCGGCGCGCGCCGGAGCTCTCCGCCGCGACCCGGGGCCGAACTCCGGGCATCGGCAAGCGCCAAGCGGCTCAATCCGGGGAATTGCGGTATTTTTTTCCCCGGCCCGGACGGGGAAGGGCAGGCGGTTTTCTCTCGGCGGCAGCGGACAGGTGGCGAAAGGAGTAAAGGCGCAGGGCGGGTTGTAGGCCCGGTTGAAATCGAGGACGATTTCTCCGCCTTGCGGGCGGTCGGCATAGAGGAAGCGGCTCGCGGCGTAGGTTTCGTTGCCGCTGGTCTGGTCGGAAATCACGAAAAACAGCGGTTCGCCGGGCGCCTCGTCGATGGCCAGGAGTGCGACCGGCTGGCCGTCGTGGACGAACACCGCCCGGCCCGGCGCGATCGCGGGTTCGGTCTGGCCGAGGACATTCGTGATCATGATTTCGCGCGGATGTTCGAAGGGTTCCCAGCGCGCCGTGATCCGCCACGCTGGATCGACTGCGAAATAATCGAGCCCGGCAAAGTGGGTCCGCCGGGGCGACGCGGAATCCTTCACCCGCAATCCGATCTTTCCCCCTCGCTGAATGACATGGAAGCTGACCGTGCCTGCCCGGACGACGGTCGCCTTTTCCTCGTCACGATAATTGAGTCCGGTCTTATGCGCGGGCTGGCCGTCGACCGCAATGGCCGGATCGGGGACGGGCGCAAACGCGACCTGTCCTTCGCCGCTGAGGCTGACCACGCCAAAATGCGCGGGACCGGCCGTGAGCACGATCTGGTTGTCGGCGGCGGAACCCACCGTGTTTCCGCCGGGTTGCAGCCAATGCAGGCCGATCAGGGTCAGCCACCCCTCGGGTCCGGTCAGGCGTTCGAGGCGTTTTGCTCGCCAACTCTCGATTGAATTTGGGGTGTCGTCAGAAGCGGCCAGTTGCCCGGCGAACAGAACGGAAAGGAGGAGCAGGTGGAGGACTTTCACGTGAAAGGAGGGGAGTACATGCGGCCGAAGGTAGGGGAGCAAACTTGTGTATTTCTTCAAGCACCGGGCCATTGCCGGCCCGCGAGACCGCGGTTCAAGAGTTGGAGCGAACCCGTCGGTCCCTATTTCCGGGGTAAAATGGACCGCGGGCTTTGGTCGGAGATCAGATTCCAGCGGCGAATGGGAAGCATGCCCTCCGGAAGGCCGGGGGGCGAATTGAATCGCGGGGCACTTGTTTTCTTGCCGAAAATAGCGTAATTAATTGCTTCGCCATGAGAAGCGCTGAACGACGTCACGCTGAGCGGAACATCCCCTACCTTGCCCGGGTCTTATCCAAAATGAACTGCAGACAGTTGAATCTAATATCATTTCTCACGCTTTCCGTCCTCTGCGGCGGTTGTGCCGATACCGGCCCGAACACCCAGCAAGGGGCCGTGGGCGGCGCGGCACTGGGCGCGATTGCGGGTGCGATCATCGGCAATAATTCCGGCAATCACAGCGCTGGCAACGGTGCCGTGGTCGGCGCTCTGGCCGGTGCCCTCATCGGGGGCACCATGGGCAATCAGGTCGACCATGAACGCGGCACGATTTATACGTCGGAGTCCCAGGCCCGGAGCAACTTGGTCCTGGCCGAGCCGCCCCCGCCGCCGCCCTCCATGCCGAGCGAAGTGATTCCCAACCGGCCGGTCGACGGTGCGCTTTGGGTCAGCGGGTACTGGTATTTCAACCAGAACGAGCGCTACGAATGGGTGCCTGGCCGCTGGGAGATGCCCCCGCCGAGCTGCCACGCCTTTGTCGCCCCCCACTGGGCGCGCGAGGGCAACGGGTTTGTCTACGTGCGCGGATACTGGCGGGTCTGACGCCGGAAGCGCGTTGGGGGCGTGTTGAAGAATTGCGCCCGCACTTGGGCGTGCACGTGCCGTTGCGATCGGGTGGAGCCCGGGTTTTGCGAACGGCTAGGTCTGCCAGCTCGCAGATCCTGGTGTAGCGCAGGCATCCCCGCCTGCTGGCTTGAGGAGCAGGCTGGAAGCCTGCGCTACCCGGGGCGGCACGAAGCGCTTGCGCCGCCGCTGGGTTTGCGTACTCCTACCTGAGTCATGCGCCGCGTTTTCCACCCCGTTCTGCTGGCCGGTCTGGTCTTGGTTTCCCGTCTGGTTGCTTCGGCCGACCGGACAGTGCTGCCGCTCGGCTCGCCGCTGCCGGACTTCAAACTGCCCGGCGTCGACGGTCGCATTTACACGCCCGCCGATTTCGCCTCGGCCAAAATTTTGGCGGTGGTGTTCATTTGCAACCATTGTCCGACCGCTCAGGCCTACGAGGAACGGCTCAAGCAGATTGTGACGGACTATGCGCCGCGCGGCGTGGCGGTCGTGGCGATCAACTCCAACTACGCCCTCGCCGTGCGGCTCGATGAAATGGCCTATACCGATCTCGGCGACGCCTTCGAGGAAATGAAAATCCGGGCTGCGTACGCTAAGTTCAATTTTCCGTACCTCGACGACGGGCCGACGCAGGCGCTGGTGGAGAAATTCGGCGCCACGGCCACGCCGCATGTTTTCATTTTCGACGGCGCGCGGAAGCTGCGCTTTGCCGGACGCATCGACAACTCCGAGCGCGAAAGCCTTGTGAAATCCCGTGACACCCGCAATGCGCTCGACGCCCTGCTGGCCGGGCGCGAGCCGGTGGTGACGTCGACCAAGGCGTTCGGGTGTTCCATCAAGTGGAGGGAAAAGGCCGAGGGGAACAAACTATGGCTGGCGAAGGTGGCGATGGAGCCGGTGTCACTCGCCCCGGCCGACGCGACGGCGCTCAAGGCCCTGCGCGCCAACGCCGGCAGCGGCAAGGTGCGTCTGATCAACGTGTGGGCGACGTGGTGCGGCCCGTGCGTGTCGGAGTTTGACGAAGTCGTCGAGCAGAACCTGCGCTTCCGGCAGCGCGACTTCGAGCTCGTGACGTTGGCCGCCCAATATCCGGACGAGCAGCCGAAGGTCTTGAAATTTCTTCAGGAGCATCACGCCTCGACTCGCAATCTCATCTTCGGGTCGACCGACAAATACGCCCTGATCGACGCCCTCGATCCGGAATGGAACGGCGCGCTGCCCTACACCCTGCTGGTCGGTGCGGACGGCAAGGTGCTGTATCGCGAAACCGGCTCCGTGGATTTTCTCGCGTTGCGCCGTGCGCTTGTACCCGCGCTCAACGCGCTGACCCCCTGGGGCGGGCTCGGCGACCGCTGAGCGACTACGGCGTCCCCGTCGAAGCAGGAGCCGGCACCGCCGCTGCGGCCCCGACAGGTGCGAGATTCTTCGCCAGGAAAGCCTCGATCCGGGAATAGAGTTCGGTCTGGTTGGCGATGTGCCGCATCCCATGACCTTCGTCGTGGAGAAAGAAAACCTCATGCGGAACATGATTTCTTTCCAATGCGGAAACCAGCCGCTTCGACTGAGTGATCTCGACCGTCTGGTCTTCCTTACCGCCGGCAACAAAGACCGGAACTCGGATCTGCTCGACATGCCTCCCGGGCGAAATGGCCTCGAACTTCTCCTTATCCTTGATGGGATCCCCCAGGTGGCGAAGGAGGTAACCGTAGCGGGTGTCGTCGTATTGGTAGTATTTGTCCGCTCTGATCTGTTGTTCCCAGTCGAAGACGCCGGCGATGGAGATCGCGCAGCGGTAGAGGGTGGGTTCGCGCACGACGCCGGAAAGGGCCAGATAGCCGCCGAAGGAGCCGCCCATGATCGCCACCCGGCGGGCGTCGACCAACCCGGAGGCCGTCAGCGTCCTTGTGGCGTCGGTGACGTCGTCGTGCATCTTGATGAAATCCCACTCGTCTTCCTTCGGGAACCGCCAGCCGTAGCCGAGGGAGCCGCGGTAGTTCGGCTGGAGCACGGCATATCCGCGGCTGGCCAGGAACTGCACCTCGGGATCAAAGCCCCAGGTGTCCCGCGCCCAAGGACCGCCGTGCGGCAGAACCACCAGCGGCGGTGGATTTTGCTTTGACGCCCCCGCCGGGAAGGTGACGTAGGCGTCGAGACGATGCCCATCACGGGTGGTGAATTCGAGAATGGTCATCGGCTGCATCCGCTTCGCGTCGATCCAGGGCGAAGAATTTTTGATCAGCCCACCGGTGTGGTTTTCCAAATCGATCCAGCTGTAAATGACCGGCTGGCGGTCGGAGAACGTGGCAAGCAGGAAGGTCTTCTTCGCCTTGTCGCTGCCGATAATCCGGACGATCAGGCCGGGAAAGAGCGCATTCAGGCTTTTCTGCAGACGGCGGTAGTCTTCGGAAAACCAAGTGACTTGGGGCCCATTGCGTTGATAAACCACCCCGACGACGTTGAGGGTGGCCGGGTCGCGGTAAAGCCACCCGTCGCTAAAATCATAGGCCTCGTCCTGCAGCAGCACCTCGCCGAGGCGGCCGGTTGCTGCGTCCAGGTTTTGCAGCGCCCGCGGCTTGCCGTCCTGGCGCGGGCCCGTCACGATGAGCTGGCCGGGAGTTTCGCCGCTGCCCACGACATCAATCTCGTCCAGGTTAACGGGGCAGTCCTGCCAGTGGCCGTTCTCCAGGCGAGAGAGCGAAGGGCGCCCGTCCCGGTCGACTAAGGCAAAGGCGAGGTTGCCTTCGCGGTCCGCCTGGTAATGCCAGACGATGCCGGCATCGGGGACGGGCCAATGCGCTTCCATGTGTTCCGCATTGCTCCGGTCTGCCTCGGCGACGTCCGCACTGCTGAATCCGGCCCGGAGGAGGTCGACAAATTGGCCGGAGTGGCGGTCAGTGTTGACCGTGACCACCCCGAGATCGTGCTCGGAGCGCAGCGCATCGTAGCGGTTCCAGACCAACGGGTGGAGGCGAGTTTGCTCCGGAACAGCCACCAGGGACGAGCCGAGGTATTGCATGAGCGGGTAGGCCTCCTTGAGTGATCCGACATTGGCGGCGAACAAGGCCAGGCCCCACAGCTTGAGGCCCGACAACTGGAAGACCAACCGTCGGTCGTCGAGCCAGTTAACCTGCCAGATATCGCGATCGCCGACCCCGCCCACCAGTTCCCCTTTGCGCGTTTTGAGTTCGTAAACCAGCAATTGGTGGCGGTCCTCTGCGACGGTGACAATCGCGGCGACATGTGTTCCCGCCAGATTCAGCCTGGGCTCCTGCAGCAGGCGGGGGCGAAAAAAATCCTCGATCGGGACAGGCTCCGAGGCCGGCACGGGTGTGACGCGACCCAAGTCCGGTTTTTCGGCGGCGCTGGCCGGGAGGATCAAGAGCGCCCAAGCGGCAGGAAGAAGGAAATTACGGTTTCGCCAGATCATCAACCTAGGCCGCAGCAGTTGGGTGAGTCTGCCCGGTCGACGGACAAGGAGAAAGGTGACAACAATGAAAAAACGGGGGCCCTTCGAGCTCGGCGGCGATCTTCAGGGCGTGGAGGCTGGCGCAGCCGCAGCCAGGGGAGGTGCGACTGGCGAGAGATTCTTGGCGAGGAAGGCCTCGACGCGGGAGTAGAGTTCTACGCGATATTTCAGATAAGTGAGTCCGTTTTGGTCATCGCCGACGGCCACGCCTTCATGCGGGATGTTAAGTTTGTCCAACCGGGAAAGCAGACCCCGCGACTGGGCCAGCATGTCAGGCGAAGTCTTTTCGTAGGCCACCAGAACCGCCGCGTGCACTTGATCGAGATGATGGATGGGCGACAGGTCCTCGAATTTCTTCTGGTCCTTCTTCGGATCTCCCAAATGACGGGTGAGATATCCGTACAGGGGGCTGTCGTACTGATCCAGTTTCTTGTCCTGAACATACATGGACCAGTCGCACACGGGATTGATCGCCACGGCGCTCTGGTAGAGCGCGGGTTCACTGGCCATGCCGGAAAGAGCCAAGCCGGCGCTGAAATCCCATCCCAAAATCGCAACGCGACGACCATCGACCAAACCGGAGGCAACCAACGTCTTGGTCGCGTCATTCACATCGTTGCCCATTTTCGTCAGGTCCCAGGCATCTTCCTTCGGGAACATCCAGCCGTAACCGGACGATCCCCGATGATTGACTCGCAGGACGGCGTAGCCCCGGCTGGCAAAGAATTGCGCATCTGACGAAAAGGTCCAAGAGACACGCCCTACGGGATCGTGAAAATTGCCGCGGCTAAACACGGGGACGACCGACGGCATAACGACGAGTGGCGGCGGGTTCTGCTTGGATGCGCCCGCCGGTAACGTCAGGTAGGCATCGAGCTGGCGGCCATCCCGGGTCTTGAACTTAAGCACGTTCATCGGCTGCATCCGCTTCGGGTCAATCCAAGGCGCGGATTTCTTGAGCAACCCCACGCTGTGTTTTTCGAGATCAAGCGAGTAGTACACGAGGGGCTGCCGGTCGGAATAGGTTGAAACCAGGAAAATCTTCCCTGCATTGTCACTGTCCAACACCCGCACGATCAGGCCCGGGAAATAGCCGTCGAGGAATTTTTGCAGGCCGCGATAATTCTCGTCGAACCAGATCATTTGCGGCCCGCTTCGGTCGTAGGTTGCGCCTAAGATCGCGTGGGTGGCGGGGTCACGGTAAAGGTAGCCGTCGAAGTCGTAGCCCTTGTCCTGAATCAGCACATCCCCGGGCTGGCCGGTCGCTCCGTCCATGAACTGAAGCGCCCGTGGTCTCCCCTCCTGACGCGGGCCCAGCACGGTGACCTCTCCATGCGTACGGCCACAGTCGATGACATCGACTGCCTCCAAATCCAGCGGGGATTTTTCCCAATTAGTGCCGTTAAGCCGATACATCGAAAAGAGCCCATCCTCGGCCGTGAAGGCGAAATCAAGCAATCCGGCGCGGTCGGCAAGAAACCCGGCATTCAATCCTTGGGCCGGTCCCGTGACCGTGTTGCTGATGTGTTTTTGGTTCGCTTCGTCCAGTTTCTCATAAAAAGTGCTGGGGACGACCACCTGCAGCATATTGAAAACTTCGCCAGACTGAATGGCGGTGTTGAGGGTCACGACGTCGCCGGTCCGCCCGGAATTGCGGCTGCCATGAATGATCTCCACCAGTGGGCTCATCCTGTTCTGCAAGGGGATGGCGATCATGCGTGACCCGACATACTGCAGCAGAGGCAGACATCTGCTGACGCTTCCAACTTCCGTCATGTAGTACCCGACGGCGCCGCCCTTATAAAGGCTGATGCCGAAAACTAGGTGTTGGTCGTCCAACCAACCGAGAAAAGGGACGTCGTTGTTCAGGCCCGCGTCGAAGGTCTCGGTCTTCAGGGTCTTGAGGTCATAGACCATGAGATTGTGCCGGTCTTCCCCGGACGCGACCAGGGCCGCGGCATGGGTGCCCGCGAGATTGATTTGGGGATATTGCAGCAGCAGCGGCCGCAGAAAATCGACGATCGGGATTTGTTCGGTTGCCGGCACTGCGTCGACCCGGGTCAGGTCGAGCTTGTCAGCGGCGCGAACTTCGACGGTCAGCGCAGCCAGCGCGGCGGCGAGGAGAAAAGGACGGGGCCGGTTCCAAAAATTCATGACGAGGCCAGATGGGGTTGGGAAATGCATCGCGCACAATGCGGATGGTCGGGGCGACAACTAGACATGCAGTTGTTGCGGAGGCAAGCCTAGTTCGACCGGCTGGTCCGCCAGGTAGTACTGCGACCAATCGCTATCGGGGCGGGGTGGCCGTTGATCACACGGAGGGCGTTGTTTTCTCTGGCGATCCGCGAGTCGGCGCGAACTGCTATTGGCGGTGGGCAAGCCGATCAGCGTGCCCGACCGCCCCCTCGCGGCCCCGAGCTCGCTCCTGCGGTCCCGGCCCCGCTGCGTCGCCCGGCGGTTCGGCGTCGACACCACGCCTCGGTTCGCTTGTCTGACACCACGTGACCGTCATCGATCGCTACATCCTGCGCGAATGGCTGAAAATCCTCGGCCTGATCCTGGGCGCCACCATCGGCCTGCTGCTCATCCAGGCGTTGTACGACAATTTCCGCGAGCTGATCGACAGCGGGGCCGGGGCGGTCGAGATCCTGGCCTACTATGCCACCGTGCTTCCGAGTTATTTCTCGGTGGTGCTGCCGATCTCTCTGCTGCTCTCCCTGATTTTTGTACTGGGGAAACTCCACCGGAACAACGAAATCACCGCCATCCGCGCGGCCGGGCTCAACATTTTCGCCACGACGCGCTCGCTCTGGTTCGCCGCGATTTTTTTCTGCGGCGTTTCGCTCCTGCTCAACGCCCGGGTCGTGCCGTGGTCCGTGGAAACCTCCCGCCGGCTGCTCGAGAGCTTCGAATATCGGGCGGAGGCCCGCAAGGTGGCCGGGAACGCGCTCGGCCTCGTGACGGGCGTGGCCTTCGACAACCGCCGCACCGGCCGCATGTGGTATATCAACCGGTACAGCCGCTTTGAGGACAAGGCCTTCGGCGTCACGGTTTCGGAACTGGACCAGAAACGCCGCGAGCACACGCGGCTCATGGCGCGCGAGGGGTATTACGATCCGGCGCGCCACTCGTGGGTCTTCCGCGACGGCCGCGAAATGTGGTTCGATCCCGAAAGCGGCGACCTGCAGCGTTCGGTCGCCTTCACCGAAAAGCTGGCGCCGCGGCTCAACGAGGATCCCGAGCTCATGCTGCTGATCGACCGCCATCCGCGCGACCTCTCGTTTTTCGAGCTCCGGCGCATCGTCGACTATTTTTCCGCGGAGGACAGCGCCAAGGTCGCGCGGTATGCGGTCCGCTACTACGGGCTGATCGCCGACACGCTCGGTCCGCTCATCATCCTGGCCATCGCGATCCCGTTCTCCGTGTCCGGCGTGCGGGTGAGCCCGGCGGTGGGCGTGTCGAAATCCATCGGCCTGTTTTTCGCGTACTACCTGTTGAACACGCTCTCGGCCACGCTCGGCGGCAACGGCTACATGGAGCCCTTCTGGGCCGCCTGGGTCCCCAACCTCGCCCTCATCGGCACTGCCACCTTCTTCTTTGGTCGGATGCGGTGACAGCTGTGCGCCGCCCGTGACACTGAAAATATTAAAACCTGACCCGTTGCGCGATCCACCAAAACGCCATAAATAAAGTGCATAAGTTAACAGCTTCAAGGCGCCTTATCATAGTGTTGATTTACCTTGGATTCGTTCAGCTCAGCGTTGCTGCGACTTCGCCTTACGATTGGATGTCCTCCTATTATCGTACTCATGATATAAGTGGATTCGATCAATTTTGGTCGCGAACGGTGGAACAAGGTGCTTTGCACAAATCGGCTCGACTTCGCGGCTTCGTTACGGGGTTCGCTGGGGCACTTTTTCGGCAGCATCCAGAACTCATAAATTCGTATATCAAGTCGGTTGGCATGTTTCCTGAAGCCGACCGCGACTCGGTTAAAATAATATTGTGGCTGGCTGATAGCGAAAACGCCAGATGCTTGCTCAAGAGTGCAGCTGCTGAAGCGCACTTGGTGAGCCGCAGGCCGCCCTCCATTGAGAATCGGGCGATTTATTCTGAGGAAGACATTGATTTTTGCACCGGCTGGTTTGAAGCGTCGGGGGATACTGGTGCACTGATCCCGGTAACAAACGTGCTTTTAAAGCCTGAGAATTATTCTGGCGATTTGCGTATTGAGACAGCCTTTGTTAACCTCAAAGGGTTGTATGAACGAGACCCAGAAATGCTTTCTATTATTCAAAATCTTCTGATTGGAGACCAATTGGATGAACGCTCGCGTAAGAACGGACTGCTAGCGCTCAAGGCGTTGCGCGAGCAGAAACCATAGCAGGACCGAGCAAAGGGAGCACAGGGTCAGGCTTTAGGTGTTTCGGTTCAGTCCCGCGCAGCGACGGTCGTGAGGTTTCGCCTCTCAATTTGTACGCAGCTCCAACACATACCGGCGGTAGACGGCCCGGCCGTCGCGCAGCGCCTGATACGTGGAGCTGTGCGTGGTGCTGGTGAAACCGAGCGCGGCCTCGCGGAAGAAGAAGGGCACGCTGCCGGCGATTTCCGCGGCGCGCCGGGCGGAGTCGTGCTCGATCGCGGCGATCGCGCCTGCGGTCCAGTCGTCGTCGGCACGGACGGCGAAAGCCGATCCGGCGAGCGCGGCTTCGAACTTGCCGAGCGCGTGCATCGCGTCGGGGCGCCGGTAGAAAAAATCTGCGATCAGCAGACGGCCGCCGGGGCGCAGCAGCCGCGCCGCCGCACCCAGGAAACCGGGTTTGTCCGGCAGGCAGTGCGTGACCTCCACGGCGACGATCACGTCAAAGCTCGCTGCCGGGAAGGGCGGGGCGCCGGCGTCGCCGCAGACAAATTCCAGGCCCGGTGCGGCGAAGTGCCGTCGGCACCAGCGTGTGGTGGACGCGGCATAGTCGAGCCCGACCAGTCGCCGGGGCTGGTGTGCGGAGTGCAGGTAGCGCGCGCCGCCGCCGCGGCCCGCGCCGAGCTCAAGCACGTCGCGGCCCGCCAGGGGCGTTTCGGAGACGAGGCGCGCGTAGAGTTCGTAGCTGAGGCGTTCGCCCTCCTGTTCCTCCGTCAGCGGCACGGCGGAGCCGTTCGATTTGAAGCCGCAATTCATCATCTGCCACGACAGTTTCCGCCGATAGAGCAGGCCCAGTCCGTGGTAGAACCGCCGGCGGAACCGCGGCCGGCGCCACAGCCAGGTGAACAGTCGCTGCAAAAATGGTTTCGAGGCACTCACGGTTTGCGGTGGAATTCAGGGTGATTTGTTGTGGGCGGGGTGCCCTCACCCCGCGAGTCATGCGCAACGGAAGCAGTAACCGGCGGGGTGAGGGCACCCCGCCCACAAGAGGATCCGTCGGTAGGTTGGGTCATGAATGTAACGGCGAGATCATGCAAACACGCCGCCGCCGAGGAGTTTTTCGCCGGAGTAGAGCGCGAGGATCTGGCCCGAGGCCAAGGCGCGTTGCGGAGCGGCGAATCTGATCAGAGCGGCTCGAGGTAGGGCGGGACCGCCGGGCCCGCCGTCGGAAAGGCGTTGCGGCGCGCCCGGCGTTCGCGCCCTACCCGCGTCGAGGTCAACGCATCCCACCTCGGGGATGAACTCGACGGGCACGCGTGGGTCGCGATAGCGCACGCGGGCTTCGACGCGGCACGGTTGGATGAGCGGCTCGCCGATGAAGCTGAGGCTGTGTACGCGGCACTCGCTGGTCCACAGGCCGGGAGCGGAGGGGCTGTCGAACGCGACCAGCAACGCGTGGTCGGCGGCGCGCTTGCCGGTGACGACGTAGGCTTCGTTGTCGGTATTGGACGGGATGCGGATGCCGCGGCGCTGACCGATGGTATAGTAGTGCAGCCCGCGATGCTCGCCAATGATTGCGCCATCGGTCGCGCGGACGATCGGTCCGGGATGTTCGGGCACATAAGCCTTGAGGAAATCGGCCATCTTCACCTCGCCGATGAAACAGATGCCCTGGCTGTCCTTCTTGGCGGCGGTGGGCAGGCCGGCCTCGGCGGCGAGCGCGCGGAGCTCGGGTTTGGGCAGGTGGCCGATGGGGAAGCGCGCGTCGCGCAGCTGCGCCTGCGAGAGCAAAGCGAGGAAGTAGGACTGGTCCTTGTTTTTGTCGGCGCCTTCGAAGAGTTGGAATTGGGGTGGAACGCGACCTCCGGGCGCGTTGATTCGAGAAAGCCCGCCCGGAGGTCGGGCTCCACCCGCGGCGACGCCTTCGTGCAAATCGAATTTCGGATTGGGGATTTCGGAGTGCGGACCAAGCGGGGCGGAGGTCTCGCTGCCGGCGACGCGACTTTTGGTGTCCCGGGCGGGCGTTCCGCATTCCGCATTCTGCAGTCCGAAATCGGAGTTTGCTGCCACCCGCTGCGCGTAGTGTCCGGTGGCGACGGCGGCGAAGCCTTCGCGGCGGGCGTACTCAGCGAACACCCCAAACTTCATTTCGCGGTTGCACATCACGTCGGGATTGGGCGTGAGGCCGCGCTGGTAGCCGTCGAGCAGGTAGTCGACGACAAGCCGGCGGTAGTCGCGCATCAGGTTGACGACCCGGAACTCGATCCCGATCCGTTCCGCCACGGCGCGCGCATCCTCGATGTCCTGCAGCCACGGGCAATGGCCGACGACATTGTCCTCGTTGATCCAGTTCTTCATGTAGGCGCCGACGATGTCGTGCCCCTGCTGTTTGAGCAGGAGGGCGGCGACGGAGCTGTCGACTCCGCCGGACATGGCAACCAGGATGCGTTCGCGGGACATGGAAGAAGTAAGAACGAGAGAAACCACTAATGGCCGCTGGAAGCTATCCGAAAACCTTCCCTTGGGGCATCACGGGATCAATCGTAGGGGCGCAGTCTTGCTGCGCCTGCTCGGGCTGGACGACCCAAAGGTGCAGCGAGACTGCGCCCCTACGCAGGATTTTCCGGGTTTCGGATCGCCTCTCGTGAACGCGTTTTTTCGGAACGGAGCGATTTGGTAGGGCGCGACCGCCGGGCGCGCCGAAAACACGTTCGCGGACGGCCCGGCGGTCCGTCCCTACCGGCGCTTCCGCGCCAAAGGCCCAAGACATCATGCCTCAGTTCACCTGAACGTCGCTGCGGCGGGGCTGGACAGGCATGCGCAGTGGTGCGTAATTTCCGGCATGAACCGATTTTTTGCGATGTTCGCGGCGGCGATATTGGCAGGACTCGCCTTGGCGCGGGCCGACGAGAAACCCGTGCGGCCGATCCCCGCGATCGAGCGGGTGGTTATCATCAGCATCGACGGGTTGCGTCCCGACCGGTTGCTGCTGGCCAACACGCCGGTGATGCACGCGATGATCCGGGAAGGAGCCTACACTTTTTGGGCGAAGACCACGGCCGTTTCCATCACGCTGCCCTCGCACACGAGCATGCTGACCGGCGTGACCCCGCAAAAGCACGGGATCGAGTGGAACTGGGATCTGCCTTTGAAGACGCCCGTCTATCCGCTCGTGCCGACAGTGTTCGAGCTGGCGCACAAGTGGGGCTACACCACCGCGATGGTCGCTGGCAAATCGAAGTTCTCAACTTTGGCCAAACCGGGCACGCTCGACCGGGTGTTCGTGCCGGCGCAAGATCTGACCGCCGACGAATTGGTGGCGGACCAGGCGGAAACGATCATCCGCGAGCTGAAACCCGACCTGCTTTTCGTGCATTTCCCGGTCACCGACCGGATGGGCCACCAGTACGGCTGGGGCTCGCCCGAACAGCTGGCGGCCATCGAGCGCGCCGACGCGTGCGTGGGACGGGTCATCGCCGCGCTGCAGCAGGCGGGCGTAAAGGAACACACGCTCGTGATCGTCACCGCCGACCACGGCGGGGCGGGCAAGAGCCACGGCGCGGACGACGCGCGCAGCCGGCACATTCCGTGGATCGCCACCGGTCCGGGCGTGCGGCAGGGCGACCTGACCCAGTTCGCCGATCTCGAGGTGCGCACGGAGGACACGACGGCGACGACCTGCTATGTGCTCGGCCTTGGCCAGTTCCCGTATTTTGATGGAAAGCCAGTCTTGCCGGCGTTCGAGAATCCCCCGACAAAGTAGGCGTGCTCCAGCCCGATCATCGCATTTTGCGCGCCTGGCTGACGTCGGCGACCACCGGCGTCATCGAACTCGACGCCGACTGGCGGCAGGAGTTGATTCCGATTCTGATTCCGGGCGACAAGGCGTTTCAGCTCGCGTCGCTCGAGCCCGCGCGACCCGAGGTCTATGCGGAGCAGGCGGCCTACTTCGTCGACGACGAGGGCCGGCTGGTCTTCGTGCTCGACCCCGCGGAGTACAGCTGGGTGGATTTCACGCGCACGCCGGTGTATGTAGTGGGGGATTTCAACGGCTGGCTGGGCGCGATCGGCCGTTCGGAGTGGCAGTTGCAACCCGGCGAGCTGCTGGGGCGCGAAGTGTGGCTCTTGCGGACCAACGCGACGCCGCTCCTGCGCGATCCGCCGGCGCAGTTCAAATTCGCGACCGGGGACCAGCGCTGGTTCGATCTCTCGCCCGATGCCACGAACGTCGTTCCGGACGGCCATGGCCATTTCAACCGCGCGATTTTCCGGAATCGTACGGGGCACAATCTTTTTCAATTCACGGCCACGGGGCCCCTCGAACCGAGCCGCGGTTACACCGTGATCCATCCGCGCGACGGCCAGCAGTCGCCGAAAACGCGGCTGCGGCTCGGACGGTACTTCCACGCCCTGCGCAGCGCTCTGCCGCTGGGCGCGATCGTGCGGAAGGACGAAACCGTGTTCCGGCTTTTCGCGCCGCGGGCCCGGTACGTGAAACTTTTCCTGACGGAAAAACCCGACGCGTCCGGCCAGGCGTTCACCTACGAACTCGACCAGAAGCAGGAAGGCGGGGCGTGGCGCGGCGTGTGGGAGGCGAGGCTCGACCGCAACCTCCACGGCTGGTTCTACTGGTATTCGCTGACCGGGCCGCAGAATGTTTTCGGAAACTTCCAGTCCGGCCACCACGTCCTGGATCCCTACGCGCAGGCCGCGGTTGGCCGCCATGGTCCCGGGATTGTGCTCGATCCCGCCTGGGTGGGGAAGGGCGATCGCGGCTTCCGCGTGCCGGCCTGGCAGGATCTCGTCGTCGCCGAGGCGCATGTGCGCGACCTCATCGCCCAGGCCCCGGGGCCGCTGACGTCCGACGAGCGGCTCGGTTTCGCCGGGCTGAAGAAATGGGTGGAGAGCCCGGATTTCTATTTGAAAAAGCTCGGCGTGAATGCCGTCGAGCTGCTGCCCGTGCAGGAATTCGACAGCCGGACCCGCGAGGAATACCACTGGGGCTACATGACGAGCAACTGGTTCGCGCCGGCCAGCGCCTATGCGTCCGATCCGGCGCACGCCTCGGGGGTCAAGGAGCTGCAGGAGCTCGTTGCGGCGTTCCACCGGCAGGGGATCGCGGTCATCCTCGATGTGGTGTACAACCACCAGGGCGAGCCGGCCCACCTGCTCTTCGTCGACAAACTCTACTATTTCGAGCTCGGCGACGATGGGGCGCTGACCAACTGGAGCGGCTGCGGGAACGACATGCGCTGCCGCTCGGCCATGATGAAGCGCATGATCATCGACAGCTGCGTGCACCTGATCGAGACCTACGGTGTGGACGGGTTCCGGTTCGACCTGGCGGAGCTGATCGGCGTGGACGTGCTGCGCGAGGTGGAGATGGTGCTCAAGCGCACCAAGCCCGACGTGATCTTGATCGCCGAACCCTGGAGCTTCCGCGGGCATATCGCCGCGGCGCTGCGGCCGACCGGTTGGGCCTCGTGGAACGACGGTTACCGCAATTTCCTGCGCGACTACGTGCACGGGAGCGGGGCGGCCGACAAGCTCGAGTATTTTTTGAAAGGTTCGCCCTGGCACTTCGCCTACTGGCCCGCGCAGACGGTCAACTACACCGAGTCGCACGACGACCGCACCTGGCTGGACGTCATCACCGAAAACGGCGACAACAACGGGTTCCGGCCGACGCTGGGCGATGTGCGCCGCACTCACCTGATGGCGGCTGTGCTCTTCGCCTCGATCGGCATCCCGATGCTGGCGGCCGGGCAGGATTTCCTGCGCTCGAAACATGGCGTGAGCAACACCTACCAGCGCGGCGATCTCAACGCGCTCGATTACCGTCGCATCCGCAAATATCCCGGGACTCATGCCTATTTCCGCGACTGGATCGCCTTCCGCCGTTCCGAGCGCGGGCGGTTGCTGCGCCTCTTCAGCCGGCCGAGCGAGGGGTTCTTCCGGGCCTTCACCCGGCCTGACCAACCGGCGCTGGTGCTGGTTTACAACGCCGACGGCAGCGAAGGCCCGCAGCGGCTCATGTTTGGCATCAATCCGACGCAAGACGATGTCACCGTGCCGATTGGCGAAATGGCGGCTCACGACTGGCATCTGGTGGCTGACCACGAATGCTTCTATTCGGACCAATGTCCTCCGCCGCCGGGGCCGGTGGAGCCGGATTTGTTTGTTCCGGCGCTCGGTTGCGGGCTGTGGATGGCGGAATCCTGAGCGGAGCCGCTGTTTATTACGCAAAAATTGCCCACTGCTCGCCATTTACTGGCGCAAACGGCTCATCGCTCTTGCCAAAGCGGGAAGCGGCGACTTCAGTGAAAGCTCTTAACGTTTCACAACCCACTCCTCTTATGGCAGTCAAAGTAGCAATCAATGGTTTCGGCCGCATCGGCCGCCTCGTTTTCC
>CAYZGG010000050.1:0-148 GCA_964477955.1 uncultured Opitutaceae bacterium
CCCCCCCCCCCCCCCCCCCCCCCCCCCCCCGGCCAACCCCCCCCACCCCCCCCCCCCACCCCCCCCCGCCCCCCCCCCCCCCTCCCCGACCCGACGCTCTTCCGATCTGTTGCCGTCAGGATCGCTGTCGTTGGCCAGGACGTTGAGG
>CAYZGG010000050.1:158-26535 GCA_964477955.1 uncultured Opitutaceae bacterium
CGCGCAGCGCGACCAACGGATCGACCTTCGTCGCCCGCCGCGCCGGCACCCAGCAGGCCGCCGTCGTCACGGCGAGCAGCACGGCGGAAACCCCCGCCAGCGCCAAGGGATCCGCGTCCCCCAGCCGCGGCAGCACCGTCCCGAGGAAACGCCCGAGCGCATAGGCTCCGCCGAGACCGACGATCAGCCCCAGCCCGGCCAGCCTGAGTCCCTGCTTAAGGACGAGCGCCAGCACCGCGGAGGGCCGGGCGCCCAGGGCGAGCCGGATGCCGAATTCACCCGTGCGCTGCGCCACGGTGTGCGAAATGACGCTGTAAAGTCCCACGGCAGCCAGCACCAGGCCCAATAGTGCGAATCCTCCCAAGAGCTGGCCGACCAGAAACAGGTTGCGCTGCTGCTGCTCGATGAACTGCCGCACCGTGCCGACGTCGTCGACCGCCAGGTCGGGATCCACCTCGGCCACCGCCCGACGCAAACCGTCCGCGAGCCCGGCCGGGGCCGGACCGCGCACGACCAAGTTGGCCCAGGCCCACGGCTCGTCCACGAGCGGCTTGTAGATTTGCAGCCGGGTCGAAGGTTCGGAAAAGCTCGCCGCCGTGTCGACATCGCGCACCACGCCGATCACCTCCGCCCAGGTGATGTACCCGCTGTCGTCGCTGCGGATCCGGCGCCCCAGCGCACTCTGCCCGGGCCAGAGCTGCCGCGCCAGCGTCTCGTTGACGATGATAACGAGCGGATCGCTCGCCTTGAGGTCGGGCGGGAAATTCCGCCCCTCCACGAACGGAATGCCAAGGGTGGCGAAATAGTCCGCGGTGATCATCACGTGGGAGGCCCGCGGATCCTGCCCGGCAGGCCCGCTACTCCGCCCCTCGCAATAGATCGGGCGTTCGCCGGTATAGTTTTCCAGTGGAAGCGAACTGCAGACCGCCGCATGTTCCACGCCCGGCAGCGCCGCGAGCCGGAGTTCGAGCCGGTGAAAAAGCGCGAAGCGTTTCGGCTCGGTGTCGAAACGCGACTCGGGCAGCGGCAGGCCGGCGGTCAGGACGCGCGTCGTGTCCCATCCGGCCCGGCGGTCGAGCAGCCGCCCGAATCCGCGCTGCATCAGCCCGGCCCCGGTCAGCAGGACCAGAGCCAGCGCGACCTGGGCGACAATCAGCGCGTTCCCAATCCGGTGCTGCCCCTGGCCGGCCGTGGATCCACGGGCCTGGTTTTTCAACGCGGCATTGAGGTCCACCCGCGAGACCAGCCACGCCGGCACGATCCCGAAAAACACCCCGGAAGCGAGCGAGAGCAGCAGAGTCAGGGCCACGACACCGCCATCGAGCGTGAGCCGGAGGTCCGACGCGGCGCCGACGAGCACGTTCCGCTCCAGGAAGCGATTGAGCCCCCAGGCCACCACCAGTCCCAACCCACCCCCCGCGAGGGCCAGCACGACGCATTCGACCAATTGTTGCACGATGAGCCGCGCCCGCGACGCCCCGAGCGCCGCCCGAATCGCCAGATCGCGAATCCCGGCGGTGGCGCGGGCCAGCTGCAGGTTCGCCAGGTTGGCACAGGCGATGAACAAGACAAACCCGGCCAGACCGAGCAGCAGCCAGTACATGCGGCGCGCCGTGTCGTCGAGCAAAGCCTCCTGCAACGGCAGCACGCGGTAACGGAGCCCGACGTAGGCCTGCGGGTGCTCGCGCTGCTGGACCGCCGCCAGCGGCGCCAGACCCGCCGCAATCTGGCCGGCCGTCGCGCCTTCCTGCAGCCGCCCGACCAGTTGGAAGGCCCGGTAGTCCCGGCTCGTCAGTTGATCGTGCGTAAAGTTGAGGGGCCGCCACAACGCCGCCCGGCCCCACAGCATCGGATAGTCGAAACTCGCCGGCATCACGCCGATGATCGTCACCGCCTCGCCGTCAAGGTGCAACGAGCGACCGAGCACCCCCGGATCGCCGCCGTAGCGCTGCCGCCACAATCCATGGCTGAGCAGCACGACCTGGTTTTTTCCGGGCTGGGTTTCTTCCGCGGTGAAGGTCCGGCCGAGGAGGGGCTGGATGCCGAAAGTGGCAAACAGCTCGGCGGACGCCGCCACGGCCATCATGCGCTCGGCCGGGCGCCCCGGCTCGACGACGGAATAGGCCACCCGGCTGATGCTGGCCAGGACGGTCAACGGCAGGGCCTGCCCACGAATCTCGCGCTGCTCCGCCTCGGCGAATTCGCGCAACTCGCCCTGCCGCGTGGTCGCGCGGATCTCCACCAATCGGTCCGCGCGCGGAAACGGCCCGGAGCGGAACAGCACCGTGTCGATCAGGCTGAACATCGCGCTGTTCACCCCGATGCCGAGGGCCAGCGTGACGAGTGCAATGGCCGTGTAACCGGGGGAGCCGCGAAGAGTGCGAATCGCAAGGAGCAGGGCGGACATGGGGAAAAGCCGAGACCGCCTGCCTACTGGTTTCGTCGCTGGACGCAAGGGGCATTCGGAAATCCCACCGACCCGAACCGACGGGGCACCGTGTCGCTCGGGAGCGTTGCCGGCGACTTGCTCCCCGGCTCAGCCGAGCGCGCGACCTCGGCCTCCCACTCCGGTACACCGCGATCGACCCGGCATGGCCCGCCGGCCCGGCTTCGCGCTTGCCGCGGGTCGGGTTTCGCACATCCGTGGGTCATGCCCAAAATCCCGCTTGAGGACAATTTCACCGATGTGCTCGGCAAGGCCCAGCGGGGTCTGCACCTGACCGACGCGCAATTGGCCAAAAAAGCCGGCATCCCCCCCGCCGACCTCGTCGCGATCAAGGGGGGCGAGATCCGGGAATTCTCGCTCCGCGCCGCCGCGCGCGCGCTCGGCCTCGGGCCCGACGCCCTCGTGACCCTCGCCCGCCGCGAATGGTATCCGGTACAACCCTTGTTCAAACGCGGCTTCGCCATGTTCAACGCCCCGTTCGAGGACATCACGGTCAACAGCTACCTGGTCTGGGACCCGCGGACCAAGCTGGCGGCGGCCTTCGACACCGGCCCGACGGCGGAGTCGATGCTCGACACGATCAAGGCCGAGGGTCTGAACCTGCGCTACATTTTCATCACGCACACCCACGACGACCACATCGCCGATCTCAGGCGCCTGGCGATGGGCACGGACGCGGAGGTCTGGTCCAGCGAACTCGAACCGGTCGAGCATCCCGGCGCCAAGTTTTTCAAGGAGAACGCCCATTTCCACCTCGGCGAAATCGCGATCAAGACACTGCTCACCTCCGGTCATTCGCCCGGCCAGACGTCCTTCTACATCACCGGCCTGTCGTGGCCGCTCGCCATCGTGGGCGACTCCCTCTTCTCCTGCTCGATGGGCGGTGGCCTGGTTTCCTACGAGGATCAGTTCCGCAACAACCGCCGCAAGCTCCTCAACCTGCCCCTCGACACCGTCTTCGCCTGCGGGCACGGGCCGCTGACCACCCTCAAGCAGGAAAAACAGCACAATCCCTTCTTCACGCGATGAGCGAGGCGGCGCGCGACCCCTACTCCGCCCTTCGCCACGCCGGCTACCGCCACTTTCTCGCGGGGACTTTTTTGTCCAACATCGGCCGGCAGGCCCTGAGCGTCGCCATCGCCTGGCAGATCTATCGCTGGACAAATTCCGCCACCGCGCTCGGGCTCGTCGGTCTCGCCAATGTGATCCCGCTGCTCGTGCTGGTCATCCCTGCCGGCGTCCTCGCCGACCGGCTCGACCGACGGCGGATCCTCCGGCGCACCTCGTGCGTTTCGGCGGGTCTGTCGCTCGCGTTGATCTTTTTCACGACCCATCCGGATGCGTTGGCCAGCGTGGCCCCATTGCGCCTCGGGAACGTCCTGCTCCGCGCCATCGCCCTCCGCTTCGAACGGCATGTCGACCCCGCCACCCTGCATTTCGACAGTCCGGTCCTGCCGCTCGTTTTTCTCATCCTCTTCCTGCAATCGACGGCGCGCGTGCTCGGCAATCCCGCCCGCGCCGCGCTCGTGCCGCTGCTGGTGGAGCCCACCGCCGTGAGCAATGCCGTGACCTGGAGCGCCAGCTCGTTCGAACTCTCGACGGTCATCGGCCCGTTGCTCGGCGGCTTTCTGGTCGCCGCCTCTGGCTATACTTCGGTCTACTGGGTCGACGCGGCGTTCTCCGTCGCCCTCGCTGCGCTGCTCCTGGGGGTGAAGCTCCATGTTCCTCCGCAGAAGGCGGCCGGCGGCACTCCCCCCGACGCCCTCGCCGGCGTCCGCTTCATCTGGCGCCACAAACCCATCCTCGCCGCGATCACGCTCGACCTGTTCGCCGTGCTGCTCGGCGGCGCGGTCACCCTGCTGCCGATCTACGCCGACCGGATTCTCCATGTTGGTCCCACCGGCCTGGGTTGGCTGCGGGCCGCCCCCGCGTTCGGGGCCATCACCATGGCTTTCGTCGTGACGCATCTGCGCCCGGCCCGGCGGCCCGGGGTCGTCATGCTCTGGACCGTCGCCGGCTTCGGCGCCTGCATCACCGTTTTCAGCCTGTCCACGCAAGTCTGGCTCTCGTTGCTGGCGCTCTACTTCAGCGGCGTGTTCGACAATTTCAGCGTGGTCGTCCGGCACACGCTCGTGCAGATGAAAACGCCCGACGTCCTGCGCGGCCGGGTCAGCGCGGTGAACCAGCTTTTCGTCGGCTCGTCGAACGAGATTTCCGAGCTGCGCGCCGGACTCGCTGCGGCCCTGTTCGGCCCCGTGGTGGCGGCCACGACCGGCGGACTGTGCATCATCCTGGTAGTCGCGCTGGTCGCGGTCGGCCTGCCCGCGTTGCGTTCGGTCCCGCCGCTTCCGACGCTCAAGCCGGAAGAAGACTAGCGTCTGCTGGCGTCGCCGCGGGGCTACAAAGCGGAGGGGCGCAGTCTTGCCGCGCCCGTTCGGCTGCGCGGTTCCCCAGGGCGCAGCAAGACTGCGCCCCTCCGCTTCATCCGGTCTTGTCTCGGGAAGGGATTTTCCACTGGCTGGCAGGAACCGCCCATCCCGCGCGCGGCCTTTTTTCACTCGCCCGGGCGGCGCCAGAGTTTTAAGGAATAAATCTCAATGGAGGCGGCGTCCCTCGCGCCGCCCGCAGGTCATCCCCCGAAAGACCATGCCCATGAGCACAAAAAAGAGAAAGAAAAGCGAAGCGCCGGCCGCCAGTCTGGTTTGGTTTGAAATCCCCGCCGACAAGACCGGACGCGCCCAGACGTTTTACAGCGAGCTGTTCGGCTGGAAAATCCAACCGTTTCCGGCGATGCCGGATTACTCGCACATCAACACCGGCGGGGCCGACGCCTCGCCCGATGGCGGGCTGATGGGGCGCATGCATCCGGAACACACCATCACCGTCTATTTCCGCGTGGCCTCGGTGGCCCGGGCCATGGCGAAGATCAAGCGGCTCGGCGGCAAAATCGTCCGGCCGAAGACCCCGATACCCGGAGCCGGTTACTTCGCCCTCTGTCGCGACACCGAGAAAAATACCTTCGCCGTCTGGGAGTCGCCCTCTGGGAAATGACCCAGCCGTCATCCCGCCGGCCGCTTTCACTGCGAGTGCGCTGATCTTCGCGGATTGGGGTCCCGGTTCCGCCCGCAAACGGTCCTGCCCGGAGCGGATCGATGCCGTGGCGCCGGTCTCCCGGCGACCACGGTTCCACTCGGTTCCGTCGGTTTCCAACGGAAATTTGTCGCCGGACACCTTCGATTCCACTCGGTGGAGGAACTTTGGATTTGTCATCGAAACGGGGAGCTGATCGGATCGGCGCATGCCCCGGCCCCACCCGACTGCGGGACGCCCCCCCCAGGCGGATATAATCATCACTTGCCCCTTCCCTGCCCGGCGGACGGTGGCGGCCCTCTGTCTAGCCTTGGCGACGGTCGTATCGGCCGCAGATGCGCCGGAAAAAACGAATCCGATCGAGCCCATGCGGCAGACCATTCTCGAATGGGCGAAGGTTCGCACCGAAACGGTGCGCCTGGAGGAAAGCTGGCAGCAGGAGCAGGAGCTCATGCATTCCGCCCTGGTGGCCTTGCAGGAACAAGTCACGCGGCTCGAAACCGACAAAAAAAACCTGGAGGCCTCCACTGCCGGCGAACGGGACACCCTGGCCGACCTCGCGGCCCGCAACGCCGCGGTGGAATCGGGCCTCAATAACGCCGGCATCCGGCTGCAGAAGGTGGCGGAGCAATTGGTTGCGCTCCGGCCTTCCCTGCCGCCCCGGCTTTCGGCGGCGCTGGAGCTGCCGTACCGGAGCCTCGGAAATTCGGAATTGGGCACGACCGACCGGATGCGACTCGTCACGACCGTCCTGAACCGTTGCGCCCAGTTCGGCCGGGTCATTTCCGACGGGGAGGAGATCCTGACTCTGGACGGCGAGACCGAAGGCCGGATGCGGGAGGTCATTTACTGGGGCATCAGCCATGGATATGCGCTCGACCGGGCCGCGGCGAGGGCCTACTGGGGACACCCCGGCCCCCGCGGGTGGACTTGGGAATACGATCCGGCTCTCGCGCCGGCGGTGGCGCAACTGATCGCCATCCACCGCGACAAGGCCGATCCGCGGAACGTCGCGATTCCGGTCCAGATCGGCGCCGCGGCGTCCAACTGACCCGCGCACCATGAAATCGAGATTCTGGCTGATCCTGCTGTTTTCGACCTTGGGGGCGGCGCTGCGAGCCGCGCCGGCCGAGCCCGCTGCCGGCGGCATCGACCGGACCGCGGCGGAATTCGACCGTCGCCTGGTGGCCGCCACGGAGGAATTGACGGCCACCCGGCAGCGAATCGCCCGCGAGGGCGCGCCGATCATGGAGTCCACGCGCACCGCGCAGGAACGCATCGCGGCCCTCCATGAGGAGATCGCCCAGTTGCAGGCGCAGCATGGGGAAGCGGACGTCAAGCGCCAGCACCTGGAACGCGACGGCCAGTCTCTCCAGAGAAACTCCAGCTACCTGGCCGCGCTGGGGCGGGACACGGCGAAACTCCTGAACGACGGAATCATGCCCGGGGAGCCACCGGATTCTGCCAGCCGGCTCGCCGATCTTGCGGCGGAATTCGAGTCGGGTGCGGCCGGCGCCGATGTCTCGGGCGCGACCGGCGCGGTGGAATTTGCCTTGGTCCGGCTTCGCCGCCAACTCGGCGGCTCGGCCGCGCCCGGCCAGGCCCTGGATGCGCTGACGAATCGACCCGAGAACGGCACCTTCATTTATTTCGGCCCGGAGGTGTTTTTTGTGAACACCGCCGCGACCGTGGCCGGTACGGTTCGCGCGCGGGAAGGTTCCCCGCTTCCGGTCGTCTATCCCGTGCCCGGCTGGAAAGCCGAGGCCGCCCGGGCGATCGCGACGGGACAGCGGGGCCTGATTCCCGCCGACCCGTCGGGCGGCCGGGCGCTGCAGCTGCGGCAGACGACGGGGACGCTTTTCGAGCATATCAACCGCGGCGGACCGGTGGCCTATCTCATCATCGTGGTCGGGCTGTTTGCCGCGATTCTCGCCGGGCACAAGGCCCTCGAGCTGCGGCGCCTCGATGTGGGATCGCCGGGCGCCGTGTCCGCCGTCTTGCGCGGCTTGTTTGATTGCCCGCCGGGCACGGCCCGCGAATCGCTGGGCCGGCTGGCGCCGACCACGCGGGAAATGTTCACCCTGGGCCTGCGCCACGCCGGACAGGCACGCGAGGTGTTGGAGGAGCACTTGTTCGCCTTCACGATGCGGCAGCGGCTGCAATTTGAGCGCCGCCTGCCCTTGCTCGCCGTGATCGCGACCGCCTCGCCGCTGATGGGCCTGCTGGGCACCGTGATGGGGATGATCAAGACCTTCGCGTTGATCACCGTGTTCGGCACGGGCAACGCCGCCAAGCTTTCCAGCGGCATTTCCGAGGTGCTCGTGACCACCGAGCTCGGTTTGACCGTGGCCATCCCGGCGCTGGTGCTCCACGGTTTTCTCTCCCATCGCACCCAGCGCAAGCTGTCGCTGCTCGAACGCTACGCCGTCGAATTTGTCGCCGCGGCCGGCGAAGCGAAGCGGCCGGTGGCGTCATCCGCATGAGCACCCTCCGGGAACTCTTCGCGAACGGCGGGCCGGCGTTCATCGCCATCATGGTGCTGGCGGTCCTCCTCTACGAACGGACGTTCCACCTGATGCTGGATCTCCGCCGCCGGCGGGCGCTCGCCCGGCGTTACGCCGGCAGCGCCTCTGGAGCTGCGAATTGGCCGGCGGTGCAGGAGGAATTGCGGGAGACTTTCCGGCAGCAGCGGATTGCCATCGGGGCCATGATCGCGGCTGCACCCCTGTTGGGCCTGTTGGGCACGGTCAAAGGCATGGTTGCGTCGTTCGAAAGCCTCGCGTCGCAGGGAGCGTCCCGCTCGATGGAGGGCATGGCCCGGGGGATTTCCGAGGTGCTCATCGACACGGAATCGGGCCTGGTGGTCGCGATCCCGGCCTTGTTGCTGCTTTACCTGGCCCACCGCCAGATGGAAAACGCGGTTCAGGACTGTGCGCGGTGGATGGCCGCCGCGCCCCCGGGGGTCTGACCATGCTGGGCCGAAATTACACGCAACGACACTACGAGGGGGTCCACATCGACATGACCCCGATGGTGGACTGTGTCCTCGTTTTGTTGATTTTCCTCATGATCAGCAGCGCTTTTGTCCAGGATCCCGGCATCGAGGTTGAGAAACCGGATGTTGGCGGGACGCAGCTGAACGGAAGTCAGAACACGCTGCTGATCGCGATCGCCGCGGACAACCGGATATTTTTCGACGGGCAGGAGGTGCCGATCGACCAGGCCGCCGGCCGCATCAAGCAGGCGGCCGTCGGGGCCGACCCGACGCTGGTCATCCGGGCGGACCGCGCCTGCTCCCACGGGACCTTCGCCGCCGTGTTCGCCGCCGCCAAGCGGGCCGGCGTCAGCCGGGTCACTTTTGCCACTGCGCAGACCGGCGCACAGTAGCCCCGCAACCCCATGAACGCCCCAAGCCAAACCCTCCAACTCGTGCCCGCCTCGGAGCGGTCGTTGCGAATCTGGAGCATCGCGGGCGGGCTGGCCGCCGCCGCGCTGATTCTGGCGGGGATCGGGGCTGTGCAGAAACGCGCCAGCGGGCCCGCGCCCGCACCGATCGAGGAATTGAGCGAGGTCGTGCTGCCGCTGGAAACCCCGCCGCCCCGGCCGCGGACGGAGGAGCCGACGCCGGTGTTGACCACCAATCTGCTGCCCGTCGAGGCGGAACGGACGGATAGTTCGGTGAAGCTGCCCGTCGTGCCGATCATCCCGGACACGGTGCCGGTGGTCACCGCCGTGCCGCGACTCGACCTGCCGGCGGCCGCCTTCAAGCCCGCCGGAAGCACCCCGGAGTTCGAACAGAGACATATTTTCAGCCGCAGCGAGGTGGACCAGCGGGCCGTCGCCATCCTCCGCGTCTCGCCGTTTCTCAATCCCGCCATGATGCGGGGCGTGACTCGGCTGCAAGCCGGGTTCATCCTGGTCGTAAATCAGGACGGTTCGGTGGAAAATGTTCACTTGGTGCAGTCGACCGGCCGGGAGATGCTGGACAAAGCCTGCTTGGAAGCGCTCCGCCAGTGGGAATTCAGTCCCGGCATCCGGAAGGGAAAAAAGGTTCGGCAGTGGGCGAACCAAGCCTTCCTCCTGACTAACGAAGGGGGCGGCTCCTCCTTCGAGGCCCATTGAGCATGATCCGACGCGTCCCCATTCTGATTCTTGCGCTCGCGCTGGCCGGAGCCGTGCCGGCGGTCGGCGCGGACAAACCGCCCGCCCTCGACGTGTCGCGCGTGATCAACGATTCGTATAGTTTCCGGAAGAACCAGGAACCGGAAATGACGGAGGACGAGTACGCCCTGTACGAAAAGGCGGTCGCCCTGATCCCGGTGCAGCCCGAGTTTGCGCTGAAACTTCTGCTGGAACTCGTCGCCGGACAGAAGCGCAGCCCGGCGTTCGAGCTCGTGCTGGGCAATCTTTACTACACGAACGGACATGTCGACCTGGCGGAAAAGCAATACCGCAAGGCGATCGCCGCATATCCCACCTTTGGCCGCGCCTGGGCGAATCTGGGCGCGTTGCTCTATGCCCGCGGCAGCTACGCGGAGGCGGGCGACTGTCTGGTGAAGACCATCGAGGGCGGCGACCGCGATGCGCACAACCTCGGGCTGCTGGCCTACTGCATGGAAAAGACCGGGCGGACCACCACCGCGGAGATGGATTACCTGCAGGCGCTCGGCCTCGACCCGAACAACCCCGATTACCTCGAAGGTCTCGCGCGACTTTATTTCGCGGGCAAGCAATACGCCCAGGCCGAGGTGCTGCTGGTCCAGCTCGTCGGCTTGAAACCGCAGGACCGCGACGACTGGTCGCTCTATGCCAACGTGCTGATGGCCGAGGACCGGAAGCTCGAGGCGATCGCGGCGCTGGAGGCGGCGGACGGAATGGGCGCACTGGATCGCGAGGGGCGGACCGCCCTTGGCGAGCTCTACGTCGAGCTTCGGTTTTATAAAGAGGCCACCGACACGTTCCAGCGCCTGCAAAAGGACTCCGCCGACCTCGGCGCCGAGCACCTGCTGCAGTTCGCGCAGGGATTGATCGCCAGCCACCATCTCGACACCGCCGAAGAGGTCCTCGGATCGGTCAAACCCGACCTGACCTCGGCGCATCAAATCACTTTGCACCAAACCTACGCCGAACTCTATTCGGCGCGGAAGAAATGGCCCGAAGCGCAGGCCCGTTACGAGGCGCTGCTGGGACTCGATCCGTTGAACGGGGGCGCACTGCTGGGACTCGGACGTATCTACAAGGCCCAGAACGAGCTCCTGCGAGCCGATGGGTATTTCGAAACGGCGACGCGCCAGCCGGCGGTTGCCCAGCGGGCTTGCCTGGAAGTGGCCGACGACGCCCTGCGCCAACGGCGGTATCAACGCGCACTCGACTATCTGGAGCGTGCATTTGCGATTGATAAGTCTCCGGTTGTGCAGCAGTATATTGCGAAAGTTAAACCCCTCGTTTCCTCTCATGAAGACTCTTCCACTGCCCCATGAAGGTTCGTCGCGCCGGCTGATTTTCACCGCGCTTCTGTCGGTCGGTTTCATTGCTTCGTTTGCTCCGATTGCCCGCGGCGAGGACGTGCCCAAGCCCGCGGACGGAGGATTAACCCTGTTCGTCGGCACAGACTTCGCCGTGAAACAGGACGACAAGTA
Source organism: uncultured Opitutaceae bacterium (assembly GCA_964477955.1). Classification (GTDB taxonomy): domain Bacteria; phylum Verrucomicrobiota; class Verrucomicrobiia; order Opitutales; family Opitutaceae; genus Didemnitutus. The sequence continues at coordinate 11,334 of CAYZGG010000050.1, forward strand.
CTATCATGTCATCGGTGCCACCGCCGATACCCTGCAGATCGAGCGCGATCACGGTCTGAAGGAAACCCGGAATATCCGCGGCTCGGAAATCCAGATCCGGCGGGGCGTGAAGCTGAGCAGCCTTTCCGCCGACATCTCCAACGTGCACACTGAAAGCGTCGATCGCGAGGCCTCCCGCGCCCAGTTCGCGGCAATGCAAGCATCGATGTTATTGGACGACACGGCCGTTGATGCGCAGGACCGTTTGGCCGGGAATGTGGTATTCGCAAATTCGGTGGGAGTTAACCCCAACGCCGCGGTGGGCGCGGCGATTACGGCCGCAGAAATCGCCGCCAACCAAAAGGCGACCTCGGACGCCTATGCCACAGGCGCTCCCGTACTGGCCACGACAGCTACTTCCGAAAGTCTCCGTTTTTCCGAGCGACTCGAGACCAGTTCGTCCCCCGAAGTTGAAATGTCCTTCGACGTGTCATCCGCCGTGCCGCTGGAAAACGCCTTCGTCGTCGTCGTCGCCAACTACGCCTCCGCGTCGGGCGACAAGATCGCGCATGCTGTGGCGGCCCAGCAGCTCGACCAAGTCGGCAGCCAGCCGCGCACGGTGAGGGTCACGCATGCGGCGTCGGTCGCCGGGTTGGAATTCAAGAAATTCGACATCGGCCTTTTTGCCAACGGACAGGAGGTTGCAACGAACCTTTCCGGTCACCGCATGGCGCTCACCCCGGAGACGGCCTATGAATACTGCTTTCTCAATTATCTGGTGGCGAACAAAGGCAAGACGCTGCCGCCCGCCACCCTCCTGATGGCCAGCCGGATGCAGGTGCGGCGCGAAATCAGTCAAGCCCCGACCGGCCAGGTGGTTTATGCCACCGTGGACAAGAAAGGGTCGCTCGTTTCGCTCACGAACGACGAAGCCGGACACGACCAGGTGCCGACCGAGGTTGCGGTCGCCCTGCACAACGTCCGGTTCATCCCGGCGCTTGACAACGGATCTCCGGTCGACGGCCGCCTCAAGCTGAATCTCGCTACACTGGCTGACTGAAGAAAATCGAGAACACCGCGCTGCCATGCGGTGACAAGAGTTTGATCCTTTGCTTCTTCTATATCAGTCTGGGCCCAAAAGCTGAGTCCTGCGGCAGCTGCCGGGGGACCCATACGGTTGCCCGGAGGCAAACTTGATCGGTTCCGGCCGCCGGTGCCAGCCGTGCCGCACCGAGCTCAGAGCCTGTTAGGCAGTGCTGAACGCCAGTAAAGATTCTCGGGGCAAGCTCCGAGGGATTTGAATAAAAAATGCGAACACTGATGCCTGTTTCTTCCGTTTTCTTCTGTAGGAGCCTGCTTGCAGGCGACCCGGAACGCCCGTCAACGGACTACGTGCTGAGTCGCCTGCAAGCAGGCTCCTACAACTCAAACAAGCCGAAGCAAGCCTCGGGGTATCGAACCCAGTGCCAGTGAATTCGCGGATGCAATTGCGCACTGATCCCGGCTCAGGGCTGAAGGAAGAAGAGGTTAAACGCCGCCATATCCTGCCCAAGGCCCTGGTCATCGGGCTGGTCTCGGGCCTGATTGCATCCGCTTTTCGCGAGGCGCTGCAATTCGCGGAGATTCACCGCATCGGCTGGCTCCAACGTCTGCCTTATTTTCAGGGCTTGGCCGCTTCGCTTTTTGTGGGCGCGACGGGCGGCGGAATCGGCCTGTGGTTGGTGCGGCGTTTTGCCCCGGAATCCTCGGGCAGCGGAATCCCGCATATCAAGTCGGTCGTGCTGGGAGAGGAAGAACTGCGCTGGTGGCGGGTCCTGCCGGTCAAGTTTCTCGGTGGACTGGCCAGCATCGGGGGTGGCCTGGCACTGGGACGCGAAGGACCGACCATCCAGATTGGAGGTGCCGCGGGACTCATGGTGTCAAAGTGGTTTCGGGTTAAACCGGGAGAGGGAGAGCGCAAGGCTCTCATCTGCGCCGGGGCCGGCGCAGGCCTGGCGGCGGCGTTCAACGCCCCGCTGGCCGGAGTCATTTTCGTGCTCGAGGAACTGCACGGCGCCTTTACGCCGGTGATCTTCGTCGCCGCTTTTCTCGCCTCGGTCACGGCTGACGTGGTGTGCCGGATCATGACAGGCGAGACCCCGGTTTTCGGTCTGCACAGCATGCCGGTCCCTTCGCTCAACGCCCTGCCTGTCGCCCTTGTCGTGGGTGTGCTCGCAGGCTTTGGCGGCGTCCTGTTCAACCGATGCCTCCTGGCGAGCCTGGATTGTTTCGCCCGGTTGAAGCACTGGCCGCCCTTTGTGGTCGGCGCCGGGACCGGCCTCCTCGTCGGACTGGCGGCATGGATTTATCCGGAGGTGAGCGGGTCGGGCAGCTTGCTGGCCGAACACGCGCTGGCCGGGGAGATTTCCCTTTCCGTGGTGGGCATGCTGATCGCCGCGCGCTTTGCCCTCACGATGGTCAGCTACGGCTCCGGCTCCGCCGGCGGAATCTTCGCGCCCCTGCTTGTCCTTGGAGCGCTCGGGGGGCTGGCGGTCGGAAGCGTCGCTCACGCCGTCGCGCCGGCCTGGGCCGAGCATCCGGAAATATTCGCCGTCCTCGGCATGGGAGCTTTGCTCACTTCGATCGTGCGCGCGCCTCTGACCGGAATCGTTCTGATGATCGAGCTCACCGGCAAATATGATTTCATGCTGCCGCTTCTCGTGAGCTGCTTTGTCGCCTACGGCATCGCCGAAGGTCTGCGGAATGCACCGATTTACGAAGCGCTGCGGGAACGCGCCAAAGGCCGGACGGCATCGGTGCAGACCTGAGACGCCCCCAAGTTACCCCGTGACAAGCTCGGGTTTCAGCGGAGAACCTAGGAATGGTGGACTTCGCTGCACAGGTCCGGACGGACGATCGCCGCCGCCCGTTGCAAGGCCGCAACCAGATCGCGTTCAGTTGTCGGCTTGGAAAGATAATCGTTCATGCCCGCATCAAGGCAACGCTCGCGATCTCCGCCCAACGAGTTCGCGGTCATCGCAATCACGTACAAATCCCGGGTGTGCTCCTGTTGGCGAAGGCGCCGCGTGGCCTCATAGCCATCGAGCTCGGGCATCTGGCAATCCATGATGATCAGATCGTAGGTCGCCTCTTCCACAGCGTGCAGCGCCTTCAGTCCGTTGGAGACGATCTTGGCGGCATGACCGGCTTTCTTCAGCAGCAGCTGAATCACGCGCTGGTTCACCACATTGTCCTCGGCGACCAGGATCCGCAGGCCGCCGCCGTTCGGGACGACGGTCTTGGGAGAAAGAGTTGCGGGTGCGTTCACCGGTTTTGCGCTTCCGGAATGATGGGGGATTGAATCGGTGGCCGTTTGGAGGGCGCGCAGCAGCCGCAGTCTCCGGATTGGCATCGGGACCGCGGTGATTTTGTGGCCCTCGATCGCCGGCGCCGGATCCCCCGTGGCTTGGAGCGCGGTGAGCAGAATCGTCGGCATCTCCTTGCCCGCGGGGCCGGCGAAATGCTCGTCGAAGTTGTCGGCCGCATCCCCGAAATTGAGCTGCTCCATGATCAACGCGTCGAAGGGTTCACGCTTCAACGCGGCGGCGGCGGCGTGCCGGTTGATCTCGGCCAGCGTGGTGGCGGAGACCACGTGGAGCCCCCAGGCCTTCGCGTAGTGTTGGATGAGCCTTTCGATCGTCGGGCTCTTGTAGGCGAGGAGGACGCGAAGTTGCTCAAGGCGGGGAACGGCGGCTTTCGTTTCGGCGGCCTTCGCGCGGACCGGCGCTTCCGGCAAGGGAATGGCAAACCAGAAAGTGGATCCCTGCCCGGGGACGCTCTCGACTCCAATCGAGCCGCCCATCAGGGTGACGATCTGCTGGCTGATGGCCAGACCGAGGCCGGTGCCGCCAAATCGACGCGTCGTCGAACTGTCGGCCTGGCTGAAAGGCTGGAAAAGTCCCTTCAACGTTGGCGCATCGATCCCGATGCCGGAGTCGCGAATCTCGACGCGAATCCAGGACGGCTCGGTCCCGGCGGGAACGCGTCCGAGCGTCACGACCACCTCGCCGGCCGGCGTGAATTTGACCGCATTGCCGACCAGATTGAGAATGACCTGGCGCAAGCGGGTGGGGTCGCCGCACACCCGGCTCGGAAGATCGTGGGCCACGAACAGGGCGAGAATCAGTTTCTTCTCTGAGGCGCGCACCGCAAGCAATTCGAGGGATTCCTCGATGACGTCACGGAGATCGAAATCCAGGCTCTCAAAGTCAAGCTTGCCGGCCTCCATCTTTGAAAAGTCGAGGATGTCGTTCAGGACCGTCAGCAATGCCTCGGCGCTGTTGCGGGCGGTCTCGGCCAGTTCGCGCTGCTCCGTGCCCAGCGGCGTTTCGAGCAGGAGGTTGCTCATCCCGATGATGCCGTTCATCGGGGTGCGGATCTCGTGCGACATGTTCGCGAGGAAATTGCTCTTGGCCTTGGTGGCCGACTGGGCCACGGTTGCGGCGGCCCGCAGTTCGTCGTGCAGTCGCTCCGTCTCCTCCTGGGCCCGCTTGCGTTCCTCGATCTCGGCCCGCAACTCCGCCGTGCGCTCGCGAACCTTTTCCTCCATCAGCGCATTGGTCTTCCGCAGCTCGGATTGCCGCCGATGGACGTTGCGCATCCAGATCAAATAGCAGCCGAGGCCCAACAGGAGACTGGCGCAGGTGACGCGAAAGAGAACGGTTTCGTGGAAACGCCTCGGCAGTTCCAGGGCGACACTGGCCAGGGTGTCGTTCCAGACGCCCTCGACGTTGCTGGCCTGGACCTCGAACCGGTACGGGCCGGGCGGCAGATTGGTGTAGAAGACCGACCGCCGCGTCCCGGCCGAAACCCACTCGGATTCGAAACCGTTGAGCCGATAACGGTACTGGACCTTTTGCGGCGCGATGTACTCGAGCGCAACATAGTCGAATTCCAGATTGCCCGGCCCCGCATCGACCGTCCCGGGTTGATCGGAATGATAGGGTTTCCCATTCACCCGCACGTGCGTGATTGAAACCGAGGGCGAGCGCGGATCGGCGGGGATGTGCGCCGGATCGATCATCACCACCCCCTTGGCCGTCGGGAACCAGATCCGGCCGTCGTCCGTTCGCGTCCCGGAATATTCCAGCGCGAGCTTGTCGCTCGACTTGACCGCATCCGGCCCCTCATACGCCACACAGGTCACCGCGGCCTTTTTGCCGTCGGCCACGGCGTTCAAGTCCGCCTGGCTCGCCCGAAAGATGCCGCGATTGGAATCCATCCAGAAATTGCCCAGCTGGTCCGGCACGATCGCGTACACCTGGTTTTCACGCAGCCCCTGTTCCCGGTCGATCAGCCGCATCCGCCCGTCCTTGCAACGAACGATCCCCTGGTTTTGCGCGGCCCAAACGTTGCCTTGGCTATCCCGGGTCAGAAAGGAATAGCGGCGCTTCGGAAAATTGTTGGCCTGGCACCAGTCGGTCAGCCGGCCGTCCTTGAGCTGGTACAGGCCGGTGTCGGTCGCCAACCAGATCGTGTCGTCCTCCGTCGCGAGCAGATCGTCGATCCAGCCCGGTTTGACTTCCTCCCCGTTGGCGAGGCGGTAGGGCACCAATTTGCCGTTTTCCAACCGCATCAAGTTGTTCGCGATGCCGAACAGGACGCCTTTGGAATCCTCGGCGACCGCCCGGGGCCATTCATCGCATTTCCAGGTTTCCACGACTTTCCCCTCCGAAAATCGATCGATGACTTTCTGCCCTTCCAAAAGGTAGACGTCACCATTGCGCGCCGCGAAAATCCGCTTCACCCAGACACTGCTCAACCCGTCCGCCCCGTTCACGCCAAAGTTCGCAAACTGGCCGTCCTTCAGGTGCGAGATCCCGTTGGAGGTTCCGACCCAGAGTCCGCCGAGCGGCGACGCCGTCACGCAGATGGCTCCTTCGGCCACCAGACCCTCGGCCTGGGAAATCAGAGGAAATTTCAAGTCGGAGAGCTGCGTCAGGCCGTCCGACGTACCGACCCAGATGCTGCCGTCCGGCGATTCCGCGAACGCCAGCACGTCGTCGCCGGCCAGGCCTTGGGCCCGCGTGAGCTGCGTGAAGGCGCCGTTTTGATAGCGGAACACACCCTCGCCGACGCTGCCCAGCCAAAGGACCCCGTGACTGTCCACGAAAAGCGTCTTGAGCGAGGCGCTCGGTCCAACGGGGAGCCGATGCAGCTGCGCGTCGTAACCGCGGAGGCCCTGGGGTGTCGCCAGCCAGAGATTGCCCGCAGGATCGCTGGCAATCGTGTTGATGATCTCTCCCTTGAGAGACACGTCCGGAAAGGGGACGAGCCGGCCTTGTTCGAGCGAGAAAAGCCCGAGTTCGGCGGTACCAATCCAGATCCGGCCGTCTGTCGCCTCGTACGAGGAAAAGACATCGACATAGTTTTCGGGAAAAATTGATTTCAGGATGCCCCCGCCCGGACCCAGGCCGGCGCTGGAGGTGCTGGCCAGGATGATACGTCCATCGCGGGTTTCGGTCAGGGAACGCACGGCCAGCTCCGGACTGGCCCAGGCGGGCAGCGACAGAGGTGTCGGATTCCTGCCGTCGAAGATTCCATAGCCGCCATTGTTCAATCCGTACCAGTAACCGCCCGCCGAGCGCGGTACCAGTGCCGTGACCAGGCGGCCCTCCAGGGCGGATTTGCCGCTGTCCGTCGCCAGATGGAACTCGACCCCGTCAAACTGAATCAGGCCCTTGGAAGTGCCGAGCCAGACCCGTTGATCGCTGCCGACGGCGATCGCGTTGACGGAATTGGTGGGCAGGCCGTTGTCTCTCCGCCATGTCCGGCAGTTGTACTGCGACAACGTGCGCGCCGGATCCACCGCGAAGGCTGGGTTCACACCGATGGCAAGGCCCAGGCAGGCCCAAAACAGACCTTGCCAGGAGAACGGTGTGGTGCGCATAGAGCTAAGAGAAGTAACTCTCTGTATCGTTACGAGCAGCGCCGACTTTAGTCCCGCGACCCGGAAATAAGACCGGCTACAGCAAATATCGGCTGTTTTACTCCGGAAGGCGACATTCTGAAACCCGGGACCTTCCCCACGCCGCCCAGCGCGCCGGGGCCCCGCAGCTCCAAACTCCTCGCTATAAAGGCAGTTGGTAAAGGAGAAATATCTGGAGGTCGCAGAGTATGCCCGGGGAAACGGACGCCGGCCCCTTTTGCCTTACAGGCTGCGGCGCGGCACTTTTCGGCTCCCGAAAATTGGAGGTGCGGGGCGGAATCGGCCGCCTAACGTGTGATTGCGACTTCAAAATGCCCGCTTCTCAGAGTGAACCAAGCATAAATTGAAACTACTCGGACACTGCTCTTTTGCACCGTTTGGTGTCCGTTTTGGTGTCCGCTCGCCAGCATTTCCGGCACTTCTGAAACAGGTTGCCCTGCCTACCTTTTCGAACAATCTCACAAAAGCTTCCTGGTACCTGGCGATTTCAAGGGCCCGCCTGCGCGGCTAAATACCTACGCAAATTCCCTTTCAACTTCGGCGCTCGTGATGGCTCCCAACAATAAATTATTCGGGCCAAAGCAGATCGTCATCATATCCGTGTCCGGTCTTATCGGGACCGGATTCTTTCTTTACCGGCGGTATTATGAAACCGGCACGTTAGGATGGGCCGAATTCGTTGGTGCGACTTTCGGTGTCGTCATGCTCGTTACGGTTACCTACTTCATTGCACGCAAAGCAAACCGGGGAGAATAATGCAGGCCTTTTTTGACTTTTACGATCAGTGGAACGGCCTCGGGACAATTGTCTGCGGTATATATGCAACACTACTGGCATACGGGTATCTCCCTAGAAACCCAAAGGATCCCGCAAAACTGGAGGTGTGGCGTAAGAAGTTTGGTCCGATGATGAAGGTGTTGAGTCCGTTAATCATCGTTTTCGGGACCGTGACACTGGTGAATGCACAGCTAAAGGACGATTCAATCGAAGCTGAAGCTCGGCAGGTAAATCAGCTAGTGCCTAAAATGGTCGATCAGGTAACCAGATTAGATCGAGTGATTGCGGGACCTGGCTAGCGCATAACCTATGAACATACAGTGCTGACCATCAGGAGTAACCAGATCACCCCTGATGCTTGGTCGAAGTTTTCCCGTGAACTGAGACAGAACCTTTTTAAGGGTGCAGAGGTGAACCGCCTTCATAGAAAAAAAGTCACCCAGGTTTTCCGCTACAATGATGCTAACGGCCATTTCATTGGGGAACTGGAAATATTGCCAAGCGACCCGGCTCCCTAGGTAATTAGTATATCATGATTATTCCGCCGTTTGCTGGTGTAACATTGGTCGCATTCAAGGACCACATCGGCCGTCTATCGATGCATTTGCAGGTCCAAACTGGCCACTTCTGAGAGCTAACCAAGCCTAATTTGTAACTACTCCGGCACAACGGTTTTTAACTCATTTGGTGTCCGTTTTGGTGTCCATATTTATTCACCTTTTCTGCCGGCCAACGTGCCACCTTCGGTCGATGTCGGACCGAAAGGCGCACCCTTTGCAGGGAGGGTACAGTGCCGACAGCAAGCCAAAGAGCCGGCCTGCACTGAGGCGCTAGCCGTGCCCGCCTCGCACAACCTACGAAACGTCTTACGATCTTCCCGTTGCTGCATTGCGATACCAAACGAAATCAGTTTGTATGCAGTAATGGACTTAGTTGTTCCGCCGAGCTTAAAACTTAAAGAGGTGTTAGATTTCTGCCGCGAGATTAGGGATGTGCCAATAGGAGAGGATATAACGCTCGATTTTGGACAGATGGTGCACCCTGGCCCCTTCGCTCTGTTGATGATATCATCAACTATTCGCAGACTCAGAAATGAGCGCAGTGGTCTGCTAATCCGCCCGCGCAACTATGCACAGCATCCATACTGTGCCCACATGGGATTCTTTAGAGCTATGGGTATCGACTACGGACGAATGCCCGGCGCTGCCCCAGGTGGCGAAAGTTATCTCGCTGTGACAATAGAAGAAATTGTAAGTTTACGCACAGAGGCAAAGGAAACCGGGCGGCCGGTAGGCGAGATGGTTGACGAAAAAGAAAGGGACCTCGCGGAGATTCTTACCAGAAGCAAAACTGGACCGATATTCGAGACACTTTCTTACGCTCTGCGAGAAATCATACGTAACACAGTCGAACATAGCCGTTCTCCAGCTGTGGAGTTCTGCGCTCAATATTGGCCAATGAAGGACCGCGTGGAGATCGCTGTAGTCGACCGGGGGATCGGAATATATGGTTCGTTGATCAAGAATGACACACTCCATATCAAAGACGAAAAGCACGCTATAAATATGGCTCTACTGCCTGGTATATCTTGCAATGTCCGGTTGGGTGTCCCCTTGGGATCATATAACATTTGGGGCAACTCAGGTTTCGGTCTGTTCATGACTCAGCGAATGTGCAGGCACGGCGGTGATTTCTTTCTCGGCAGTGGAAGCGCCGGGAGACTTTTGCTCAAACACGACTCTCGTTGGGTCGATTTTGGCTTTGGTGGCACTGCGGTGCGGCTCGTGCTTGCTCCTAGTTCCCTAGGCAGTCTCAATAAAGCCCTCCGCTCCTTTGAGATTCAGGCGAAGAGGATCGCGAAACAAAATAACATTAAGATTCCTGACGCGTCGTCAGCATCACGTATGGTGCGCCTCGATTTCAAAGATTTATAAGATATCGCTTTAATTGCGGCTCTTATTGTCCGCCAGGCGTTACGTGTGTCTTGATTTGAAGCTGGCAAATGGCGCAGCGATACTCCCTAACAGCCATCACCGGTAGTGACACCATTACCATTATGCCTTTTTGTTTCTTGCTGAAACAACCGGGGCAAAGCCAATGTGGCGCATCGATCGAATCTGGGATTGGCCTCGGAGCATATACCGTAAGCCCATTTTGAATGTTCTTAAGAAAATAAGCCTTCTTTTCTTCCTCCCAAATATCGTGCTTTGAAATTATCTCTTCCAAGTTCGCTTTTTCTCGGGTCAAAGCCAGATGCTCCGCTTGCAGGCTCAAAATTGTAGAGCGCAATTCTATTAGATTATCAGCAAGAGCAGCTGCGGTTTCCTTGGAGACGCGCTTCGCGCTTAGTTCCGTGGCACTCTTCGTGAGTTCTGCAAGTTGCCTAGCAACACTCGTCCATAACGTAATTTGGCCGGCGATATCGGCTGGGGAAGTCATCGGACCGTCTCAGGAGAAGCCACCTGTTGCTAGCTCTGCCATCTCACAACTGAGCAGTCACCCCTCCGGGAAACGTCCCATTAGGAGCGGCCTTATATCCCGGACGAGGTCCGTCAAATTTGTCGGTAGTCGCGGAAATATTCGACATCTTCGCCACCAAATACTCCCGCCACCGAGGTGTATTTTTAGACGCAGAAAAGCCGCCGACCCAATATGCGCTGAGCGCCTCGTGCCCGGCTTTATTTAGGCCCAATTGATGGGGCTCCACTAAACGAGTTCCGCCGTCGTAGTCGAACTGAAGGATTTTGCGGCCAGCGATCGCGGCAGAAATTATTGCGCTGCTCATGGTAGTTTTGCTGTATGTAAAAAGACTACTAAGCTGATTCCGGCCAAACACCACAGAAAAGCACCGTGCCAATAGGCACTCTTACAACACGAGCAGTAACAATGCATGTTCCTCCATTTACAAAAATCCGCCTTATCGAATGCCGAGAATACATGGCGCTCACACCAGTGCCCGCATACCGTGAATTTTTCACCTACGGCAAAGTAAGGGCGAGCGATGTGATCGTCGTTTCAGGAGACGGCAAAACTGAGCCTTTCTGGGACAACTGCGCGGAAGGAGAGGAAGCTTGGATGGTCGCGCAACGAATTCGATATGAGGACGGACATGAGGAAGAGGGCACCTGTTGCTATCTCCGCGCACCTGCGACCGAAAAGGAGGCCCGTGAAGCAATGCAGCGGATGATCAATTTCTATTCCAAAAGTAAAGAAGAGATGCTGGCGGTGATGGCACTGTATAAGAACACCGAGGACGATCTGGCTTTTATTGAGAATCGTTACCCGAATTATCAGTTGCCGCCCACCGGTCCCGGGGCGACCGACGAACACGATTTGTATCAGGCAAGACTCAAAGTACTGGCCGGCCTGCATCCGAAGACGGTCGAACTTATCCGGCAAGCAGACGTCGTCAAAGACCCCGAGCAGAAGCAAAAACTCGGGCGGGAGGCGGTCCAGGCATATTGGGCAGAGTTGGCGCACTACTGGAGCGAAGAGGAGCTCTTGGCGTGGCAGCGCAGCAATCCAATAGGAACAGAATGGATGCGCGAACTTGTCCAAGTGAGGGACAAACCTAGGCGGGCGATCGATCCGATTAACTACGAGCTGGCCTTCAACTGGCTGCGCCGAAAATACAACCTTCTGACCGAAACCGAGCTTTCGGACTCAATTTGGCTTGCGACGCTTCAACGGTTGATGCCGGGCGTGTTGAAAAAACGGCGCGAACGGCTGGGATTGACGACAAAACGGCCGCCGGGGCCGAGACCGAATTCCGAGGCTTAGTCGAGAGTTTGGGACAGCTGTCGGGGGCGAGCGGTCCCAATCTCCTGCGGTTTGTCCGCCATGTGCTATGGGTGGCTCATGGCTGATAATGCATACGAAATCTTGGCACGGCGCGGGCAAGCGCAGGCTGTCGTGTGCGGTACCGGCTGGTCTGCCCGCCGTCCAACGGGAGAACAGGCCGAACCGGACGAATCGTTGGTAGATCCAACGGCGAAGGCCGTGGCGCCGCTTGTCGCGTGGTAAGCCAAAGACAAAATGAAACAGCAAAATGCAGTAGAAAACTTCCTGGCTGGCCGCCGCGTGGTCATCGCCAAGTTTGTGGCTCATCGTCACAAGGAAGTTCAGAACAAAGCCAAGCATGTCGTCGGCATCGTGAACCTTTACGAAGTTCAGTGTGCCGACGGGAAGGCCCCTACGGTTCAGATGTGGTGCCCTCGCAACATCCAAACCATCGAGGAAGCCGCCAGGTTGTTCCCGTGCCAGTTCAAGGACGGGCAGAAACTGGTGGTGGAGTTCGATCTGATGGAGCCGAACACGTTCGACGCCAAAAACGGCGTCATCATCCGTGCCGGTTCGGTGTTGCCGCTGGAGTAGCTCGTAACGTGGTCACGCAACGCGACCCCGTGGTTGGGATTGCCGGCGGATGCGCGCGGCGCGCGCGCCGCCGGCAACCCATCCTTGTCCGAGAGGTGTGTCCAGATGCCAACAACCAGAAGTAAAACATGAACAAAGCCAGAAAGCTTGAACCGGAAGACAGGATCAAGGTAGCGCAGCTGCACGTGCAGATGGGGGACTGGGTGCATTCGCTTGCGCCATGGCAGGTCATTTCGCACATGACGTTCAAATGGGAAGCGTCGATTGATTCGGCCCAACGATGCTATGAGAAGTTTATGCGGACGGAAATGCGGGGCGTGTCGTACTTCTACGCCTTGGAACAGAATCCCAGCCGGGACGGGTACCACGTCCATGCGCTCTGGTGCGACTGCCAGACGATGTCACGCCGAGAGGTTTGGCGGTCGTGGTTCAATCGTTACGGCCGAGCGAGGATCGAGCCGGTCAACAATCGGGATGACGTGGCCGATTACTGCGCCAAATACGTCGCCAAGGAGCGTTCCTGGTGGAACGTGAAGCTGCTGGGCACAAGGCATCCGCAATTCGCCAATTTCAAGCTCTCCAACATTTGACATGAGAGATGACCAACATCGTTTCCTAGCCCTCCTGGGTCAGCTCCCCGCCCGTCTAACGGCGGAACAGGCTGCTTGGGTGCTGAATTGCCAGGCCCATGATGTGCCGGTGCTGGTTGTGGCTCGGTTGCTAAAGCCGCTGGGCAATCCCCAACCCAACAGCGTCAAGTATTTTGCAACGGTAGAGGTCTTGGAGCTCGCCAGGGACCGCACCTGGCTGGCGAAGGTGACGAACGCAGTCAGCCAACATTGGAAAACTAGGAATGAACTGCGGGCAAGTCGTGGAGAGGGTCTAAGTGATCGTTTTTCGGTGGCAGAGTATGCCGGGAGTTCGACTGGCTTACATGCCACCCCGAAACCGCCGTAACAAAAGCGGGGCATTCAGAAACAATCTTCCTAAGATGTTTATCGGCTTCCAACAGCTTCGCCTGCAAACGCAGCTACGAATAACGCACCCCAAAGCACCTGCACAGGCATCGTAGCAACGTCGAGGGGGACCGTGACCGGCAGCCATGCCCGGCCGTTACGCGTTTTCATGATGTGTTCCGCCTTTGGTACTATCTCACAACGGAAAACGGTGCCATCGGGATAAGTGTCCACGTAGACCAATCGTACTTCACCCCAAAGTTCCTTCAGACCTTTTTCGTTAGATGCACCCGGCGCCCTATCTATCGCATACAGCACCGGCGTATTTTGGGGTGGGATACTGCCATTGAAATCGACTGGCGGGACAAGCGGACGTTTCTCCCTATCTGTTTTTAATGGAGTCCATGACTCCAATTTTAATTCAGCGGAGGGACCGATCGAAGCATCGTAGTGAAACATCGTTCGATCGCCTCTATCAGACGCATAGGCAGCCTTCGTGGCATCTTTAATTCTCAGCAAAGACGCCTTCGGGATCAGAAGGGAGAAATCAGCTTTCCCTTCTTGCTTACTCAAACGTCCCGAGACGAAGAGAACAATATTTCCATCGGGCAAAGAATAAGCCGACTGAAGTGAGTCAGCTTTGTGCGAAAGATCTACAAGTCTCGTTCCAGAATGACCGACACTTGCCGCTGAGATACAACCGGACTGGCAGAGCAGTGTTGCCAACGACATCAATCCAACAATCAAGCGACCGTCTCCCACCCCGATCATAATTCCAACACGTTTGAAAAAGGAGCTCATCTTCCGTCGCAAGGGAGCAGAAATACAGTTGCGGCTCAATGACAGAGGTAGGGGCGCTCGTTTTTCCCTAACCTGCGGCGGAGATGGGCAGAGGAATCACCTGTGCGGCCTTCGCTTCTCTTTCGTAATCCTCCAGGGGCGGCAAAGTGACCTGGGCGCGTTTCGCATAGGCCCGGTGAACGGCCTTGCTGTTGTGGCCCAGGGCCAGCTGCGCGAACCGTTCGGGATAGCCTGCCACAAGCGCCCGTTCGGCCCAGGCGTAGCGGTAGCTGTGCAAGGTGACGCCGTGGATGCCAAGGCCGACGCAGCGCTGCTTGAACTCGGTAGCCCGGTAGCCTGGGAGGCGGTTCCGCAGATAAGGGAACAGCGGCCCCGTCTTGGGCAAGGTGGCTAGGATGGCCTCAACCTCTGCACCAAATCGAATCTGCGGTGGCTGCTGACCCCGCCAGCGCGTTTTCATGCGGACAAAGCAGATGATCCGCGCCGGCCAGTCCACGTCCTCGGCTTGTAGGTGCGCCAGGTCCGACTGGGAAGCGCCTAGGTGCCAGGCCAGCTGATAGAGGGCCTTGCGCTCGGGGTTCCCTTCCCTTGCGACAATCCGGCAATGCTCCTCCCAGGTAATGGCGCGCTTGTCCTTGAACCGGATGACCGGCCATTGCCGTTTCGGAATCAACGGCCAGGGCAGCCAATTCATGTCCACGCAGAAGTTATGCAGCCGCCGCAGAAAATTATTCGTGGAAACTGTGCCTGCCTGGAGGACCTTCAAGAGAAGTTGATTGGGCGTCTCGATGACGACTTTGGGCATCAGCATGGCGAAGGCCTTATCCTTGGCGGCCCGCTGCCAGCGGTCCTTGTTGGCCCCCTGCTTCATATTCGTCAGCGTTTCGAGGGCATCCTGCCAGGTTCGCTTGTTTATCTCGCGGTCCGTGCCGGCCAGGTAGGCTTTCGCGAGCTGCAGGTTGAGTGCCGGCTGCTGCTCGGCCTCGTTCTTGGCCTGCACAATGCGCCGTGCGATTTTTATGTCTGCCGTCTTCAGGCTGGTGCGGCTCCTGGTCTGAGTGTCCACGCAATAGAACGCGCCTCCTCGGCTGCCTCGGCGGGTGATGCGGAATCGTGCTTTCATGGTCGTGTGGGCAAACACGACGATAGCCTGAAACGGTTCCGCAAGGTTAGCGGGTAGTCGGCGGGTTAGTTCCGATTACGCTCAGTTCTTCCGGAGTGAAAGAAATGATGTCCGTTTTGGTGTCCGCTTCCAAACCTGCCACTCCAAAATCCACCAGCTAAGCTGGTTGGAAGTGGAGGTGCGGGGCGGAATCGAACCGCCGAATAGAGCTTTTGCAGAGCTCGG
>CAYZGG010000051.1:0-26059 GCA_964477955.1 uncultured Opitutaceae bacterium
CCCTTCGCCCATGAGCAATACCCGCATCCTCATCCTCGGGGGCGGCTTCGGCGGCCTCTACGCCGCGCTGGAATTCGAAAAACATCGCGACCCCGACGTCGAAGTGACCCTCGTCACGAAGGAGAATTTTTTCCTCTTCACCCCGATGCTCCACGAGGTGGCCGCCAGCGACCTCGACCTGACCAACATCGTCAGCCCCCTGCGCAAGCTCCTGCGCCACGTCCGCACTTTCGTGGGCGACGTCCAGTCCGTCGACCTCACCGCGAAACGCGTGACCGTGGTCCACGGTTACACCCTGCACGCCCACGCCCTCGACTACGACCACCTCGTGCTCGGCCTCGGCTCGGTCACCAATTTCTACGGCATCCCGGGCCTCGCGGAACGAGCGCTGGCGATGAAGACGCTGAACGATGCCATCACCCTGCGCAACCGGCTCATCGCGCACCTCGAGGAGGCCGACACCGAATGCGCAAAAAGCGATCGCGTGCCGCTGCTGACCTTCGTCGTTGCCGGCGGTGGCTTTGCCGGCGTCGAAACGATGGGAAGCATCAACGACTTCATCCACTCGGCGCTGCCGTACTATCCCAACCTGAAGCCTTCGATGATCCGCATGGTACTGGTGCACCCGGGTGAGCATGTCTTGCCCGAACTCGGCCCGGAGCTGGGGCGCTACGCCGACCGGATCCTGTCCGAACGCGGCATCGAAATTCACGCGAAGAGCAAGGTCGTCTCGGTCACGCCGCGCGACGTCGCGCTGACCGACGGCACGCGCGTCGAAAGCTTCACCCTGGTCTGGACGGCCGGCACCTCGCCGAATCCGATCCTCGACAAAATCGCCTTGCCGAAGGAACGCGGCAAAATCAAAACCGCCGCCAACCTCGCCGTCGAAGGTTCTCCCGGGATCTGGGCCGTCGGCGACTGTGCGTTCATTCCCGACGAGAACCATCCCGGCCAGTGCCATCCGCCCACCGCGCAACACGCGTCGCGCGAGGGCGTGGTGCTGGCCCGCAACCTCCTCGCCACGATCAAGGGCCGGCCGACGCAGGATTTCACTTTCAAGACCCTCGGACTGCTCGCGTCGATCGGCCGCCGGGTCGGCGTCGCCCGCATCTTCGGCTTCAACTTCTCCGGCTTCACCGCCTGGTGGATGTGGCGCACGATCTACCTGAGCAAGCTGCCGCGACTGGAGAAAAAAATCACCGTCGCCCTCGCCTGGACCCTCGACCTGTTTTTCGCCAAGGACTTCGTTCAATACCTCGACGCCGACGGCAAGCCGCCGGGCTCCGTCCGTCCGACCCCCGACTACATTCCCTTGCGTGACGAAGCCGACTGCGCGAATCCTCCAGCCGGCGCGCCCGGGCCAGCCCGCATTTCGGTTCGCAGCCCGGCGCCCATCACCCTTTCCTTTTCGGCGTCCGCCGCCCCCAACTTCCCCCGTCCATGAACAAAGCCCCCGCCTGCACCGCCGAAGATCAGCGTCTCGCCGAAGACCGCGACCGCACGAAAAACTGGAAACGCTGGGGCCCCTACCTGTCCGAGCGCCAGTGGGCCACCGTGCGCGAGGACTATTCGGCGGGCGGCGACTGCTGGGACTATTTCCCTCACGATCACGCCCGCAGTCGTGCTTACCGCTGGGGCGAGGACGGCCTGCTCGGCTTCACCGACCGCGAGTGCCGGCTCTGCTTCGGCGTGGCTCTTTGGAACGGCCGCGACCCGATCCTGAAGGAACGGCTCTTCGGCCTCACCGGCCCGGAGGGCAACCACGGCGAGGACGTGAAGGAGCTCTATTACTACCTCGACTCGACGCCGACCCACTCGTGGATGCGCGCCCTCTACAAATACCCGCAGGCCGCGTTCCCCTACGACCAGCTGCTCGGGGAAAACCAGCGGCGTGGGCTCGGCGGGCCGGAATACGAGCTCGCCGACACCGGCGTGTTCAACGACGGCCGGTATTTCGACGTGTTCGCCGACTACGCCAAGGCCGGGCCCGACCACGTGCTCATCCGCCTCACTGTGGCCAACCGCGGACCCGAGACCGCCACCTTGCACCTGCTGCCGCAACTGTGGTTCCGCAACATGTGGACCTGGGGCTGCACCCGGGAGGGCGTCAGCCACAAACCCGTCCTGAAACTCAACGGCGCGGACGGCATTTCCGCCGCTCACGAAACCCTCGGTAAATTCGAGTTCCGCTTCGCCCCGTCCTCCGACGGCGTGCGCCCCGCCCTGCTGTTCACCGAAAACGAAACCAACAACCAGGCCCTCTGGGGCTCGCCCAATGCCTCGCCCTACGTGAAGGACGCCTTCCATCGCCATGTCATCCACGGTGAAGCCGGCGCGGTGAATCCCGCCCAAACCGGCACCAAGGCGGCGCTGCATTACATCCTCGGCGTTCCAGCCGGCGAAACGCGGACGGTCGAACTCCAGCTCTTCGCACCGGCCGCCCACCAGGCCGTCGGCTTCGGCGCGGACTTCGCCCGCGAGCTGGACCGCGCGAGGCGCGAGGCGGACGAGTTCTATCAACGCATCATTCCCGCCCGCGCCACCGACGACGAGCGCAACGTCGCCCGCCAGGGCTACGCGGGACTTCTCTGGTCGAAACAGTTTTATTACTACGTGGTCGACCATTGGCTAGACGGCGATCCCGCCATGGTGCCGCCGCCCGCCAGCCGCCAGTCCGGACGCAACCGGGACTGGCGCCATCTCCACAGCCGCGACCTGCTCTCCATGCCGGACAAATGGGAATACCCGTGGTTCGCCGCGTGGGATCTGGCGTTCCACATGATCCCGTTTGCCCGGATCGACCCCGATTTCGCCAAAGGCCAGCTGCTGTCCCTCCTCCGCGAATGGTACATGCACCCCAACGGCCAGATCCCGGCCTACGAGTTCGCGTTCGGCGACGTCAACCCGCCCGTCCACGCCTGGGCCGCCTGGCGCGTCTACAAGATCAGCGGCGCCGGCGGCGCGCGCGACCGGGGCTTTCTCGAAAGCGTGTTCCAAAAACTGCTTCTCAACTTCACCTGGTGGGTCAACCGCAAGGACGCCGACGGCAAGAACCTTTTCTCCGGCGGCTTTCTCGGCCTCGACAACATCGGCGTGTTCGACCGCGGCCAGCCCATACCCGGCGGCGGCCAGCTCCGTCAGGCCGACGGCACCGCCTGGATGGGGTTTTATGCGAACACCATGCTGTCGATGGCGCTCGAGCTCGCCCGCAATCCCGACGGTTCGATCAACTGCGCCTACGAGGACATGGCCTCGAAATTTTTTGAGCACTTCGTCCAGATCGTCGACGCCGTGAATGCCGCCGGCGGCATGGGCCTGTGGGACGAACAGGACGGGTTCTACTACGACCAGATCGACTTCGGCACCCACACCATGCCGCTGCGCACGCGGTCGCTCGTCGGCCTCCTCCCGCTCATCGCCGTGGAGGTGATCAGCCGCGACCGTATTGACTCTCTCCCGGGTTTCAAGAAACGCTTCGACTGGTTCCTCCGCAACCGCCCCGAGCTCGCCCGCCACATCATGCATTGCCAGGAGGACAACCAGGCCGGCAACCGGAAAACCCTCCTCGCCATCGCCCCGCGCGAACGCCTGGTGCGGGTGCTGCGCTACCTCCTCGATGAATCCGAATTCTTTTCCCCCCATGGGATTCGCAGCGTTTCGAAATACCACGAGCAGCATCCGTTTGTCTTCCGCGCCGGGGACCGCGAGCTGCGCCTCGAATACACCCCGGCCGAGAGCAACACCCATCTCTTCGGCGGCAATTCCAACTGGCGCGGCCCCATCTGGTTTCCCGCCAACTACCTCTTAGTCGAGGCGCTGGAGCGCTACCACAACTACTACGGCGACGGCCTGCTGGTCGAAGCCCCCACCGGATCCGGCAAGATGCTGACGCTGCGGGATGCCGCGCTGGAATTGCAGCGGCGCCTCGGCGCGCTCTTCCTCGCCGATCAGAACGGCCGCCGTCCGGTGCACGGCGACTGCGATCTCTATGCCCGCGATCCGCATTTCAAGGATCTCGTGTTGTTCTACGAATACTTTCACGGCGACAACGGTCGCGGCGTCGGCGCCAGCCACCAAACCGGCTGGACCGCGCTGGCCGTCCGCTGCCTCGAGGACCAGGCCCGCCGCCGCAACGGCGCTCACACTTGACCGCCGGCCGTGCCATCGTTCCTCGGGACGGCGCACCTGGCGGTCAACGGTGTCTGGGGTCGCGCCTTGCCTCCGGTGCGCTCAGTTCCAATATCCCTCGTAGAAACGGTAGGCGTTGCCTTCCTGCTCCCAGCGCGGCGCCACCCAGACCGACCCCGAGTTCGGGGGCAGCTCCCAATGACCGGCCATCCATTCGTATTCATCGTTGCGCCAGGTCCAATAACCCGGAATCCAGACGTGCCGGGGCGACGGCTGCGCGATCACAACTTCGGCTTGGGGCGGCGGCGGAGTCTGGGTCACAACTGTCGTGCTGACCGCGGGCGCGGTGCTTGAGGTTGAAGTGGTACCGTTGCTCCCGGGCACGGGGGTGGTCACCGTCGTCACGGGGGTTGCGGTTGTCGTGGTCGTGGTTGCTACGGTTCTCGTCGGCGCGGGCGGCGGCGGCGCCGAAACCACGTGGGAAACCGGCTCCGACGAGCAACCGCTCCCGGACAGGAGCAGGATGAAGGCGCCGCCGAACATCAAGGCCGGGGCGAAGCAACGGAGTGCAGCAGAACCGACGAATGCAAAAAACGCCGGGATGATGGATTTTGGATTTTTCATTGGAAAAAATATATTGGCCGGAGGAATTCGCGCCATGGTTGCTCAAGGCAGGAAAACTATTCGCACCAACAGAATCCTGATCATGAGTGAAAAATTAACCCCGGGGCCGTTTCTCACGCTCAAAGAATTCTGTTTGGTCGCGGTCTTCCGGTCGCCGGTGTCTTGATCTCAGCTCGTCGTGCTGGATTTGACCTTGTCGTAAGCATTCTGGGTGCGGGTCCAAGCCTCTCCGACCTTGTCCTTGGCCTGATCCCAGGTTTCCGGATTTGCGTTGTGCGCCTCGGAGATCATGGCGTGCAGATAAGTCCGGGAATCATTCATTTCTTTCATGGCAAAATCCCAATCCTTCGTGTCAACCGTGCTGTTCATCGCCTTGCGCCGGGCCGTCAATTCGGCGATCTGACCATTCACCTTCGCTTCCAGCCGCTGGGCCCCCCCAAAAAATTGGGCGCGCAGGTCGTATGTAATATCGTGGAGATCGGCCCATCGCACCGAGGCGTCCGGAGCAAATTGATCGGTGGACGAAGTCGCTTCGAGGGCGGCGGCATGCTCCGCGCCGGCCGCGGGCGTTGCGGTTTCGGTTTTCGCTGTGACGGCGGCATTGTCGGCCGAAGTTTTATTCTTTTCGGCGCAGCCGACCGTCGCGAAGGAGGCCAGACTGAAGACTGCAGCGGCGATTTGAATCAGGCGGGTTGTTTTCATTTTCATGATGATTTTTCGTCGGAACGGCTGGTTTTGAAGAGTACTGCGACTATCGCGCCCAATGGCGTTGTCTCTTTTAAGACAACCCGCTGGGCCCGCGGATTCACAAAGCCTATGGGGTCTTGACATACCTTTCCCGAACAAGCGCAGCGGGAGATCGCCGACCCGCGCCCGGCCCGGTGTGTGCCGGTCCTCGGATCCCACGGCGCCCTCGAGCGCGAGACGGTAGGCGAACGCCCCATTTTCGCCAGCCCCGGAACACAATATACTTTCGGCCACATACCCATGAAAACAAAACATCTAAAACATCTGTTGGCTCTGATTGCCTTGGCCGCCGCGCCCATTGCCGTCTTCGCTTCGTCCTCCTCCGATCGCCAGATCGAAGAAGCGGCGAGATCATCCTATAACTTCCGCACGGTTCTCGATGACCGTGTCAAGGTCGAAGCCCGCGCCGGCGTGGTGACCCTCACCGGCACCGTGCAGGATATGGACGACAAAAGACTCGCAGCCGACACCGTGGAAAACCTCCCCGGCGTCACCAGTGTAAACAACGAGATCACGGTCAAATCCACCTATCCGGAACATTCCGACGCCTGGATTGCCTTGAAAATCCGGAGCCAACTGCTGGTAAAGGCCAACGTCAGTGTCGCCAATACCAAGGTTTCCGTGAGCGACGGCATCGTGACCCTCACCGGGACCGCCAAAAACACGGCCCAGAAGGAACTCACCGGCGTCTATGCCGGCGAAATCGACGGGGTGAAGTCGGTTCAGAATGAGATCGTCGTGAAAGACCAGTCCATGGTCTCGAATGACGCGCCCACTTCCGGCAACATCAGCGACAAGGTCGACGACGCCTCCATCACCAGCCAGGTCAAGTATGCCCTGCTGACCCACAAGGCCACCAGCGCACTCAAGACCAAGGTGACGACGACCAACGGGGTGGTCTACATCTCCGGCGAAGCCAGCTCCGAAGCCGAGAAATCTCTCGTCACCAAGCTCGCCCAGGACGTCCGCGGCGCGACCTCCGTGCAAAACGATATGTCGGTTCGGAGCTGAACCGGCTCCCGCCTCCACCACCGTGCGGCCGACCCCGGTCGGTCGCACCGCTTCCGGCGGTCCGGGTTGGCCCGGGCCGCCCACTGCGGTCCGGATCTAATTTGCCTTATGAAAACGAATCTTGGATTGAGCGAGGGAACCCGCACACAGGAGGGTCAGATGCTCAGTCTCCTGCTGGCAGACGAGTCCGTTCTGTACATGACCACTCGCGACTATCACTGGAATCTGATCGGCTCAGAGTTTCCAGGCCTCCCGCACCTGCTGGAAGTCCAGTATGGGCAAATTGCAGATTGGGTCGATCAGGTCGCCGCCCGCGCGCGTACCACCGGCCTTGATGCCGGCGCCGAGAGGGACTGGGTGGACCTGATCAACTCCGCCCGGGTCTCGGCCGATCCGGGCATCAGCTTGTCCGGCGGTCGCATGCTCTCGGAGCTGCTCGCTCTTCACGGGAAAATCATCGGCCAACTCCGCCTTGACCGCGCCAGCGGCGCCGGTCGGTTCAATGATGTCGGCGCCGCCGATTTTCTCACGGGTTTGATGGAATGGCACGAGAAGACCGCGGCCAGGTTGCGCGCCCAGCTCGAAACGGAAGAGGATGCATCGACCCGGGACCGGTCGGTCGAAATGGCGGGGACCAGATCGTGAGAAGGCTCATTTCCCTCACGGTCTTCATCACCGGGGTTATCCTGGTCGCCTATGGCATCGCCGCCGCCCAGTCGCCGGTTTCCGATCTCTCCCGCCTGTTTACCAGCACCCCGACCGACAAGACAGTCTGGCTGCTCATCAAGGGCACCGTCGCCGCCATTGTTGGCGCCGCCGGACTTCTCGCGGAAACAAAACCCGTTTAGTTCGGCCTCCCTGGCTCGACTCTGTTGTCGTCTTCTTGCTGATCGCGGAGGAACTCGGCTTTGACGCAATCGCCGGAACCGCCGCCTTGATCGCAAAGGCGCCCCGCCTTGTTTTTCCGCCGCCTACGTTCATTGCCTCGCTCTACCCGTCGCCAACCGTTCACCACTCCCTTCCATGAAGAACAAACGCAAAACCACCGCTCAGTCCCCGCAGGATGTCCTCGACAATCCTACCGGCCTCGTCGCCGAGGCCGAACGCATGAGGCAGGAACCTGCCTCCGCCCAGGACGAAGAAACGTTGAGCCGTCTGCGCCGGCGTTGTGACGAAGCAAAGGAGCGCATTTCCGCCGGCGCGAAATCGGCCGATGAGGCAATCCGCGCCAATCCCTACCAGTCGCTGGCCATCGCCCTCGGCGCCGGTCTGCTCGTCGGCCTCCTGCTGGGCGCCCCAGCGGACTCAAAGCGTCTTAAATAATACTGTAGCCGAATAGGCCTGTTGTCGCCGGGGTCGGTGACCCCGGGCCGGTAGGAATAGGCGCAGACCGGGGTCAGCGATCCCGGCTACAGCTCAACTTAAAAATGCTCTGGCCGGCACCGACCGGCTCAATCCCGTTCCCCGGCGCCGCGAGATGCCGGACTGGTTGCCGCGCCGGATCTCGCCCTCTATCCGCCGGCGTTCGGCCGCCATATCCGTTCGAGCGGAGATTCGCCGCAACCGCTTCCGTCCGGCTCAGCCGATCAGCAGGCGGACCGCGTGGTCCTGGTGGTCGTCGCTGAGAGGAATCGCGTTGCCGGCCATCTCCCGTCCGTCCAGAGTGAGCCCGGGAGTGGCGCGATCCCCCCCGGATCGCCGGGCGATCGTGATACGATAGAGGGTTTGGCGGAAGCGGTATTGGATTTTGCATTCGGGCCAGTCCTGCGGCAGGCGCGGAGTGAGAATCAGCCGGTCACCCTTCAGGCTTACGCCCAACAGAGTTTCGATGAGGAGCCGGTACATCCAGCCGGCTGAGCCCGTGTACCAGGTCCAGCCTCCGCGTCCGATGTGGGGGGCCACGGCGTAGACGTCTGCCGCCACCACGTAGGGCTCGACCTTGTAGGTGGCGATCTGCCGCGCCGTCGCGCCGTGGTTGACCGGATTCAACAGGTCGAAGAGCTCCCATGCCCGCTCATTTTCACCCAGCAGCGCGAAGGCCATGACCGTCCAGATCGCGCCGTGGGTGTATTGCCCGCCGTTTTCCCGGACGCCCGGGATATACCCTTTGATGTACCCGGGAGCGAGCGACGAATGGTCGAACGGCGGATCAAACAACTGGATCAGGCCGGCCTCCCGCCGGACCAACCGGCGATCGACGGACTGCAGCGCGAGCCGCGATCGGAGCGGATCACCCGCCCCGCTGATCACCGACCAGCTTTGCGGCAGCGAATCAATCTGGCATTCCGGGTTCGTCGCGGAGCCCAACACTCCACCGTCGTCAAAATAGGCACGGAGGTACCACTCGCCATCCCATGCGTGTTGTTGGATGTTCCGCACCAGCTCGCGGGCCTGCATCAGACAGCGGGCCGCGAACGCACCGTCTCCGTACGCGGCCGCCAGCGGCGCAAACTTGTTCAGCACGTCGTAGAGGAAAAACGCCAGCCAGACACTCTCGCCCTTGCCCTGATAGCCCACCCGGTTCATGCCGTCGTTCCAGTCGCCGCAACCGATCAAAGGCAGGCCGTGCTCGCCAAACCTCAGGCCGTGTTCGATCGCGGAGACACAATGCTGGTACAGCGTGGCGGACTCCTCCGACCGGGTCGGCAGGTCGTAGTAGGCCTCTTCTTCGGCGCGGACGAGCCGGCCCTCGAGAAAGGGGACCTTTTCGTCCAGCACTCCGGTGTCGGCGAGGGCCGCCACATAATGACAGGTCACGTAGGGCAGCCAGAGAAAATCATCGGAGAAATGCGTGCGCACCCCGCGGCCCGTCGGCGGATGCCACCAGTGCTGGACATCGCCTTCGCGGAACTGCCGGGCGGCGGCCCGCAACAGATGCTCGCGCATCAGCGCCGGTTCTGCGTGCGTCAGGGCCATGACGTCCTGCAGCTGGTCGCGGAAGCCAAAGGCGCCGCCGGATTGATAGAACCCGGTCCGCCCCCAGAGGCGGGCGCTTAGGGTCTGATAGAGCAACCAACCGTTGGCCATCACGTTCACCGCGGGATCGGGGGATTCGATCCGCACGGCGCCGAGGAGCCGGTGCCAGTGGGCCCGCACGGCTTCGAGCGCGAAGCGCGGGGCGCCGGCCCGCCGAAAGCGCTGGATCAGATTCTGGACTTCCGCCGGACTGCGGCCGACGCCCAGGCGGAAGGCAACCTCCTGCTCCTGGCCGTCCGGCAGATCGAACGCGATCTGCATCGCCCCGCATGGGTCGAGCCCGGCGCCGACCTTGCCCGAAAGCCGCAGGCGCTTCAGCGCGGCCGGCTGGCCCAGACTGCCGTTCCGCCCGATGAATTCCTTGCGATCGCCGGTGAGCGTGCGCGTCGGCTCGTTTCCATCGAGGAAGACCCAACGGTCGGGAAATTCCGTGTTGTATTGGTTGCGCGCCACCAGCGCCCCGGTCCGGAGATCCACCTCGGTCTGGACATGCAGGAGGCTTTTGTCCCGCAGGTCGCCCAGCACCCACTCCCAATAGCCCGTGACCGAGAGCCGGCGCGGCCGTCCGGACACGTTCCGGACCTTCAATACCGTGAATTTCACCGGCGCATCGATCGCCACATAGATCCACAGCTCGGAGGCAATGCCGTTTTCCGTGTGCTCGAACACGGTGTAGCCGAAACCATGGCGGATGACGTACGGCGTGGTCCCGCGGACGGGCAGCGGCGCCGGCGACCAGAACTGCCCGGTCTGCTCGTCGCGAAGGTAAAGGGCCTCGCCGGCGGCGTCCCGCACGGGGTCGTTGTTCCAGGGGGTGACCCGGAATTCATGGGCATTTTCCGCCCAGGTATAGGCCCCGCCACTCTCGGAAACCACCGTGCCGAACGACGGATTGGCCAGGACGTTGACCCACGGGGCCGGCGTCGTCTGCCCGGCCTTGAGGGTGATGACATATTCGCGACCGTCGCGGGTGAAACCGCCAAGGCCGTTTTGAAAGATCAGATCGTGCGCCAGGGCGGACGGGCGCCCGGGCTCGCCCCACGCGGAGCGGCTCGGCACCAGCATCGCGCCCGGCGGCTCCTGCACGCGGCGCCGGTCCAGCTGTTCGGCGAGGCTGCCGTTTTCGTCGTCCAGCACAATCCGCGCGACCGCCTGCAGCAGCACGCGGTCGTCATTTGGCACCTGTTCGAGACGCCGCACGAAGATGCCGCCGGGCCGGTCCAGCATCTGCGCCTCGATGCTCGACGCGATCAAACTGGTGATCTGGTCGTGCAGCGACTGGCGGTAGACCGAAGGCTCCTCGTTCAAGATCACCAGTTCCACCGTCAGGCCCTTCATCCGCCAGAAGGAATGCGCGCTGATCACCTGGCGGACGAACTCGATCTTTTCCCGGTCGCTGATCCGGACCAGCACGATCGGGGCGTCGCCGGAAATGCCGTAACTCCAGAGACCGCTTTGGCCGCGCCGGTTGGAACGCAACACGCCAGGGCTGGCGCGCCGGACCGGATCCGCATAGACGAGGGCACTCGCCAGCCGCGCGAACAGCTGCGCTTCCCCCTCGGTGGCGTTGAGGTGGCGCAAGGTGACCTGACTGTGGGTCCAGGCCAGGTCGAACGCGCGGTCGGCCATGCGCTGACTCCGGTATTTCTCAACCAGGGCGAGCGCACCTTCGCGGGTTTCCGCCACTCCGAGCACGAAGTCGACGATGGCGGTTTCGTGGGCCGGCAAAGTGATGGTGCGCCGCAGGGCGACAATCGGATCCAGCACCGAGCCGGTGGTATTGGCAAGCGGGCCCGTGCCGACGAGGGCCGCCGGGCGGGCGGAGCTGCCCCCCCGGCCGACAAACCGGCCGCGGTCGGTTTCCCAGGAGATTTCTCCCTGCTCGCCACCCTGCCCCACGAGCAGGTGCAGCAGCCAGGGCGGTTTCTCCTCCTTGGACCGGGCGCGGCGGGTGCAGAGCAGGGCTTCGGGGCCCCGCACGGATTCCGTCTGCACGAAGAGATTGCTGAAGGCCGGATGCGCCAGATCCGCCCCCTGCGCCGCCAGGACCACCTCGGCGTAACTCGTCACCTCGATCGTGCGCTCCGACGACGAACGGTTGACGATGGTCAGGCGCCGCAGTTCCACGTCATCCTCCGGGGAGACGCTGATCGCCGTATGCACATCGAAACCCGCATGGCGCTGGCGGAACTCGGCCCGGGCCTGGGTGAAGATGATCTCGTAATCCTTGGTGGCGCGCAGAACCGGCTGATGCGCGGCCGACCAGAATTCGCCCGTCGCAAGGTCGCGCAGGTACACGAATGTGCCCCAATTGTCACAAGTCGCGTCCTCGCGCCAGCGCGTGACCGCCAGGTCCCGCCAGCGGCTGTAGCCGGCCCCCGCGCCGGTGACCATGACGTGATAATGCCCGTTGGACAAAAGGTGCACGTCCGGCGCCGGCGGCGTGGGATTGGTCAGGATGCGCATCGCGCTTTCGGCCTGGTCGGAACCCCCGGGTGCCGTTTCCATGGTTAGATTCTCCGCCACGACGCTCGCCGCGGCGTGCGGCACCCGTTCCTGGAGGAGCAGGTCCGTGGCCCGCAGCTGCGGACAGGCCAGGAAACGGCGCGGCATCGCAGCCGGCACCGCCACCAGCTGGCCGAGCGCGAGCAGGCTCATTCCCTGGTGGTGCGCCATGAACGACCGGATGGTCACGCTCGTCTCGTCCGGCGGCAGGCGCGCCGCCGTGTAGTCGATCGCCTCATAGAATCCGTAGGCCCCGGACCGATCTTCCGCCGCCAGGCGCTGGAGGTTCTCGCACGCCTCGAGGGGCGCCACCATCAGCGCCATCACCGTGGCATAGGGCGCGATGACCAGATCGTCGGCGAGTCCGCGCTTGAGCCCCAGACCCGGCACACCGAAAGCGCGATACTGGTAATTCAGCCGGACGTCTGTCAGATTGTAGCCCGATTCGGAAATGCCCCACGGCACTCCGCGCACCCGCCCGTACTCGATCTGCTGCGCCACCGCCGCCGCACACGTGTATTCCAGCAGGGTGTTCGCGTAGGTCGGCATCACCAGCAGCGGCATCAGGTATTCGAACATCGATCCGCTCCACGAGACCAGGATCGGCCTTCCGCCCACCGCGGTGAGCAGGCGGCCCAAGGAGAACCAGTGGCTTTGGGGCACCTGGCCGAGCGCGATGGCCACGAAGCTGCAGAGGCGCGCCTCGGACGCCAGCAGATCGTAGAACCCGGTGTCGCGCCGCCGATCGGTCACGTTGAAACCCGTGGAAAACAAATCCCTCGAAAAATCGAAAAGGAAGGCGAAGTCCATCGCCGCCACCGCGTCGCCCTCCCGGGCCACGGTCTCGACCAGCGCCAGGCGCTCACGGGCGCGGGCACTGGATTCCTGCACGCGGCGCCAGAATTCCCGCCAGGCCCGCCTTCCCTCCGGTCGCGCCGCGATCGCCTCCGCCGGGGGCTCGCGCAACGCCGCCTCAAAAACCTGGCCAAGCGCAGATTCGAAATCCGCCACCTCGCGCAACGTGGGCATCCGGTCGAGCCGGGCGACCGCCTCAGCCAGCGGGGACGCTGCCGGCCCCGGCCGCCCATCCGCGCCCGGTTCGGGCAAGGCGAGCCAGGAGGCCAGGGAATTCAGGTCCTCCAGATGGCCCTGACAGTCCTGCTGCAGGGTCCGCAGCCATCGCCGGACTTCCTCGGGCTCCTGGGCCAGGGAAACGATCAGGCCACCGACCTGAACCGCGACTCGTTGCAAAAGAGCGAAGGCCGCCCGCAGGCTGGTCGGCAACGCGCTCAGTTCCTCGTCCATCGCGGCGAGCACCGCATTGGCCCCGAGCAGATCCCGCAGAATGCGCACCGCGTCCCGCAAGCCCCCCAGCGCCTGGGGCGCCAGAATCGGCTCATCCGGCAGTTCGCGAAGACCGGAGCCCAGCGTCAGCAGATGCCCCGCGAGATTTCCGCTGTCCACGCTTGAGACATACTGCGGCAGCAGCGGCTGGAGCGTCCGGGTGTCGTACCAGTTGAAGAAATGACCGCGGTAACGCTCCAGGCGCTGCATCGTGGCCAGCGCGTCCTGGGTCCGGCGGAGCAACGCGCCCGCCCCCAGGTACCCGAAATCGTGGGCGGTGAGATTGGCCAACAGGGCCAGGCCCATGTTCGTCGGCGAGGTGCGCGAGGCGATCGTCGGCACCGGCGTCTCCTGGAAATTGTCGGGGGGCAGCCAGTTTTCCCGCGCCGTGACGAAGGTTTCAAAGAAGCTCCAGGTTTTGCGGGCAGTGACGCGCAGGAAGCGGACCTGCGCGGGCGTGAGCGCGGGCGCGCTGGTGCCGATCGGCCGGCTGATGCGCCAGGCCAGCCAGGGTGCCGCCAGCCACAGGCCAAACAGCGGGAGGGCCGGTGCCACCAGGGCGGGATGCAGCCAGACCAAACCGAATCCCCCAAGAATGGCCACGAGCGGAACGATCCCCATCGCCCGATAAGAACTGCCGAGATCGGTCCGGGCATTCAGCTCGGAATCACTTGAGGTCTGCCACTCCAACAGGCGCCGGCGGGTCACCAGGAGTCGCAGCAATGTCCGACCCATGGCATCGCAGCTGATCAATGCGTCGTGTGGCAGGAAGGCCAGCGCCAGCCCGATCTGCCCGAGCTGCCGGGCGCCCGCGTCGACTCCGACCCGCAGGTGGATCGGCCACGGCACGTCCAGCGGCTTGCGCGCCAACCCGACCAGCCAGGCCACCAAACGGGGCAATACCACCAGCCCGGTCACCACTCCGAGCCCCCAACTCCCCCCGGCGGGAAGATAAAACCAAAGCGCCAAAAGCAGGGCCAGCAGGGCGATGGGAACGAGACTGCGCCGCAAATTGTCGAGAATTTTCCATTGCGAGAGCGGCGACAGCGGATTCGGCGCGGTCGCGCCCCCTCGCGCGGGAACCCGCGCGAAAAGCCAGGACATGATCTGCCAGTCGCCCCGAATCCACCGGTGGCGCCGCCTGATCTCAACCCCGTAGTTGGCGGGATACGCTTCGTAGACCTCCACATCGCTGACAAGGGCGGACCGTGCGTGCGCCGCCTCCAGCAGATCGTGGCTGAGGATCGCATTGTCCGGAAACCGCCCCCCCACCGCCCGGGAAAAGGCGTCCACGTCGTAGATGCCCTTTCCGATAAAGGAGCCCTCCTGAAACACATCCTGATAAAGGTCCGACACCTCCCGGGTGTAGGGGTCGATCCCCGCCTCGCCGGCAAAAAGCCGGGCAAACCACGACCGGCCGGCACTCGGGAGGCTCACTCCCACCCGGGGCTGCATGATGCCGTAGCCCTCGATCACCACCTTGCGTTCCGGATGAAAAACCGGCCGGTTCAAAGGATGGGCCATCGTGCCCACCAACTGCCGCGCCGATTCCCGGGGCAGCAGGGTGTCGGTGTCGAGCGTGATGACATACCTGACCTGGCGCAGGACGGCCGTCTCGCCAACCACCACGGAAAACGCATCCGGCGCACCGCCGCGAATAAAGGCATTGAATTCCTCCAGCTTGCCGCGCTTCCGTTCATAGCCCATCCAGGTCTTCTCCTCGGGATTCCAGAGCCGCGGGCGGTGGAACAGAAAAAAACGGTCTTTCCGGTCCGGCGCATACTTGGCGTTCAAGCCTTCGATCCCCGCCCGCGCCCGACGCAACAACGCGGCGTCTTCCGGCAGGACCGGCTGCGGTCCGTCGTAAAAGTCCGTCAGCAGGGCGAAATGAAGGTGCTCCTCGCTGTCGGCAAGAAAATGGATTTCCAGCGTCTCGACCAGCCGTTCGACCGCCGCCAGATTCCTCAGCAGCGTCGGCACCACCACGATCGTCCGGGATTCGGGCGCGATTCCCGTGGAATAATCCAGGCGCGGCAGCAAGCGCGGCTTCACCACCAGCAGACAAAGCCAGTTCATCAGCGCCACCGCGGGCTGGCTGGCCGCGACCAGAAAAACCAGGCCGAGCACGGCGAGCCTCCAGCCATGCGCTCCCAGCCCCCGGACCTCGTAACCGAAAAGGCCGGCCGCCAGCAACGCGAGCCCGCCGATCCCGCCTGCGTAAAAGGTCAACGGAAACCGCGCGATTACCCGCTCGATCCGCTTCCGCCAGGGCCAGCGGATCCTCGCCACGCGCTCGAGCGCGGGCAGCCCGCGGTCGAGCAAATAGTAGCCGACGTGCGCCGTGCGGTCTTCACTTCCATTCTGCTGGGCACCTTCGGCGGCGAGACGCACCGCCTGGCGCGCAACGTCCTCCTCGGCCTGACCACCGTAGCGGGCCAGAAATTCGACCGCATGACGGTAGCGGTCGCGGGTCGCAAAATCCATCGTGCCGTAAACCTGGGCCGGATCGGTACGCAGGGTGCGGTCGACGAGGCTTAGTCCCTCGACAAAGGCCTTCCAGTCCATCGCGCTCAGGGCGCGCAGGCTGCCAATGCTGTGGCTCACCGAAACCTGGTCGGCGGCCTGGCTCTGGCTTTCGCGGTGGACCAGTTCTTCGATGGACAACCCCAGCTCGGAAAGCCGCTGCTCCAACCAGCCGCGGGCGAGGTGCAGCAACGGACTTTGGCGCGACAGGCGCTGGCAGAACTCCGCCACAAAGGAGCTGGAAAGCGGGACGCCGGCCTCCGCCATGTCGGCCACCACGACCACGAGACGCGAGGGACTTTGCTCCGCCATATCCTGCAGCCGTTCCGCCCAGCCGTCCGCCAGGTCCCGATCATCCCGGGCAATGGTCAGACGCGTCGTGATGCGCTGCAGATTCTCGATGAGCCCGAGCCGCAGCATGATCGGAATGGCCCACAACTCGCCCAACTTGAGGGATGATACCGATTGGTAGGCCGCAACGAAGACTCGGACCGCCTCCAGGTCGAGCTGGGCATCCACATGGGTGATCAATTCCAGGACCAGATCGTAAACCCGGGGAAGGCCGGCCGACGGGCCCGTCAGCAGGCAGGGCAATTCCCGGCTGTAACTCTGGGGCAGGTGCCGCCGGGCCAGCTGGATCTGGTCCTCGATCAAATAGAAATTGTCGAGCAGCCACTCCGCGGCCGGAGTGATCCGGCGGGCCGGGTGCACCGCCAGGGTGGTCCGGTTGAACTCCCGGACGATCCGCTCATTCTCATCCAGGCAGCTGAGCAGCCGGCTCGAGGTGCGGCGGACGTTGAGGTGGTGCTTTTCCGCCAGGGATCGGGCATGGGCGGCCAGCTGGTCGAGGCTGAATAGCTCGGCCCGGAGCGGTGGCTCGCCACGCCGGGTCTGCGAGCGGGGCGGCCCTGGCATCCAGGCCTGCCAACGAAGTGAAAATGGCTGCATCGAACTCGCAGCACGTCGCCGGCGACCCCGATGGAAGTAATCGGGGCGCCGCGACGGCCCGCGTTCCTGATCTAAACGCGCGCTCTCAGGCACGATTCATTCTTCCAACCGACGTCAGCTCAGCTTCGCGCTTATTTGTTGTCGTCGGCGGCCCGGGAATCGCTGATTGCCTTCTCGATGGCCTGCCGCGACTGACCCGTACGTTTTTGAATCCGGCCCACCAGTTCCTCTTCCTTCCCTTCGACATATTGGAGATCGTTGTCCGTCAGCGAAGCCCACTTTTGCTTCAGCTTCCCCTTGGTGATGTTCCAGTCGCCTTTGATTTCGAGTGTATTCATGATGTTTGGATTGGTTGGTTTTCGATTGATTTTTGCCGGCGTCGTGCCGGCGGATTCTTGCCAGCGCCCCCTCCGGAGCGGGTCGCTGGGCACAACGCATCATGCTCCACCTGAGGTCGCCGCGCCATGGGGTGTAAGCCTGCCGTTCGCGAGGACGTCGGCCGCCAGCCGATCGAAAAGCCCGTTGTTCGCCTCGACCTTCTCTTTTTTTTCGCACCCGCCGGATACCCGCCCAGGAAAAACTGCGGGATAAAACCTGCGTTCCATCGGGTTTCACCCCATGGCCGGCGCACGCCGCCTCTGTATACTTAACGCATGCGCCGAAATCACAGGGGAGTCCCCCAAACAAAGCGGACGTTTTCGCCCTGGTTTTCCCAGCGTTTCGCCTGGATGCGGACCGCAGGAGCCCCGGAGAAATCTCCACGCCCCCCATCCAAGCGGCGGTTTCCGGCCCTGCTCCCGATTTGGCCGGCCTCCGGGAACGCCAACCCTGCGGGCTTCAGCCGAAAGGGACCCGACGACAAGCTTGGCGAACTTCAATCCTCGTGCCACCGGGTCGGCGCTTGCCTCTGAATCTCCTCCTCCCGCCAACTTCTCCCTTTTATCTTTATGCTTAAAAATACAACCGAGCTCTATGACCATCAGCTGGCCGCATTGGATGGTCCGATCGGACACGTGAAGGACTTCTTCTTCGACGACAAAGCGTGGACGATTCGCTACGTGGTGGCCGACACCGGATCGTGGCTGCATGGCCGTCTGGTTCTTCTTTCTCCCCACGCGTTCGGCCGGATGGATCCCTACGAAAAGACCCTCCACGTAAACCTCAACAAGCGGCGGATTGAAAACAGCCCGCCCATTGAGTCTTATCAGCCGGTCTCTCGCCAGTATGAGGCCGACTACCACCACTACTACGGCTGGCCCGCGTATTGGAATGGCGGCGGAATCTGGGGCATCACCGGACTCGGCGGCTCCCGCGCTCCCCTCGCCGCGGATCTGCCGCCCTCCCATCGTCCCGCCGACAGGCACCTGCAAAGCGCCCAAGCCGTAACGGGCTATTCGATTCAAACCGTCGACGGCTCGATTGGATCCGTCACCGGATTTCTGATCGACGACAAATGCTGGATGATTCGCCAGGTGGTCGTCGAAATCGGCCATTGGTATTCCAGCAAGGAGGTCGCCATTGCTCCGGAAAACATCGAGTCGGTGAGCTATGAAGAATCCACGGTGTTCGTCAATCTGACGAAACTGGAGATTCTGCAGGCCGCGCCGCTCAATCCAAGCTGGGCGGGGACCCGGCGGTTATCCCGGGAAAATTTCCCGGAATAGCCGCAGGAAAAAGCTGAGCGGGGAGCAGGAAGCAAATGGTGCCCCGGATTTGCTTCGCCTCGCCCGGACTTTTGCAACGAAGGCGAGACGTTAAATGCGCTGGAGGCGAACACCCCATGGCGGGGCGGCCGCGGGGAAATATAATTCGAGACCATGAATATTTCCGTCCGCCAGATCTTTCTCTATCTTTTCCTTGCCGCCATCGCCATTTTGTACGCCCTCGTCAATGCCGGCTGAGGCCGGCCGGCCAGACCGCCGGCACCTATCCCGCCGATTTCGCCTGCGTCATGGGCCGTTGCATCCGGACCGTTGAGGCCGGGGCTGAATTTTTCCGAGCGCGGGCGCTGATGCATTCGGCCAGGCTGGCGATGCTGGAAAACGCCGCGTGCATTTCTTCGCGCCCGGCCAAGGCCACCCCAAATTCTTCTTCGAGGCACATCGCAAGTTCCAATGCGTCCAAGGAATCCAGTCCCAGCTTGCCGCCAATCAACGGCTCGTTCTCTGAGATTCTGTCAGGATCGGCCATGCCGAGATGAAACAAATCGTCGATGCGGTGTTTCAGTCGGCAAACCAACGAATCGTCGCCACGAAATTGATTTTTCATGCGGTGAGACTAGCCGGGAAAGTGTTCGGCCGCTATGGGGTATAATGTCCAGCAATGCACCGCTGCGCGGCAGGCCGCTTTGACCCGGCGTCCCCGCCCGGCGGGCAGCCGGCGGGCCCGGCCGATCCTCCCGACTTGCGCGCAAGTTCAGGCCCGGCCTGCACGCGGCGCCACCCGACCTCCCGTGCGGCGACTCGGGCCGATTCAATTGCGCTTTTCGCTTTCTTTCCGATCATCCTTGTCGGCCTGCGCGCGGTCAGGTTGCTTCCACGTCTTGGGATACTGTTTGACGACCGTCGCGTGATGGTTTTCCGGCGCATCATGAAAATTCACGCGGACCGACGGCGCGGCGTGCAATGCCTCCGGCGTCACATTGCGGTATTCATTCCGATGGACCCAATTGTTCCCGTCGCGGTACACATACTCGTGGCGGGAGCTACTGTAGTACACCTCGTAGGCGGGATAATAGTCGTAGTCGTCGTCCACGACCACCGCTGTTTGCACCGGGGCGCCCTCATAGCGGGCATGGCCTCCGCCCGCCGTGATGCAGCCGCCCAATATGACCAGCAAGCTTGCGCCTGCCAGCAAGCCGGATTTTTCCACCACGTTCGTCAGTTTTTGATTTCGCATGACCCACCGTACCCCCTTCCACGCCGGAGCGCCATGGGGTGATGGCCTGACGGATCCTCCGGAATATCAGGCGAATGAACCGCCCGGCTCGCGTGGCACGGGCAAGCAAAGATTCGCACTTCGCCCCATAGTCGAGTGGACCGTGGTGTTGTAGTTTAGGCCCCGCTGTGAAACACAAGAACAACTCCTCCCGTTTGTCTTCGCGCCCGACTCATCCCGAGGCGGCCGCCCCGAGCTCAATCCGACGTCTGCCCGCCGATGTGGCCGACTCCGCCCTGCGGCCGGCCCTTCCGGCTACAAGTCCTTTGTCCCGTCTGGCCGCCGCCCACCGCCTCCGATTGCAGCGGGCGTTTCGATCTTTCTTGGCGGCCGTTTTTCAACCCGGCAGGAACCGGCCCCGCTTGGTCTCCGTCCGGTACCTTTCGTGACACCCATGCTTCCCAATGAAACATCATCGCGCAAGAAATCCGCACGGCAAACGCGGCCTCGACCTCCTCTGCTGTGCCGCCGGCCTGCCGTTGCTTCTGCTTTGCACGCTCTTCATGACCGTGATGACACGGTTGTTCGCCCGGGGACCGGTCTTCTTCTGCCAGGAGCGGATCGGTCATGGCGGCCGCCGTTTCCGTCTCTACAAATTTCGTACGATGTTTGTCGGCGCCGACACCGCGGGCCATCAGAATTATTTCAAGGAACTGGTGCGGTCGAACGCCCCGATGGTGAAGCTGGATGCGCGGCGTGATGCCCGTCTGATTCCCGGTGGCTGGTTGCTGCGGGCGTCGGGCCTCGACGAGCTCCCCCAGTTGGTCAACGTGCTGCGTGGAGAAATGAGCATCGTGGGCCCGCGGCCGTGCATCCCCAGCGAGTACGAGAACTATCTCCCCTTCCAATGCGAACGGTTCGATGGCCTGCCCGGTCTCACCGGCCTCTGGCAGGTTTCGGGCAAAAACCGCACGACCTTCGACGAAATGATCCGGCTGGACATCCATTACGTGCGTCACCGCTCAGCATTCATGGATTTGAAGATCATTTTGAAAACTCCGGCCGCGCTGTTGGCGCAAATCGGCGAGACAACCCGGCTGCGCAGCCAGGCGGATGATCAGCGGCCCGCGGCCCTCACGCTGGCCCCTGAAACCGGCCGCCGTGCGCCCTGAGTCCCCGCGACCGCTTCTCGCCCCCGGCGCCGTGCGGCCGATGGCGGAAACGCAAAATCAACCAATCCACCCTGTTCCACGCCGCCATCACCACGAAAACCTCCGGAGAATTCCATCATGAACGACACCCTCCAATCCATCAGCCAACTGAAGATCCGGATGCGCGAGCTGGTCGAGCAGCTGCGCGTTGACGGTCCCACGGTCACGGATCCGCAGGCCTATGCGATCCTCGAGACCTCCGCGGAAGTCCTTGCCGGTCTGGTCAAGACCCTGGACGACTATGAGAAGAAGACGGCGGTATCCCGGATCCGAAACCAACAGGATTTCTTTCCTCCTATCCGCGCACCCAGCCAAGCGTTCCTGAAACACTTCGGTTCCATCCGTTGAAATAAAGATCCCGGGCCAAACCCCGAGGCCTTTGAGTAAAGATTCCCGGAGCAAGCTTCGGGGCATTCCCGATAAATACTTTCCATTTGTGGGAGCGAGCTTGCTCGCGACTCGTTCGACATCGCGAGCAACCTCGCTCCCACATTCTTAAAATCAAGCCGAACAAGCTTCGGGGTATGGGACCTAATGCGAATAAAAAGAGTGGCGGCGCCCAAGGCAGTCGAGGAGGCATTGCGATTTTTCGCAGCCGCCCGCAGACCACGCCCTAGACGATCGCCCGCAGACCAGCACTCTCGATGATTCCGTGCGCGATCGCGTAGCGGGTCAGACCGGCGGTGTCGTGGATGTTCAATTTGTCCATCACGTGCTGTCGGTGTTTTTCGACCGTTTTGATGCTGATACCGAGATCGGCGGCGACCTGCTTGTTGGCGTAGCTCTCCGCAATGAGCTGGATGACCTCCAACTCCCGGGGGGTCAGCGTCAGGCCCTTTTTGACCTGCCATTCGCCACTGCCCCGCGATTTCTCGTAGCCATTTTCAAGACGCTTTCTGATCAATGGGCTGAAAAACCGGTTGCCCGCATGGACCTCCCGAATGGCATCGGCCAGGCTTTCCCCCGAGGTCTGCTTGGACAGGTAGCCCGCCGCCCCGACTTCCATCACCCGGTCGATGGAGGCGTCGTCGTTGTGACCTGACAGAATGATGATTTTCCCGTCGGGGTGTTCGGCGAGCATCTGGCGAGCGGCCTCCAAGCCGTTGAGCAACGGCATCGCCAGATCCATGACCATCACGTCCGGACGATGGAGCTTGCCCAGGGCCAGGGCTTCGCGGCCGTTGGTGGCCTCGGCGATGACCTTGATGTCCGTGGTGAGGTTCAGGAGTGAACGGAATCCTTCGCGCACAATCCTGTGATCGTCGGCCAAAAGTACGGTAATAGTCTTCATGGGGGTGGGTTTTGGTTTTTGTCGACCCGGAGTTTTTTTGCGCCGGGGCCCGGATCCGGGAGAGCCCGCGGCAGGACAAGGCGATGGTCGAGAGGGATGAGGGGCGTGAGCAAAGGGCGCGGGGCGCCCGACATTGATCTTCGGTGCCAAAGGCTTCAGGTGGGCTGCTTGACGTCGGCGATATAAGCCTGGGCCCGCACCCGGGCGGCCACGGTGCGCAGGATCTGCCCGCATGCCCGCCATTCGCCGGACCATTCCAGCAGGGCCTGCGCCAGGCGGTTCTGGCCGACGAGCACCGCCACCTCGGCCACCAAGCGGGCCTTGAGCTCGATGTGCTGCACCAACAGACGGAAGTTGGCCACCACTTCCGCCGCCAGGACCGCCGGCGTCCGCGAGGTCGGTGCATTGGAAATGAACCCGGAAATGACGGTGCCAATCGTCGTCTCCTCCGTCAGCGCGGGCAGCACGGCGCCCGCGTCGAGCAAGGGCTCGCGGAGCCGCTGCTCGCCGCTTTCACTCAAAGCCACCAGGGAATCGAGGGTTTCGGAGAGGACGGGGGAGAACTGGCACTCGGGACGGAACTCGAGCAACGTGCGTTGGACCAGCCGGCTGGTCACCAAGAGGGCGGCGATGTCGTGCAACAGCATCTCGCAAAGATTGCCGGGAGGCGCAATCTCGGTCGCGGGCATAGTGGCGGATTCGGCGGAGCGGTCCATGGAGGAAGGAAGTGTCGGGGTTGTTATGAATTTCGGGTCGCCGGAGCGGCGGCGAGCGCGTCGGTGTCCGGCCGGCGTTCCGGGTGACCGAGATTCTTTAGATTGTCGGCTTGGAGGGCATGAAGGCGGGTAAGGTGATGCATGGAGGGAAAAAAAGGCTGGTGGGTTGTACGGCGACGGATGGATCGGACCGGAAAAGGCTGGAATGGGTTTTTTGCCCCCTCTTGCTTGCTCGCGGCGTGCCGGTCTGGCGCGCGCCCCCGCTATTCGTTGCGGGCAAGTGAAATAGAGTGCGGGCTGCAATTCGTCTGCAGATGTTCTCCAGCAAAATGCACGAATCACCCGCTTGTGAGGTCGCACTTTGCAAACCCACCCCATGGAGCAATATTGTCGAACCGTTCTCTTCCAACCTTGTCTGGCATGAACCCAGCGTCATTTTGGACGCACCACGCCCCGGCCTTTGCCCGGATCTCACTCTTCCACGTCATGCGCATCCTCATTGTCGATGATCAACGCAACATCCGACTCGCTTCGGCGCAGGCGGTGCGCGCCGAAGGACACGAAGCCGACACCGCAGACAGCGGCGCGGTCGCGCTGCTGAAGCTGCAGGAGGAGCACTATGATCTCGTGCTGCTCGACCTGCGCATGGAGGGCGAGGCCGACGGACTCGACTACCTCGCGCGGCTGCAGAAGGTCTCGCCGCAACTGCCCGTGGTGATCTGCACCGCGTTTGCGAGCATTGAAACCGCCGTCGAAGCCATGCGGCGCGGCGCGCAGGACTATCTCGAAAAACCGTTCACTCCCGAGCAGCTCCGCCAGCTTCTCGCGCGCGTCGAAAAAGCCCGCCGCCTCCGGCAACGCGTGGATGAACTGGAGGAGCAGGTCGCGCAGGCCGTGCCGGCGATGGATTTCACTTCCGAGGACCCGGAAATGAAGGGCGTGATGTCCGTGGTCGAACGGGCCGCCGCCAGCCGCGCCACCATCCTCATCCTCGGCGAAAATGGCACCGGCAAAAGCGCTCTCGCCCGCCACATTCACCAATGCAGCCCGCTCGCCACCGGACCGTTCGTCACCGTCAGTTGTCCGAGTCTGTCCCGCGAGCTGTTGGAAAGTGAGCTCTTCGGCCACGTCAAGGGGGCGTTCACCGGGGCGTTGAAGGACACGTGGGGCAAGGTGGAGGCCGCGCGCGGGGGCATTCTGTTCCTCGACGAGATCGGCGAGCTGCCCGCCGAGCTTCAACCGAAGCTGCTGCGCCTGCTGCAGGAAAAGTCCTACGAGCGCGTGGGTGACACCAAGACCCGCACCGCCGAGGTGCGGGTGATCGCCGCCACCAACCGGAACCTGGCGGCCGCGGTGAAAGCCGGCACCTTTCGCGAGGACCTGTACTATCGCCTGAACGTCATCAGCGTCACTGTGCCCCCGCTGCGCACCCGTCCCCGCGATCTCGTACGCCATGCGCAGGATTTTCTCCGTTTTTTCGCCGAGGAATCGGGTTGTCCCGCCCGGGATTTCTCGGCCGAAGCCTGGCAGGCGGTTCGCCGTCACCCGTGGCCGGGCAATTTGCGCGAACTGCGCAATTCCATCGAGCGGGCGGTGATCCTCGCCCGCGGTCGCCAGGTGGAGCTGCATGATCTTCCGGGGGAGTTGGCCGTCTCCGGCGGAACGGAGGTCGCGATCGGAGCATTGGTCGCCCTCGAGGCGGTGGAGCAGGCCCATGTCCGCCTCGTCACCTTGCGCACGGCCACCCTCGATGAGGCGGCGCGCGTCCTCGGCATCGATACCGCGACCATCTACCGCAAACGCAAGCGTTGGGCGGCCGAACCTGCGGGCGAGCCCGCATCATGAACCGGCGGGTGGTCATCGCCGGCCTCACGCTCACGCTGCTGCTGCTTTTCGTCGCGGGCGGACTTTCTCTCCGACCCGCGCCGGACCCGGACGTGCTGCGGTCGTGCCTGGTTCTCCTTCTCCTCCTCTGGATTTTTGCGGCGGTCCAATTCGCGCGGGCCCGCCCGCTTCCGCCCGGGGCCTCTGGCACCGCACGAACGGACTCGCCGCGGCCTCCCGGGGACCACGCCGGCCCGAGCACCCCCGACCATGACGGGATTCTGCAGGCGCTGCCCTGGCCCGTCTATCTTGTCGATCGCGAGTTCCGGGTCCTCCGGTGCAACCGCCGGGCCGAGGAACTCAGCCGTCTCTTCCATTCTCCCGCCGCCGTGCCGGAAGTATTGCACGGACGGATAGCCGATGCCGCGACACACCCCGGCGACTGGGGCAGCGACGATCTTCGCCGGGTCGTCCGTCTCTCCCCACCCGGGCAGCCCGAAATGAGCTGCCTGGTCCAGGTGGTCCCCCTCGCGGCCGCGGCGGAGGCCACCGCAACCTGGGCTGTGTTGGTGCTGGACGTGACCCGCCTCCACCCACAGCGGGAGGCGGAGACCAAGGCGATGGGATTGCTTGGGCACGAGTTGAAAACGCCCGCAGCCGGCCTCCGGCTTGCCTTGCATTTGCTGCTCGAGGAAAAACTGGGACCGTTGAACGCGGCGCAACGCGAACTTCTCGAGGTGGGTCGCGATGATTGCGAGCACCTGCTCGCCACGCTCCAAGCGCTGTTGGAACTGGCGCGGCTGGAGAGCGGCCAGATCGCGCTGCATCTGCTCCCGATTGCGCCGGGCGAGCTTTTGGCCGAGGCCGGAGCGCAATGGCGGCAATCCGGCGGCGAATTCATCCTCGATCTCCCCACCGGACTGCCGCCCGTCCTGGCCGACGCGTCCCAGGCCGGCCGTGTCCTGGCCCGGTTCGTGGCCAACGCCGGCGAACAGGGCGTCGCCGGCCCACCGATCGAATTGCGGGCGCGCGCGCCGGGCGACGGTTATGTCCGGCTCAGCGTGGTGAATCGCGGTTCGCCGCTGAGCGACGCCGATCAGGCCCGCGTTTTCGAACCGTTTTTCCGCCGGCCCGGTCCGAAGCGGCCGGGCACGGGTCTCGAGCTCGCCCACTGCCGGGCGATCGCGGCGCTGCACGGGGGCCGGATAGGAGTCCACTGTTCCGCCGACGCCGTCGAGTTCTTCCTCGACCTGCGCACGGCTCCCTCTCCCGCACCTGCCTCAGGCGACCGCCTCGATCGCGGGGATTTCGCGGGTCGTGACGGAGAAGCGCGC
>CAYZGG010000052.1:0-25982 GCA_964477955.1 uncultured Opitutaceae bacterium
TTCGAATCCCCGTGGGGACGCCAACTAACTTGTTCTAATAAAATAAGTTAACATTTCCTGACTTCAGATTTGCCAGTTGACGTGGCAAATTGGTCATGGATCACAATACATCGTTCTTCATCTCAGAGTTCACGAATCCCTCCGGGGAGATCGTTTGGCGGGTCGCCGGTTGGCTGGACGGGAAACGCATTCGCAAGAATTACGCGACCCGTGCTGAGGCTAATGCTGAGCGGCAAATGCTCGAGGTGCAACGTCTCCAATCAGAGACCGGCATCCGCACCGTCGCCACGCGGCTGGAAGATGCGCAACTCAAGGAAGCGGAAGCGGTGTTTGCCCGGCTCAACGGCCAGCCGCGTTCGCTTTCCTTCTACGTCGATTTCGCGCTGACACACTATCGCGAGCCGGAAAAACAGAAACCACTGGCCGATGCCGTGGCGGAATACATCGCAGCGAAAGAACATGAATTCGCGCAGGATCAAATCTCGATCCCGCAGATGTCGCGGATTCGCTGGGACCTGAAACGACTTCGCGAATATTTCGCCGGCAAGACGGTCGCGGAGCTGCCCGTCTCAGCGCTTGTCGCCTTTTTGGAAGTGGGTAGGCCCGGGATGAAGACCTACAACAACCGGCGCGGCATTCTCTCAACCTTCCTCAAGTTCTCGTTTCAGCGCGGGTGGATTGCGGAGAATCCGACGCCCAAGGTGCCGCACTACCGCATCCGTCGGAAACGCGGCGTGGCGCAAACATTCACCGTCGCGCAAGCCTCGGCGCTCATGGAACACATGGAAACCTACGATGGCGGCCGGTGGGTGCCGTATTTCGCGCTCTGCCTGTTCGCCGGCATCCGGCCCGGCGTGCCACACGGCGAGATAACCAAACTTAAGCCCGACGCGGTGAATCTGGAGGAGGGAGTGATTCACATTTCTGCAGAGGTCTCCAAACGGGGCCTTATGGTCGAGTTTGTAAAGGTCGAAACCCTCCGAATAACCAGTGCCTATATACCCCGCAACCTGCACCTCGAGTTTCCGGAGATAGCCTCCGCCATCGATCGCAGATCCAAAAGGTAAGGTCGGAGTTTCCCGGTTCACGACGATGTGCCCCACGCCGGCGCGATCTGTTAGGAACGGACCCTTTTTGACCGTTTCGCCATCGGGTCCCGTATATATCATAAACAGGTTTGCAGCCTCGATAGGTGCCTTCGTTTCAGCGTCGTACACGCGACATTCAAGATTGCATGCCGGCATGAAAGCCAAAGAAACGCAGCCAGTAAGAAAGATGCTCGATATAAGTACTGGCCAAAGTATGCGGATTGGAATCACGCATGGTGCCGAACGTTTACGATAAACCGCCTCGGCTTGGCGAGGCTGGTTTCGTCATATGGTTCGGCGGGTTTTTCATTCGGTGATGCGCATGCAACCCCAACCATCGGCTTCTCCCCCGACTAAGATTGCACGCCTAGTGAGTTCGACTTCGAGCGCACCGATAGCCCCGTGCTCGGGTATCATATATTTCTGCACGATAGCCTGCCGCATCTTGCGCTCTTCGTAATACGAAAGACAAACCTCCAAATCGGATTCCGTGATCGCACGTGCAAACTCGATCGACCACTCTCGATCCGGGAATACGAAACAGTAGTCTATCATGCGCGGCTTAACGAGCAAATCGCCGCCGTCGCGCATCCGATTCAATACAGCACCGTTTTCGTCGTTTGGAAAACGCGTGCATATCAAGCCGAACGTTTTTGTCATCCGCGCTGGCCCTTGTCCAGCGCCGGATGCGGAAAGTGGTTGGGCGTCTTCATTCTCTTATGCCGAGGGCAATCAACGCGTCAGCCATACAATAATGTCGCTTGACCGTTTCTTTCAGCAAAGTCTGATTTATGTACTCTATAAATAGAGGCTGCAATGCAGGATTTTAAGGATCAGGATAACACCTCAGAACAGCGAAGTCTCGCACCTGTAGCCAGCTATGGACACACGTTTGGCCTGCTTGCCATTCTGTGTGCTGTTTTCGCGATCAGTTTCGCGCTCCAGCACGGACAAGCCGCCGTCGCCACCGGAGCCGTGCCGTCAGCACCAGTTCAGAGAAGAATCATTCCCGGACTCATCGAGTCACTTCTCTTTGATTGGGGCATTCTTTGGTATGTCTGGGGCGGGGTCCGAGACCGAGGCGGCAGTCTACTGCAACTCTCTGGTCGACGATGGTCCAGCGTCGGCGACGCAGCGAAAGATCTCGCGATTGCTGCGCCATTCTTTGTTGTATGGGAAGCGACGGCCCTTGCAGCCTGGGCTCTTTTGGGCCGCCTTTTCGCCACGCCCGCCGGTCCGCCCGACGAGACATTTCCCGTGCGCGGAGTTTTCGAGATCGCGGTCTGGATCGCAGTCTCACTTAGCGCCGGGTTCTGCGAGGAACTGATTTTCCGCGGCTACCTTCAACGCCAGTTCAGCGCACTCACAGGGCGCCTCTGGCTCGGCGTGCTCTTTCAGGGAATCATATTCGGACTGATTCATCCACGGGGTTGGAAAGCCGTCGTTGTAATCAGCATTCTTGGTGTGCTCTATGGGGGCTTGGCGGCATGGCGTAAAAACTTGCGGCCAGGAATTCTGTCCCATGGCTGGAGCGACCTCTGGGAAGGCTGGCTGAAGTTCACCTTTCATTTGAATCTCTAGGATACCGTGGAGCGCTTCATCGTCCGGTGCAGTGCCCAACGTTCTCAGTGAACCGCGCTGTGCGGCGGCTCCGGTGAATGGTTACGCACTTTGAAGCTGAGTCTACTCACTGGCGCGCTGCAGGTCGGACAACGGTCGACGCCGCCCATGGGCGGGCCACGACCGCGATAGACTGACGACCCGCATTTGGTGCAATACCGCGGCGTGCGAACGGTAAGAATAGCAAAGAAAACAATGATCACCGTTACGAGCAGCACCTGGATTCCAGGTTGCGGCCAAATGAACGTCCAATAAATCGGTACGAGTCCAAAGAAGGGATAGAGTGTCGAAAACCAGTTTCTGCCGCTCGGCGACTTAACTAAGCGGAATAGGAGTTCTTCGACGAGGCCCGATGTCACAATGAGTAGCATTCCCACAAAGAACGAAACGAGCCGAACCTCTGGATCATTAAACCACTTGGTCATGGATGTTGCGTAACGTTCTCAGTGAACCGTACTTCGTGTCGGTTCCGTTGAGTGGTTAGATTTTCTGGACCTAGGTCGCAGTGATTCTGTTTTCATTTCAGGCTCCAATCCCATTAGCACCAATCCAACTCTCGCGAAAGTCGTCGTTCGATCGGCTTGTATGCTGAAGTTCCTGATAAATGCGCTCGGCCCGATTCTCGACTTCTTCCCAATTGGCCGCAGCAATTTCTGCCCGATAGACCTGAAAGTCTGCG
The DNA here is from genome assembly GCA_964477955.1 of uncultured Opitutaceae bacterium. Taxonomy (GTDB): domain Bacteria; phylum Verrucomicrobiota; class Verrucomicrobiia; order Opitutales; family Opitutaceae; genus Didemnitutus. The sequence continues at coordinate 3,388 of CAYZGG010000052.1, forward strand.
TCGGTCAGGAAAACTGCGCTAAGATACGCAACAACGGCCGCTTCAATCTTCATGTCGCTCACTGTGCGGTCAAACTGTGCGCGGTTGCAGCCTGTCGCCATTCCATATCGCCGCAGCAATTCAGGCGACAACTGCACTATGCGGGTAGCGATCATTTTGTCTGATGGATGAGTATCGTGCATGGGCGAACGTTTCGATCAGCCACCCGTCGGCGGGGTTGGCTGCGCCGAGTGGTCCGCCTGTTTGTGTTTCACTAATTCGATCCGCGCAACTTGCCACTCCTCCCAGGCATGATCGGGGTCGATGTCCATGTATCCGCGCACTTTTTCCATCGCGGCGATCTTGGACGCCGGCAGCGCGACCGCTGACGCAGCGTCACGAATCGCGAGCACTTCATCTTTCGTTAGCGGCGCACCCTTCTTTTCCTCTTTTGACCAAAGCACCGATACCAAGCTCGGCATACATGTGATAACTAATTTCTCGTCCGAATTATTCATGGGGCGCGGCGCAGGTTGCGAGTCGCTCGCGAAAAGCGTTGCCGCAAAGAATAGCATACAGATTTCGCGCTTGGTCACGGGAGAATATAGTCAGGCGAACGTTACGTGAACCAGCGAGGCTTGGCGAGCCCGGTTCCGCCGTGTGGTTGGGCTCTTTTTTCATTTCGTAAACTCTGAGCGCACGAGCAGACCTGTGGCGATGTCAATGAGGCAATTATAGCCGGCAAAATTTCCGACTTCTAGCGGGTCTTCGTTGATGAAGCTCACGTAAGCGTCCGTCGCACCGACTTCAGGATTCTGCGCTGTCCAAACTTCTTTCTTCTTCCTGTCGTAGGCCACGAGATTCTTTGCCGGCCTATCTTTCGGGAATGCCATGTAGTCGAATATGACAAGGACTCTGTCTTGGATCGTCACCGCCTTCAGGACGCGTTTCTCAAACTGCCACCACTCGGAACCGACGAGAATCTTCGAGCCTTCGACTGAGAGGTTCATTTTCTTGGCCCAACGTTATGGTGAACCAGCTCGGCTTGGCGAGACTGGTCCCGCCATGTGGTTAGCCTCGGGTTTCATCGTGACCAAAGTTGGCGACACCTAGGAACCGCATGCGACCAGCTCGCGGCGTAAACTGAAGCTTGGAATAATCGCACGCGTACGCAACGACGGCGCATTGCGCAACCAACTCCTCGGACCCAAACGCAACAGCCTCGTCGATGAAATCTCTCCACGAAGAAAAACCTTCGAGCAACTGTCGCAATCTCTTGGGCTCGTCACTCACCATGATCTCTCGACTGTGACGGAGAACGCAACCGAACTGAGCGCCGAGACCATGCGCGCTTTCAATGTAGTCAAGCGCCTCTTCTTCATCGGAAATATCGCCAACCCAAATCGAGACTCTTCCGGCTGCGGCCATATCGCGCTCGCTAGCGATTTCTTGCTTTGGTGGGCGCGAGGACATCGTCTTTCTTTGGCTAACGTTCTTAGTGAACCGCGTCCCGCGCCGGTTCCGAAAAGTGGTTAGCCGTTTCGTGTCTTTGCATACTGTCGAAATTGCTGCTGCTGGTCAGGGGAGAATGCGCTCTTTGGTATCACGGAAGCAATTCCATTGTCCGAAAGATGCAGCTAAAAATAGGCGTCGTCTTCCGAAAACCCCGTGTACCTCGTCCACGGCCACTCGCTCTTCCAATTCGGGCCGGTGAACTGGAGCTGCGATGGACTAAATTCAAGCGTCTTGGGGTCGGTCCATATCCGATCACTATCAATCGCCTTAGCAATGCCCCGGTACTGGATGATCGGCAGAAAAACAAGAAACAGCAAAAAAATCAGGCCGAGAAACCGTTCGGCCGGCCATAGGAACAAGCATCCTATCGAAACAAGAAAAATGAAGGCCGAGAGAAACAGCCTGCGAGGCCGTAGCATCGTCCGACGCCACCAAATGCGGATCAGGACTTTTCACGGAACTTGAAAAGTGACTTTCTGGATTCCGGCCAACGGGGGTGGTTGCATGCGCTCTAGACGGCTAACGTTCTTAGTGAACCGCGCCCAGCGCCGGTTCCGAAAAGTGGTTAGGCGGTTTTGCTTTTCTTCTCATAGGCAATGATGCAAAGACGAAAAATAATTCCGGTAACGCCTCCGAACAAGATGAGTGTCACCCCAAACGGCACAAAGCTCACGAAATCTTTCGCGAGATTCGGTATGTCACCAGACACTATCATCGGGACGATAAGATAGCCGAGCGCTGGCTGGCGTTGGGATGGCAGATGGGAGCTTACCGCCGGCGATGTTGAGCAAATGTCCTCGATAGCGATAGCCAACCGAGGGCGGCAACAAACCAAACGCTCATCGTGCCGCCACCCCCTGAAGAAGCTGGTGTCGTGGGTGTGGCAGGCGTAGTTGGTGTAGTTGGTATCGGTGAAGCGGGTGGAGGAGGCGGAAGTGCAGCGACGGTAAGCGTCGCGATCGCGCTTGTGGCGGTGCCGGAGGAATTGATTGCCACGAACGTATAATTTCCTGCATCACCCAGTTTCACACTGGCGATAGAATAAGAGGTACTAGTTGCGCCTGAGATGTTGGTGCCATTTTTCTGCCATTGATATATCGGCACTGGGTTACCACTGGCGGTCGCGGTGAGTATCACCGCATCACCTTCCGTCACGGACCGGCTCAGCGGCTGAGTTGTAATCTTTGGCGCGACTCCCGCATCAGCGACGGTGAGGGCCAGGATAAGGCTAGCGACATCCGGGGAACCAAGGCCGGTTATTAGATTGTAATTGGGACCCACCATATAGGCCCCGTTGGTCGCGGTTGGCGAATATCCATCGGTTCCGCTTTGGGAACCAACCGACATTTGATTGAAACAGGCAGTCCCGTTTAGCGGATAGATCCTCGGGCCCAGCAAACCGAGGGGAGGCAATCGCTGTTCTGAACGCACTTGGTTGATTAGAGCGCAAAGCCCGGCCCAGATTGGCGAACTCAGACTTGTGCCGGAGGCAGCCAATGTCATTCCCCGGAATTGCATGTACGCCGAAAAATTGGATGCAGCCAACGCAGCGACATCCGGGACGCATCGCATGGTACCCGTCGGTATTCCTGGACCGATTTGCCAGGATGGCCTGGCAAAATACCAGCTCACGCCACCGCCGCTGGCAGTCTGACCGACCAAGTTGGTGCGCTCCAGGTTCGAGAGCGTCCAAGCTGCCTCGCGTACCGGAGGATTCGCCACCATGTTGCTGCCATACTGAAATCCCACGGACGTTCCGCCCACGGCGGTCACGTAAGGATCAGACGCCGGGTAAAACGGAGACGTTGTACCAGCTGGATTGTAACCACGTACGGGCACGGTGCTATTCACCACCATTTGCGTGGACCCCTCGTCGCCAGAGGCGCAAAAAAAGGTAACGCCCACGGCGGCCAGGGCCGCATAGTATTGGCTCGCCGACTCCCTCACTTCGGCGCTTACCGTGTAAGCTGCTTCTGGCAGACCAAAGCTCGAGGTGACCTGATGGATTGGCCGGCCAGCCACAACTTGTGAGATGATCCAGGAGTACACCTCATCCAAGGATAAGTCAGAGAGGTAAATGATTTCGGCTCCGGGAGCCATTGCGCTGGCCCATTCTATATCCATCGTCTCCTCATCGGCCTGGCCATACGCTCCCTGGGCGATGTCTTGAGATAGATCAACCTCGGTGAATTGCGCGAGAGTCGTGGGTAGCCCACAGGTTTGCCAGAAAGTGGTAAGATCGGCGGGATCGACACGGTATCGGCCCAGAACCACTACGGCTTCGTGTTTCCCATCCACGCCAAGTACGTCTGCGTTGTAGAGTCGGGCAAAAGTTTGGGGCAAAATATAGCCTTCTGCAATTTGTGAGATGTTTTGTGCTTGCGAAGGTACGGGCCGCAAATGCGGCTGAATCTGGAGTACGCTCGCTATGCAATCGCGGAGCTCCCCGGGAATGGCTGGGGCGCTGATGGCACTAGTGTATTCTCTCGCGTCCGTTCCCACGACGCGGGCGAAACGCATGCGCAGGGCGTTTTGCACATGGGCAACTGTGCTTGTGGTGGCAACGGTCATGTGGGCCGAATCCTCAGGCGCGACACTGAGCCCCTGTGATTCCGCCCATCGGGCAACTTTCCTCCAGGTTTCCTGAAGCGGGAAATATCTGGCGGTCATCTCTGCCACTGTCAGCACTTCACCCTTGGCAATGCGGGCCTTCAGTTCGGCGAAATTGCGCAACTTCAGGGCAAAATTCACGTGCTGCCCAGCGTTGAGTTCGGTCGACGTCAGAGACTGTCGGGTAACCGTCCCGACGGCGCGGGGCCGTCCTCTGAGATACACCGGGGCAATCGCGGTGTTGAGGTAGTACCGGCTATCAGTCGCTGCCGCGAGGCCGGCAACGAGTACTAGGGACAAGAACCAGCGCGGCGCGATTTTCATGGGATTGAACAGGGAAGGCGCAAACTCGCGCCAAATCTGGGAATGGAATGACGCTACCGCATCGTCACCTCACACGCGCTCCTCGAGTTGGGCCTCCGGCGGAAAGTAGCGATGATGGCCGGCTATATTATCCCTGTTCATCGAATGTCGTGGTCAAAATGGGCAGCATTCAAAATAATGCTAAAAGGATGTTACAGTATGATTAATTCGACTGAATCATCCGAGACGGGCACACGACCTGATAGGACTTGGCTTCACGCCAAAATGAGTGATTTGGCGGCGGGAACGGCAGTGATAAATTGGCTTCGAACGGCAAACGCTGTACCATTTGCTCTCAACGGAATGACGAAGCCCGCCATTCAGGGTGGCTGCAAGCGGGTCAAACTCAGTCGGTCCCGCGGTACCATTTTGCACCGAGCAAAACCCGGGGCGGCAATCCGCACAGGCCTTGCGCAACGCCAAGCGGGCGACAAATGAGGGCGCAACATTCCAAAAGGAAGGGAGCGTCTGGCCAAACTATGCGATAACGCCGTCGGGTCTAGCCAAGGCATGCGCGAATTCTTTTACGTTTCAGGCTACGGTCCGGACCTTTTTTGGCCAAGATATGCGCGAAGTCGCATGCAATCTTTGAGCTACTCTCCATCGAATGAGTTGCGGGCTTTGTGCTTTTCAGCGCCCCCAAAGTAAGAATGAAAGTAAGAATAAATTCGTCAAGGTGCGTGGACGATTGGTGATGAAATGGAGCGAGGCGAAAGACCGATCCAGCGATTGCATCACCGCAGCCACGCTGTCGGGGACAGGTGTAGGATTAAAGACACCGTTGCCAAGGGCTCTGCCGTGATCACGGCTTGGATGATGGACGAGTTGCGGCGGAATGCGGTGCGGAGGCGGGCTTACCGGCATCTGGATCTGCCTGGATCAGGCTCCGCGTGGCATCGGCTTGGCTTTTCTGTTCGGATTGGATTTGACGGAGCGTCGCCACTTGGGCGGGCGTCAAGATCGACTGCGCTCGCGTAATCGTTTCATCGGAAATCGGCCCGCGCGCCGCAGCGGCCAGAAGCGGATCGCTCCCACTCATGGCCGCGGTGAAACCCTGCAGCGGCCCTTGAGCGACCGCGGCTGGTGCTGAGGGAGCCGTATCGACGAGGAGCCGGAGGAGCGGCTCGGATTGCGATTCCTGCAGTGGCGCGCCGGTGTCGCTCAGTCGTCGCTCGATCTGGTCGAGGAGAATATAGGATGACGCGTTATCATTGTAATCTTGGTAAACGCGATAGCGCTCGTTTCCGAGAGCGGTCCGGATGCCCTCGTCGACATCGGCCCGGACCTTATCGTTCAAAGTTTTCCATTGAGCGAAGTTGGCTTCGAGCTCGATTCCCTGCGCTTGCGCCACCATCATCGTATCGTAGGTGCTCAATTGGCGCTCGGCCAACAGATCCCGGAGTTTGTCGAGTTCCGCAGTTGGGAGCCCCAGTCGCCGAAACAGGCCGCCATAACGCTGTTCGAGACCCGAGCGAGCCGACGCCAACAGCGCCTTCTGCGACGCCAACAGCACGTTCTGTTCTGCCGCGCTGAGTCCGGCGGCAGGTGCATTGGCTGCGGTGGGAGTGGAATTTGAATCGGATGCAGCCCGCACGCGTAAAGCCTCGTCGTTGCCTGCGGCTTGCTTGCCCGACGCGGCCGGCGTGGTCTCCTGGCGCGGGGTTTGCCGCACTGCCGTCGAAGCGATGCTGGTTGGCTCTGCGCGGCGCCGCCATTCGCTACCGAGGTAACCACCGACGGTTAACGCGACCACCGCTGCGGCCGCGGCAACTTTCAGTTTCGTTGTGCTCATAAATTGCAGCCAGGCGACTGTTCCGACCAATCCGGTAGTGGCCGTGGTGGCGCCGGCGAACGCGAGCGTCGCCGCGGCGTTTGCGAGTCCCGCCGGCGCGATTGCGGCACCATGGGCAGTTAACGCGGCGCCGAGGGCGGCGGCCGTCGATGTAATGCCGCGCTGCGCGAGTCGCGACCGCAACTTTTCCATCGCCCGCTCCACCCTCATCCGGGTCGCATTTTCGCCGAGCCCACACACCCCGCCGATTTCGCCAAACGAGCGACCTTCGAAATGACGGAGCAGCAACGCCTCGCGATCACGTGGCCCGAGCTCATGCATGGCATCGTCGAGCACGTCGCGCACTGCGCTCCAGTCGGGCTCGGCTGGGCCTTCTTCAAGGATTTCGTTCATGGTAGAAGCGGTTTCTTCGCGGATGCACGCGCGTTGCCGAGTGCGCACGAGTTTGGCGCAGACAAATCGGGTCGTGGTATGAAGCCAGCCGGTCAGCGCTGCGTGATGGATGAGGCGCGGCGCATTCTGCGCGAGCGCGAGAAACACGCCTTGGGATGCGTCCCAGGCAAGATGGGCATCGCCGCCGAGCTGACGCAGCGCCGCTGAATAGACGAGATTAACGTGCCGCTGCACGAGCGCCGCGAAGGCTGTCTGGGAGTGGTCCCCGACATACTGCTTCAATAGGAGAGAATCGTCGCCCATGGGATTTACGCCCTATGATACCCGCTGCGGGCCAAAATCACACATGAGATTTTCGCATCAGGCGGACTCGCCGTGATCGAGGGTGCCTCGCCAAGTCGGAGTTGCTACGAGCCTAAATCGAAGGATTGCGAAACGATCGGAGCATCCAGCGGTGGTTGCACCCGGGGCGTCAGTCGAAAAGGCGCGCTCCAAACGAATGGATTGGTATGGGAAGCATGGGGGTCTCAGTCAGGCTACTAGAAAACAAAGGGGATTAACGCCTTCGTTCGCTTTCGATACGGGATGTAGGCCTCGGGAAACTGCCGAACGAGGAGCCTTTCCTCCACCCTTAGTTTCAACAACAGCATCGTCAGCACGAGGGCGAAGATGTAAACGTCGCGAATACGGGCATCGGCAAGATTACCGCCTAAGACCGCCAACAGTATCCCGGTGTAGATTGGATGCCGGATCCAGCGGTAGGGGCCGCTTTGAATCAACTCGTGGCCTTCCTTGATGGTTGGATTCGCGCTCCAGTTCGTCCCGAGAGTCCGCCGCGCCCAGATCGAGAATAGGAGGCCCAGGGCCGTCAGCACGAGTCCGATGACATCGCGAATCAGATCTTGATCCAGCAACCGACGGTTAAAATAGGCCGGATCATGGCGTATCGCAGCATAAACCAGCACCACGAAGACGATCGCAAGCGCCCGCCAAATCGGATTTATTTGATGCAAGGTCCGCTTGTTGCCGCCTGCGGATGCGGTCCAATACACGATCCAGAACAACCACAGGCAAAGAAACGCGGCTATAATCAAGGGCATGAGCAGGCGCCGACGATGCCGACGAGCGCAGCCGTTGCAAATCGGAAACTGTCTGGCCGGGGCACCCACGGGCCGGCTGTTTGGCCGATCTTCCCCGCTCTCAATACAGGTTTTCACTGAGCAAGCGCTCCACCGTGCAGTGGCAGGCGGCGTGATATTTCAGCCACGGCTTGGCCTGGAGCCAGAGTGCCTCCAACCGATCCTGACGCGTGCGCCAGTGATGAGGGGTCTTCAATTGTTGCGGCCCGGCCTGCGCTTCCAAGTAACGGGCGGCGGTCTCTCGGTGCATGCCGGCTTTAAGCGCGGCGTCGCTGCCGCCGCCGGTTCGTTGATCGATGGTCATTAATCTGCGGTATTGTTGCTCGATAAACACCGCGCCGCGGCCATTGGAAGCGGCACTCGTCTCAACGTTAAGCGGGCGTTGGTCGCAGTGTTCCGGTGGACGGGCATCCCTTCGCTAATCGATTGCGGGGGCTGAATTGGAAGTGGCTATCTTGTCGGGGAAAAATATTGACACTACTATACGGATAGTAGCAAATACTATCCATTACATGAGCACTGAGAAAAATATTCGACCGACGCGTGTGGAAATGGAACTGTTGGAAGCCCTCTGGAGTTTGGGCCAGGCTTCAATTCGCGAGTTGCAAGAGAGCCTGCCTCCCTCCCGGCAGTTGGAATACACGACGATACAGACGGTCGTGTATCGCTTGGAACAGAAGGGCGCAGTCGAACGCGTCCGGAAGATCGGCAACGCCCACATTTTTCGGCCCCTCGTGAACCGGAAGTCCGTCGCGGCGGTCCTGATCGACGACTTTCTCAAGGCCTTCGGCGGAGAGCCCGAGCCATTCGTCGCCCATTTGGTGGAGTCTGGAAAAATTTCCCTTAAGGAACTGAAGGCACTGGAAAAAATCGCAAAAGAGAAAGGCCTGAAATGAACATGCATACGATGCTAGGATTCGTCGGCCGGTGGCAGCCATGGACGGTGCCAGCGGTCTTGAGTCATCTTTGGCAATCAACGGTGGTCGCGTTGGCAATCCTCGCGCTTATGTTCGCCGCGCGGCGGATGTCCGCCCGCACGCGTTGGGCACTGGGCTGGATCGGCTTGATCAAGTTCCTTCTGCCGCTCTTTATCTTCACACCTACGTTCGTCCGAATTCAGCCCCGATCTCTTTCACCTTGGCTTGGGGAATCATTTGCAACCAGTCTCTCGGAACGGGCTCCGGTGATTTCGTCTTCCGGCAACCATACCACCCGTGACGCCGTTCATGAGGAACCCGTTGAACGCGTCCACTTATCTGTGGGTAATTTGGCGACGGCCGTTTGGGCGGTTGGAGCGGTCACCCTTTGGACCATATGGTTCCTGCGGGGCTGGAGGTTTCGCCGCCGCATCCTGGCAGAATCAGAACCGGTTTCGGATTCGCTCCAACGCAGCATCGAGCACGCGCGAAACAAAGTTGGGTTGGCGATTTCGCCGCGTTGCCTCGCGATTAAGGAGGGAACCGGACCGGGAATTCTGGGGGTGGTCGATCCTGTGGTGGTGCTGCCTCGTTTTATGGAGTGTTCCCTGTCCGAAGCCGAAATGGAAACCATCCTAATTCACGAATTCATCCACTTGCGGCGTCGCGACACGCTTTGGATCGCCGTACAGTCCGCGCTGGTCCGCACCTTTTGGTTCCATCCTCTGGTCTGGGCTCTCAATCGGCGGCTCTATGTTGAGACCGAAAAGTCGTGCGACGAAGAAGTGCTCAAACTCACTTCCGATCCTAAAACGTATGCCGGCGGAATAATTAAGATGGTCCGCCGTTCTCTCGGCCTGCATCAGCCCGCTTTTGCAGGGGCGAGCGGCGTTCCGATCGTTGCGCGGGTGGAGAATATTTTGGCAAAACGTCCGCACGTCCACCGGAGGGGACCAATATTGGCAGCCCTCGGGGCCGCGTTACTCTTTGTGGGGCTAAGCGGTTTCACCGGTGCGGTCGGCGCCGACCCAACCTCGCCGCCAGCGGCTCCGGCCGGCAAGGTTCTCGTTTTCCGGAATATTCGATCCTGGGACCGGCACCCGGATTTTGAGGAGGTGCTGAAGGACTTGGGTTACGCTTATGATGTCAAAAAGTCGGAGGAGATGGCAACCACCGACCTCAACGGTTACAGCCTCGTTGTCATTCCTGGAGCGCAGTGGCGGACGGGATACTACGTCGACTACGCCAAGGCTAGCGATAGGATCAACCGTTTCGTCGAAGCCGGAGGTACCCTCGTGGTTGAACTCAATGGCGCCGAGCAGGAAGGTATTACGCTTCCCGGCGGTGCCGCCATGGTGCAGCACCCAAGCTACGACAACCTGATCACGATGCCGGGGCACCCCGCCTTGGCGCCTTTCGTGGGAAAAGTAAGAATCTCCGCAAATTGGGCCAGCCATGGGTACCTTAAGAACGTGCCCAAGGGAGCCTTGGTCCTTGCTGTAGAAATGGTCCCATCCCAGCTAAAGGCGGGTATGGGGAAGCCTACCTACGTCGAATATTCATTCGGCAGCGGACGCGTGATCGGGGCCTGCCAGTGTTTCCATGACAGGGACGGATCGGGAAGGGGTCCGCTGATGCCGGCCGTGCTAAAATATGCGATGGCGAAAACTTGGTATGTTTCTGCGGGTGATGAAACCCAGCAACTCAGCGCCGCTCTTTCCGCCACAGTCGCGCAGGAAGCCCCTAAAGTGACCACGATCATCGAGACCTTGCAGAAGCGCAAAGACAGCCCAAGACCCTCGACGGGCGATGTCACGTTGCCCACTGATATGAAACCTATCAATTCATGGACCAATGCGGGACAACGGTCGCCCATCGCACTCGTCGAAACGGTCAATTGGGCCTGCAGCCGAGGCGACATCGATACATTAGCAAAAACGATCGTCTTTGACACCGAAGGGAAGGTTTCCGCGGCGGAGTTCTGGGCCGGACTCAGCCCGGATGCTCAAGCCAAACTCCCGTCGCCCGAGTACATGACGGCAGCCCTGATCGAGTATGGTTATCCGACGGGCATTGGCTACCGGGTTACAGGAGACAATCAGGTCGATGAAAGCCCTAACGCTTGGGACGTTCACAGCCAATATGAAACAAGCGATGGCCACATCCACAGCGAAAACTTTCGACTGCAGCGAGTGGAGGGTAACTGGATGCTGGTGTGTAATCCCGGAAATATCGCCGGTCTTGGCCGATTGGTCACCGGCGGCGGAGAGTTGCCGCCCCCCGCGAAAAATTGAAAGGCGCTAAAGTCAAATGATCACGGGGTGAAAGATGCGTTTCTACTCACGCATGGGCTGGCCCATTACGAGAGAGAACAAATTTCTTGCTCCAGATGCCGAGAGCGTGTCGTCTGCCCTTTCTACCCGTGCCCGGGTGGTGGAATTGGTAGACACGCAGGTCTCAGAAGCCTGTGCTTAACTACGAGGGCCCTGCCATCGGCACCAAACCTGTCCAAAACTGAGGCTGGAGATGTTGCGCCTCCCGCTCGCGGGCGGATCTGTCAGGCCGCCCGCCGGGTTGAATGGGACGGGGATGCCGGGGGCGCGGGCAGCCGGTCCCGATAACCCGAGGGCGATTCACCTTCGATGCGTCGGAAAGTCCGGTTAAATTGCGAGAGCGACTGGAAGCCGGCAGCGTAGGCCGCTTCGCTGACGCGAACGTGAGGCTTGAGCAGCATTTCCTTTACCGACTCAAGGCGGACCCGCACGACATATTCGGTAAACGTCAGACCCGTGGCCCGTCTGAAGAGCTTGCAGAAATAGCACGAACTGGTGTGAACCGCCTTCGCGACCTCGACCATCCTCATCGGCTCCTTGTAATGATCAGCTATGTAGGTCCGCGCTCGAGTGACGCAGGGCGTCTCAGTCGGCGTATCTTGGATCATGACCCGGTTGCCCAGGGCGGAGAGGTGCTCGGCGAATATCGTGAGGAGGTTTATGATTGCTTCATGCTGCGGCTTCGCGAGAACGCGGCCGCCAAAATAGGCGGCCTTCAGGGCAGCCTGGTCAAAGTGTGCGCCCCACTCGGACAATTGGCGGACGAACGCCATGAAACCAGCGTGGGTCGGAGTTTTGAGAAACACCTGGCCTGTCTGAAGGTACCCGATGACCTTGCTGCCGACGTGCAAGGGCACGGCGGATTCACTCAGGCCGGCGAAACATTCGAGCGTTTTCGGCGCAACGGTCGCCTCCTGCTCAACGCGCTGTTGCAACTGAAGGCAAGCCGAGCAGGTCTTGTTCGCCTCGGACATCAGAACGCAGAACGGGTTGGCCTTCGTCGAGCCTTGTAGCGGGAATCGAAACGAACCGGCTGGGCGGAGCGTAAGGGGCAAGCCGAACAGGGTCTCAAAGGCGGCCTGGTAAGAGTGAAAAATCGCGCTGTGCTGAAGGCGCGCGATCACCTGTCGATCAGGGGCGGCTCTGACAGCGGAGGCGGCGGGAGTTGGGGTGTTCGTTAGCATTGTGGCCTGCGGCGCCAAATTTGCGTTGGTTCAGTATTGAAATTCGGTTGAAGCCTGCTTTGCGCCGTCGAGATCCCCGATGAGCAGGCGCTGCCCGAGTTCCCTCAGTGCTCGCAGCCGGCGATTGTCCACCGGGAACGGATGGCGCGACAATGCCTCGGAAATTTGTGGTGCGTCGTTCTGGATTCGGCGAAAGGCCTCGCCCGCCGCACCCAAGTCGTCGGAAAACAGGGCGTGCTCAAGTGCGCGGAAATCCATATAGGTATCGCGGGAATTGTCGGGTTGGCTTGGCTCGGCGGTGCCCCCTTGGCCGGCAAGTGCATCCGTGATGTGTTCGAGATTCATGACGACCTGCGGGCAATAGCATTGTGGTTTGTTCGGTACGCCCTTGCGCGGTACGCCATCCCTTCCAGCGCGCGGGCGACAGAAATTGTCGGCCGCGGTCGTCATCCAGCGAGCTGGATTCGATGGCACCTAATTCGATGAGACGGAAGCGGAGCAATCCCCAAGCCTCACCTGCCGTTGGTTGATAGCTTCACTAATGGAAATGACATTTATAGAGTGCAAATAGCGGCGTTTTCACTGAGCGCCGGGAACCGGAACGGTTTTGGTTTCTTCCTCTTTTGCGGTCCCCCTGCTCCGCGCGTCGATTCAAGGACTACGTGAGCAGCTCTGGCATGAGCAGTTGGATGTGCCCGGGCTGGGTCCTGACCGGATACGAATCCGCCAGCTCCTGTCCGTTACTCAGGCCGTGGTGGAGGCGGATCTTTTCCACGAGTTCAATCTGCGAGCAGACGACGCTGCTCCGCGCATACCGAAACGCCCTCGCTCGGCTGGAGTCAATCGATCATGGTAACACTCCTTTTCTGTTTGGAGTGTTACCCAATTATTCCGTGTTTCTGTGTCTTTGATCTGGTAGTTAGCACAGATTGAGTCGGAGATCGTCAAGGGCCCGGGCCGAGACTGACCGAGCGTTTTTAACGAAATGGGACGCCCGGCGGAAGGCGTCAGCCCTTTTTGACCTTCCAGGCGGCGTCCATCATCTCGGCGGTGTAGGGTGCAGGAACGACGCCCTCCGAAGCATAGACATAGAGCGCGCAGCGATAAACATGCCCAGCAACCGAGGCCAGATAAGCCAGGGCAATCATCGCGGCGAGCCATAGCGCAGCGGCCATGAAAAAGAACACCGGCTGCGTCAGCGCCACAGCCAGCATGGCGGAGCCTGCGAGGTAAACCAACGAGGCCAGCAAAATGATCCACGAGCCGACGGCAACACCGACATAGCCAATCAACGATTCGCCCCAGGTTTTCCGGAGCGCCCCGGCGGAATGGCGCAGCATCGCGAGCGGATTGGTGCCGCCATCCCGGATCAAGACCGGGATGGCGAAGACCGAGGCCACGCTCCATAGCATGCCGACGAAGCGCATCACCCACCGGCCGACCCAGCCGAAGCGCTCTTCGAGCGCCTTGATGATCAGGCCGACCGCGCCGGCGAACAGACTCCACATCAGAATCGAACGCACCCGGAACCAGGCAAAACGCAAGCCGGTCCGAATTGAAACCGGGTCACCGGCGAGAGCCTTCAAAATCTCGTTGTAGAAAGCCACATTGAAGAACGTCGCGAGGAACATCGACACCAGATACAGCCCGGCAAGGTAGCCGTAGAAGTAGGCGTTCGGATGAATCCTTGGCTGGGCGTCCGCAAAATCCAAGCCGAACTGCCTTCCGCGCGACGCCCAATGGGCCAGCTCCCCCAGGGAATGACCGGTCGGGTAGAGCAGAGCGGGGGCGACAAAGAAAAGCACCATCACCACCGAACAGACCGAAGTCACGAGGGGGAACAGGAGCAGCTTCTTCTTTTGACGGATGATCTGAAGTGACGTGGTGAACAGCAGCCAGCTCCGGCTGAGTTTGCTGGGGACGGGGTTAGGCATGGGACTTTCTTTGGTTCAGTTGTTGGATGATTTGTTCGAGTGGAATGCCGTGACTGCGCGCTTCGGCGGCAAAGCGGGAGCTGAGTTCGTCAATCTTGGCCTGGGTCTCACGGGCCGACCGCTTTGGCGCCGCTGGCGGCGCCGAGATAAAACACCCACTGCCGTGTTCTGCTGCCACCAGGCCGAGATGCGCCAGCTCGCGGTAGGCCTTGGCCACGGTGTTGGGGTTAACGTTGAGTTGCTGGTGGAGCGCCCGGATGGTGGGTAGCTGATCGCCCTCCTTGAGCTGACCGGCCGTGACGGCCGCCTGCACCTGGTGGATGATTTGCTTGTAGACCGGAATACCCGAGTGGAATTCGATGTTCCATGACGCACCCATGAGTTCCATAGTGTGCTACTACAATAGTACACTAGACCGGCCGTCAATCCTGATTGTTTTCGGCAATAATGAGGAATTTTGGCAGAGCTCTCCACCGCTGACCAGGTTGTGGTCGCCGCTAACCTCGGATTTCTTGTCGCAGCAGTAAGCCAGCATCTTTTTGAACTCGGTGCGGTCCGTCGTCTTGGCCGACTCGCCCGCATCGCAGAAGACTCGGGTGACGACGAGATCGTTGTCCGCGCAATACTGCCGGCACGTCTTTTCCTGGGTAGGCAACGAGAAGTTGGTAACCTGCTGGGCCGTCGAAACCCTGATGTAAATAATTGCGTTTTGCTTCATGGGGGACCGGCAGAATCAGCCGACAGTACTTCGTTACCAGATGTATGGCTACCAAACGAAGCCAAACCGTCACCAATCTCAGCGACACGAGATCCGGGGTCTGGGATAGCGGCATACATCCTATTGGACCTGTCGCAATAAGGTCAGGGGGTCACGGGAGATGAGTCACCGCGGGGATTGGGTCGCGCAAAGGCCCCGATGCCCGATGGCGTCGCGCCTCTCGTGGCTACTCTGTCCGGATCGCGAGCGCGGGGTCGACGCGGAGCGCGCGGCGCGCGGGGCCCAAACTGCCGAGTGCCGCCATCAAGGCGCACACCAGGATCGCACCGCCGAACGCGGTCGCGTCGGTCGGCCGCACGCCGGCGAGCAAGCTCTCCAACGCACGACTGGCGCAATACGCCAGAACGACGCCGGGAACCGCCCCCGCCGCGGTGAGGACCAATGTACGGCGCAGGACAAGGTGGAGGATGTCGCCAGCCTGGGCGCCGAGCGCGCGGCGGATGCCGATTTCCTGAAAGCGCTGCGCCACGGAAAACGAGAGCAACCCATGAATGCCGATCGCCGCCAGCACGATCGCGGACGCCGCGAACAAGCAGAGCACGCGCACCTGCGTGCTGCGCGTCGCGGTGTCCTGCACCACCCAATCGGTCATCGGCTTTTCTTCCGTCAGCGGCAGTCTCGCGTCGGCGCGGTGAATGATCGCACGGACGCTCGCGGCGAGCGCGGTCGGCGGGCCGTCGGTGCGAATCGCCAGCGTCCGCGGCGCGAAGAAAACGAGTCCGCCATCGGCCACTTGCGTGGGGGGCAGATACACCTGCGGCTCCGCCGTGCGCTCGAGACCCCGAAAACGCACGTCCCCGACGACGCCGACCACCTCGCGGTCGGCAAACGCGAAGTTAAAATGCCGGCCGACGGGATTTTGATCCGGCCAATAGCGCCGGGCGAATGACTCGCTGACGACGGCAACAAACGCGGAATTCTGGGCGTCGGTCGGGGCGATATCCCGGCCGCGAATCACGGGAATCCGGAGCGTCGCGAAATAGCCCGGCGTGGCGTAGCGCAAGCAGCCGGTTTGTTGCGCCGGATCCACCTCAGCGCCGGGCACCGTCACCGGCCAGATTCCGCCGCGAAACGACGACAGCGGCAGGTAACTGATCCACGCCGCGGAGCGGACCTGCGGCAGCGCTCGCACATCGGCCAGCACCCGGTCGTAAAACGCCTGCCGTCGCGCCACCGGATTGTAATCCGGCAGGGGCAATTCGGTGCGCACCGTGTAGACGCCGTGCGGATCGAAGCCGGGATCGACGTGCTGCACCGTCACCAGCGCTTGCGCGAGCAAGCCCGTGGAGACCAGGAGCACGATGGCGGCGCCAATCTCACCGGCAATGAGGAGCGAGCGTAGCCGCTCGGACGTGCCGCCGGTCACGCGCGTCGATTCGCGCAGCGCGGCCAGATCACCCAGTCGGAGCAAGGGCGCCGCGCCAAACGCCAGCCCGGCACCGATCGTAAGCACGATCGCGGTCGCGAGGATCCGCCCGTCCATCGAGGGTGTGGCCGCAACGGGCAGTGTGTTCGGCACAAGTTCGGCGAGAAGCGGCACCGCCGCGGCCGCGAGCGCCACGCCGAGCGCGCCGCCCCCCACCGCGAGGAGCATCGTTTCAGTCAGCAGCTGGCGGGCGATCCGGCCGCGGCCGGCCCCCAGCGCCACGCGTAGGGCGATTTCGCGGCGGCGGCTCAGCGCCCGGGCGATCAACAGGCTGCCGAGGTTCGCGCAGGCGATCAGGAGCAGACACGTGGCGGCGCCGACCAGTGCCCAAAGCAGCAGACGGGAGCGATTCGAGATTTCGTCCGCGAGGGTGATCACTGTGGCGCCGACGTCCTTGTTTTCGTGCGGGAAACGCGCGCGGGTCTGCGCCGCGAGCACCTCCAGTTCGGCGCGCGCCTGCGCGAGGGTCGCGCCCGGCTGCAAACGCCCGATCACCTGTAGGAGATTATTGTCGCGGTTGGAATCGCTGTAATCCGAGGCGTCGAACCGGGTCGCCTGCCAGAAGAGCGAATCGCTCGTCGGAAAGCAGAACGACGGCGGCATGACCCCGACCACAAGGCACGGCTGTTGGTCCAGAATCACCTGCCGGCCGATTACACCGGCGGCCCCGCCAAATTCCGTCTGCCACAACGCGTAACTCAGCACAATCACCCGCGGGCTGCCGGGCCGGTCCTCGTCGGTTCCGATCGCGCGGCCCCGCAGCGGCGCCACGCCCAGCGCGGAAAACACGTCGCCCGTGACCGCGGTGCCGATGATCCGGCGGGGTTCGGCGCCGTGCAGCAGGGTGGCGGAGATGGAATAATAGGCGCCGAGCGAGGCGAAGGAATGCGCGCCGTTTTTCCAGTCGCGGAAATTCGGCGGCGACGATTCCATGCGGCTATAGCCCGGGGTGGTGGACCACACCTTGACGAGCCGGTCGGGCTCGGCGAAGGGCAGCGGCCGCAGCAGGACGAAATCCGCCACCGTGAACGTCGCCGTCGTCGCTCCGATGCCGAGCGCCACGAGGGCGATCACGACGACGGCAAAGCCCGGACGCGCGCCCATCGAGCGGACGGCATAACGCGCATCCTGCACCAGCTGCTCGAGCCACGGAAAGCGAGCCTCGTCGCGGCAGCGTTCCTTCATGCGAGCGACGCCCCCAAACGCGCGCTGCGCCTCGGCGCGGGCCTCGACATCGGTCTGGCCGGCGGCGATCCGGGCGGCCGCGGCCGCGGCCAGATGAGCCTGCATCTCCTCCTCCATCTCGCGTTCCAGCGCGGCGCGGCGAAACAGCATCCGCAGCCGAAACCAAAGCTGGTGGAGCCATTCCATCGCGAACTTCATGTTGCCAGCAGCACGGCCGCGATGACGGTTGCCAGCCGATCCCAACTCTCCTGTTCCACCTCCAGCTGTCGCCGGCCGGCCTTCGTGAGGCGATAGTACTTTGCGCGACGATTGTTGTCGGACTGCGCCCATTCCGCCGCGATCCAGCCCTTCGCCTCCATCCGGTAAAGCGCCGGGTAGAGCGTGCCTTCCTGCAGCTGCAGGGCGTCCTTCGAGACGATGTTCAACTTTTGCGCGATGCCCCAGCCGTGCATCTCGCCGCCGCTCAACACGCGCAGCACGAGCAGGTCCAGGGTCCCTTGGGGTAGGTCGATCTTCGCCATATGTGTTCCTCCGAAGCTCTAGGGGAACAATCTTCCTCAGAAGGTCAAGGGGAAAAAGGTGGAACCGGACCTCCGGGCCGGTTTTTCCTGCGCGACGAATCAGCCCGGCGGTCTTGGCGTAGCGCAGGCATCCTTGCCTGCTGGCACGAGAAGCAGGCTGGAAGCCGGCGCTACTGCAGGACCGGCTCCACCCTCCCGGAGCGCGAGTTCGGGGGAAATCACTCCCAACTACCCGCGTCCTGGTCCTTCTGCCGCTGTTCATCGTTCCCCTCAGTCTTCTCGCCCATCTCTACTTTCTGCGCAACCTCGCGGCGGCCCGCCTCTCGCCGCCTGAAGAGAGACGGTAAAGCCGGACGGATTGAGGCCTTGAAAGAGTTCTGCCCGCGCAGCCGGGGCGGTCGCGGACGCGGAGGCGGGCGCGCCCGGCAGAGTGAAGAAAACCATGGGGTTCGGGCGCCGGCGGTGTTATACTCCGGAGTCGGTCGACCTGTTTACCCCCGTTGCTTTTACCCAAATCCCCATGCGCCTGATCCTGTTAACCCTCCCCCTCGCTCTCACGCTGCCGCTGTCCGCCCAGTCGCCGATGTTCCGCGGCAATCCAGCCCATACCGGCGTCTATGCCGCGCCGACCAAGCCCATCGAGGGCAAGATCGCGTGGTCGTTCGAGGCCATGAACTGGGACCGGTACCAGAAACTGGAAAACATGGATGGCGGGTTCACCTGGCCCACCACGCCCGCCATCGTGAACGGCCGGATCTATTTCTGCGCCGGCCCGTTCTTTGTCGTGGTCGATGAAACCGGCAAGGAGGTCTATCGCGTGCCCCTCGATGGCCGGAGCCTCGCCAGCCCCGCGGTGGTCGGCGATCTCGCCTACGTCCCGACCGATCAAGGCGTCCTGCTGGCCCTCGATCTCACCGATGGCCACGTCCGCTGGAGCACCGCGATCAGCCACAAGTCCTTCACGCGCCTGGTGGACGACTGGGATGTCTACCAGTCGTCTCCCGTGGTGGCCGACGGCACGGTGTATGTCGGCAGCGCGGACGGCTGCATCTACGCGGTGTCCGCGAGCGATGGAAAGGAACGGTGGCATTTTCAGACCAACCATGTCGTCCGCGCGACCCCGGCCGTGAGCGACGGCCGCGTCTTCTGCGGCAGCTTCGACGGCAAGGTCTACGCGCTGGACGCGGCGACGGGCAAGGAGCTGTGGGAATTTAACACCAAGACTCCGGGGACGCCCTGGAATTCCGTGCAGGGTTCCTGCGCGGTGATGGACGGCGTGGTCTGCGTCGGCAGCCGCAGCACCTTCACCTACGGGATCGACGCGGCCACCGGGGCGATCCGCTGGCGTCACAGCCACGACGGCAGCTGGGTGCCCAGCTCGCCCTCGGTGCGCGACGGCGTCGCGTACATCGGGCAGTCGGACGGCAGCAAGGTCACCGCGATCAACGCCAAGGGCGAGGCCGTCTGGGTGTTCAGCGCACCTCACGAGACGTTCGCCTCGCCCGCGCTGGCCGGGGACGTCGTGTATGTGGCGGGCAACGACAACTACAACCTGAACGGCAAGGGCAGCCTGAGCGCGTTGGACAGCAAGACCGGCAAAGTGCTTTGGACGCTCGAACTCCCCGGCAGCGTCTGGTCGTCGCCCGTCATCGTCGGCGACACCGTCTACCTCGGCTGCGCCGACGGAAAGCTCTACGCCATAAAGTGACGCCAGGAACGGAGGCCCTCGTTCGATTGAAAACGGCACCTCCCCGGGTCAGGACCCAGCCAGAACGCGCTGTTCATCGAGGTGTTCCCGTCGGACGTCGTCGACTTCCCCGGTGCGATCAAGGCCGCGCACGACGAGTGGAAGCGCTGACGACGAGTGCAGTCGCCGACCAGATCAAGCCGCTGAGACCAAATTACAGTCGTTCGCGCAGTGCTTCGTCAGGAGCTTTGCCATCGAAAGCGCGATGGGATCTTGGTATGCTGGGACGGGCTTTGAACGAGGCCGTCAGGTGTTTGACCAGCTCCGCTTCCGCGCCCGCGAAAGAGGGGCGGAACGAGAGCCTCGCGGTGTGAAACCAAAGGGTTTCTCCTTCGACGAAGGTGATGACACGAAAGTAGAGACGGAATGCTTTGGTGGGGACGACGCCTGCGATGAGACACGCGGGAAGGTCGGAGGGCGGGTCGAACGTGACCTCAAATGACTGGAGCAAAGATCGGAGCTGGATCGTCTCTTCGACATTGAGTTGGTGCACGTAGTTCAAGAGTGCTTGGTGTCGTTCCTCGACCGGCAACCTGCGAAAAGAGGAAGTCGAGGTGAGCGTGAGGCACCAGTGATCGCCGACGAATTGAGCCATGTCGCCGTCCACGTGCTCATGGCGATGTCTGGGCACAGGAAGGCAAAGCGACACTTTCTGGGTTTCAAACAGGTTTAGCATGGAAAGCAGTTGTCAGGTTGGCACGGCAGGCATTGGTGTCCTCCAGAGTCCGTGACAGTCTCACGTTGCTTTTCCGCTACTGGGCCGGCTGCCTTAATCCGGTAGGGACGCTTGCCCTCAAGCGTCCTTGGGCTGTTGAGGGCAACAGCCCCTACCGTTCGAGCCGCTCCGGCCTTTTTTGAAACCGTTCACTATCGCCTTGACCGTGCGACTAGTCTAATCAGGGCCGAATCCAATGAACGCATTCGCCGAACTGCTCAAAACTTGGGAATCATTCTATCTGGCTGTTGCCACCGCCGCGGCGACTCTCATGGGGCTGCTTTTCGTCGCACTTTCGGTCAACCTGCACCTCCTGCACGGGCCAAAAGGAGCGCATCATCGCGACACCGCCGTCCGTACTTTTGGTGATTTTCTTTTCACCCTGATGCTTTCCCTGGTTCTTTTGATTCCGAATCAGGAGCCCATGGGATTTGCCATCGCCCTGTTCGTTCTGGGCATAACCCGCGCGGTATCTCTGGTCCGGCAGGCTTTGAAGGCCCGCCGCGCCACCACCAGCCGGCCCAGCCTTTCACTGGTTGTCCGGGAGTATGCGCTGCCGCTGTTGGCGTCGGTCGGATTGCTTGTGGCGACGACCCGGATTCTCTACGGACACTACAACGCGGTGATCCTTTTGGTCGGCGTAATCTCCGCGTTGCTTGTCACCGCCTGCCAGAACGCCTGGCTTCTCCTGGTTCAACAACCCCGTGGTGCGCGGGACTAGGTCGCGTCGATTCGATCTCAGGTGGGTCTCATACCCCGAGCTTCCTTCGGTTTGTTTGAGATGTAGGAGCCTGCTTGCAGGCGATTGTCGGGGCGTGGCACGGGTCTCCTGACCCGTGTTCTGCCCATCACGGGTCGGGAGACCCGTGCCACAACGAATTGCCTGCAGGCAGGCTCCTGCAAAAAGGCGAAG
This sequence comes from uncultured Opitutaceae bacterium, assembly GCA_964477955.1. GTDB lineage: Bacteria > Verrucomicrobiota > Verrucomicrobiia > Opitutales > Opitutaceae > Didemnitutus. The sequence continues at coordinate 24,832 of CAYZGG010000052.1, forward strand.
AAATAGCCGGCATGGAGAGTTGGCGTTGGTTTGGTCAAATGCCCCGGCGCCTGCGCCGGGGATCTTTACTAAGCCATCGAGAAAACTCTAAGCGAACGCCGGGCCGGCTTCTTCCGGCAGACCGCCAGGTGTTCAGTCCACGCCTGTTCCGGATCTCCTGCGCTCCGGCCCAACGCATGCGCGCGCAGCACCCAACTAGGAATTCAAATTTTGGTAGAAGGTCTCGTAGTTGCCGTTGCGCTGGGCAAAGCGCAGGGGCTTCACGCGCTCCACCAGGATTTCCCCGGCGTCGGGTGTATTCGCGAGGATCTGCATGGTTTCGGCGATGAATTCCTTCAGCGGCATCGCATCCGGATCCCGGGCCTGATGCGCGCCGGTGAGCTCCGTCTGCACGTAGGGTGGGGCCAGCTCCAGCACCTGGATGGACGTGTCGCGCAGCTGGGTGCGCAACGACTCAGTGTAGGAATGCAGCGCGGCCTTGGTCGCGCTGTAGGTGGGGAAATGAGCGAGGGGCACAAACGCCAGGCCGGAGGTGACGGTCATGATCGCCGCGTGGCGTTGTCGGCTCAGGTGGGGCAGCAGGGCGGCCGTCAGCCGGATCGGCCCGAGCAGGTTCGTGGCGATGGTCGCCTCGGCGACGGCGTCCTGGGCTTCGAGGAGCTTTTCCGGCTGCATGATTCCCGCGTTGTGGACGACCACGTTCAGGTCTGGGTGCGCGGCGGTGAGCTGCGCGGCGAAGCGGCGGATCGCCTGCGGGTCCCCGATGTCGAGGACCAGCGACGCCATGCCGGGGTTAGCGCGGGTGGTTTCGTCGAGGGCGGCCTGGCGCCGTCCGGCGATGATGACCCGGTTGCCGAGGGCGTGAAAGGATTCGGCCAGGGCCCGGCCGATGCCGGAGCCGCCGCCGGTGATGAGAATGGTATTACCTGTGGATTGCATGACTTGGTGGTTGTGGTGAACCGGCCACACTCTATCACGCATGCTGTTCAACGGAAAGTAGGCACCTTTTCCCGCGCTACGCACCGGAAGGAGAGTGAAACGCCATGAAGCAGTTACCCACAAAAAAACACATCCGGACGGCGAAGTCCTGCTCCGTGAAGAAACCCTCCGACGCGGCGACCGACCCCCGGGTGGACGCGCTGGTGGACGAA
>CAYZGG010000053.1:0-25784 GCA_964477955.1 uncultured Opitutaceae bacterium
CGCGCCAAGCGTTACTACGAGAAGCCCTGCGAGCGCCGCCGCCGCAAGGACAAGGTCGCCGCCTTCACCTGCATGCTCCGCGCCCGCTACGCGAACTGAGCGTTGCGACTTTCAGAATTTCGCCGGCAGCCCGCTTCGTGCGCGCTGCCGGTTTTCTTTTGGGGTGGGCGGTGAAGCGACAAGTTGACCACTGATCTTCGCTAATGGGTCACTAATTGGGAAGAGGGTCGCTTAAACTGTAGAGCGGGGTCGCCGACCCCGCGGCGAACGTTACCTGATGCAGGCTGCAGGCGGGGTCAGCGACCCCTCCCTACAACGTGCGATTGCGGCTGTGTTTTCATTTTCGATCTGAAGTACTTCAGACCAAATCCGGATTAGTGGCCAATTAGTGTTCATTAGTGGTTAACCTCTGCCTTTCGCCCGGCTTGCGTCGCGGCGGGCGGGGCTTCTACGCTGATTCCGGATGAGACCGATCCTTGCCCTTTCAACCTGCTGGTGTTCGCAACGCCATCAGGACGGCTATGCGATGCTGCAGGAAATCGCCGGGCTCGGGTTCGAGTGGGTCGAGCTCAGTCACGGCATCCGGGTCACGCTCGTCCCGGGCATCCTGCGGGCGGTGGAGGAGGGCGTCATCAAGGTCGCGTCCTGTCACAATTTCTGCCCGCTGCCGACCGGCGTGATGCACGCCGCGCCCAATCTCTACCGTCCGACCTCGCGCGACCCCCGCGAGCGCGACCAGTGGCTCCGCCAGAGCAAGCGCTCGGTGGACTTCGCCGCGCAAGTGCACGCGAGAAACCTGGTCATGCATCTCGGCAGCGTGGAATTTTTCTGGTTCAACCCCGCCCATAAGCTCGAGCGCTACCTCGATGCGCACCCGCGCGCAGGTCTCGCGAACGACCCCGGCTACCGGAAGCTGCTCGACGCCAGCGTGGCCAAAGTCCGCAAAGCCAAGTCGGTTTTCCAGGCAAACATGCAGGCCGGTCTGGCCGAGCTGCTGCCGTATGCCGGGCAGAAGCAGGTGGCGCTGGGCTGCGAGAACCGGGAAAACTTCGACGAGCTTCCCCTCGACGCCGACTTTCCCGAGCTGCTCGCGACGTTCCCGCCCACTGCGCTCGCCGGGTACTGGCACGACTGTGGCCACGCGCACATCAAGGAAGGCATGGGCCTGCTCCAGCACCGCGAGCACCTGGAAAAAAACGCCCCGCGCGCCCTCGGTTTCCACCTGCACGACGTCAACGCCGAGGGCCGCGACCACCAGGCGGTCGGTTCGGGCCAGATCGATTTTCAGATGGTCAGTTCATTCTGGCGCCCCGAGCATGAGCTCGTGATCGAACTCAGCCCCCGCCTCACGACCGAGGAAGTGCAGAGCTCGAAGCGGAAGGTGGAGGAGCTGATCAAGCAGTGGTTCGGCTGAAGGTTACGCCCTGCGCCCGCCCCAGTCTTATTGTGGATCGTAAATATAGGCACCTCGGACAATCACATCTATTATGATTTTCCGGCTAGGGAATGGGCTTTCCACAATGGCCTCTTTTTCCTCGTTTGGCTCGAGCGTAACTTTGCTTACGTGGAGCAAGGTTCCCACACTGATACTGCCCCCGCTGGTTCTGCGCACCAGCCTCGGGCAAACATACTCAAGATCGTAACTGAAGGAGACCGGCCTTGAGAGACGATTCTTATAGTGAACTTTGGCGACCAGCTTGTCGGCGCAAATCTCGAAAGAGGTGACGTCTACCAGAATGTCTTGTGTGTACTTTAAAACCAACATTCCTGCGAAACACAAAAGAAGGACAACCGGAAGAGACAGCAGATACAATCGGCTTTCAGGATGTTCTGGATCTTCTGATTTTGACATGACCGATGTAGCGCCCGCATCCAATCGACGCTATCTGATTTTGGCAGCGAACTCGCGCTGACCTAGGGGGCCGCGAAGGCAAGAGGACGAGCATTACAATATTTCAACAGCTCTCCAATCCACCGGCGGTGCGGGCCGGAGAGGGTATGATCGTCTAGTTTGTTCAGCGGAACCCATTCGAGCGAGTTATCTTTGGCAATACGCTTCAGCAATGCGGCGGTCGGCTTCACCCGATAGATTGACTCGGTGATCTGGAAGCGCGTGATGGCGCGGCGCTTCACGGCCAGGAGTGATTTCTCGGGAAGCGTCTTCAACCCGAGGTCGGAAGCCTCCGGCAGCTCGTGCAAACCGGCCAGCCGCCGCGCCTTCGCGTGGCCGCGACGCAGCAATAGCGATCCGCGATGAAGGCAGAATGTTCTTATTAGGAACAATCGTCCGGTTTGTTTTGGCTTCAGGCGGGGATGGTTTTCAGGTTTGCCGGAGCGGCGGGCGGCGCAGAAATCGGCGACGGGGCAGGCGGGGCACAGCGGGTTCTGGCGCAGGCAGACGGTGGCGCCGAGTTCCATCATCGCCTGGTTGTGCATGCCGGGGTCGGTGCCGATGACGAGTGCGTCGGCCAGCGGGACGAAATGTTTCGCGGCCTCGGAGCCGTCCCGGAACTGTCGGCCTTCACCGGTCAGACGGGCCAGGATCCGGACGACGTTGCCGTCGACGCAGGCGGCGGGCTCGTCGAACGCGATGCTGGTGATGGCGGCGGCGGTGTAGGGTCCGACGCCGGGGAGTTCGCGCCAGGCCTCGGGCGTGCGCGGGGGCGCCGGCAGGGCGGCGATGGCTTGCGCGAGTTTATGCAGGTTGCGGGCGCGGGAGTAATAGCCGAGACCTTCCCAAAGTTTCATGACCCGCGTTTCGGAGGCGGCGGCGAGGGCGGCGAAGTCCGGCAGTTCGCGCAGCCAGCGGTCGAAATAGGGCAGGACGGTGACGACCTGGGTCTGCTGCAGCATGAATTCCGAGACGACGGTCTTGTAGAGCGACGGGGTTTCGCGCCAGGGCAGCCGGCGGGCATGGGCGCGGTACCAGGCGTGGAGGGCGGCCACGAAAGCCGGCTGGCGAGAGATGAGCTGGGCAGGAGTGCGCAAGGAGCGGGGAGGACTAGCCACAAAAAGCGCAAAAACACACAAAAATATAAAAAGGGGCGTCGCGGTTCGGCAGGGCGTCCCGGGACGGTTCGCGAAGAAAGTCTCGTGAGCGACGGGGCCGGCCAATTTTGGGAGGTGCGGCGGAGATTGCGACGGGGCGTGCTCACGCTGCGACCTCGCCTGCTGGGCAGGCCTGCGGATTTGACCCGCGCTTGGCCGGTTGGAGGGCCCGTCTCCCGACGGGCCGCGGTCCGTAGGGGAGACGGACCCTCCAGAATATCCCGTAGCACCAGAATCCTGTCGGGCCATTGGGTGGGTCTCAATTTACGCTGATTTTTTTGTGTGTTTTTTGGGATTTTGCGGCCATCAAGTCCCCATGCCCAAACGGTTCGACGATGACGGGGAGGAAAAGCCCAAGGTCATCACCACGTACACGATCAAACTCGACGATGCGCAGATGGAGATTCTGCGCGCCGCCTGTGCGGCGAAATATTGGGAGGAGGTCGAGGTGCCATATGCCCGGTTCGCGTTCAAGGGGCCGAAGGTCAACGTGACCGCCTACACCAGCGGCAAGGTGGTCGTGGCCGGCAAGGAGACGGTGGATTTCGTGCAGAATGTGATCGAGGCGGAGGTGACCGGCCAGGCCCGGCTCGGGTACGACGAGGTGCACCATCCCGAGTGGTTCGAACCGCACGCCGGCTTGGACGAAAGCGGCAAAGGCGACCTGTTCGGGCCGGTCGTCACTGCGACCGTCATCGCCGAAAAGCCGGCGGTCGAGGCGTGGCAGAAGGCCGGGGTGCGCGACAGCAAGACGATCGTCGACGCACAGATCATGAAGCTCGACGAGCTCATCCGCGCGACGCCCGGGGTCGTGGTGGAGACATGTCATTGCGGCATGGCGAAGTACAACGAGCTGATGTTGAAGCCGCACGCCAACCTGAACCGGTTGCTCGCCTGGCAGCACGCGATCGCGCTCGAAAAAGCGCTGCAGAAGAAATGGGTGGCCCGCGGCCTGCTCGACCAATTCACGAAGGAGCCGCTGGTGCAGCGCGAGCTGAAGAAGCGCGGGCTGGAGCGGTTCAATCTGGAGATGCGCACGAAAGCGGAGTCGGACCCGGTGGTGGCCGCGGCGTCGGTCGTGGCGCGCGCAGAGTACGTGCGGATCATGATCGGGCTCTCGCGGGAATTCGGCGAGCGATTGCTGAAAGGCGCCGGCGCTCAGACCAAGGCGCAGGCGTCGCAGATTTTAGCAAAGGTGGGAGCCAAGGATTTCGGGCGGTTCGCCAAGCTGCATTTCCGCACGTCGTACGAGGTGGTAGCGGCGGCCGGCAAACTCGACGAGCTGCCGCTGCCCGTGCCGCGGGAAAAGACGGAGTGGAAGCACTGAAGCCGCGGGGCGGGATTGCGGGAAGCTGGCCAGGAATTCTTCCCATAGCATGGCCGAATCGACTGAAGGGCGCAGCGAGACTGCGCCCCTGCGCAGTATTTCGGGACGTGGCACGGGTCTCCCGACCCCTGTTCCGGTCGTCACGGGTCGGGCGACCCGTGCCACGTCGTGACGGTCGCCTGCAAGCAGGCTCCTCCATATGAAATCAAAATCCGCCGGCAGGGGCCGTTGCCCTCAACGGCCCTTTCTCCCGCGCGAAGCGAAATCCCGGGCGGTTGGGGGCAACCGCCCCTACCGACTGTGTTTACGCGGCTCGGCGGCACGCCTCGCCCTACCTGGTTATGGCGGCTTACAGCTTGTACGGGAGCGGGAACCGGCCGGTCAACGCGACGACTTTTTGCTTGGTCGCGGCGAGGACGGCGGCTTCGTCGGGCTGGCCGACGGCGGAGAGCACGCCGTCGATGAGAGCTGCGATCTCCTGCATTTCCGCTTCCTTCATGCCGCGGGTCGTCATCGCGGGCGTGCCGAGACGGATGCCCGAGGCTTGGAACGGCGAGCGCGATTCGAAGGGCACGGTGTTCTTGTTGCAGGTGATGTTGGCCTTATCGAGCGTCTCCTGCGAAACCTTGCCGGTGAGGTCGGGAAACTTGGCGCGGAGGTCGACCAGCATGAGGTGGTTGTCGGTGCCGCCCGAGACGATCTTGTAGCCGCGGGCGGTCATCGCTGCGGCCAGGGCCCGGGCGTTCTTGATGATCTGGTCGCTGTAGTCCTTGAAGTCGGGCTTGAGGCATTCGCCGAAACAGACGGCCTTGCCGGCGATGACGTGCATGAGCGGCCCGCCCTGGCCGCCGGGGAACACCGCGGAGTCGATGGCCTTGGCGTGCGCGGCCTTGCACATCGTGAGACCGCCGCGCGGGCCGCGCAGGGTCTTGTGCGTGGTGGTGGTGACGAAATCCGCGTGCGGAAACGGCGACGGATGGTGGCCCGAGGCGACGAGTCCGGCAATGTGCGCGATGTCGGCGAAGAGCAGCGCGCCGACGCTGCGGGCGATCTCGCCCATGCGCGCGAAGTCGATGATGCGCGAATAGGCCGAGGCGCCGACGGTGATCATCTTCGGTTTCTCGCGGACGGCGACAGTGGCGAGCTCGTCGTAATCGATCAGGCCGTTGTCTTCGCGGACGCCGTACTGGCAGAAATTGTAGAGTTTGCCGGAGAAATTCGCCGGGTTGCCGTGGGTCAGGTGGCCGCCGTGGCTGAGGTTCATGCCGAGGATCTTGTCGCCGGGCTGGAGCACGGCGGTGTACACGGCGAAATTGGCCTGCGAGCCCGAGTGCGGCTGGACGTTCGCGTGCTCGGCGTTGAAAAGTTTCTTCGCGCGCTCGATGGCCAGCACCTCGATTTTGTCGACCTGTTCGCAGCCGCCGTACCAGCGCTTGCCCGGATAACCCTCGGCGTATTTGTTCGTCAGCACGCTGCCCTGGGCCTCAAGGACCGCCGGGTAGGTGAAGTTTTCCGAGGCGATGAGCTCGATATGGCTGCTCTGGCGGGCGAACTCGCCGGTGATGGCGGCGTAGACTTCGGGATCGAGCTGGGCGAGGGGAGTGGCGTTCAGTGACATGGGAGATTTTCGATTTTGGGTTCTCGATTTTCGACCGGCGCAGACCCGGTCGAAAAGGGAAGCCGTCAAACCAGCGCGCTAATTCGCAATCCGCAATCCGAAATCCGCGCGAAACGTGTCACGCGGTGGCGGCGAGGTTCTGTAGAAGGGCGCGACAGGCAGCGCTTGCTTCCCGCCTGCATGCTGGCGAAGCAGGCAGGGATGCCTGCGTTGCTCACTTACTTCGCAACCGGTTTCGGCAAGAGGGTCTTGAGGAAGTCGACCAGGCTCGGGATGGCCTCCACCATTTCGTCGCGGGCGGCTTCGTAGAGCTTGAGCGAGTTGCCGAACGGGTCGGCGATTTCCTTGCGGACACCCTGCGGCATGAATTCCCGGAACAGGTACAAATGTTTCGGCACCGGCGCGGCCTGCACTTCGATCATGGCGCGGTGGGCATCGGTCATGACGAAAACCGCCAGGGCCTCGTCGAGCATCTGCTGGGTGAGCGGCGTGGCGCGATGCTCGGCGATGTCGATCCCGACCCGTTTGAGCGCGAGCACGGAGTTTTCCGAGGCCAGCTCACCGGGGCGGGCGGCCACGCCGGCGGAGATGACCTTCAGGTTTTTCACCGGCTCGGGCTGTCCCGCCAGCGCATGGCCCAGCAAGCCCTGTCCCATGGGGCTGCGGCAGATATTCGCCGTGCAAACGATGATAACTGGACCCGGTGCGCGCATGAATCAGAGCACCATGACGAGCCCGGCCCCGACGTCAACTCAGCGAGGGACGGGGGCAACGGATGCCCGAGAATCCGCAAATTGAGATTCTGCAGGGGGGATGGCCACTACCGAGTCGAAGACGACATCTGACGCAATCGTTCCGCGTTCTCCGTGAACCTCGCGTTTCAACTGCGTTTCCATGGTTGAAACTCCTGCGCGGCGATCCCGGCGGTACCGCCCTGCCTTCGATCACGGAAATCGCGGCGTAAAGCCGCTCCCACATCTGATTCGCGCGATGCGCTCAGGCCTGGTGCCGGGGTTTGATGGCGAGGAGGGCCCGGTGAAGGTTCACGGCGCGCTGGAGGACGCGGTCGACGAGCGGCGGCGGTGTTTTCTTCGCCTCATCCGGCTTGTCGGTCGGGTCGGGCAGGGCGGGCGGCTCGGCGCCGGTGTTGCCGCTGCGGAAATCCTTCATCAAGGCGGCCTCGTCGTAGCGCTCCTTCTCGATTTTTCCGGAAATCAACCCGTCCAATGGCTTGCCCGATTCGAGGGCGTCGTAGGCCTGCCGGTCGGTCTCGGCGGCCTGGTCGACTATCACTTGCGGCGTGGGCACCGAGCCTTTCACGCCGAGCATCACGCATTTGCCGGGAGCGGCCCAGATGGCCTCGCTGACCGCCGGAGGGGTGGCCGGGCTGACCAGGATCAACAACGGTTCGGGCCCGGTGTGCCGGGCCAGCGCGGCCACGAATGCCTGGGTGTCCTCCTTCGCCGCGGTGGGATAGCGCAGATCGAGCACGAGGGTGTGATTGGCGGCCAGGCTCTCGTCGAGCTGCTTGGAGTCGGCCGCCAGCGAATGCACGCGAAAGTAGGAAAGTCCCTGCCCGAGGTCGACGGGCGCGGCGGCACGGAGCGGAGGGCAAAGGACGCAGAACAGAAGACAGAGAACGGAAGACAGGAGACGGAGGACAGTGACCGGGGCCAATGAAGATTTTATTGGTGGGAACACCGGCAGGCGCTCATGGGGGACGGGACGATAAAGAGAAATTGGTTTCATGAAGGGCGGTTCAGCTGGCGGGCGCCGATGTCGCGGCGGTAGTACTTGGATGCACACTGGATTTTTTCGCAAGCGGCGTAGGCCCGGTCGGCGGCCTCGCGGAGGCTCGGCGCGAGGGCGGTCACGCCGAGGACCCGTCCGCCGTTGGTCACGATCTGGCCGCCGGCGTTTTTGACCGTGCCGGCGTGGAGAAAATAAGTTTCAGGCGTCAGGTCGGAGGGTTTCGGCAAGGTGACGACGTCGCCCTTCGGATAATTGTCGGGATAGCCCTGGGCGGCAACGACGACGCAGATCGCGGCGTCGGGGCGAACCTCGAGTTTCGTGCCATGCAATTCGCCGCGGGCGGCGGTCCAGAGGAGGGTGAGCAGGTCGTTCTTGATCCGCGGCAGGACGACCTGCGTCTCGGGATCGCCAAAGCGCGTGTTGTATTCCAAAACCTTCGGGGCAATGCGGGGTGAGGGCACCCCGCCCACAATCTCCGGGCAGAGCATGATGCCGATGAAGAGCGTGCCGCGGAAATCGATGCCTTCGGCGGCGATCGCATCGACGGACGGTTTGACGATTTCCCGGTCGATCCGCGCGAGCAGCTCCGGTGTGACCACCTCGGCGGGGGAATAGGTGCCCATGCCGCCGGTGTTCGGGCCGGTGTCGCCGTCGCCGATGCGTTTGTGATCCTGCGAGACAGGCAGAATGACATAGTCTTGGCCCGAGACGACCACGAGGACGGAGGTTTCGTCGCCGGTCAGGCAGTCCTCGACAAGGATTTTTGATTTTTGATTCTCGATTTTCGATTGGGAATTCAGAGCGAGCAAAGCGCGGACGGCTACCTCAGCTTCGGCGTGACTTTGGGCGACAATGACCCCCTTGCCCGCGGCCAGGCCGTCGGCTTTGACGACGATCGGAGCGGGACGGGAACGGACATAGGCGATCGCCGCCTCAGCGTCGTCGAAGAAAGCGGCGGCGGCGGTGGGGATGCCGTATTTGAGGAGAATTTCCTTGGTGTAGATTTTCGAGGCCTCGAGCCGGGCACCGTCGGCCTTGGGGCCATAAGCCGGAATGCCGGCTTCAGTCAGCGCGTCCACGAGGCCGAGCGAGAGCGGCACCTCGGGGCCGACGACGACGAATTCCACTTTCTCGCGCTGCGCCAGCTGGACCAGGCCGGCGATGTTGTCGACTGCGACGGGGAAGCACGGCACCTCCTCGGCGATCCCGGCGTTGCCGGGCGCGCAGAGCAGGCGCGGCTTTGCGGGGGAAAGCGCAAGCGCCCTGACGAGGGCATGTTCGCGGCCGCCGGAACCGACGACGAGGACGGAGGAGGGGAGTTGGTCAGCCACGGATGGCACAGATGGACACGGATGGAGTCCCGCGTAAAGCCGCGTCGACCGTCATAAGCGGGCGACGGTTCAAAGGACCCGCAGCGTTTTGCGGTAGAATTTGATGACCTCGTCGGGGTCGTCGGTGAAGAGGATGTATTCGCTCATCCACGCGGGGGCGCGCTGGGAGCGGATCATGTGCTGGACCTGTTTGCGGAGGTCGCCCCAGAATTTGGCGTTGAAGAAAACATACGGCACGCGCGGGCGGATGCCGAGCTTGAGGTTGCAGAGTTCGATGCCGATCTCCTCGAGCGTGCCGACGCCGCCGACGTTGAAGATGCAGAAATCCGCCGCTTCGAACCATTTTTGCCGGAAATGCCGCGAGGTTTCCTGGAAGGTGTTGAAGAAATCCACACCGAGCTCGGGCGGCTGGGCTTCGAGCTCGAGGAAACAGGCTCCGGTAAGCGCGCCGTGGCCGCGGGCCTGGTCGGTGGCGAGCCGCATGACGCCGCCGCCGCCGCCGGTGAGCACGCCGAGATTGGAGCCCATGAAACTGGTGAGCTTGTCGATCAGGGCCGAGATGCGGTCGGTGTCGGTCTGGTCGAGCCCGAAGGCCGAGCCGTAGAACGCGAGGATGGTCGACTCCTGGAACTGGCGGGCCATCTCCTCACGCACAAAGAAGCCGTGCTCCTTCTTATAGGTGTGAAGGTAGAGGTCCTTGGTGAGTTCGTCGTACCAGTAGACCTGGACGCCGATGGCCTGGAAGGTGTCGAGCCGGGCGTGGGCGTTGCTCGAGAGGAAGTAGCCGTGGGTGCGCGAGGCCTTGCGGAAGACGAGGCGCTTCAGTTTGACGTCACCGATGCGTGTCACGAGTTCCACCTGTTCGAGCAGGTCGGGGAAGAAGTCGACCACCAGCGTGTCGGCGTCGCCGGCCGCGGCATCGAGCGCCTGGATCATGGTGCGGTAGCCGACGGGGCAGGATTCATCGGCCAGGAGGTTCTTGAGTTCGTCGTCATTGGCGCGGATGAGGATGCAGCGATTTTCCATCGTGGCGCTCTGGCCGCGCACGGTAATTTTGGTCTTGGGCCGGGCCTCGCTGGCCTCCCGGGCGGGCGCGACGTCGAGGCATTTGTAGAGATTTTTGGTGGTGCCGAGGAGGCGCAGGCGTTTTTTCGCGAGTGCCTTGGCCTCGGGGTCGGCGAAGGGCGGGGCGCGAAACACCTCGAGCGAGACCATCGGGTTCACGACGGGCTGGTCGCCGGTGTTGTAGATTTCGAGCATGATGTTTGTGCCGAAAGTCTTGATCGGATCGAGCAGCACGGCGCTGGTGTGCAGGCCGAAGTTGCCCTCGCCGGGGTTGAGGCGCACAAAATGTTCACGCAGGTACATCGAGCAGCTGGTGAGGATGCCCGAGTGCGGCGCGATGGTCAGCGGCGAGGCGTCGTGGCGGATCTGGACCTTGTCGATGAAGGCGCGGCCGGCATACCCGCTGACGATGTGCTCGAAGTTGAGGCGCTGGAGGCGCGAGCTGAGCGTGTAGCTCACCTGGTGGGGCGTGAAGAAGACGCGGCCGCTGCTGTCGATGGAAATGGTGTGCGGGAGCTTCAGCCGGTTCTCTTGGACGGCGGTCCAGACCTCCGTGCTCGAGAGCTTGGCGCCGGCGGGGGCGAGGAAGAGGCGGCCGACGGGCACGCCGGGGCGCAGGAGTTTTTTCCAATACGCGCTGTTGGGAAAACTGTAGTCGTAGAGGAAGGCCTCGGCCTCGAGCAGCAGGCGGTTGTTGTCCACCACGGGCGCGCTCTTCGTGATCATCTCGATGCCGATGCGGGCGAGCGAGCTGCGTTCGGTGAAATGCAGGCCGGCGAGCTGGGTTTTGAGAAAATCCATTTCCGCGGGATGGCGGGGCCAGAAGGCCAGGGTGAGGGCGAGGGAATCGGAGCCCTTGGACTTGACGGAGAGAATCTGGCCGTCGCTGCTCTGCCAGAATTGGTTTTCGTTCATGGAATTGGAGAGATTAGCGGTCCGGGGGGGCCTGACAAGCCCGGGTTGGGGCTTGGGCGGTCCGGGCGGCCGGGCCCGATTTTCCCGCCAAAGGGATTGATTTTTGTCGAAGGCCGGGGCAGCTTCCGCGTTTTTCACGGCACAAAAGCGCCCGGGCCGTTTCCCAACCGGGCATCCCCTCCTCCATGAAATTCAGCACTACTATCACCGCCGGCCTGTTGGGCCTCGGTCTGTTGGCCTCCGTTTCGGCGGACACGCCGCCGGTCAAATTCGAAATCCCGCAGGTCGGCACCGATGCCACCCAGCCCGCCACCCCGCCCGCTGCCGCACCCGCGGCTCCCGCGGCGAAATTCACCGAGACGCAGCTGCTGCAGGCCTACGGCTGGCTCCTCTCCTCCCGGTCCGGGCTGCCGGAACTCGAATTCACCGAGGCCCAGATCAAGGCGGTCGTCGAGGGCGTGCAGCAGGCCGCCCTGGGTCGGCAGCTCGGTTTCGACACCAAGGACATCGAGCCGGAACTGCGCGCGATGGTGGGCAAGAAACAGCAGATCTTCCTGACCAAGGTGCGCAACCAGAACCTGAGCGAGGCCGCGGCCTTTTTCACCAAGCTCAAGGAAAACAAGAATGTGCAGGCGTTGCCCGACGGTCTTTGCTTTGAGGTCCTCAAGCCCGGCACCGGAGCCGCGCCCAAGCTCGGTCAGATCGCCAAGCTGCATTTCACGGCGACGTTCATGAACGGCCAGGTTTTCAGCAGTTCCGTGCAGAGTGGCCAGCCGGTGGAAATGCCGCTGCAGGTGGCTTCCCCGGAGAACCAGGGCCAGGGCATTCCCCCGGGCATGGTGGAGGGCCTCCAGAAATTCAATGTCGGCGGCAAGTACAAGCTCTACATTCCCCCGCAGCTGGCCTACGGCGACGAGGGAGCCCAGGGAATCCCGCCCGGCGCGACGCTCATTTTCGAGATCGAGATGCTGGACGTGAAGGATGCGCCCGCGGCTCCGGCTCCGGCGAAGTAAACGTCCCCGATTTCAGCTCTTTCGAAGCCCTCCTTGCCGGAGGGCTTTTTTTTGTGCGTCCGACCAGTCGGATCGCCGGCCCGGGGGTCCCGCGCCGGTGCGAACCGGTCTTGCCCTGCGCCCGGGCGGAGTGTTCGCTTGCCCGGGACCGATGAAACAACCAGGCGTGAATCTCTACCTCGTGGGCTTTACGGGCACGGGCAAAAGCACGGCGGGCCGCGCCGCGGCGCGCCAGCTGGACTATGATTTCATCGACAGCGACCACGAGATCGAACGCTTGCACGGCAAGGCCATCGCGCAGATTTTTGCGGAGGAGGGCGAGCCCGCCTTCCGCGCGCTGGAACGCCGGTTCGTCGAGAACGAACCGCCCTCCAGCCGCCGGGTGGTGGCGTGCGGTGGCGGGCTGGTGGTGCCACCTGGAATGCTGGAGCTGCTGCGCACGCGCGGCGTCGTGATCTGCCTGCACGCCTCGCTGGAGACGGTCATCGAGCGCACGGCGCGCTCGGTGCACCGGCCGCTCGTGCAAGGGGAGGATCGCGAAGTCCGCGTGCGCGAACTGTACGCCCAGCGCGAGGACATCTACCGGCGGGCGGGCACGATGGTCCTCACCGACAACCGGCCGTTACGGGAGATCGCGACGCACCTGCTGCGGGTGTTTCAGCGGGAGGCGCGCGAGTGGGCGGCCCGGAATCCGTCGTCATGAGCGGGCCGGCGGCAGCGGGCTGGGCGGGCGCCCGGCGCGAGGAGCTGCGCGGCCGGCTGGTGGCCCTGGGTTTCGACGAGGTCAGGTTCACGACCTGGGCCGGACCCGGGCCCACCGGCCTGCGCGACTGGCTGGAGGAGGGGATGCAGGCCGACATGGCGTGGATGGAGCGGACGCGGGAAAAACGGCTCGATCCCGGGCTCGTGCTGCCGGGGGTGCGGACGATCATTTTGCTCGGGGTAAACTACTGGCCGGGCGGACCGGCGCAAAAAACGACTCCGCCCGACTCCTTCCTGCCGGGCTCCGGCCCCCGCTGGGCCCGCTACGCCCTGCACCGGGACTACCACGACACGATCAAGCCCGGACTGGCGGCGGCGGGTCGGGTGCTTGAGGAACTGGGCGGGGCGATGCCGGAGGACTATCGTTACTACGTCGACACCGGTCCGGTGCAGGAGCGCGGTCTCGCGGCGCGGGCTGGACTCGGCTTTCTCGGAAAAAACGGAATGCTGATCTCGCGCCGCCACGGCAACTGGCTGTTTCTCGCCACGATCCTGACGCGGCTCGAAATCGAGCCCGACCAGCCGCTGCGCAAGAAACCGCTGCCGCGAGCGGCGGCCGAACCCGCGGGTCTGCTCTGCGGGAAATGCACCCGCTGTCTCACCGCCTGTCCGACCGCGGCGATCCCGCGGCCCGGCGTGGTCGATGCGCGTCGCTGCATTTCGTACCATACGATCGAAAACAAGGGGGTCATTCCGCGGGAACTGCGGGCGGGGATCGGCGATCGCGTGTATGGCTGCGATGTGTGCCTTGAAGTCTGCCCGTGGAACCGTTTCGCGCGCGCCGCGCGGAGCGTGCTGCTCGAGGCGACGCCGGCGATTGCGCAGCTGGGCCTGTGCGAATTGCTGGAGCTGACGCCGGAGCGGTTCGCGGAGATTTTCCGCGGCACGGCGATCAAGCGGGTCAAGCGGGCCGGCTTGTTGCGCAATGCATGCGTGGTGGCGGGCAATTCCGGTGACCGGTCGCTTTTGCCGCAATTGGTGAAGCTGGCGGAAGCGTCCGTGCCGATGGTCCGGGCGCATGCAGTCTGGGCGGTGCGGAAACTCGCCGGCGAGGCCCGCGCGATTGCACTTCTGCAAAAAAGCCGGGAGGCCGAATCCGAGCCCGCGGTGCTGGAGGAGTACACAGCCCCGCTGGCCTGAGACGGACTCGTGCCGTTGAGAATGAACCCCTTGGGGATTTGCTCTCCCGGAAGGTGGAGCCCGACCTCCGGGCGGGCTGACGCGGTCGCGCACGGATAACCGGCCCGGAGGTCCGGTTCCACCTCTTTTCAACTGCTCAGCTTTTGGCTCGGGCCTTCTCCGCTGTCCGGGTACGCGGGCTCATGCCGCCCGGCCGTCAGTCCGTTTCAACAAAGAGCGTGCGCATTTTTTCCGTGAAGCCGGGCGGCGGTCGCACGGGTTCGCCGGCTTTGTTGATGAAGCCGTGGGCGGTGAATCCGGTCACCAGGAGCTCCTCCCCGCGGAGCACCTCGTATTCGAGCCGGATCCGGATCGTGGGCTTTTCCTTCAACCGGGTCACGATCGTGAGCACGTCGTCGTAAAAGGCCGGACGGTGGAATTTCATGCCGAGTTCGACCACGGGCAGGAAGTAGCCGGCGGCTTCGAGCTCGCGATACGGGTGGCCGCACTCTTTCAGCAGCTGGGTTCGTCCGACTTCAAACCAAGGCAGGTAATTCCCGTGGTAGACCACGCCCATCTTGTCGGTTTCGGCGTAGCGGACGGCGATCTCGGTGCGGGAAACAATCATGGCGGATCACATTGGGCTGACTGCGCCCGGTTGTCCAAACAACGTTCGGGCATTGTCCAACCAGGCATGGCGGTGGGCGCGGACGCGGCCGGCCTCGCCCAGCCGGCGGCGCAGCGCGGGGTCGAGGATGAGCTGCGTCAGGGCCTGGGTGAGGGCGACCAGGTCGTCGGGCGGGACGAGCAGGCCGGTTTCGTGGTCGATGACGGCTTCCGGCACGCCACCGATGGCGTGGGCCACGACCGGCAGGCCGTGCGCACCGGCTTCGAGATAAACCAGGCCGAACCCCTCGACGCTGAATTTGTACGGCAGGCTGGTCATCGCGAAAATATCGGCCTGGGCGTAGATTCCGCCCAGCTGTTCATCGGGAACGTCGCCCAGAAAACGGACGGGCAATCCCGCAGCCGTCGCGGCGGAAAGGAGGGCGGGTTCGTAGCGGTCCTTGCTATGACCTCCGACCAGCCAGTATTCGACGCGGGACTTCAATTCCGGCGGGAGGGCGCGCAGGGCCTCGATCACGCGCAGCTGGCCTTTCCGCGGATGCAGGCGCGCGACAGTCAGGATCACGATTTTCCGGTCCGGCCCGCCGGCGGCCGGTCCCGAGGTCGTGGACTGGAAATCCGAACGGAGAGCGCCCTGGGTTAGAACGACCTTGGCGGCCGCCGCCGGGAAAAACTCCGTGAACAGATCGCGGGCGTGGGCGCTGACCACACTGACGCGTTCGGCCTGGGCCAGCAGCCGCGTGGTGCTCCAGCGGGTGAGCGGGCGCAGGGCGAGTTTGAGGATTTCGGAACCGTGGAGGGTGATCATCAACCGGGTGCGCGGGAGGGCGCCGAGCAATTGGAGCAGCTGCAGGGAGAGCAGGGGGCCCGGCTCCGGGACGTAAAGAATCGCCTCCTCCAGTGCGCGTCGTCCGGCCCGGAGTTGGCGGGCGGTGTGCCATTGGTTCCACAGGCTGTGCGAGTTGCTGAGGGGCAGCCGGTGCACCCGAAAGGGTCGCGGCGGGTCGGTGCGTCCGGCGGGCAGAGCTGGAGCCCAGACGTCCACGGCATAGCCCAAGGCGGCAGCGGCGGCGGCCATTTCCCCGGTGTAAACCGCGATCCCGCCGCGGTGGGGATGAAATTCGTGGGTGACGACGACCAGGCGGGAGGAAAAGGACATTCGCGGAGGGAATGTTTACGTGTGATAAAATATGCGCTGCCAACAGAAATCTTCGCCGGTGTTTGGAACAAGTATTGCTGAAAATGGGCTAAGGTTGATATAATGTCGCGGGTTCGTTTTATATTTACACACGCCAAGGTCCTTTTTAAACCTAACACAAATGGCACCGGCTGTTAACACCACCACAGGCATCCAACTCAAACCGTTCACGCCCGAAGACGACGCTAATTTAAGAGAAGCCTTGAAGCGTTGTTCTGCAGCTACTTACGAGGCGGCTGCGCAATTTCGCAAGACCGGCAACATCGAACATTTGCCGGCCATTGTGTTGGGCATCATCGAACGCTATGTTGAACCGGACCTGCGGGCCCGACTGAAGGATGCCGATGACGATCTCCGGGTGATTGAGGATCTGGGGATCGATTCGCTGACCATGATGGAAATTGTCATTCTGGTCGAAGACGTGCTGCAGATGTCGATCAACAACGATGAATTACGCCACTTGAGGACGTTGGGCGATGTAAAGATATTCATCGGTTGCAAGATCCGCGGCCTGCCTTTGCCCAAGCCGACCAAATTTCTTCCGATCGAGTACATTGCGTCAGTCATGCCCATCCAGCCGCCCTTTTTGTTTCTCAGCGAGGCTTCGGTCAATGCCCACGGTGCCAATGCCAAGTACAAGATCAGCGGTCAGGAATTTTTCCTGCAAGGCCACTTCAAGGACAACCCCGTGCTGCCGGCCTCGATCATGCTCGAGGCGCTCGGCCAGCTGGGGGTGCTTTTTCTTCTCGAAGGCCAGGTGGGGGAGGCGGGCAAAGTGGTCGACCCCAAGACGATTTTCTTCACCTCCTGCGAGGGTGTTCGTTGCCACCGCGTGTGCCGGCCGGGCGATGTGTTGAATCTCTCCATCAAGCCCAAGCGACTGAAACTGCCACTGGCGACCTTTGAAGGCCAGATCCGGGTCGGTCAGGAAAAGGCGGCCTTGGCCGAAGAGATCACCCTCACTTTCGCGTTCTCCGAGGCCGTGGCCCAGCCTGCCGGTCAGACCGGCAGCGCGGCACCGGTTGAAGAGCCGGCTCCGCGGATCGCCATCAACGCGTGAGGGGCCTCGGGCCTCTTTTCGCGCTCTCCCTCTATTGACCGGAGAGCGGATTTTCATTCCATCCGGGTTGCCTGAGGGTCGGCGCCCGGTCTGAAGGCTCGGTCAGGCACCATGCGAAAAGTTTACATCACCGGCTTGGGTTTTGTCACCAGTATCGGCAACGACGCCGTCACGGTTTCCGAGAGCCTGCGCGAATCGCGCCACGGGATGATGCTTTATCCGCCCTTCCAAAAGCCCGACGTGCCGGTCAAGGTGGCGGCCCCCATCCGCGATTTCCAGACCGACAGCATCGAGGCGGAAGACTGGATCATCCCCGCCCGCTACTCGATCAAGCGCGAAATCCTGCGGGGCATGGCGCCGCACGGCGTCTATGCCTACTGCGCCATGCAGCAGGCGGTGGAGGACGCCCGGCTGGGCGAGAGCGACTGGTCCAATCCGGGCACCGGTTTGTACGCGGCGTCGGGCGGCTCGCCGTTTTTGCTGGGCTTCTATCTCGAGCGCATGCGCAAACACGGGGTCATGCGCTGCCAGCCCCTGGGCATCGTGGCGTCGATCTCCGGCACGGTGAACTTCAATCTGGTGTCTCATTTCAAGATCAAGGGCGCCTCCACCGGTTTCTCGTCCGCGTGCGCCTCCTCCGCCCACGCGCTCGGCTTCGCCTACGACGAGATCATGCTCGGCCGCCAGAAACGCATGTTTGTGGTCGGCGCCGAGGACGGGAACGTCGAGAGCATTCTGCCCTTTGCGGGCATGCGCGCCCTTTCGCTGCAAACCGACCCGGCCTCGGCCTCCCGGCCGTTCGACGCGGCGCGCGACGGGTTTGTCGGCACGGGCGGCGCCACCGTGGTGGTGCTG
The DNA here is from genome assembly GCA_964477955.1 of uncultured Opitutaceae bacterium. Taxonomy (GTDB): domain Bacteria; phylum Verrucomicrobiota; class Verrucomicrobiia; order Opitutales; family Opitutaceae; genus Didemnitutus. The sequence goes on from CAYZGG010000053.1 coordinate 17,691, forward strand.
GAGAGCGAGGAGGAGGTCGAGCGTCGCGGGGCCAAGATCTATTGCGAAGTGGCCGGCTGGGGCCAGGCTTCGGACGGCCACAATGTCGCCATTTCGCACCCGGACGGCGCCGGGCTGCGTCTCGCGATTGAGAACGCCTTGAAGGCGGCGGACCTCACCCCCGAAGCCGTGGACTACGTCAACGCCCACGCCACTTCCACGCCCATTGGCGATCTCTCCGAGGTGCGCGCCCTCAAGGCCGTTTTTGGCCGCGCTCCGACCCGCCCGGCGATCAGCAGCACCAAGGCGCTCACCGGCCACGGACTTTCCCTGGCCGGTGCCATGGAGGCCGGTTTTTGCGCCCTCGCCATCCGCGAGGGATACATGCCCGGGTCGGCCCACATCACGAAAATCGATCCGGCGTGCGACGGATTGAACATCATCCGCGCCACGCTGCCGCACCGTCCAGGCACCGTGCTGAGCAACAGCAGCGGTTTCGGCGGGGCCAACGTTGCGCTCGTATTCCGACACGTGGCCTGATTAACGGTCTGCCGACCGCATGAGCGCACCGCCCCTTTCCACCCGCTACCGCACCGCCCTGGTGACGGGCGCGAGCACGGGGCTCGGGCGGGCGTTTTCCGAGATGCTCCTGGCGGAAGGCGTCGAAGTCTGGGGCACTTCGCGCGATCCTGCCCGCCTGCCCGCCCGGGATCGTTTTCATCCGATGGCCCTCGAACTCGCGGACGGGCCCGCGGCCGAACGCGCCTTCCTCGAGGCCGCCGATGCGGCCGGGGGATTCGAACTCGTGATCAACAATGCCGGCTTCGGCATCTTCGGAGCCTTTACGCGCACGGATTTCGCGGTCTGGCAGGAGCAGCTGGAGGTGATGCTGGTCAACACCGCGCGCCTCAGCCACGCCGCGCTCCGCGGCATGCTGACCCGCGGCCGGGGCGCTCTGGTCAACATTTCCTCCCTTGCGGGCGAATTCGCCCTGCCTTACCAGTCGGCTTACAACATGGCGAAATCCGGCCTCTCGGCGCTCAACGAAAGCCTCATGTACGAAGTCCGGGGCACGGGCGTCATCGTGATCGATTTCCGCCCGGGCGACTATCGCACCGATTTCGAGGGCTCGGTGCGGCGTCCGGCCCCGGCCGGCCCGCCCGGTCCGGGCGGCCTGGCGCAGGATACCGTGGACCGGGCTTGGGCGTCTTTTGCCACGATGATGCAAAACAGTCCGCCCCCGGCGCACGCAGCGCTGGATCTCCGTCGCGCGCTGGCGCGGTCCCGCAGCGGCACGGTGCGCTCGGGCCGCTTTTTCCAGGCCGTGCTCGGACCTTTCCTGGCGCGCTTCGGCTCGCTGGCCTTGAAGCGCCGCATTCAGGAAAATTACTTCGGCCTCTGACCATGCCACGCGTCCGAATCCTTGTTCTCACTTCCAGTACCGGCGCCGGCCACGACGCCCGGGCGCAGGCTTTCGCCGAATGGTGCTTCGAGCTCTACCGGCACGACGTCGACGTCCGGATCGAGCAGATGCTCGAGAAGTCTTCGGGTTTTTTCCGAGCCTGCGTCAATTTCTACAACTGGATCCAGCAGAAATCCCCCTGGATCCACAAGGCGTTTTTTCTTTTTGTCGAATTGCTGAGCCTGCTCAACCGGCGGTCCGTCAGCTTTGGCCGGGCCTACTACGAACGGGTGCTGCGCGAATATCATCCCCATCTCGTCTTCAGCGTGCACGACTGCCTCAACCGCGGCTATTTCCAGCTGGCGCGCAAGCTCCTCGGCCCGGGCCGGGTGTGCTGCGCCACCTATTGCGGGGAGTTCTCCGGCGGATTTGGCTACAGCGTGAACTGGGTGGAATCCACGGCCGACCTGTACATTGCGCGGACCGGCACCGCACGCGACTATGCCGTGAAGCTGGGGATGCCGGGCGGGCGGACGCGCGTGCGTGGCCACTTCATGCCGCCCCGCCATTATCTGGAGCTGTTGCAACCCTCGCACCGCCGCGCCTACCTGGAACACGAGCTCGAATTGCAACCCGAGCTGTTCACGCTCTTCATCGCGACGGGCGGCAACGGTGCCAACAACCACCTCGAGCTGCTGCCCCGCGTGCTGCCCCACGCCGGCCGGCTCCAGGTCATCGTCATCTGCGGACGCAACCGCGAGGCCTACAACCAGGTGGTCCACTGGCGCGCCGAGCACCCGGAGCTGGATTGCTTCGTCGACGGTTACTCGGAACACGTGCACCTGCTCATGCAGGTCAGCGACGCCATCATCACCCGGGGCGGCACGACCACCTGCGCCAAGGCCCTCCATTTCCGCTGCCCGATCATTTTCAACGCGATCGGCGGCATCATGCCGCAGGAGGAACTCACGGTGAAATATTTCCGCAATGGCCACGGCGCGGAGTTGGTCTCCAGCGCGCAGGAATTCGGGGATCTCCTGGACCGCTGGAAGACGGATCCCGGCGACTACGCGCGGCTCCGGGAAAACTTTCTCGCCCTGCGTTACGATGAGGACCCGACCGTGGTCATCCAGGAGCTGGTCGACCTGGCCCAGGTCGCCGCCGGCACCAAGCTGGCCCCACGACCATTTCCGCCGAGACCGCGCGGCTAGCGCCCGCTCCACCGGCGTTTGGACGATGTGGGAGGCGTGTAACTGCTTGGACGGACGTGAGCGCAGGCGGTCGGACCCGTTTTTCGTTTGCACTCCACCGCCCGCCCGCCACCTTGGATCCGTCTGGCGCGAACTCGTGCGCGACCGGACGCCAACCAGTTCAACCTCTCGTCCTCGGACCTTCCAGGCCTGATCGCCATGCGACAAGCACTCCAGTCCCTCTTCCGCTGCCCGCCCGGATTCCGTCGTCGAATCACTGCCGGAGCGGAATGAAAACAATCCTCGATCTCGCGCGCGCCCGCCGCGAAGCCCAGCCCATTGTCATGGTGACCGCCTATGACGCGCCCATGGCGCGGATCGTGGCGGAATCCGAAGCGGATGTGATTCTCGTGGGCGACAGCGCCGCCATGGTCGTGCACGGCCTGCCTTCGACCGTGCACGCGACCTTGGAAATGATGGTCCTCCACACCGCCGCCGTGCGGCGCGGCGCCCCCGATACGGTGGTGATCGCGGACATGCCTTTTCTCACCGCCCGCCGCGGACGCGAGGTCGCCGTCCAGGCGGCCGGGGCCCTCATGCAAGCCGGAGCCACGGCCGTGAAGATCGAAGGGGTCGCCGGTCACGAGGACGTCATCACCCACCTGATCGGCAGCGGCATCCCGGTCATGGGCCACCTCGGCCTGACCCCGCAATCGGTCAATCAATTTGGCGGCTACCGGCTGCAGGGCCGTTCGGCTGACGATGCGGCCCGCCTGAGCGCCGACGCGAAGCGCCTGGAGGAACTGGGCGCTTTTTCCCTCGTGCTGGAGTGCGTGCCCGCCGCCTTGGCGGTCGAGGTCACCGCGACGCTTTCCATCCCGACGATCGGAATCGGCGCCGGCCCGGGCACCTCGGGGCAGGTCTTGGTGCTCACCGACCTGCTCGGGCTCGACGCCCGGTTCCGGCCGCGCTTTGCCCGGCGTTATCTGGACGGCCACGGCGAAGTGCTCAGTGCGCTCAACGCCTTTGCGCGCGACGTGCGCGCCGCACGCTTCCCCGCCCGCGAAGAGGTGCTCGCATGAAGGTCTGGCGCAATCTGGCCGAGTGGCGCGCGGCGCGAGCCGGCCCGGAATTCGCCGGGCACACCGTTGGCTTCGTCCCCACAATGGGTGCGCTTCACACCGGACACCGCAGCCTGCTGGAACGGGCCCGGGCGGAAAACAGTCGCGTGGTCCTCAGCATTTTCGTCAACCCGACGCAGTTCAACGATCCCACCGACCTGGCCCGCTACCCGCGCACGCTGGAGGAGGATCTGGCCCTGGCCGGCGGACTGGCCGACCATGTTCTCGTGCCGGAAGCCGCCGAGCTCTACCCGGACGACTACCATTATCGTGTGTCCGAAGACAAATTCAGCCGCGAGCTGGAGGGAGCGCACCGCGCCGGCCATTTTGACGGCGTGCTGACGGTGGTGCTGCGGCTGCTCAATCTGGTCCAGGCGCAGCGGGCCTATTTCGGCCGGAAGGACTGGCAGCAGCTGCATCTGGTGCAGGGCATGGTGCGCGCCTTCTTTCTGCCGGTGGAGATCGTGCCATGTGCCACGGTGCGCGAGCCGGACGGGCTGGCCCTGAGTTCGCGCAACCGACGTCTGTCGCCGGAGGGTCGGACACGGGCGGCGGCCTTCCCGCGGATTCTGCACCGTGCGGCTGATCCGGCCCAGGCCCTGCGCGAGCTCGCCGCCGCGGGCCTCGAAGTGGACTACGTGGAGGAACGCGAAGGCGTGCGGCTCGGCGCCGTGCGCCTCGACGGCGTGAGGCTCATCGACAATGTCGAACGCTAATCTCCTCGTTGTTTTCACGGGATCGATCGCCGCTTACAAGGCGTGCGACGTCGTCTCGCGCCTGGTGCAACGTGGACATCGCGTGCGCACCGTGGCCACGCCGGCGGCGTTGAAATTTGTCGGCCCGGCCACGCTCGAGGGTCTGACCGGTTCGCCGGTGCTGAGCGACACCTTCGCTCCGGGTGCGGCGATGGACCATATCAACCTCACCCGCTGGGCCGACGCGGTGCTCGTCTGCCCGGCGACGGCCAACACGATCAACCGGTTTGCCGCGGGGCTGGCCGACGATCTGGCGGGCGCGTTGTTCCTCGCGCAGGATCGCTCCAAACCCTGGCTCATGGCACCGGCGATGAATCCGGCAATGTGGTCGCACCCGGCCACCGTGGCGGCGATCGAAAAGCTGCGGTCCTGGGGCGTGCGTTTCGTGCCGGTCGGCGAAGGCCGCACCGCCTGCGGTGAGACCGGCGAGGGTCGTCTGGCCGAGCCCGAACTTATTGTCGCCGCCGTGGAGTCGGCCCTGACGCGGCCGGCCCGCCGCCTGCGCGTGCTGGTGACCAGCGGTGGTACGGCCGAGCCGATCGACGGAGTGCGCGTGCTGTCGAACCTGAGCACCGGCACCACCGGTGCCGGGCTCGCCTCGCACCTGGCCCGCAGCGGCCACGAGGTCGTGTTGTTGCGCGCGCACACCGCGGCCCGTCCCGACGTGCCCTGCCGCGAAATTACTTTCGGCTCCTCGGCTGAGCTCGACACGGCCCTGGGCTTGCTGCTCGGCGGGGAACACTTCGACGCGGTGATCCACGCCGCTGCGGTGAGCGATTTCAGCGTGGGATCCGTGGAGGTTGGCGGAGTCCGGCAACCCCCGGCCGGCGCGAAGCTCGATTCCCGTTCTGCTCCGGTGTTGCATCTCAGGACCAACCCGAAGCTTGTCGACGGCCTGCGCGCCCGAAGCCTGAATCCCCGGCTGACCGTGGTCGCCTTCAAGCTCACTCGCGGCGCCACCGGCGACGAGGCGGCCCGGGCCGTGCGCGAACTCCTGGCGCACGCGCCGGCCGATTTCGTGGTGCACAACGACCTTGCCGCCCGGGTCAACGGCGCCGAATTTCCCGCCGCGATCCACCGGCCCGACGGCTCGGTGGCCGTGCAGTGTGCGACGCGCGGCGCGCTGGCGGCTGCGCTCGAGCAACTGCTGGCGGCGGCCGCCGGCGCCACCGTTTCCTCCCCATGATCCTCTGTCTCGACGTCGGCAACACCCAGATCCACGGCGGCGCCTTCGAGGGCGACGCGCTGCGGTTTCAGTTTCGCAAAACGACCCATCCGATCGGCTCCTCCGACGAGTTGGGGGTCTTTCTCCGCACCGTGCTGCGCGAAAACGGCGTCGATCCGCAGGCCGTGCAGCGCGTGGCGATCTGCTCGGTGGTCCCGCCCGTGGCCTATCCGCTGCGGGCCGCATGCGTGAAATATTTCCGCGCCGAGCCGTTCATTTTGCAGGCCGGTGTCAAGACCGGGCTGAAGGTCCGCTACCGCAACCCGCACGAGGTCGGCGCCGACCGTATTGCCAACGCCATCGCCGCCACCCGGCGGCATCCGGACCGGGACGTCATCGTGGTCGATGCCGGCACGGCCACGACCTTCGACGTGGTGACGGCGACCGGCGATTATCTTGGCGGAGCCATTCTGCCCGGCGTGGGGATTTCCGCCGAGATGCTCGCGAGCCGCACGGCGCGCCTGCCGGCGGTGGAAATCGCCCGGCCGGATGCCGCGCTCGGGCGCAGCACGGTGGAAAGCATCCAGGCCGGTCTTTATTTCGGCCATGTCGGCGCCATCCGCCAGCTCACGGGCGACCTCGCCCGCGAGGCCTTCAACGGGGCGCGGCCGGTGGTGGTCGGCACCGGCGGCTTCGCGCGCATGTTCGAGAGCGAAAAGCTGTTCGACGAGGTCGTGCCCGAGCTGGTGCTCTTCGGCCTGCATTGCGCCGAGCAGCTCAATCGCGACGCCGAAAGAAAATGATTTTTCCTCCATGCGCCTGACCCTTCTGAAATCCAAGCTCCACCGCGCGACCGTCACGGCCGCCGACCTGAACTACGAGGGCTCGATTGCCCTTGCGCCCGAGCTGCGGCGGGCCGCCGGCCTGCTGCTGCACGAGCGGGTCGAGATCTACAATTGCCACAACGGCGCCCGTTTCGCGACCTACGTCATCGGCAGCCGGAAGCGCGGGGAAGTCATGCTCAACGGCGCCGCGGCGAGGCTCGTGCAGCCGGGCGATGAGATCATCATCGTGTCCTACGCGGAATTTGAGCCGGCGGAAGCCGCCCGCCACGAGCCGATCGTGGTGTTATTGGACAAGAAAAACCGGCCCAGGCGAAAGAAATCCTGAGCACTGGCGGGACCAGCCCGCCACCTACACTGAGATCATAGCGTGGGTTGCGCGCTCGTCGCGCGACGATGGAAAACGTCGGCGTGCCGGGTCGTCCCACCGGCTTGGATACCGCCATATTGTCGCTAGGTGGGACACGTCTGGTGCGGATTGGCGCAGGCCGGATTTGATTTTTGCCGTTTGCGGGGCAAAACTGCCCGGTGCCGGTTGGAACACCAACTGCAGGAGTTTACCCATGGATCAGCAAAAAATGACCGTGATGTCGCGTCAGGCCGTTCAGGAGGCGCAGAACGAGGCCCGACGCCGTTCGCACAGCGAGGTCGAGACCTGGCATCTGCTCGCCGCGCTGCTCGCGCAGGAGGGCGGCTTGGTGCCGGCTCTGGTCGAAAAACTCGGCCTGACGGTCAGCGCGTTGCAACTGGCCGCCAACCGCGAGCTGGAGCGCATGCCCTCGGTCTCGGGCTCCGTCGACGTTTCCAAGATCTACGTGACCCAGGCGCTCAACGAGGTGCTGAACGAAGCGGAGCAGGAGGCGGCGAAGCTCAAGGACGAGTATGTCAGCGTGGAGCACCTGTTGCTCGCGCTCATCCAGGTCGGCAAACCGGCGGCGCTGAAGAAATATTTCGACAGCTTCAACCTCGACCGGGCGAAAGTGCTCAAGGAATTGAAGCAGATGCGCGGCAGCCAGCGCGTGACGTCCGACAATCCCGAGTCGACCTACAATGCGCTCGAAAAATACGGCATCGATCTGGTGGCGCAGGCGCGCAAGGGGAAACTCGACCCCGTGATCGGGCGTGACGCCGAGATCCGGCGCGCCATCCGCATCCTCTCGCGCAAAACGAAAAACAACCCCGTCCTTATCGGCGAGCCCGGCGTGGGCAAGACCGCCATCGTCGAGGGCCTCGCCCAGCGGATCGTGCGCGGCGACGTGCCCGAGGGCCTGAAGGACAAGACCGTCTTCGCGCTCGACCTCGGCGCGCTCGTCGCCGGCGCCAAATTCCGCGGCGAATTCGAGGAGCGGCTCAAGGCGGTCCTCACCGAAATCAGGCAGGCCGAGGGGCGCATCATCCTTTTCATCGACGAACTCCACAACATCGTCGGGGCGGGCAAGGCGGACGGCGCGATGGACGCCGGCAACCTGCTCAAGCCCATGCTCGCCCGCGGCGAGCTGCATTGCATCGGCGCGACCACGCTCGACGAATACCGCAAGTACATCGAAAAGGACCCGGCCCTCGAGCGCCGCTTCCAGCCCGTGCTGGTGGAGGAGCCGACGGTCGAGGACGCCATTTCCATTTTGCGCGGCCTGCGCGAG
>CAYZGG010000054.1:0-10057 GCA_964477955.1 uncultured Opitutaceae bacterium
CTAGAAATATCCGTATCACGGTCGCCGAGTTCTCGCAGGAAGATTTTGGGTTGCGTGTGATTGACAATGCCGAAGAGGGGGTGCCTCGCTTTAAGAATCTTGAAGAGGCGATGACGTTATTAGGTGGTGTTGCAGGTACGAACGGGGGGTTTTTTGTTCGAGATCCTTTTTCGCCGTTCGGTCTGATGGTTAGCGGTAGCAATTCCGCCGGACAATTTGATCCGAATAGTTGGATGAATGCAGTGTTTGTTGTGAATGGCGGGCGGCCGTCTATCGAATCAAGTAGTTCGTTTGTCCTAGAGACTACTGTCACAGACGCCATACAAGCGGGCCCGATGCTTGTGAAGGACGGGCATATTGAGGCTACCCTTGATCAAGGCCGACTTGCAAAACGGACCTTTCTTGCCCGGGACGGTGCGGGGCACTGGGCGTTAGGCATGACTAGCGAGTGCAGTTTGCATGAACTCGGCCTAGTTTTGCTGAGCGACAAACTAACTTCGGTCATCCATGTCCAGTCAGCGCTTAATCTGGATGGCGGACCCTCAACTGGCTTCTGGGCATCTACGAAAACCCAACAATTATACAAACCCGAGCGATGGCCTGTTAGAAACTATATTGGTGTGTTTCGACGAAATAGAGTGCCCGACAAGTGAAGCCGCAAAAAAGGTCTGGTTTTAAGTGTTTAGATTTTTTGCTCAACCGGGCGGAGCGCGGCTGACTCGTAGCGCAGGCATCTTGCCTGCTTCGGAAGGAGGCACGCTGGAAGCCTGCGCTACGTCGAGCTTCTCTTGACCGCATCGACCCAGACGGCATCCAAAATAGCTTTGTCTTCCGGGGCGCTCTTTTCTGTTCTGGATCATTCGCGGCACTTCTCGTCATTTCGTGCTGACCCCGGTGCGCCTCCAACCATGCCTTCCGTTTCCTCATTCCATGAAGCCAATTCCCCGCATTCGTGTTTCACGTCCAGCCATCTTGGTGGCGGTAATCTTGTCCGCAGTCTGCGCCTCAGCTGAAACCGCCGCCGTTCCTTCAACCCCGCTCCCGCCTCCCTCCGCCATGTCGATTCCCCTTTACCGCGATCCGCACCAATCCGTCGACGCCCGCGTTGCTGATCTTCTTAACCGGATGACGCTCGAGGAAAAAGTCGGGCAGCTCATGATGAGCAATGCCCAGAGCGAGGACCTCTCCTTCATCACCGAGCGCCAGCCCGGCTCACTCCTCCACATCCTCGGCGCCAAGGTCGGACGCGCCATGGACCTGGCCGCACAGACACGGCTGGGCATTCCGCTGCTGGTGGGCGAGGACGGGATCCACGGGCATTCGTTCTGGCCGGGCGCGACGATTTTTCCGACCCAGCTCGCGCTGGCCTGCGCCTGGGATCCGGCGCTGCTCGAGAAAGTCGGACGTGTGACCGCCGAGGAAATGGCCCCCACCGGAATCCACTGGACGTTTTCCCCCGTCCTTTGCCTGACGCGCGACTTGCGCTGGGGCCGCGTGGGCGAGACTTTCGGCGAGGATCCGTATCTCATCGGCGAGTTCGGCGCGGCGCTGATCCGCGGCTACCAGGGCCGCGGACTCGACGATCCCACCGCGGTGCTGGCCACGGCCAAGCACTACGCCGGCTATTCCGAAACGCAGGGCGGCCGCGACGCCAGCGAGGCGGACATCTCGCACCGCAAGCTGCGCAGCTACTTCCTGCCGCCGTTCGAGCGCGCGGCGCGCGCGGGCGCGATGACCTTCATGACGGGCTACCAGTCGATGGAGGGCATTCCCTCCACCGAGAACCACTGGCTGCTCACCGAGGTGTTGAAGAACGAGTGGGGTTTCCAGGGCGTGGTGGTCACGGACTGGAACAATGTCGGCCGGCTCGTCGAGGAACAGAAGGTCTGCGCCACCTACGCCGATGCCGCGATCACGGCGTTGCGCGCGGGCAACGACATCATGATGACCACGCCAAAATTTTATGAAGGCGCGATCGAGGCCGTGCGCAGCGGGCGCTTGGCGGAGGCCGAGATCGACTCGCCCTGCCGCCGCCTGCTGGCGGTCAAGTTCCGGATGGGCCTGTTTGAAAATCCGCGCCGGCCCGACCTCGCCCGCGCCGCGGTGGAGATCGCCCGGTCCGACCATCATGCGGTCAATCTCACCGCAGCGCGCGAAAGCCTGGTCTTGCTGCAAAACCGCGGCCTGCTCCCGCTCGATCCGGCCAAAGTGCGCTCCATCGCCGTCGTCGGCCCGAACGCCGACGACGACCTGCAGCAGCTCGGCGATTGGTCGCTCGGTTCGCCGCAGCATCCGCCCTCGGCCGGCAAACAGCCGCGCGAACGCACGACGACGGTCCTCGACGGAATCCGGGCGCTGGCGCCCGCGGGGTGCACGGTGAGCTACGCGCGCGGCTGCTCGATCATCGACGAAGATTTGAGCGGCATCCCCGGCGCCGTGGCCGCCGCGCAAAACGCCGACGTGATCGTGGTGGTCGTCGGCGATCACCTGCGCTTCATCGGTGAGGTCAACAGCACCGCCACGCTCGAGCTGATGGGCGGCCAGCAGGCGTTGCTCGCGGCGCTCGCGCAGACCGGCAAGCCGCTCGTCGTCGTGCTGGTCAACAGCAAGCCGCTCGTGCTGCCGCCGGCTGCGAAGGAGGCCGCCGCTATTTTCGAGGCGTTCAACCCCGGCATGGAAGGCGGCCGCGCGGTGGCCGAGGCGATCTTCGGCCAGCTCAATCCGTCCGGCAAACTCACGATCTCGATCCCGGTGCATGTCGGCCAGCAGCCGGTTTTCTACAGCCAGGTGCGCGGCCAGCACGGCGACCGTTACGCCGACCTGACCCAGGAGCCGCTGTTCTCGTTCGGACAGGGACTGAGCTACACGCACTATCGCTATTCGAACCTGCATCTCGAAACGCCGAAACTGACGCACGGACAATCCGCCCGGCTTTCGGTCGACGTCGAGAACACCGGCGCGCGGGCCGGCGACGAGATCGTCCAGCTGTACGTCAGCGACGTCGTCACTTCGGTCACGTGGGTAAACAAGGCGTTGAAGTCCTTCGCCCGAGTCTCGCTGCAGCCCGGCGAGAAGCGCGCGGTGAGCTTCACCGTACCGTGGACGTCATTTCAGATCGTGGACCGCGATGCCCGGCCGGTGGTCGAGCCCGGCGAGTTTCAAATCCTCGTCGGCCCGTCGTCGTTGGATCGCGATCTGTTGAAGGCGTCGCTGTGGGTGGTGGAAAAATGATTGCGGCGTCGCGGCGGGCGGCGGTGTTTCGAGATCAAAACCCACGCGCCGTGAGCGCGCGCAACCAAACGTAGCAGAGCAGCGCAAGCCTCTTGCCCGCTTCGGACGAATGCAGCTGGAAGCCGGCGCTACGGATCCTTCTTTACGTCGTTGGGGGAAACTATTTTCCGGTCGCCGCGGGTTGGGAGCCGGCATCGGACTTGCAGGGGCACGCGGAGGATCCACCGAACAGGTAGCCGAGGGCCACGCCGAGGGCGATGATCGCGCACAGTCGCAGGGTACGCATGAGAAGGGTATGTGAAGGTTGGGGTGACTGAACCTGAACTATCGAACGGTCGCCCGGCCAAGGGGGGTAAGCCGGGCGCGCCGAGGAACCCAAAGTTGTCGGACCGTGGCAAGAGCAAATCCGTTCTTTTTCCTGTTTTACGATCTCGCCGTGGAAGGAGGTCTCCCGGTGCGCCGTGATCGCGATGATGCTCGCGGATGGTCCGGCGGCGCGAAGTGCCATCGCCTTCGCGGTCTGTCCCGGCTTCGATCTGGGAAGGGCGCTTGCCCACAAGCGCCCTTGGGCTGTTGAGGGCAACAGCCCTACCGGCGACCAATCAGAAGTAGATTGCGCGCTTGCCGCGCAACAAAAAGTGGCGAGACCAGCTCGCCACCTACCAGGTTTACCTCCCGGCAACTGCATCCCCCCCTGTCTCAGCCGTTTGCCGGGGTTCGCTTGCCCAAATATTTTTCCAACATGGCCTTCACGCTGTCGGGCCGGAGCGGTTTCGTGAGGTAGTCGTCCATCCCCGCGGCGAGACAAAGCTCGCGATCGCCGGTCATTGCGTTGGCCGTCATCGCCACGATGCGGATGTCGCGGCCAAAACCGGTTTCACCCGACGCCTGGGCCTTGCGGATCAGCTGGGTGGCTTCCAGTCCGTCCATGACCGGCATCTGGATGTCCATGAGCACAATTTTGTAGGCCCGCCGCCGGAAGGCGTCGACCGCCTCCTGGCCATTCCCCGCGAGATCGGCCGCATAGCCGAGGTTTTGCAGGAACTTCATGGCCACTTTTTGGTTCACGAGATTGTCCTCGGCCACGAGGATGAGCGGGGCGTCGGCCGGCGTCTCGGGGCGGGCGGGGGCCTGGCCGGGAGGCGGGACGGCGGGGGTCGTGGCCGGAGACTTGAGCGCCCGGAGGATCAACGCGCGCAGGCGGGTGGCGGAAACCGGTTTGCGTTCGAAGGCGGCCAGACCATACGCCGTGATCTCGGGGGGCGTCAGGCGTTCGCCGTTCGAACTCAGCAGAATCAAAGCCGGCCGGCCGAGGGCGGTGTCGCCATTGATGGTGCGGGCGAGATCGAGTCCGTGCATCCCTGGCATCTGCTGGTCCAGCAACACGAGTTCGTAAGGCAGACCGGCGGACACGGCGCGGCGGAGCTCCTGGATCGCCGTGGCGGCGCCATCGGCGGTTTGCGCGCCGACTTTCCAGCGCTGCAGCAGATGCGCGAAGAATTTCCGGTTGGCGTCGTTGTCGTCGACGATGAGAACGCGCCGTCCTTCCAGGCTCGCCGCGGTTTCCTCCGGCAAAGAGAGCGTGGTTGCGGCGGTGCCGAATTCGATTTCGAACCAGAAGGTGGATCCCAGGTGCGGGGTGCTGGTGACGCCGATATCGCCGCCCATCATCTGCACGAGCCGGCGGCAGATGGCGAGGCCGAGGCCGGTGCCGCCGAATTTGCGCGTGGTCGAGCTGTCGGCCTGAACGAAGCGCTGGAACAGGTTTTTTTGCACCTCGGGGTCGATGCCGATGCCCGTGTCGCGCACTTCAAAGCGAAGCCGGACGCCCTCCGGGGTCCGGCCGGCTGGCGTCACGCGCAGGAGGACCACGCCCTTGGCGGTGAATTTGAGCGCGTTGCTGAGCAGGTTGAGGACGATCTGGCGCAGTCGCACGGGGTCGCCGCAGACGGAGGAAGGCAGGCCCGTGGCGAGGTCGAGCGTGAGTTCGAGACCCTTTTTGTGCGCGGTCTCCGCTTGCAGGGCAAGGGCGCGGTCGAGCTGTTCCTCCAGGTCGAAATCGATCGATTCCAAGGTCATGAGGCCGGCCTCGATCTTGGAATAATCCAGCACGTCGTTCAGGATGGTGAGCAGACTTTCGCTGCTGTGGATCAGGGTGTCGACGAATTCGCGCTGCTCGAGATCGAGCGCGGTGCCGAGCAGCAGGTGGCCCATGCCGACCACGCCGTTCATCGGGGTGCGCAGTTCGTGGCTCATGTTGGCGAGAAAGGCGCTCTTGGCGCGGTCGGCCGCCTCTGCGGCCTCCTTGGCCTCCTGCATTTCCCGGTTGGCTTTGCCGAGTTCGGCGGTGCGCTCCGCGACGCGTTGTTCCAAGTCGGCGTTCAGCTGCCGAAAGCGCTCCTCGCTGGCGGCGAGGGCCGTTGATTTTTCCAGCGTCTCCTGAATCTGCCGGCCCAGCTGCAGATTCGTGGTGTTCAACTCGCCCGTGCGGAGCGCCACCAGTTTTTCCAGCCGGACTTTCTCCCGGCGCTGCAGAAAAGAGAGAAGCCAGACCGTGAAGATCAACACGCCCACGCCGGACACGGCATAGAGAGCCCAGGCCAGAGGCGTGCGATACCATGGCGGCCTGACCTGGAAGGCAAGGCGTGCTTCCTGACCGGGGATTCCGCCCGCTACCGGGCGCACCCGGAAGACGTATTGACCTTCTTTGAGCCGGTTAAACGCCGCCGAGCCGACGTTGCCCGTGGAAACCCACTGGGCGCCCGGGCCGTCGAGCATCACCTCGAACGAGATCGGCGCCCCGAACGGATTGACCGGCGAGTCGAAGTGAATCACCAGGGAATTGTCGACGTAGGCCAGGGCCGGGAGCGATTCGCCCGGGTCGAAAATCCGGCGGTTGCTGCCGGGCAGCTGAACTGAGGTGACCAAGGCCCGCAGCGGCGCAGGCTGGAACTCCTGGACGTGCGGGTCAAAGCGGGCGAGGCGCCGCGCTTCCCACATCCAGACGATGCCATCGTCCTGGATCGTGTATTCGCTCGGGCCGAATCCGACCGGCATGACTTTCGACGTATGCGGGTGCCCCGGCCGGATGTCATCGATCACATGCGCCGCGCCGCCCGCGGTGTACCACATGCGACCCTGCGGATCGCAGACGGGTCTGCCGGTGGATTGGGTCAGCTCGGGAAAGCGGCGCAAAAACTCCTGGTCCTCGACAAAATGGCGGGCGGTCTTGTCATAGCGAAAGAGATGGTTTGGCAGATTGAACCGCGCCACGCCCTCGAAGACGAAAATCTGCACCCAGCCGTCGGCCAGGCCGTCGGCCCTCCCGAGAATCTGGATGCTTTCCGGTTTGATCTTGGGGTCCACCCGGCCGGCGCGGCCATTGCCCAGCTCGAGCCAGACGATGCCCTCGGCGTCCTCCACGGCATTGTAGCTGTCGCCCAGTCCCGGCACCGGAATGCGGCGCGCCGTGAAGCCGGCAGAGGTCTGCTTGATCCAGCCCATTTCTCCGCGGGCCACATAAAGCGAACCTTCCTCGGACGGCGGGGTGACGGCGACCCGGGCGTTGACGATTCCTTCCACGGCCAGCTTCCAGCCGTCTTCGCGATGCACAAAGATTCCCGCATCGTTGGTGGCAAACAGCTGACCCTCGACATCGGTCAGGGCGAAAACGTAGCGCCCGGGTGGAGCATCGTCGACAAATCGTTCCAGGCGGGCCCCGGTATCAGTATCGTAAACCCCGCGCATGGCATGCCCGTCCGCGAGCATCCAGACGCCGCCAGCGTGGCGCAACGGGTGGGCATAGGCGAGACTGCTGGCCATGAGCGGTTCGAAACGCGAATAGGGCGAAGGATATTCCACTCGCGCCACGCCTTCGTTCAAGAGCGCCCACAACACGCCGGTGGGCGAATATTTCAGACGCTGCACCCGGGCCAACCGGTGGTCCAACAGGCGATCCAGCACCTGCACGACGCGTCCCGTGCGATCAAAAAAGACAATTCCGACGGTGTCGATGGCCGCCGCGAAAAGGTCTTCGCGAATCGGGCAGAGATCGTTGATCCGGCGGCCCCCGCTGAGGAGGCCGCTGGCCGGGAACGGCAGGAAGTTGGCGCCGTCGAAAATCTTCAGCCCGGCCCCTCTCGTGCCCACGAGCAGCTGGCCGGCGCCAAACGGCATCGTGCATGTCACCGCGTCACTCGCAAAGATCGACTGCCCCGAAATTTTCTTCGCCGGCGCACCGCCGGCGCTGAGTTGGAAGAGCTCGCCGGAAGCCCGTCCGCTGGCAAAAGCATTCTGGCCGAGGCAGAAGACCCGCTCGATCGCGCTGACGTTTCCGACCAGCCGGGGGACCTGGCCCGGCTGCCAGGCGACAATCGCGCCGCTCCCGCCATACCAATACCATTTGTCGGGGAGCATCGTCACATTGTGCAGGACCATGGTCTCGACCCCCGGCGCCGGAGGCAGGCCGACGCTCGGCAAATAGCGCCAGCGCGAATCCTCGCCCAGGCGGATCTCGGCAAACTGTCCCTTGATGCCCGCATAAATATGGCCGTCGGCTCCAACGGCCACTTGGGAGGTGATGAATCCCTGGTCACCCTCCAAGCCCCGGAACGCCTCCCAGCGCACGCCGTCACCGAACGCCAATTCGCGCTGCGACACCACGAGAATCCGGCCGTCCGGCAGCAGATGCAGGTCGGTGGGCGAAGTGCTGAGGCCCATGGCTTCCGGTCCGAGCACGACGAACGCGGGCGCTCCCGCCTCGACCAGATCGTGGCTGGCGGCCGGCATGGTCGCACTCCGGCCGGGCAGTGCGCAGGCCAGAATCCCGCCAAGAAGGAAGCGACGGGCCCAAGGGCGCCAACTTAAGGGAAAAGCCAACGGATGCGGCGGGAATCTATCGGTCATGCGGGGGGACCACTCAAGTATCGACCGTTTCAAGAGGTTCCTTAGCGCTGCCGACAAGGGATTGGGCGTTAACTTCGCTTCCTAGCCTTTGCCGCCCGGTTGAATCCAAGAACATAGCCTGTCGCTCGCGAACGTGAGGGAATTACCCCGGGGGTTACCCCTACTACGACATTGCCTATTTCGCCTTGCGACCGGCGAGGATGCGACTAGTCTATCGCAGTCTTTTTTCATTAATCGTTCCCGGCTTGGTATGGATGTTGCGTCGGGAATATCTGCACCGTCCCAAACCAAAGCCTGTTATGAAACATATGCCATCAGAAATTACAGCCAATCAAAGAGTTACCTCGATATTCCATCGCGGGATTTTGGCCCGCATATCTTGCATGGTTTTTGTCGCCGGTCTTTTCACGGCGACCGGTCGGGCACAATATCAAGTCACTGTGCTGGATTCTGGCGGGATGGAAAGTATCGTCTACGGGCAAGCTGGCGGCCAGCAGGTCGGCATTGACACGAGCGGCGCGACGCTCTGGACCGGAACCAAGGCGAGTGCGGTCAGCCTCAATCCACCGGGAGCCAATTCGTCCTTTGCCTATGCCACCAATGGTACCCAACAAGGAGGAACGGCCAATTTCAACAATTCGAATTTTGCAAACCACGCCGTGTTCTGGACCGGCACCGCGGCCACCTTTGTTGATCTGCATCCGGCCGGCGCCCTGTCTTCTTTTGTAGAGGCGATGAGCGCGACCCAGCAGGGAGGCTCGGCGGAGTTCGGCGGCTACCTGCATGCCATACTCTGGAGCGGGTCCGCGACCAATTTCGTCGATCTGCAGCCCTCGGGCGCAACTCAGTCGGAAATTGCGGCGATGACGGCCAACCGCCAGGGAGGCTATGCGGTGATTGGCGGGAACGCGCATGCCGCGCTCTGGTCGGGCACCGCCGGCAGCTTCGTCGATCTCCACCCGGCCGGCGCCTCGCTCTCGCAGATTTACGCGATGAATGGCACCACCCAGGTCGGAGCGGTCTATTATGGCACCACGCCCGCCGCGGCCATCTGGTCGGGCACGGCCGGCAGCTTCACCAATCTCGATCCGAGCGGAAGCTCCGGCTCCGCGATTTACGCCTTGGCCGGAAATTATGCGGCCGGGCTCGTTTTCCATGGCAGCGCTTATCAAGCGGGATTGTGGGACCTCGGGATCCACCGGTTCTTCGAGCTTCAATCGGTCATCACCGCCGCAACCGGCCCCAACTACACTTGCTCCATCGTTCGGGGGGCGGAAGTCATCGGGTCGACCCTTTACCTCACGGGTGAAGCCGACGACCTCGTAGACCAGACCCAAATGGCGTTTGTGATTTCGACTCCGATCCCCAAGTCAGCCGTGCCCGCCGGCGCAGATTTCGATGGCAATGGAATATCGGATATTCTCTGGACCAACACGGTGACCGGAGAGCGCGCGATCTGGCTCATGAACGGCAGCAGCCTGATGACCGGCGTCGACTTGGGCGTCGCACCCTTGGAGTGGTCGGTGACGGGCCTGGTCGATTTCGACGGCGATGGGAAAGCCGATATTCTCTGGACCAATACGGCGACCGGAGAACGTGCGATCTGGCTCATGAACGGTACCAGTGTGAAATCCAGCGCCAGCTTGGGCTTCCCACCTCTGGAGTGGTCGGTGACGGGCCTGGTCGATTTCGACGGCGATGGGAAAACCGATATTCTTTGGACCAACACGGCGACCGGAGAACGTGCGATCTGGCTGATGAACGGTACCAGCCTGAAATCCAGTGCCAGCTTGGGCTTCGCACCTCTGGAGTGGTCGGTGACGGGCCTGGTCGATTTCGACGGTGACGGGAAAGCCGATGTTTTCTGGACCAACACGGCGACCGGAGAGCGCATGATCTGGCTCATGAACGGTACCAGCCT
>CAYZGG010000054.1:10157-24878 GCA_964477955.1 uncultured Opitutaceae bacterium
GGACCAACACGGCGACCGGAGAGCGCATGATCTGGCTCATGAACGGTACCAGCCTGAAATCCAGCGCCAGCTTGGGCTTCGCAGCCCTGGAGTGGTCGGTGACGGGCCTGGTCGATTTCGACGGTGACGGGAAAGCCGATGTTTTCTGGACCAACACGGCGACCGGAGAGCGCATGATCTGGCTCATGAACGGTACCAGCCTTAAATCCAGCGCCAGCTTGGGCTTCGCAGCCCTGGAGTGGTCGGTGACGGGCCTCGTCGATTTCGACGGTGACGGGAAAACCGACATTCTCTGGACCGACACAGCGACCGGCGAGCGCGCGATCTGGCTCATGGACGGCACCAGCCTGAAAACCGGCGCAGTCTTGGGCACCGTGCCCCAGGAGTGGTCGGTCGAAAGGTGACGACCGCCTTCAGCGCAGGAATTCGTCAGGCCTGTCAACAGACCGAACTGGCGTTAGCCTTGTCATTTTCGTTGCTTGAGACTTTGATCGCGTGACCGATCAAAGCCTTTGTTCTCGACCGGCGGTCCATCTGACGCTGAATCGCCAATGACCCGTTAAAGCCTCCGCGGCAAATCGCACCACGCAGCAAACAGGATGTTCAAACGGAGCCGGTTGCGGACACGGCTGCGCTCGGGATCCCTTTGGGAAAACGCCCTCGCTTCCGAAGCAGCCACCGATAAAAACAGCGTGATTGCTGCACGGATTCGGCGCAAGAGTCTGGGCCAAGCCCCGAGCGCCGATCCACTTGCCAGTAAAGGCGGAAATGTGCAGAGCGGACAAGAAGAGTCCTGAAAACCCCACTGTGGGGCCACTGTATGGCATACGCGAGGGAGTCAAAATTGCCATCGAGCCCATTCGGAAATCACCGAGAAAATGAATTTTTGCGCAGTTTTCCTCCGAAAACGACCCGGGCCGCTTCGTCGGCTGGTTGCAAGAATTGGCACGAAACGGCACGCCTTCGCACGAGGATCGGACAGGAACTTCCGGGCCGGTTCTTTTCCTGTCTGTTCTCCCGAACCTGAATCGGGCGCGCGTTGTTCCGCTCGATCCGATGCTCACGATCGTTTGAGCTGGTCTTTCGGCACGCCAAAATGAAACGAATCCTGGGCGTCCCCTGGAACCACTGCGTGTGGTACCTGCCGGTCTTTTCAATGTGCCGCCGAGACCGGCAAGAGACGGCTGAGGCGGTCTCGGAGATCATGGGGAACCCGACGAGTTCCATCTCGTGGGCGCGAGCATCGTAACTGGATATCCGATCATCGCAGCCAACACAATGTGCCAAATCGGTAACGCCGTCGCAACAGCCAAGTCACAAACATCGGCCGGTGAACCGGAATCTCGCTCTGAAGCGTGCAGTTTTTTCGAGCGAAAATCGTGTTCACGCAATAGTGACCCACCGCTCTTGAAAAATCTTTTCCTCGAGTCGGGACTAATGGGGTCGGCTGATCAGTCCGCTCCCCTCTGCTTACGCGTCAGCCGACATTGGCCTTGAATCGCAACGTTTCGCAGAACTCCTCCCCCGATGACCACCATGCTCAAAAACACCCTCGCGCTTTTCGCCTCGGCGATCGCGCTGCTCGGCGCGCCCGCACTCCGGGCGCAGGTATTGACCTTCAATGTCGACCTCAACACGGCCACCTTGAGCGCCGACAGCGCCAACGCGCCGTTCGATCTCGACTTCCAGTTGAACTACGGGAACAGCGCCCTCGCCTCGAATACCGTGACGCTTTCCGCCTTCACGTTCACCGGCGGGTCGGCGTTGGGTTCGGCCGTAACGAGTGGTTCGGCCACCGGCAGCCTCGCCAGCTCGGTGGCGCTCACGGCGAATTCCACGCACCCGTTCTCGGAACTCTTCCAACAATTCTCGTCCGGCACCACCGACATCAAGTTCACCGCCACGGTCAACGAGCCCGGTCCGAATGTCGGCGTTCCGACCCAATTTAGCGCCGCGATTCTTGATCAATCGCTGGGTTTCCCCGCGCAGCTCTTCACCACCGCGCCGGACACGGCAAGCTTGGTGACCCTCGACCTCAGCGCTTCCAATACCATTGCCAACGTCGGCGCCTACACGAGCACCTCGTCCGCCGACGGCAATACGGCGGTGCCAGGGGTCACGGCCTCGATCACGGCCATCCCCGAGCCCTCCACGACGGCGGCGATCTTCGGCGGCGTTGTGATGATGTTCGCCTTTGTCACCCGGCGTTTCGGCCGGACGCAGACGGCGTGAATCACGACTGCCCCCAAAGATTCAAAACCATCGACCGATCAATCCTCAAAAAGCTTCGTTATGCACCTTTCCTCCCTCCGCCAGCCTACCCAAGGCTTCCTGCAGAAATTTGCCGCGGCCTGCGTCTGCGCCTCCAGCCTGATCCTGACCGCCGCCCACGCCCAGCCGCACGTCGGAACCGTCTGGTACATCCTGATGGAAAACCGCAACTTCACCGAAAACGAAACCTCCGGAGGCGCCCAGCTCTACGGCAGCGCCGCAGCCCCCTACATCAACAGCCTCATCACCCCGGGCAATCCCAACGCCGCGCAGACCTCCTATTGCACGTCCTACCACAATGTTCTCTCCGTGTTCGATGGATCCGGCGCGAGCATTCATCCCTCCGAACCGAACTATCTCTGGATGGAGGCCGGCTCGAATTTTGGCGTGCTGAATGACAACGAGCCGTACGGCTCGGGCCTGAGCGTCAATTCGATCCATACGTTCCAGACGAATAACCCTGACTATTCGGGCCAGAATCTCTCCGGATTGCTCCAGAGCGCCGGCCTCACCTGGCGAGCCTACTCCGAAGGCACCAACCAGCTCAACTCCACCGGCACCAATGCGAACTTGGGCGGGCTTTTGACCGCCACCGCTGCCCCGGAATCCATCTGGACGGTGCCGCTGGCCAGTTTCAGCGGCAACAACGCATCCTACCTCAATCCCTACAACGGCAGCACCCAGTGGAATTTCGCGTGCAAACACACCGGCTCCCTCTTCTTCGCCGCCACCAACGGCACCACGAGTCTGACCGTGGCCAACACGTCGACCACGAATCCCGAGGCGCCCTTCTATTCGCCGCTGCCGAACCTCGCCGGCGACCTGACCGCCGGCACCTGCGCCCAGTACAATGTCATCACGCCGGATCAGTTCAATGACATGCACACCGCACTCTCCGCCGGTTTCACCTACCACAGCGTGCACTACACCGGCGATCTTGCCCAAATTGCCCAAGGAGACAACTTCCTCGCTCAGGTCGTGCCGCAAATCATGGCCTCCCCGCAGTACCAGAACAACGGCGTGATCGTCATCTGGACGGATGAGACCGAAGGCAGCAACGCCAACGACTTCAAGCACACCTTGATGGAGATCGTCATCTCGCCCCTGGCCAAGGGCAACGCCTATGCCAGCACCCTGAACTACACGCACTCCTCGGATCTGCGGACGATGCAGGAGATCTTCCAGACCACCGCGAATACGCAGACCGGATTCCTCAACGACGCGGCGAACCCGTCCAATACCACGCCGGCCAACCTCGTGGGCACGACCACCGCGCTGAATGCGCTGGCTCCCTTGCCCGGTCAGTCGCTGACCCCGCCGTCCGGGTACGGCACGGGCCAAGCCCTTGACCTGGCGGATTTGTTCCAGCCCGGCGTCATTCCCACGACGATTCCGGTCGTGAGCATCACTCCGAGCGGTTATGTGCTCAATCGCCGCACCAACTCGCTCACCCAGACCGTGACGGTCACGAACATGCTGGCCGCGGCGATCACCAACCCGATCTACCTCGAGGCGGGCAGCCTGAACACGACGCTGACCAACAAGGCGGGAACAGCTGCCGACGGCAACCCCTACGTCCTGGTCTCCGGTACGGGTCTGGCCCCCGGCGCTTCCGCCACCGTCACGCTGCAACTCGCGAACCCCGCGTCGGGCAGCGTTACCGAGATCCTGAGCGTCACCACTAACGGGACCCCGTAATCGCCCGGCTTGAAAAATGTCTTGGCGGGGCCCTCCGAGGGGGTGGCCCCGCTTTTTCGACTCCAACCTGCATGTCCAGACACCTACTCTTCCTCGCCGGTACCGTGATCATTCCGGTGCTTCTGACCGCGCGCACCAACGACGGCGGCTACGAGCAGACCAATCTCGTCGCCAACAAGGCCGACTATCATCCCCTGCTCGTCGATGAAAACCTGGTCAATGCCTGGGGGATCGCTTTGCGTCCGCCCGGAGCGGGTGGTCATATCTGGGTTTCCAACGCGAGGACGGGCTCGTCCTCCGAATTTATTGGAGACGTGCCCGGCAACCCACTCCGTCAGGACGGCCTGAAGCTGGTTCGATTGGACCAACCCAGATTCACCGACCACGGCTACGCTTTTGTCACCGGCCAGGTGTACAATTCCGCCAGCGATGTCACCGGGCAGCCGGAGGAATTCCATGTCGCGGGGCCGGCCGAGAATCGCAAGAAATCGCCGACGGAACCGATTCAGGGTGGATTTTCCGGTCCCGCAAAATTCGTGTTCGCGACGGAAGACGGCTGCATCAACGCTTGGAGCGCCAATACCGCAGTCGCGATGAGCACCGCACCCGTGATCATCGATTATTCAAAAACGGCCCCCTCGCTCCCCAGCCCGGCCAACTGCGTCTTTACCGGAGTCGCGCTGACCAACAATGCCTTCACCTCCGACGCGTACGCCAAGGCAGGGGGCAATCATCTCTTCGCGGCCGACATCCGCAACAATGTCATCCGGGTCTTCGACAACAAATGGAAGGACGTGACCGGGGCCTGGCATTTTCAAACCCCGGCCAGCGTCGGCCATCTGCATCCGTTCAACATCGTGGACCTGGGCGGCCATCTCTTCGTGACCTACGCGGAGTTCGATCCCGCGAGCGACGAAGGTCAGGAGCAGATCGTCGGCGCCGGCCTGGGCCATGTCGTCGAATACAACGAAGACGGCACGCTCGTGAAGGATTTCCACACCCGTGGAGTGCTCAATGCTCCCTGGGGCGTCGCCCTGGCTCCCGCCACTTTCGGAACCTTTGCGAACGACGTGCTCGTGGCCAATTTCGGCGACGGCACGATCGCAGCCTTCGATCCCGCCTCCGGGGATTTTGCCGGCTATCTCCGCGCCCCCGACACCAGGATCATCAGCATTGACGGCCTCTGGGGCCTTACCTTCGGCAACGGCGTCGGCCTGGGTGACGCCGATGCGCTCTATTTCACCGCGGGGCCGAACAACGAAGAGGACGGCCTGTTCGGCCGCCTGAATGCCCGCGGCGGCGCCAAGCCAAAGTCCTGACACTGGAAACTCGCGGTCGACAGTCCGAAAAAGAGCGTTGTCCCGGGAAGTAAAGATACCCCGACCAAGTTCCGGGGCATTCCCGGCCAAGACAATTCATCTTGTGGGAGCGAGCTTGCTCGCGACACGTTCGACATCGCGAGCAAGCTCGCTCCCACATTTTCAGACCAAGCCGAAGCAAACTTCGGGGTCTGAGCCGGACTCATGCAGTTGCCGGAAGGTAAACCCTGTAGGTGGCGGGCTGGTCCCGCCACTTCTTGTGGCGCGGCAAGCGCGCAACCTACTTTCGACGGTTCGCCGTGAACGCTACAAAATGAAACCAAAACGTGAACTGCAAAGCAGGCCGGTTTCTGCTGAATCCGCGATTGAGGGTCATTCGGTTAAGGGGGGCATTTTCCTTGATTGAACTGCATGAGTCCGGCTGAGACCCACCTGGAAATCAACGCCGCCGTGCTGCGATCATGTCGTCGTGCCGCGCGAGGTAGGCTGACGCATCACCCTGCGATTTGACGGCCGCATGGTCGGCGAGCAGGGCGTTGTGCGAGGAAGAATCGGACGCGTCGAGATTGCACTTGAGCGCAAGATCGACCAGGCTCTGCTGGTTGTCGGAAAGCGGAGCCTCGGGTGGAATTTGCGGTGGCGCCGGCGAGACATTCAGCGCGGAGGCCTCGGCATCCGTCAGCGGCGCGGGCAGCGCGGCGGGCGCGTCCGACCGCGGCGCCGCCAGATTGAGCGCGACCGCCAGGGAGCTCGCCGCAGCATCACGCTGGGTCAGGGGAGCAAGAGCGAAACGATCTTCCACCGTTTTTAGAACCGACGTGTGATCCAACGCCGCAGCGCCAGGCTGACCGATGACACTCGCAGCCTGCGTGTAAGCGGACACGATCAGCGCCGGCACCCGGACGCCTAGTCGAGTGAAGTCGAATCCGGCCTTCGGATTCACGTAACGCTTGTCGTCTCCGGTTGCGACGGCCGCGGGTGGCGGCACATGGTCGTAAAACCCTCCATGCTCGTCGAAGGTGACGATCAACATCGTGGAATTCCAAACCGGCGAGTTGCGGATGCTTTCGTAGACCGACTTGAGCAAAAGCTCTCCGTTTCGAATATCGTTCATTGGGTGCATCGAATTCCCGTCGAGGTAACTGTTGCCCGTGTCGTAGCGCGGCTCGATGAAGGTATATTCAGGCAGATCTCCGCGAGAGACGTTGCCGGCAAACTCGTCCATCCCGCGAAACTCCTGCTTCACGGGCAAAATGTAATGCGGGCGCAACCAGTCGACCCCCGCCGCCTGCGGCAGGCCGTCGTGGTAGATTCGCCATTGCTTGCCCGCGGCTTCGAGGCGCTCGTAGATCGTGCCTTTGGGGAAATTGAATCCGGCCAGAATCTGGGCGGTCGACGGGCTGTCGGTCAATCCGCCGGAAGTAGCCGCGTGAATGAAAAACCGGTTGGGCCAGGTCGGGCCCGGCAGCGACGAGTGCCAATAATTGCAGATGGCAAACTGCCGCGCGAGGGTCGCCAGCACGGGAATCTGATCACTTTGAAATCCTTCCATGACCCGGGCGGCGTCGGCAAAATTGCCGGCGGTTTCCATGGCCGACAAAACGAATCCTCCCATGGTGATCGGAGCCCCCGCGCTGCCCGGCGCGTAGAGCTGCTTGGCGACATCGGCAAACTCATGTGCCGGGTCAAACGGCATTCCGTAGGCGGTGGCGCGTCTCACCGGTACGGCGACGGCGTTCGGGTTGCCGGGATCCTGCAAATTGGAGGGCAGTCCGAGCAAGCCATCGACGTCGGCGTTGTTGAACAGCTCGTAGCCCAAAAGATGATCGAACGATCGGTTTTCAAACATCAGCACGACAAAGTGGTCGATCTTCTGGAGAACGTTGGGAACCGGCGGAAAGAACGGCATGGCAAGGATGGGTCTGGGGTTGCTTCAAACAGGTAAGTTCTGCCTTGGTCGCGTGAAGAAAAAAAATCGGTGCGCATGTTCGGCGGCGATGCGACCGATGAGCCGCACAGATACAAACGCCCGAGCACTCACCCGGTCAAGCTGCCGCGGAAAATTTTCTGGCGGTGAAGGCCGAATTCACCCGCCGGTCACATTTTTGGACGCGGTGGAATAGCTGCGAACCGTGAGTCCGTGCCGACTTCATGTTCGCCCCTGACGCAAACGGAGGGAAAGGTTTCTTCAGGAAATTGCGGGCCCGGACTGTAGAAAGCCCCAAACTCTTTACCATCGAGATGGTTGATTACGGAGCAGTGAGCAATTGCCGAGGCACTCTGGACCGCCCCGACAGAAAAGTTGACTTTCGACAACGAATTCTCTAACAAGTAATTATCGACTTTGATAAGTCATCCTTGGGACGGTCTATTCATTAGGCAAAAGAAGATGTCCGATCACACCATTCACCTTATCGGCGGCAAAGACGACGAGAGCGCCACTGTGACCTGCGCTGCGCGAGACGGTGAGTGTCACATCGTTTTCCGCTATCGCAATCGAGTGATTGAAGAAAGCGCGTCAGATTATTTCGAAGCACTCTGCCAAGTGCGGAAGCGTCTCGAAGAGGAAAAACTCATCCCGTTTTGCTACGGCGCGAGTCTGAATGTTTTTCCCTCTGGCATGGGCCGCGATATGAGTGCGGGCATGAAGGCATATCGACTGACCATCGGTGAGCCTGCGAAGAATCTCGTCACGATCTTTGAAGAAGGAGCGGACGTCATTCCGGCTACTGTAACGCGCCAAAAGGAATATTTTAATGAGTGGCTCGCATCAAAAAAAGCCTGACAAAACACAGAACCAACCGACTGGTGGCTTATCGTAACGTTCGACAAAGAAATGACTGCCCTCGACAATTACTTCGATGCTGTGCAGTGATGCACATTCCAGTTCCAGTGGATCGAAGCGTCTCTGAAGTTCGTGATCGCCACTTCCCAGGCTATCATCAAGTCACGGCTTGCCGGCGTGATCGACTATCTGCCAAACAAAGAGCGACTCGATAAACTCACGCTTGGCAAGCTTGTGAACACCTATGAAATATTTGGCGGCAACCTTGAACTCGTACGCAGCTTGCGAGAACTCGTGAAGGTGAGAAATAATTTGGCCCATGAGGCTTTCGTTTTGAGTCCAGAGGAGCATGAAAACACCGAATTCCTTGCAAGACGCACTAGTGAGTTGAATGCGTTACACACGCAGCTCGGAGCTGCAGTTCGCCAGCTGCATGTTGAGCTGAAAAGGCTGCTGGAAATCGGAAAGAAAGAGTCGAAACAGTTGCTAGTGGCTACGACCACAGCCCTCACGCCCGCTGCTGACGCCCCGGTCGCGCCGGCTACAGGCGCGGGAGAGCCTTAACGTTGGCAAAATGATGAATAGGCGCGTCAAAATCATACTAACGTCTGGAGCGGCAGTCTTACTGGTGGTCTACTTGTTCCTGCCGCTTTTGCTTAAACGATGGACTGCGTTGCCGTTGCCAGAATATGGCGGCTATTTTGCCACCGCTTCATCGACAGAACATCAGAATGGTCTGGCACCGGTTCAACTGTCCTGGGAGGCGCCGCCCGACGAAAAGGGATACTGGAGGACGAAGAAGTCCGCCCGGTTGCTCCTCGTGCAGGGGCAGGCGTTTGTCGGTGATGTCCTGCTACCGCGAGAGAAGATTACGGCCTATTTAAACGCTAGAGTCCAAAGTGGGGAGATAGATTACGTCATTATCTTTCCAGTCAAAGATACTAAGTGGGGCGATATTTTCCCAGTGCTAGACGAGTGCAGGAAGAGCCGCGTTCAAATCGTTCTCTTAAATCAATTCGAGTCGTGAAGAAACAGCCGAACCAGTCTCCGCATCCGACTTGCGCCTCCGGCCCACGCGGCTGAATCCAACGTTCGAACCCGAAATGGAAACTAGAAAAGGCATGACCGCTGGCAACGCGACGCCAGGCTTTGGCTGGCGCGTCTACGGCCTGGGCGTGATGGCGTTGGGCCTGGTCTGCCTGGCGTGGGGTAACTTCGACCCGGCGCAGCCGGTGCCCAAGAACTTTCCCGACCGCACTGCCTTGGCCTATGCCGTCGCAGCGTTCATGTTCGTCGCGGGCGCGGCGATCGAGTGGCGCCGAATCGCAGCCACGGCCGCCTGGCTCTCGCCCAGTACGCCGAGTTCGGCAATCGTGGCGGGGCCAGCTTCAGCCTTCTTTGTTGTCCTTGGACTAGTTGTCTTGCATTGTCCAGATAGTGACCATGTCGTCGAGGCCGTCGAATAACTTGCCAATGTCTTCAGCAGATCAAGTGACGGTGCGTCTGTCGCAGGATCAAGCACTAGTCCTCTTCGAGTTGCTTTCCCGATTTTCCGACAAGAACGATCTGGCCATTGAGGACCAGGCGGAAGCACGGGCGCTGTGGGACCTTTGCTGCGCTCTTGAAAAGGAGTTGGTGCAACCGTTCAGTCCGAACTACGGTGATGTTTTGCGCAAAGCGCGTGCCGCCATTCGTGAAACCGACGAACCGGGTCCTTCAGCGCAACCAGCCCGGCCAACGGATGACTGAACGCAGTCTTCGGTAGCGTAAAAGCAAGCAACGGCCATCACCCGAAAGTCGCCGCACTCCTCGCGATATTTTCCTCGCGCCGTCTGCATGGCCGGCTTGGCCTGCCCCGTTGCGTGATGAGCTGAGGAGCGGCAGCCCGGACTGGCTTTTCGCGCGATTCAGCGACACAGTCGACCCCATGGAAAAGCAGCGCGTCCTCATCATTTCGACCAGCGCAGGCACCGGTCACGTCCGCGCCGCGCAGGCGTTGGAAAAGGAATTCGCCCGGGAACCGCGCGTCAGCCAGGTCGTCCACGAAGACGCGCTCAATTTCACGAACAAGCTCTTCCGCGACTTCTACTCGACGCTCTACATGAAGCTGGTTCACTCCGCGCCGAATGTGCTCGGCTGGGCCTATCGCGCCAGCGATGAACCGTGGAAAGGCGAAGCCGTGCGCACACAACTCGACCGGCTGAACACCCGCAAACTGGTCAGGTTCATCCGCGAATTCGACCCGCACATCACGGTCTGCACCCATTTCATGCCGGCCGGTATCATCTCCCATCTCATGGAGAAGGAGGCGTTCCAGACGCGCCTCGCGATCGTCGTGACCGACATGGACTGCCATGCCATGTGGCTGTCGCGCCGGTTTCACCGCTACTTTGTCGCCATCGATGAAACCAAGGCCCATCTCGAAGCGCTGGGTCTGCCGCCGGAGCGCATCACGGTTTCGGGCATCCCGATCGACCCGGTCTTCGCCGACCCCGTTGACCGCCAAGCCACCCGGGCGGCCTACGGACTCGACCCGCATCGCACCACGTTGCTGCTTTCCGCCGGCGCGCTGGGCGTCGGGCCGACGGAACTCATCGTCGAACGGCTGAATCAGCTGCGGCACAAAATCCAGTGCCTCGTCGTTTGCGGAAAAAACCCCGAGGTCAAAGCCCGGGTCGAACGCGCGGCCGCCGCGGACCCCGCGCGCTTCAGCATTCTCGGCTACACCGACCGCATGCACGAGCTGATGCAGATCAGCGACCTGTTCATCGGCAAACCTGGCGGACTCACCACCTCCGAGGCGCTCGCGTGCGGGCTGCCGATGGCGGTCTTTTCGCCCATCCCCGGCCAGGAGGAGCGAAACAGCGATCACCTGCTGGAGGAGGGCGTCGCCATCCGCTGCAATGAACTCACCACGATCCCGTTCAAGCTCGACCGCCTGCTTGATCAACCCGGCCGGCTCGCGGCGATGCGGGCCGCGGCCTTGAAGTTCGGGCGGCCCCACGCGGCCCGGACCGTCGTGACCACACTGCTGGACGATCGTCTCCCTGCGCTCGTGCTGGCCGCGGAGCAACGCGAAGCCATCGCACAGGCTGCCGTGCGAACCGTGGACCAATGAACGAATTTCTCTGGGGGGTGGCCACCTCGGCGTATCAGGTGGAAGGCGGCTACAACGGCGGGGGCGAACCGCAAACGAACTGGTCGCGCGCCGAGCACCGCGGCGATGTCGCGCCGCTCGGACGCTCCGCGGATTTCTGGCACCGTTACGAGGAGGATTTTGAACGCTGTCGCGCACTCGGGCTCAACGCCTTCCGGCTCAGCCTCGAATGGAGCCGGGTGCAACCAACGCGGGAGGACCGGGCCGGCGATGCGCCGCCGTTCGATCCGGCCGCGTTGGATCACTATACCTCGATCGTCGCGTCGTGCCTCGAACATGGTCTGGAGGCGATCGTGACCCTTCACCATTTCGTGCACCCGGCGTGGCTGGGCACCGATCCCTGGCTCGATGAGGCAACGCCCGGGCGGTTCGCGCTCTATGTCCGGACGACGGTAGCGCACGTCAACGCACGGCTCCCCCGGCCGATCCGGTGGTTCATCACCATCAACGAGCCGAACATGCTCGTGCTCAATTCGTATCTTGGCCGGCAGTTCCCCGCGCGCGCACCCATCGGCTTGGGCACGATGATGCGTGCCTACAACCAGCTGCTGCGCGCGCATATCCTCGCCTACAACGCCCTGCACGATCTTTACGTTGAGCGCGGATGGCCGGCGCCGCAGGTCGGTTTCAACAATTACTGCAGTGACGTTTATTGGTCGGACAAACTGCTGCTCGATCTGGTCTGTGCACGGGAGCGCGGTGTGAGCCGGGAGAATATCGGCGCGCACATCTGCGAGCGAGCCCGCGCCTTCGACGACGCCTTCCGCACCGCGCGTCTGCCGTTGCACAAAGACCTCGCCTACTACTTTGGCGCAGCAGCCAAGCGGCTGGTCAATTG
Source organism: uncultured Opitutaceae bacterium (assembly GCA_964477955.1). Taxonomy (GTDB): domain Bacteria; phylum Verrucomicrobiota; class Verrucomicrobiia; order Opitutales; family Opitutaceae; genus Didemnitutus. Next base: position 22,226 of record CAYZGG010000054.1, read on the forward strand.
GTTCGGCTACAAAAAATTTGCCGCCAGCGACTTCGCGCCGTTCCTCGACGAACTTTACGCCTCACCGCGCGCACGGCTCCTCGACTACATCGGACTCGACTACTACGACCCTTTCGCGGCGCATGCCTTCCGCCTGCCGGTGTGGTGGGATCACGAATTCAAGAACCGGTCGTTGCGCTCCTGGATGCTCGCCACGGTCACGAGCAAATGGTGGGACTGGCGGGTCCTGCCGCGGGGGCTCCATTTCTTCTGCAAACACTACGCGGAAGACTTCGGCCGCCCGGTGCTCATCGCGGAGAACGGCATGGCGTTGCGCCGCCGGAACGACGGCCGCAAGCCGCGGCGCGACCGCATGACACGCAGTCAATTTCTGCAGCTACACCTGCATGAAGTGGCGAGGATCGTCGGTGAAGGTGTGCCGCTGGTGGGTTATCTGCATTGGTCGCTCGTCGACAACTACGAATGGGGCACCTACACTCCGCGCTTTGGACTGTATTCCATCGACTTCACCCGCGGAACCGAGCGCGAGGCCGTCGATCCTTACGGAGATCAGGCGGCAGAGACCTATGCGGCCTTGATTCGCGAAGCCCGCGGCATCGAACCTCTGCAATAGAGGCCAAAAGCAGCTGACCACCCCTCTGCTTTCACTAGCCGGAACGATGCAGTTGCGGGTGATTTCCCTGCGAATGTGCTCTCGTGGAAGGTGGAGCCCGACCTCCGGGCGGGTTGATGAATCGAACGTAGGTGCGGGCTTGCCGCGCAACAAAAAGTGGCGGGGCCAGCCCGCCACCTGCCCGAGTTTGTCTCCCGGCAACTGCCCGAGTCCGGCCTGACAAATGGCCACAAAAAAACGCAACCCTCGCGGCAAAAAAACTGGCCGGCTGGCCGGAGCAGAAGCCCTCGCTCGAGATTTCTCCATCCCGTCCGAGCCATCAAGCCGTCATCCGGACAGGGCGGCCTCGATCTGCCGGCTCGCGGAGCGCAGGACCTCGAGACGGGCAAAGCGTTTGTTGTCCGATGGGACCAGATGCCACGGCGCATTTCTTTTGTCGGTGAGCGCAAGCATGTCACCGACCGCGATCTCGTAGGCACCGCGCTTCCGGCGATTCCGCCAGTCCTCGGCGTTCATCTTGTGCTGCTTGTGCGGCGTCGACTCGCGTTCCCGGAACCGCCGCAATTGCTCGGCATGCGACACCTGCAGCCAGTACTTCAGGACGATCGCGCCATGGTCGGTCAGCTCGCGTTCGAAGTCATTGATCTCATTGAACGCGCGCCTCCATTCGTCCTCCCGGCAGAATCCTTCCAGGCGCTCCACCAGCACCCGTCCATACCAGGAGCGGTCGAAAACGGCCATGCGCCCGCGGCGCGGAATGTCGCGCCAGAAGCGCCAGAGGTAGTGCGCGTGCTTCTCCTCCGGCGTGGGCTTGGCCACCGGGATCACCCGGTAATCCCGCGGATCGATCGCACTGGTGAGCCGGCGGATGGCCCCGCCCTTCCCGGCCGCATCCCAACCTTCGAACGCGAAAATGATCGACCGGTCGGCCGCCAGCGCGGCACGCACCGCCGTGCTCAGGCGTCCCAGCCATTTTTCGCGCAGCTCGTTGTAGTCCTTTTCCGACAGATCCTGATCCAGTCGCAACGCCTGCAAGCGACGGAGGCCGGCGGGCCGCAATGGCTGCACGATGTCCGGTGCCGCCACTCGGGCGAGTCGCGCCATTTTCGCCTTCCGCCGCCTGAATTGGGAGAGCAACAAATTCCCGACCTGCAGATTGCGGGTGCGCTCGTCCTCCGCATCGATGGTCGTCCAGCGCGCTCCGGGCCGGTTGGTCCTCGCGCGGATGAGCCGGGCGGTGTTGGCCAGACGGTCGTAGATGCGGTGGTGATGCCAGTCCTCGTCCGTGACCCGCCAGGCCGTCACCGGTTCGGCCCGCAACGTCCGCAGGCGCCGGCCCTGCGCCTCCTTGGAAATCTGCAGCCAGACCTTGATGATCAATGTTCCGCTGTCGGCGAGGAGCTGCTCGAAGTCGCGGATGCGCCCGGCCTCCCCGACGAGGTGGCCGAGGGCGCGTTTGCTGCGCGCCTCCTCGCGGAGTGTTTCCGTATACCACGAGCCGGCGTAGAGCCCGATCCGGCCGATCCCCGGCAGGCTGCGCCAGAAACGCCATTGCGGCGGATGGTTCCGCTCCTCGTCGGTCGGTGCGTGGTAGGAAAAAGTTTCCACGCCCCGCGGATCGAGCCACTCCGCAAGCGTGTTGAGCAGGTCGCCCCGCCCGGCGCCTTCCGGTCCGGCCAGAATGAGCAGCACCTTGAAGGGCGCTTTTTTCAATTCCACCTGCAACTGCACCAATTGTTCACGGAGCCGTCCGGCGCGGATCTGGTAAGCTTTCTTCGACAGCCGTTGCTTCGTCTTGCCCATGACCCGCGAAATTGGCGAGTGCCAGGACAATGTCGAGTGAGCGTTGCCACAAAACATAGTACATGGTTCAGCCCGGCCCCGCTTCGTCCATGACTACGCGAGGCACCATGCTTCGCAATTCATTTCACTGGCTGCGCCATGCGTAGCCCGAAGGCGAAGCATGGTGCGGGCAGAGGGAGTCGAACCCTCCTCTCATGCTTGGGAAGCACGCATAATACCGATATACTATGCCCGCGA